>JARKPR010000085.1 GCA_029975165.1 Selenomonadales bacterium
CGTCTCTGGTACTGTTGTGGGGCAACAGTACACCAAACAGAGACGTCTTTTCCTTTTTCAGATTGATATGGCCATTATACCCAGCAATTTTCGGTCAGGCAATCCCGTCAGCTTTCGGGCATTTAATTTTGGCAGCTACAACATATGTCCCCCACGATATGGAGACAGAACGTTTTAGCGGGCCGGAGGGGACGGGGATAAGGTTCTGGTTGAGCCGCGGCGAGGGAGACAAACGGTATCAAGCGTATGCTACTATTTTTGTTTTCCCGCAGGGGACGACGAAGGAGCAGACGAGGCAAATCATCAATGAACTGATGAAGCGGTCAGGATGGGAGAAGCGCGACCAGGAAGAAAAATACTTCCCTTGGGCACTCTACGAGCTGAAATTTACGGCCGACTGGTATAAGATGGGCACGAAACGGATACCGATCGGGACAATAGCGGTCGGGCAGCATGGCAATCTGTTTTTCTGCGTGATGAGCCACTATCGGGCTTCTTTCAGCGATGGACTCGTCCCCCGGTATCTGCGGATATTGGACGAGTTCGTATGGACGGATACGAACGAAGGGCTGCCACGGATAGAGATGCAGCGATGCTGGAAAGCGGAATAAATCATCTAAGGAAAGGAAGAAATTGAAGAGAATAGCAAAAAAAATTTTCGTAGTGGACCCTGAGTGGACTTCTAGTGGACTAAGAGGCGAAAAAGTGTGATATGATAGTAGTGTGAGAGGGACCGCCCTGGGGAGGGCGGTCTTTTCGTTCGACCGGGGAGGCCGGGAATATGCGAGATTTGGAGGGTGAAAAGGCGATGAGGGAAAGCAGGGAAGAAAAACACCACCCCGGCCCCGTTATAATCTCGGGGTGGGGTGGGGGACGAACGGGCCGGCACTTACGGCAGGCGGACGGCTGGGAAACGGACAGGCAGGGTGGTGGCTGTACGGCGACCGACGGACGCTGGCGACGGGGTTGACGGTCCCGTTGGGACGGTGAGGCCGTCAGCGATGCCTAAAGCCGCGGCAATATATTTGAAATGAACGACGGATTTGGATAACTTTATCGTCGCCTTTCCTTCCATTTTTCTGGTCGCCAATTACGCAGGCAACAGCGTCAGAAGTATGGCAAGCAGCAATCGGTGGTTGAGCGTTGGGTAACACCTACTTTTACGGAGATTTCGCGGACAGTAATTATTGGCGCCCCAACTGGTAGAGGTAGGACGCGACTTTGCGGCATGGCTTGAGCAAGTCCCGGGATACGATTTCGCCGTCGATTACTTCCCAGTCTTCGTTGGCGTTGTATGTATGACAGCTTTGGCAGCCAGGGAGCCAGTCGGGTTCGACCTGTTCCAGGACTGTTTCGCGATAGTCGTTCTCGGTCAGGCAGGTGACTTGGTTGAAAACGAGGGCATGCCCGTAGCTGAGCAATGAGTTTTGGCCAGGTCTTATGATTTCGCCGTTGTGGCGGAAAAGCTTTCCGGCCGGCCTTGCCGTATTTATATTACTAATCACGGGGTTGAGCGGATGAGCATGCCATTCTTCAAAAAGGGAATCGGCGTAGAAAAGGTGGAGGTCGGTGTACGGGCGCCCACCGGTCGCGAGGATATTGGTGAACAGCCAAACTTTCCCGTCAGCAAACCATACGGTGGTGTCGTTGGCGTTGAAATCTTTCATGAGCACCTGCACCAGGGTCCATTCGCCGGGGAAGTTTTTGGCCGCGTAAAGTTCAATCGTACTATTGCCGCTGGTTTCGGGGATCATGTAGAGCTGGCCGTCCACCGCAAATACGCAGGGGTAAGAAAGGTGATAGTCCCGCTCCAGAACCTTCTCAGGAGGGGTGGGGTTGCCGTCGGCTTCGATCTCCACGAAGCTGATGCAGCCTTTGCGCGTGACGAAAGAGAATTCTTCGAAAAAGAGATAATTCCGTCCTTGGTTTTTCAGGATGAAAGGGTCGGCGTAGTAGCTCCCGGGGGGAGGCACGATAACCGTGAACCCGCTGTTGTCGAAAGGAATGGCGAAAGGCCTTTTCCGCCGATAGGCTATTAACCAACGCGGATAGGTGAACATTTTTTCGAAAAAAGCGGCCACGGTCATCACCTCCCGCTATGGCTAACCGGCGAGACCTGGTTCAGCCCGGTCTTATGGCGATAAATGGCTTCGATGGCGCAAATGTTGTTCAGGATATTAAACATAGTGCCGCCTATGGTCCGCAGGCATTCGGCCTGAGGGGGGGGCGCCTGTTCCTCATGAGCCTGCAAGCACGCTTTGGCCCAGACCGCCGGCGGCTGGGAAAGGGACAGCCAGCTGAGCAGGCCGGGGACGGCCTCAACCTCGGCCGGCACGGTATCGGCAATAATAACCGGCAGGCCAGAGGCCTGGGCCTCGATGGCGGCAAGGCCCAGCCCTTCGAAAGCGGAGGGGAACAGGAATACGTCGGCCGCTGCGAGGATAGCAGGCACATCGGCCCGTCGGCCGAGAAAACGAACCTGGCCGGCAATAGCTAGCGATGCGGCGAGGGCTTCTGTTTCACCGCGCAAGTCCCCGTCGCCGACAAGTAGGAGGTAGCTGTCCGGTTTAATTTTGATCAGTTCGGCGAATACCTGGAGCAAGAAGCGGTGATTCTTGGCAGCGGTGAAATTTCCCACATGGGCGACTACCATCGCAGCGTCGGGGATGCATAGTCTCTGCCGTTGCGGGGATTTGTCAAGCAGCAGCGCAAACGGGGACAGGTCGATGCCGCAAGGAACAATTTGCCACTTCAATTGACAGGATACGCCATTTCTGAGTGCCGATGCAGCGTTAGCGCTGACGGCTATCCCTGCTGTTGCCCAGCGGTCGATCAGCCATTTCATTAGTCGCATATACAGCCGACGGTCAAAAGAGGCGCCCGCATCGACCACCGTCGTGTCGGTGTGACTGTGAGCAATCCGTACCGAGACGCCCGACAGCCGGGCGATAAGCAATACCAAGCCACTGAAATGATGCAAGTGGCTATGAACAACATCGTACGGGTTTTGGCGCAATATTTTTGCCAACCTGACGGCATAGACGATAGGGTTGCCGTCATGGGGACAGATAAATATCTTCGCTCCCAAGGCGGTTATCTCTTCATCGTATTCGCCCGGTTCCCGCAGATGGACGAGGACATCGTTATGAACTTCCTTGCGGTCCATGGTGCGGAGCATGTGCGTAAGCCATGTTTCGACTCCGCCGCGGACCATTCTTTCTACGACATGCAGAACCCTAAGAGGGTGAGAGCGGTCGTGCATCTGCCTAGACCTCCCTTGATAAAAACAGGACATGGAATCAAATGAAGCTATTTATCATGTTGCGCAGCCGGCGCACTTTATTGACAAGATTGACGAGCATACCGCTTTTTTTCAGCCACGGCCTGATGCCGGCAAGCCACAGGCGGAGGAGGCGCGACTTCCAGCCTTTATGAAATACCCGGATATTGAAAGACTTGCGTTCGCCATTAGCCCAGCGATATTTATAAGGTTCATCGCCTAATAGAAAGTCGACCGTCCCGATGCTGGATTGTTCGCAGTCCAGCATCAATTCTTTAACCAGCAGCATGCCGGGCGAGCACCGCGCATACTGGGACGAGTAGCAGGTTTTGTAATCGTAATAAGCCCGGCTGTCCACAAAGCCGAAATGATAGGCGATGGGAACGTCATCGAGGTTCAGACTGGAAAAGTGGATAAGCGGCGCTAACTGAGCTTCTCTCAGGAGGGCGGCGAGGAAACTCTTCTCCTGTTCGAACGTCGCGATGGACTCAAAGCTGCTCTTGGCAGCATAACCTGCTTTCAGCATCGCGGTAAATGAGTCGAATACTTGTAAGGCTTCGTAACCTTGGTTGCGTTTGAATGTCACTTTTCCCTGCTGTTCGAGATGGCGGCCTTTGCTGGCAATATCGTTGCGCATATTGCGCGATTTCCTGCGCCAGTATTCGTCGAAAGAAGAGCCGATCCCGGCGTACGGCAAAACGCCGTGGACCGCGGCATCGTGCGGCACCACCGCCGCCTCCAGGATTTTCCGAAAAGCAGCCAGGTTGGGGGAAGTTTCGCACAGGTGTTCGAAGACGGCGACATCCCAAAGATGGGCGTGGGCGAGGATGAATGACAGCGTCGTCTTTATGCAAGCTTCTTTGTCTTCCCCCAGCAGAAAGTCACCGTAGTCGGCGTTCGACTGGCCGGCAAACCGCAAAAGGCGAAAATTAAGGGGCCCGACCGAGGACGAATCAATGACCAGCGGGATTATGCCGACAATTTGTTCACCCTCTGTGAGCTTGATGAAGAAAGGCTTTGTATTTGTTCCGACCGTTCTCAGCCAGGCCAGTAGCCAGTAACGGTTTTGAAAGGGAGTATCGCTGCTGCCGCCGGCCTGCAGTTTGTCCCAGATAGACTGGGGAATTGAATTGTCGTCGATCGTCGAGATGATTTCGGCCTTCATCGTCGCGTCCTCTACTTTCCCGTATAGCGGATATAAGGCTTTACAGCTTCAAGATCGGCGCTTTTGCCCCGCCCCTCTTCGATGACAGGGTCGATTATCGAAACCCTCTGCACAGTGCGACCTGGTACGTCGTCCCAGACATGAAAAGGTGTCACGAGCGTCGTCGCAGTGTTGATGATGAGCATGGCGTGATGTCACTAGTAAAGCCGGACGGACTGCACGCTGGGTGCCTATTGGTGTTACGGCAATCCCTCGAAATACCGGCAGCCCAGCTTTACGTTTTTCGGCAATAGTCTTTAAAATTTAACCAAAAGCGGCGTCTGATCGGATCGAGCACCACGTGGTCATACTGCGCGGCCTTGCGAAAATTTGCCTCGGCATGCCTGGCCCGCCAACCTTTATCGTTTATGGCCCGCTCCAGAAGTGCGGCCAACGTCCGACTGTCACCCGGCTGGTGGATGCACTCGGGCTCCAGAAGTTCCGGGATGCCGCCCGCACTGGAGCCGAGCGCCGGACACCCCCGGCTCATGGCCTCGACAAGCGCTCTTGGCAATCCTTCGATATAGCTCGGCTGGATGTAAATATCTATACCATCGAGCCATTCGTTTACCGCCGTTCCGCTGGGCAAAACTCCGCAGAACTCGGTCCGGTCCCCTACACCGTGTTCGTTCGCAAGTTTTTTCCAGCGCGTCGGGTCGCCGCCGCCGAGCACTAGAAATTGGAAGGGTGGAAGTTGGTCTTTAATTAGTCCCAGAGCCTCCAGAGACGTATCAACGCCCTTCTGGCCATGGGCCAGTGAACCTATGAGGCCGATGCGGAAAGGGCTTCTTAATTGGCTGAAACTTGCCAGTCTCTCCGTGAGTATTCCTTCATCGCGATCAATCAGCTGAACATCGGAACACCCAACTGTTACGCCCAAGCAAGGGTAGCGGCGCTGGAGGAATTCCTTGGTGACATAAAAGGCGAAAGGTGCTTTGCTAATCATCCTTCTAGCCAAATAGGCGGCTAGGGGAGCATACGCTTTGCCCTGCCAGCTACCGTGATACCAAAGACAATCGAAGGTACATGCAGTGATTTCTACCGCCCATGGTTTGCGCATTTCTTCAGCGACTTGGTAAGCGACCCGGCTTATCTCGCTCACCACCCTGACGATGAGGGCATCGCAATCCTGCAACACGTCGGTAATCTTTCTTTTCGCCTCCACGCGATTGATTAACGCCGTCGGCAGCCCGCTGATATTGGGAATCTCGACAAAACTTACCCCCGGCCCGTTCGATAAGTCAAGGTCTTTCAACTGTTCGCCGGGGCGTAGCGGTCTCACTCGCCCCGCCACCACGATCTCGTCGAAAAACTCCAGATAACGCTGCCAGAGTCTGTAGGGAAACTGCCCGTCCGAGTAATATAGGCCGTCTGCTCCGCGGCAAAATTTGTTGTCGAAAGCGAACAAAACTTTCATGTCGGCTCCTAATTATATTGATCATAATTTATCGCCACGCCGATTATCAGCAAGAAAACCATATGGATATCCTTTAACCGCACCAAGAACAGCAAGGTTAAGGTCTTTAGGGAAGTTTTACGATATGAAGGCCGGCACACTACCGAGACCATACTTATGACCGCTGGCGGCCAGCAGCCACCGCGGAGGAGGCAGTTCGGAAAAATCGATAATAGAGGTAAGTACGATTATCAGCATAACCAAAAGAATAATGAGAATAACGGTGCCGAAAGGCAAGTGGGTTCGATGCTAGAACAGAATCGTTCGCTTGCAGGATAAATTATTCGCATATGGCCTCAGCCTTCACCTGGCAATCGCTTTCGGTTAACCAATTGGTATTTGCCGTGTTTCATCGCGGTCAGGACCCGTGGTCCCATAAGCCCGGCAAGGAAGATTACCCAGCCTTCCAGGCACCACGGATAGTTCGCCAAGTATTTTACGGCCAGACGGCTTCCGGCAAGACGGTGACCGGCGATAAAGCTGTATAGGACTCGTGACTTACTGAAAATGCGGAAGTATCTCGGACCGTAGCGACGGAGCGCCCCCCCGTGGCGGGTGAAGATGTATTCCAGTGCCGCTAGCTGGTCTTCGGCACCGATAAGAAGCTTGTCGGCGGAAGATTTCTCCCATATGGTCGTAATCCTGTTGAAGCTGTCGGTATGAACAAGGACCGCGACCTCCGGGATAATATGGATCTTGTTGAAAAAAGCCAGATCGTACTGGTAGGAATCCTCATAAGCACGCCCAGCGGCGAATTTTGCCAGCGGGAAGGTTCGCCGACGAACACACTGAACGTAGTCCGACACGGCCAAGCGGTCGGACCATTTTATGAAATTTTCATAATCCAATATTTGTTCTGTTGGCACCGGTTCTGGCAAAATTTTGCCTGTATCCCATTGGCACAAAAACCCTATGCTGCCTATATCGTCAGGACAAACGCTGGCCTTCTCCCACACTTTCTGCAATATTCCCGGTAACAATTCGTCGTCGCTGTCTAGATAAATGACCCATTCGCCGTGACTATTCGCTATCCCGGTATTACGGGCCGAACAGACCCCTCTGTTCTGGTCATGGCGGATTAGCACGACCCGCGGGTCTTCGATCCCTTTTACGGTCATTGCGGTTTCATCCGTAGAGCCGTCGTCAACGACGACGATTTCAATATTTGTGAACGACTGCACAAGGCAACTGTTCACCGCCCGCAGAATTTCGTATTCGCGGTTGTAGGCGGGTATCACGATACTAAAGTACGGATTATGGGGAAGTAATTTCATCTACTTAACCTTTCTCCTGGTCGGACGAGGCACAACTAATTTCTGAGATGGTACGCGGCAATCCGGGGAAATAAAAGAAGGGCTCCGGCAAAATAAAGACTGGTGCCCACGGCGATAACCGAACATAATCCCCAAATGTTGTCGAGCTTCTCAAAACACCGGTAAATTGCTGACAGCGCCTAAAAAATAAGATCTTGCTCATCGCTCACGTTATGCAAAACAGTACCAATGATGTTGGCGCGGGCTCCCTTGAGTAACGCCAATACCTTCGAAGCGGTATGCACCCGCAGCGTTCGCGCCTCGACGAGCAGGATAACGCCGTCCACCCTTGAAGCAAGTACGCAGGCATCGGTGGCGATTTCGTTCGAAGCCACTACCAGTGGCGAGCAAGTATAAATAACCAAGTCGGCCAAAGTGTTCAATTGTTCGCCCAACTCTCGCAGCACCGGGTGAAAGAGAACATCGGAGGGGTTATTCGTCAAGGGGCCACTTGGCAGAATCTGCAGGTTGGTGATGCCGGGCGACTGCAGCATACTTTCCAGTTTGGCATTTTCGTAGATGATGTTCGTGATGCCGGCATTCAATAGACCGAAAACGTTGTGCAAGGTCGGGGTGCGGAAATTGCATTCGACAAGGATGATTTTTTTTCCGGTGTAGGCTAAACTGGTCGCAGTATTAGCGGCTGTTATACCGCTGCCCTCGCCTTGGCTGGCGCTGGCGAACAGTAACGCTTTGAGGCCGCTGGCGGTCTGTGCCGCCTGGATCTTGCCGCGCAGGGCACGAAACGCTTCGGCGACAGGCGTCTGTTCCCTATCGGCGATAATGTATTCCCTATGCTGCGGCATGTTTGGCCCTCCGGTGCTTTGACTTCCTGCCCGCCGGTATCAGGTTTTCCCAGAGGCCCAGCCAGAAGGATTTACTGCGCTTGGCCACGCGGTTATAGCAGGGGATGCTGCCGATGACGGGAATCCCCAGTTGCCGCAGATCCTCGACTCGGTCGATCGTCTTGTAGAAGTAATCGGCAATAAAGGCGACGCTGACACCCGCGAACAGGCCCAAAACCACGGCGATCGCCAAATTCAATAGCCTGCGGGGCATGACCGGCTTTTCCGGCAAGGCGGCGTCATCGACCAACTGGATATTCGTAGGCAGCGTCATCTCAGTGATGCGCGCTTCGTCGAAACGCCGCGCCACCATAGTGTATGAATTTTCCGCCAAGGCATAGTCAAGCTGTAGACGCGCCAGTCCTTGTTCCGTTAACGGCAACTGGGACAGTTCCCTTTTTCCTTCGGCGGTGTGTTGGTCGAGCACAATCTTTTGCGCCCGGGCCTGGGCAAGATCGGCCTCGGCCTGAACCTTATTCTGCGCCAGTACTTGATAAACCGGATTGTTCGATATCGTCTCCCGGTTCACGATTCTGGCGATTTCCGCCTGCAATTTTTCCCTGGTCGAGGTGATCGCTCCTTCAAGGGCGATCACCCGGGGATGGGCATCGGTCATCGTCTTTTTAAGTCCGGCTAACTCGGTCTCCTGGTCGGCCAGCCGGCTCTTGAGCTGCTGGATAAGCGGATTGTCGGCGTAGTATCCGGGGTGCTCCCGGGCTATTTGCTGATTTATGCTATCGATCCTGGCCTGACTTGCCGCCATCGCCAGGCGGTTGTCGGCCATCTGTCGCGCCAGAGCCGATTGTTTCTCAAGGAAGAGATTGGTCTGGCTGGTCGGGGTAACAGTTCCCTTGGTACGCTTATATTCGACAAGGGCTTTTTCGGCTTTATCGAGACTGTTCCTCGCTTCGGCCAAGTTTTCGGCCAGGAAGATTCGGGCCTGTTTGTTCTCGAAGCGGACGATTTCCGTCAGGCGTTCTCTGAACTCTTTGATAAGTGCGCTCGTCACCCGTTGGGCTTGCTGGGGCGAACGCGACTGGTAGCTGATTTTGAGGAGTTCGGTATTTTTCACCGGCTGGGCGTCGAGCGATTTGACAAATTCCTCGTAGGCGGGTTTGACGGCCGAGGCGGCGAATTCATTATCAATGACGGTTTCAACGACCACACGGCTCTTTACGATTTCAGCGTAGGTAAATATTTGCTGCTTGATCTGCTCGTCAGATATGGGTAAGTTTTGGTCGTTGTTCGTTCTGGCAATTTTGACGCGCATCGTTGCGGCGGCCTCGTACACCGGCGGCATGAAGACATTGATAAGTAGGGCAATACCGACAGATATACAGAAGAAATAGGCTATCAGCTTGCGTTGCCGGTTGAGGATCGCGACGAGATCCCGCAATTCGAAGTTTTCTTCCATGGAAGTGCCTCCAAGAGTGGTGTGCGATTCTCTTGTCCTCATGACGACGTCCGTCCTATGTGGTAGGCTGGTTCATCCAATGACGGATCAACCATATCGGACTGACCATCGGCAAAACATCCTTGTTGATATCGATCTTGCCGTTATTCGTCAGGTAGACGATATCGCCGCTATTCAGCACATAGTTCTTACTGGTGTCGCCTCTTTTCAGCAAATCGAGCAAATTTACTTTTAAGGGGTTGTCTTGCGAACCGTTGCGGATGATATACACCTTGGTTTTGAGCGCCTCCTGCGTCCAGCCTTCTGCTTTGCCGATCGCATCCATCAGGGTATGGCTTTTTTCCAGATCGTAAGCCCCCGGTCGGGTGACCTGGCCGACGATATAAATCCGCGTCGTGCCGAAGGTTTTTACCCCGACGTTGACGATCGGGTTTACATAGAATTTGCCCAGTTTTTCGGTCAGTTGGGAAGAAAGCTCAGCCACGGTCAGACCGGCGGCGACGACTTCTCCCACCGGCGGAAAGGTCACTTTTCCGTCCGGGCGAATGGTCGTCTCGGGGACATTCAGATCGACCATTCCGAAAACGCTGATCGACAGAACATCCCCCGGAATGAGGGCATAATCGCTGGCGTGTGCACTCACTGGCAGCAATGACAACAGAACAACCATCAAGAGCAGTTTCCATTGCTTCATGCGCGCTACTCCCTATCGTTTAGAAAAGATTATTGTCGAAACTATGTATTTCCTATTTTGCCAAATTCGCTATATTGATAAAAAAACCTTTATTTTTCCATAATTTCTACTATATATTGATATTTTTTGACGGCGTAGCGATGACAATCTCGTCGTAAACGGCCACTGTTCTGTTAATCATCGCCGGCAGGGTGAATAACTCTTCGAAGCGCTTCCTGGCATTGACACCCATTCTTTTTCTCAATGCAACGTCGTCATGAAGTTGGCGAAGACGACGGACCAGGCAATCCAGGTCGCCGGCAGGAATAAGAAAGCCGGTTTCGCCTTCGACCACCAACTCGTTCACGCCGCCGACGTTCGAGGCGACTACCGGCAATCCTTGACACATCGCTTCCAAGATACTGAGAGGCAACCCTTCCCAGTTGCTCGTAAGGGTGAAAACATCGCATCCGGCCAGAAGCTGATCGACATCCAGCCGCAACCCCAAAAACGCCACATCGGCGCCTAACTGCAAATCGGCCGCCAGTTTTTCGTTCTGCGCCAGATCGGGGCCTTCGCCGATCAAAATCAACGAAACCCTTATTCCTTGCTTCTTAAGTACGGCGACCGCTTTTAATAACAACGGATGATCCTTCTGTTTACAGAATCTGGCCACCATCGCCAGTCGTAGGGGGCCGTGCTCTTTGGCGGCGAGTGCCGGCCTGGCGATATCGTCAACCCCGTTGTAAACAGTCACCAGTTTGTGGGCACTCTCCGGCATGGCCGCCGTTGCAAGCAGCCGATCAAATTCGGAAACGCAGATTATCTTATTCGTCCATCTGGCCGCCAATTTCTCTAGCAGCCGGTAGACGAAGCGCTTACCGTGGGAAACGCCGACCGTGAACGACCAGCCGTGCACGGTAAACACCACCGGCACACGGCAGACCCTGGCGACGATTCGCCCAATGAAGCTCGCCTTGCTGGAATGACAATGAATTAAGTCCGGGCCGACTTCCCGGACTATTTTCAGCAGACCGAAAAGCGCTTTCAAGTCGTTGAGGGGCGAAATCGGCCTGATCAGCGACGGCAGGTCGATGAGATGCGTGTTCGACTTTTGCAGCTCGTCCCACAGCCAGAGATGCTCGCCCATGACCAGATGGGCCTCAATATTTAACGGCAAGCCTGCTATCAGCGCGTTAACGTGGACCTGCGCGCCGCCAAGATTGCCGTTGGTGATTACGTACAACACCTTCAATGGCCTGTCCATATTGGCAACATTCATGGCAGCATCAAACCATCCTTCTCCCGGAGCCTCCGGGTTCCGGTTCTGCGGCTTCGTACAGCGGACGCGAAGTCGTTTTGCCGACGCTCTTCCGCCGGTATTTGCTCAGATCGGCTTTTAGGGCCTCCCGTTTGACGCCCTGGGTGCTGCTCTTTGTCACCAGCACCTTCAACGTCTGAAGGATGATCATCAGGTCGGTAATTACGTTGTACTGCTGGATATATATCAAATCGTAGGCTAATTTGTCGCGGGGGATAGTGTTGTATTTACCGTAAACCTGCGCCATGCCGGTTATGCCGGGCTGGACGTTATGGCGATAAACATACTCCGGCATCTCCTGTTTGAACTTGGCCACGAAAAACGGCCGTTCCGGCCTGGGGCCGACGGTGCTCATATCGCCAAGCAGAACGTTGAGAAATTGCGGCAGTTCGTCAATGCGGGTAGCCCTGAGAAAACGGCCGACGGCTGTGATCCGTTGGTCGTTTTCCTCCGCCAGGATAGGGCCGGTGAAAAACTCGGCGTCCTGCCGCATCGTACGGAATTTGAATATCCGGAAAGGCTTCTCGTCCAAGCCGCTACGAATTTGGGTGTAAAACACCGGCCCGGCGCTGTCGAGTTTGATCGCCAGGGCAACGATGAGAAAAAACGGCCAGAGAAAAAGCAATGCCGCGCTCGAAACGACGATGTCGAAGATACGTTTCAATGTGCGCTGTTCAATGGAAGGCTTCAAATACCGCGGGCGAAACACAGGAATGTCGTCGATCTTGTCCAACGATACGCTGCTGCAAAAAAGTTCGTAAAATCCGGGAACGATCAATACCTGTTTGTTGTGAACGTGGCAGTAATGAATGATGTCCGCCTTATTGACCGTGGTAAGTTCGGAGCAGATAATGAAAAGGTCGATTTCGTCGGCGATCGGTTGCCACCGTCCGTCGAGGCAGACATATTTAACCATGTATTTGAGGTGTGGCTGGCCCTCCAGGTGGGCAACCACACGCTCGCATTCGGCCCTGTTGCCGAGCAGCAAAGCGCGGCGGGGCCTGACAAGGGCATTCTCAAGCCGCCAGAAAAAATACTTCCAGATAGCCAGCAATACGAACTGCATCGCCATGGCCACCAGCAGGATACTGCGCGAATAACTGAATTCACGGATAAAGAAGCTGATCGCCATGAGGATGATCATCATATTCATCATGGCGACCGCCAAGCTGACGATTACTTCGTAGTATTTTTTGAAGGCCAAGGAGAATAAACCATAAATATTGAACAGTAAGCCGCACACGACCACCATGACCGGCAGCATGCTTTTATACACGTCCATTTCAACTATAACACCGCTGTAGCCAACGACAATATTCACCGCGGCGTCGGCGACGGCGATGATTATCAGCATATCTCCCACTAGCAGCAATACCCTGAGGGCTCGGGGTATTTTAAGCATACCAAGGTCCCTTCCTCTAGCCGTCTAAAGCCATTTCCGGCAGGTAGCGCATAGCCTACCTGCCGGTTTGACGCACCATCTATGCGGCTACAATCCTCACGCCGTAAGGGAAGTTATTTCTTTCTGCCGCCGACGCGGCCGAAGAGCAGATTGACGACGATAAGCAGCAGAACTATGCCCAGACCCCACAACAACGGTGTCTGCCAGCGCTTCACCAACGCCACTGCCTTGTACCAGACCGTCTTGAACCAGGTAGTGTAGGTGGACGAGAAATCCTCGCCGATTATCTTTACTGAGCGGCTGTCGACCGACAGCATCTGAGGGTCGCCGTTATACACGAGGATATCCCCGGCGAGAGTGTCGTAGCTTTTCGTATCTTGCAAATAGCGCAGCGCCTCGGTAAGTATGCCGACCTGCAGGTTCGCTGATAAGCTGACCATCGGGATCCCCTGATAGTTGCCTACCTGACCGACCACGGTGTTTACGGCCGGCTGATAACGATAGATCACCGACTGATCGTCTTTTTTGTAAATTGTATAATTCTTCGTGCGCTGTAGGGGTATGCCGGCCTGGAATCCCTCCGGGATCTCGTCGACCAGCCCCAACAGGATAAGATAGACTGGTTTGGCGGCCGGACTGTAATCTTTCGTGCTATAGACGGATGGCAAGGCATGTGTGCCGGGCGGCAGCTGGCTGTTCAGCCAGGCGACCGTTTCTGCCACCGCGCGGATTATATCCTCTGACGCATAATCGCTGATAACGATAGCGCCTTTCTTGTTGAACAGGATGCCGATATTCTGCCAGTTGAACTCATCGAAGGATAGGTGGTCCTTGCCTTGAAAGTAGCTGGACTTGAGAATCTGAGCCGTCTGGGATATGCCGTCGACTTTGCAGTTGGCGGTCTCGAAAGGATAGACAAATTCAAGGCCCAGCGCGTTGCGCGCCTTTAGCGGCACGGAAGGGGGGAAGTAGATTTCTTTGTCGAGGATGCCGCTGTCATCCAACAGTTCGCTGTGAATAAGCGTACGGTTGGCAAAAACGTCCAGCCTGGCCTGCTTGCCGGCGATGTTGCTGGGGCTGTAGCGGCCCTGGAGGCGCACTTTCAGACTCCCCGGCACTTCTTCGAGCAACGCCGGGTAAAGTTTAAAATCGACCCCCACGGTCAGAATATCGGACTGGGAGGTGGTGTTGCCGAAAAAGACCTTGCCTTTTTCCTTGTCTTTGCTTTCAGCCTGGTTTTGGACGCTGATATTGATGCTGGCACTGGGAATAGCGGCCAGTATCTCCGGGGAAGTCAACTGGCGGGCCATTTGGCCGAGGATTTCGCCATCGTTCGCCGTTATCAGCAAGGTGTCGGCGAAGGGGAGGTGGAGACCGTCGCCGTAAGCGGACATCGCTGCCGGCAAGTTTGCCTTGCTTGTCACCCAGACCCGCGGGATGCCCTCATATTGGGCCCGTTCCTTTTCAAAGATGAATTTCACCGGCAGATGAGAATAATAACGCTTGAGAATCCCATAAGTCCATGCCCCCGCAGATATCTCGGCCGGGGAGGGCTTGTCGGGAACGATGACCACAACGCCGCGGGCGATGGTCGAGAGAAATTCCGCCACCGTCCTGGGGGCAGGATTGTTAAAATTATAGGTTATCGAAGATGAGTTGCGGAGAATGTAAGACAGGTAGCCGCGCTGATAATCGACGCAGATGCGGTCGGTCGCATAAACGTGGGCCGATATCGTGAGTTTTGCTGGACCCAGTATGCCGATATCGGGCGGCAAGGCCAACTGGACGTTCGGTCTGGCCTTCAGTTGGCCGGCCGAATAGATGCCGAGCGATTTATCGTTGAGATAGAAAGTAAAGGTACTGTTGTCATTCAAAAATTTCCCCGGCTCGACCACCAGGTTGATTGTGCTACCAGGGAGCAGCGGCACGCGCGGCAAGGGGAAAGTAATCGGCAGGTCGCTATTTGACCCTATCACGGTTATATCGTCAGCATAGCCCAGCTGTTTAAGGGAAAATGTGTTCGCAACCGCCTCGGCGGAGAGCGGGGTGTAAAGTACCAGCAACAGCAGAATACTGGCGACAATCTCCTTGATTGGCAGACTTACCCGTTTAATCTGGATGCCGTCTTTGTCGTCAAGTGCGCACACGGCCATTTTGACCTCCCTTGCTTCCTCCACAACCGCCAGAGGTACTTTATAGAACGCGGCCACCTCGGCATCGCTCATTACCGGCCGCGGTTTACGCCGGCTGAGGCGGCCGTACCGCCAGTAGTTCCAGCTAGCCCACGAGAACAGGATGATAAAGGACACCAAACCCAAATAGAAAATGAATTTGAACATGAAGGTGGTTGCCTCGATTGCGGAAAGAGAAAACACCTGCGTCTGGAAAAGACGGACCCCGGCCAGCCACATGACAACGGTAAAAATCGGCTGCAGCAGATTGAGGAAAATCGCCCACACCGCCACCGACAGCACCGTTTCAACGCCGCGGTTAACAGGCTTGTTCAGGCGGTAATCGTCGATAATTATTTCGCTTTCTTTGCGGACCTGCTCGGAATATACCTCATCCTTCGGCTCAGGCGACCTGTCGTGTGACATCGACCTGCCGATGAATCTGATGCAGGAAATAAGCAAGAATAGTGCGATAAGGCCGTAAGAGGCGATAATCACGATCGGTAATGACAACATGAAGTTTTCTGGGCTCCAGTCAAAAGCCTGCCCAAGCAGCACCAACGGGCCGAGGATCAGTCCGGCTTTCAGAAAGCGCGAAACCTTGCTGGACCCGTCTTTAGACTGTTGTTCGCTTGAGGTCTTGGGCACATTTGCGGCCCACCCGCCTTTAGACCGCAGCCTTCTTTCCCTTCGCGGCGGGAATGGAATAGGTTCCATCTATACTGTTCTCCTTTCGCATCGGCATTCGGTCTTTATATACCCTGACTAAAGCTTTGGCGATAGTCCGCGGTCCGGACTCTTCCATACCGCACGTTGGCCCATGCGGCGGAAAAGTCCGCGCGGCGTGGCCTTCACAACCGCCAGAGCGGCTATGATCCAGTAGATGAACGGATACCAGATGACCCAGAAATGATACCATAAGATGGTCTTTTCGTAGCGACGGTCGATGAACATCGCCACTCCCGACTGGATCAGACACAGGGCGACCAGGATAGTGCCTTTCCATTCGGGGAATATCTTCACCACCGGGAACGGATGGGGGATAACCAGGCTTATCAGCCACAGCATGCCGAAAACAACGTAGGTAAACGACCAGAGCACGGAAACCACATACTCGATATAAATCGGCCAAAGACGGCGCTGCCGCCAGTCGAACCAGATATCGGTATGCCGGCGAATGACCTCGATACCGCCCTGCGCCCAGCGGACCCGCTGTTTCCAAAGTCCGCCCAGCGTCTCCGGAACGAGGATCCAGCAGAGGGCATTGGGCTCGTAACGTATGTCCCAGAACTTTTTCTCCAGCTTCCAGGTGATGTTGATGTCGTCGGTAATCATGTCGAAATCCCAGAGGCCGATCTCGAACAGCGCCCGACGGCGAAAAGCCACCACAACGCCGGAAACGGTAAGCACCTTGCCAAGAATACGCTGGGTGCGCTTGATCATGCCGATAACGGACGAATACTCGCCTACTTGGATCTTGGCCAGCAGGCTGGTACGGTTGCGCACCCGCGGGTTGCCGGTTACTGCGCCGACCCTGGGGCCGGTGACAAAATGACTCACCATCCAACGGATAGCGTGTTCGTCAAGATAAGCATCGGCGTCGATGGATACGATTATCTCGCCGTTGCAGGCCATGGCACCGCACCGCAAAGCCGAGGGCTTGCCGACGTTGGTTTCCATCACGATCGTCCGCAGGCGGGGATGCTCCGTGGCGAGCTGGCGGAGGATATGGGGCGTTTCGTCCTTGCTGCCGTCATCGACGACGATAACTTCGAAGTTGGGATAATCGGAGGCCAGAACGCTCAAAACCGTATTGCGGATCGCACCTTGTTCGTTATGGGCCGGAATCAGTACCGACACAAACGGATACTCGGCAAGGACGGGCGGTTGCTGGGTATGGCGAGCTTCGCGGCGCAGGAAGAAAAAAATGGCGCCGACCGTCCAGGCTATGCTCATGGTCAGAGGATAGTAAAAGATAAATTCCTCGAGAAACTCCAGCAGGTCCAAGAATCACCCTCCTTTCGCGGGCCGGCCGGGCTGGCGACCCTTTGCCGAGACACCGTCACTCTAATAGGTCAGAAGTTCGTCTTTGCTGGAGAACACGTTAAGGGGGTAGTAGCTGAAGAGAGTGGCGCCGCCTGCTTTTAAAGCCCGGACGTGATTTTCCAGTTCGCGCGCGGAGAGCCATTTCTTTTTCCACCAATCATAGGTTTGCAGCTTGAATACTACCTTGTTCTTTGCGCCGGGCTGGGATAGCGCGGCCCGCGCCAGGTTTTGCAGCCATTCGGCGGGGTTATCCGCTTTCTCCATATAAGGATAGGCCATGACAACCGTATAATCGTACAAGTTGAGATAATCGTTAAAGTCCTGGCTCAGCCATATCGGGCCGTTGGGGTCAAGGATGGCGGGCGCGTAAATGTTGCGGGCCACCATCGTCTGCGGGCGATATACCCTGACCTCGTTGGCCAGTTCCACCGTCAGGTCGTTAAGGGTCCGGATTTTGATGCGGGCCCATTCTTTCTGAATCTCGGGATCTTTCAAAGCTTCAGGCGTCATATCGCGGTTGAAGCGGGCCCGGAAAACCGCCTTGGCGGCGGGCGAAGCATCTTCGAAGTCGCTGAGGTAAACGTCATCCTGGAAAAGGATGCCGTCAAAGGGCGGGTTGTAGGCAGCGAAATCGCGGAACAAATGCCTCAGTTTTTCCCGCACCTGCGGGCTGAAGGGCGAAGCCCGTCGGTACCAGCCCTCTTTGCCGGTCTCGATGGGCTGGACGGCGTCTTCCGGATGATCCTTGACCAGCCACTGGCAGGCCAGCGAAGGCATCCAGGCATATACGAAAAGCCCTGCCGCCTGCAGCTTCTGGACCACGTGGCTGAACACATTGGCCTTCACCGGGCCGGCCGTGGTATGGAAGTAAACCTGGCGGATATTGCCGTCGCCCTTGTCGTCGGCAAAGGCCTGCAACACGACGATATTGGTACCGGAACGGTTCAGCAGGTGGGCGACGCTATCGATATTCTGCTCTAATCGCACCGGCGACTCATCATAGATATAATCCAGATCGAGCTGCGCCATTTTCGGCATCGGCTTCACATTGGCAGTCGAGATGGTTTTCGTGAACTCCTTCTCGCCGGGACTGCCATAGATGATCGTCCGCTTGATCCCCATCTTCTGGTGGAGGCTCGCCGTCACATCGTCGCCAAGCATCAGGAACGTCTCGAAGCCGGCCTGTTTGGCGACCTCGACCGCAATCAGCGAATACTCGCCGAACGGCCAGGTCAGCACTTTGACCGGATGCCCGAGATTGCCCGCCAGTACCTCCTGGGATCTTTGCAAATCGGCGGCGACGCGGTTTTTGTACGCTTCAGGCGTTTCGTACTGTCCGTTGCGATATTCCAGCGCCACGGCTGCCGGCGTGTCTTCGACGGGAAACGTGTCGGTCTCCAGGAACTTGTGGAGGGCGTGGGTATGCGAAGCGATTGTCACCAACCCGGAAGCTTCCATCTCCCGCATCTGCTCCCAGGTGACCAGCGGTCCTATGCCGGGGGGCGGGCCGCTCTGCAGCCAGGAAGTGACGACCGAAAATACGGCCGGGTAACCGTAATCTTTAAGCAGCGGATACACGTCTCGGTAAAAAGACTGATAACCGTCGTCAAAGGTTATCAGCACCGGCTTATCCGGCAGGACGGCCAAGCCCTGCTGGGCCTGAACATACTGCTCCACGGAAATGGGGTGGTAGCCGTTGGCCTTTAGAATATTGAAATGGTCGACTAACTGCTCTTTCCGGATGGTATAAGGGTTCTTTTTATCCGGCCCCACATCGTGATAACACAAGGAAATAACATTTTGAATCCCGGCGGCGTAGCCTATCGCCGCCGGCAATAGCAGCAGCGGCGCCAGCAGCAACGCCCCCAGCAGGCGTCGGCAGAAAGCATGCATTGTCATGTTCACCTACCACGTCACGCGATACAATAGTTCGTACTGGCGGTAGCTATAGCGGAGACTGTCGCCGGTAAAGTTGTCGGAATGCAGACCGTATTCGGCGGCCAGCATCAGCGAATGATTGGCGGAAAAATTGGCGCCATACTCCAGGCGGAAAAAGGGCTGGAAATTCAGGGATTCCGGCGAATCTTTGCCCCAGGCCAAATTCGAGGTAAACTGCCAATAAGACATCGGCAGGTTTCTCCGCCAGGCCCAGCCTACGCCGACCATTTCCCGCATGGGCGGGCTCTCGTATACATCATCCCGCTGGAACTTCCAGTAATTGCGGCTCCAGTACAGATAGCGCGTCAGCGATTTGTAATCGCGGTCGTAAAGCTGATAAGCGTGATCGATATTGAACCCGAAGGTACTATTGTCGTCGGTCAGAGAACCGCGTGTCAGATTGATCGAGTAATTCTCCTTCCGCGATACCCTATACGAATATGTGACGCCGGAATAAACGGCCCCGATCGGATTGCCGCTGGCGGCCTTGAGGGCCTGTACGTCGCGGATGGGTTCACCGCGTGCGAAAAGGCCCAAAGTGGCCTGGTCGGAAAGATGCACGTCCGCCGACACATCCCATCGGTTGAAGCCGCCTGCATCCGGTGAGATCCGGTCTTTCGTGTACATGACCCGCCAGTCGAGATTCGGGTTGCTTTGGCGGAGCCCGATGCTCATGCTGTTCATCGTGATGCGCTCTTTGGTGGCGGTATCGTCCAGCCGCAGGCGGCCGACACCCGCCAGAATGCGGTAGTTGTCGCCGATATTCTGTTCGGCGGAAAGCTGCATTTCCCAGGACTGATGCTGTTTATAGCTGTTGTTGTACACGAAGCCAGCGGAGACTTCGCCCCGCTGCCGATCCTGGTTGTAGCCCTGCATTGCGGCTACGGCCGAACTGCGGCCGTATTTCGTCTCGATTTGGCCGGTGATGCGGCGCAGGTCGTCGTACTCGCCCATTTCGTACGCCATCCTGCCCATGCCCATCAAAGACACCTTTTCATATTCCGGCCACGCGCCCAAAGCGGCGAACTGTTTATAGGCCGCCCGGGGCAGGTCGTTGCCGGCCAGCGCTTCTGCATATCTCAGGCGGTACGCCGGTTGATCGGGGAAACGGCGGATGACCAGTTCGAACAGACTCTTGCCCTGGGTGTAGTACTGCCCGGTCATCAGGGTCTCGGCGTCGCGCAGCACCAGCGGGGCGTTGGATGGGCTCAATGTCAGCAGCTTGTCGTAGACGGCCAGGCTCTGCACCATCTTGCCGTCGAACATCATCGCGAACGCCATCCCGAATTGGGCATTGTTATCGTTGGGGTCGCGGGAGAGGACGAGTTCGTATATTTTTACCGCCTGCCCGTATTCCTTGAGCTGGATGTGGCAATCGATCAAGGCCCTGAGGCCGAAGACCGGCGCCTTGCCGTAATCCGGCCAGATATGCTTGGCCTCCATGACGGCCTGCCGATATTTCCCGTGGTTGCGAAGCGCCAGTAAATAGTCGCCTTGCATATTCAGCGTGGCGGTGCCTTTGACGATGAAGGGCTTCAACACCTTTGCCGCCTTGTCGGGCTGGCCGGCGTTGATCAGCGCCGCCGCGAACAGACCCTGGATTTCTGTTTCCCGCTGGGCGTACTGGGATTGGGTTTGCGTAATCTTTTGCGCCTTGTCAAAATCGGTGACCGCGTTGGCATACTCGCCGGCGAAATAATACATGTTGGCCCGGCTGAGGTAAACATCGAGATCGTAGGGGTCCTGGCGGAGCAGTTCTTCATAAATCGCCTGGGCTGCTTTCACGTCGCTCAAGCGCATCAGCGTCTCGGCCTGCCAGATGCGGGCCCGCTTGTCGCCGCCGGCGGCCAGCTTGGCAAAAATATCATGTGCCTTGCGGTAATCGCCGTGCTGATAATACGCGCTGCCCGCGCTGCGGACAACATAATCGGGGACCTCGGCCCCCTTCGGGAGCTTTTCGTACAGCTCGGTGGCCGATTCGGTGCTTCCCGCCCAGGAAAGAACCGTGATATAATCGTACGTAACCTTGAGATCGGCCGGGTTGGCCTGATACAGCAGGCGGAAAATCGCCAGCGATTCGCTGTAACTCGCGTTGCGGCCGAGGGTTACCGCCTGCTCGTGGAGCTTGGCGCGTTCGGCGGGGTCGGTATACTGCTGGCCGACCTGGCGGGCGACGGTTGCGGCATTCGCATCCTTGGCCGGTGTATCCGTCGTCGCCTTATCGGCGGTCATGATGGCGTTCATTGTTTTATCGGTCGGCGCATTGGCCGTCGTCGCCGCCAACACGGCCGCTGTCGCCGACCTTCCGGCTACGGCCGCGGTTTTCGGAACCTTGGGCTTGGCGATGGCGTGCCCCGGCGCATACATTGCCAAGGCCCGGGTATATGCCTGGCGATATTCCAGCTTCTGGGGGAACATTGCCACCGTTTTTTCGAATAAAGCTTTGCCGCCGAGCAGATTGCCCTGCGCCAAAAGGGCGGTGGCATCCTCCACCGCGGTGGGCGCAAGCTGCGGGGCCGCCTGGAGCGTATCGGCGTAAAGCCGTATCCCTTCGAGATAGCGGCCGCCGTAAATAAGGGCGTACGCCTGCCCGGCCCTGCCGGCCATATTTCCGGGTTCGCGTTGCAGCGCAGCCTGGTAGAGGGGAAGAGCTTCGACCGCGCGGCCGGTCCGGGCATAACAATCGCCCAGGGCTACAATACCATCCACTGGAGCCTGCGACAGATCAGGCCACAGCGCCTTGGCTTCATCGATAGCAGCGGCGGCATTGCCGCTACGGCCCAAAGCGGTGATATAATCGACCTTAGCGACGGCAGTGGCTTGTCCGCTTTTGACGAGCGGCGACAAAACCTGCAGCGCGTCGTCGTACGAACCGGCGCCGACAAGGGCGGCGGCCAGCGATTCCAACAAAGCGCCGGAGGCGGCGCCCTGTTTATTTTTCAACAATACAGCGGTACCAAGATCGGCGGCCGCTTTGTCATATTGCTGCCGTTCGAGGTAAAGCGCGCCGCGCTGTTGGTACAGCATGGCATCGGCGGGGTTGGCGGCAATCAGCGCCGTATAGGCCGCCTCGGCCTCGGTCCAGCGGCCCAGGGCAGCCAGGCTTTCCGCCTCGCCCACCCGAGCTTTTGCGTAGCCGCCGGCGGCGGCATCGCGATATAAACCAAGCGCCTTCTCCCAATTTCCCTGGCTCGCATAGGCTGTGCCCAGCGCATAAACGGTATCGGCCGGGAAAACGGTTTTGCCGGTCCGGGCGTAGACATTGACAGCAGCAGCCATGTTACCCGCTCTGGTGAGGGCAGTAATATACTCAGCGGCAATTTGACTGTTGCCGGGATTCTGTTCCAGCAGGGAACGCAATACCGATACGGCCGCAGCGTATTTTTGCTTGGCAATAAGTTTTTTGGCGCTGGCAAACGCCGCCGCCTGGTCCTCGGCGAGAATTTCCTGCGCGGGTAACTGAACGGGAGCCGCAGCGGCAGGATTATAATTGGCGGCGATAGCCCCGGCCAGAACGGTCCAGAATAGTTTTGTCTGCTTCACCGAAAAACCTCCCGGCAGACAGCCTGTTTAAACAAAACTAACCCCACAAACGCAACGGGGCTTTTCCTTGCCACGAATATTTCTGCGAATCATATTTCCATAATTCTACATACTTATGGTAATTCCTGCAAAATTCTACGACTTTATGGTAATTCCTTAAAGAAAATTGTTATTTTTTCAGATTTTATAGATATTCAGTGTAGTTTTTGTCGAGAACAACTTCCATAGATGGCTTATTATGGCAAGATTTATTTGCCGCCACTGGGTTTTATGCCCCAACGTTGATGCTGTTGCTGCGCCAACCGGGGGAAATTCCTTCTGCCGGTTTTTTTCGCCACCCCAGTGCCGGTTAAACATAAACCCTCGACAATATAATCAATTGTGTAAACTTTATAATTGACTGTAAACAAAAAAAGCGCCGAACGGACGCCCAAACATGGCGTGCCGTGCCACAGCTTTTTTATAAGGAAAGTTAATTCTTCA
Source organism: Selenomonadales bacterium (assembly GCA_029975165.1). GTDB lineage: Bacteria > Bacillota > Negativicutes > Sporomusales > UBA7701 > Anaeroselena. The sequence continues at coordinate 23,090 of JARKPR010000085.1, forward strand.
AATTTCGGCTCTTGCAGGTTTGCGAATTGTCGGCCATAATAAAGCTTGTAAATAGGATGGATGATAATGATGAGCGAAATTATCGCACAAGTTAATGCCTGGCCCTTTTTGCAGCAGCTTCCCGACCGGCAGGCGGGTTTTTCCTTGAGCCTCGACCTTGCCGAGAGCGGTACGCAGTATAATATTTTTTCTTACCGTAACGAACAGGAGCTGCGGAGTTTATCCGTGCTATACGATCAGACCACGCGGGATTTCCTTGCCCGGGTGGCGGTCGGGCTTAACGAATTTTATGACATAAGCTTTATTTGCGGCAATTTGGCCGGCCTGGAGAAGATTCTGACCGTCAAACTGGCTTCTACCCTTAGCGATTTGGACGGTGGGCGGCAATACGAAAGTATCTTCCGGGCCAAAAAGATTGCCGAATGGCCCTACGGTGCTCGGTTACCCGGCGAAATAGAAGGTTTTCGCCTGTTCATCGGTCCCGGACGGCCCACCAGGACGATCAACGGTTCTTATGTGATCATCGACTATAGCGACTTCGCCGCTGCCAGCAATCTCAACATAAGCTATAATGTCTATCGGGACGAGTTTTTCGGGCAGCAGCATTTTCGCCACACCCCGGAAATGAGCGCTGCCTTCGATACCCGCGACCTCGGCGAACTGGCTTCGCGGCTCGAACAGAACCTGCGGCCGGCGCTCCGGGAATTGCGCAACCGCATCACCCAGACGGAGGGACAAGACCAGTCATGAAAACAGCGTTGACGATCGCCGGCTCTGACTCGAGCGGCGGCGCCGGTATCCAGGCCGACCTCAAGACATTTTCCGCTTTAGGCGTTTTCGGCATGAGCGTAATCACGGCCATAACGGCGCAGAACACCTGCGGCGTGACCAATATCCGCGAACTGGATGAGGAAATCATCGCCGACCAGATTGACGCGGTTTACGGAGATATCCCCGTAGGGGCGGTTAAAATCGGCATGCTGTCGAGCGCGGCCATAACCCGTGTGGTGTCGGCGGCTCTCGCCAGGTGCGGCGCGAAAAACATCGTCGTCGATCCGGTCATGGTCGCCAAGAGCGGCAGTCGCCTGCTGAAGCCCGAAGCTGTAGACGCCCTTGTACGGCTGTTGTTTCCTCTCGCCGACGTGGTCACGCCCAATTTGCATGAAGCGACGGAAATTGTCGGCTTCACCGTCGACGACCGTGATGCCATGGAGCGGGCCGCAGTTGCGATCAAAAAGATGGGACCCCGCTTCGTGGTGGTGAAGGGAGGCCATCTTCCCGGGGCCGCCTGCGACCTCTTTTATGACGGCACTAATTTCACCGTTCTCGCCAACGAACGAATCGAGACCCGGCACACCCACGGAACGGGCTGCACCTTCTCCTCCGCCATTGCCGCCGGCCTGGCGAAAGGACTGACGGTCGGCGAGGCTGTCGCGGCCGCCAAACGGTACATCACCGTGGCCATCGCCCACGGTTTTTCCCTCGGGAAAGGCGTGGGACCGACCCATCATTTTTATGAACTCTATTCCAAAGCAGGCATAGCAAACGAAGGAGAATAAACTTGGCCAGAGTATTGGTATGCGACGATTCGGCTTTTATGCGAATGATGCTCAAGAAGGTGCTGACCGACCTTGGGCATCAGGTGATAGCGGAAGCGGCCGATGGCAAAGAAGCGGTCGACAAATACCGCCAGCATAAGCCCGATCTTACGACGATGGACATCACCATGCCCGAACGCGACGGCATCGACGCGGTCAAAATAATCCACCGCGAAGATAAAAAGTCGAAAATCATCATGGTTACGGCCATCGGTCAGCAGCAAATACTGCGTGAAGCCATCGCCGCCGGAGCGCTCGACTTCATCGTCAAGCCTTTTGAAGCCGGCCAGGTCGCCAAAGCGGTCGAGAAGGTCCTGGGCAAGTAGCCGCGGCGTCCGCAAACGGCAGCAGGATAAGAATTGACACTATCCAGTATGTGGCGCATTGACAGGCAGAATCGAATCATATATACTAAGTAATGCAATTTCTAAACGGCCCCGTGGTGTAGTGGTCTAACATGCCGCCCTGTCACGGCGGAGATCGTCGGTTCAAATCCGATCGGGGTCGCCATATCATGCCGCGGTAGCTCAGTTGGTAGAGCAGAGGACTGAAAATCCTCGTGTCGACGGTTCGATTCCGCCCTGCGGCACCATATATTGCGGAAGTAGCTCAGTGGTAGAGCATCGCCTTGCCAAGGCGGGGGTCGCGGGTTCGAATCCCGTTTTCCGCTCCAGTTTCTGGCGGCATAGCCAAGTGGTAAGGCAGAGGTCTGCAAAACCTTTATTCCCCAGTTCGACTCTGGGTGCCGCCTCCAAAATTATCGAAAACCACCCACACCTGGGTGGTTTTGTTTATAATTCATTAAAATATAGTAATCATGGACTTAACAATTGCTTTTTCCACTACGATATTATAACGATGGGCTTTTGTTCATCCAGGCAAATTTTCCGCTTTTTAAAAATAAATTGAGGAGGCTCTACTGTGCGCAAAATCACCCTCACCGATTTGCAGTCGGGCATGGTAACGGCCGAGCCGATTTTTTCCCGCGGCGGCCGACAGGTACTCATCCAGGCTGGTAGTCGACTTAATGAACAGATAATCCTCCAGATCCAAAAATGGGACTTACCCTATATTATGATTGTCGATGAAAACGAAGCGGACCTGCTGGCGCCGCCGCCCGAGAACGACCCGGTACTGGCCGTTCTCCCGGAAACGATGGCCAAGAAAGTGATAAATTTCGCCAACAACCTTGAAGAAACTCTCTATGATACCGCTGATTTTTTCGAAACCGTGCGTACAACCGGCAACTTCGACATGAAGCTCTGCAGCGAGATAGGCTCCAAAATCGCCCGCAACCTTGTCCAGCCTTCGGAAGCGATAAACAGTCTGCTGTTCAGAATTTCTGCCAAAGACCACGACTATCTCGAACGCCACTCGGTTTCGGTGGCTGCCTTGGCAGGGATGCTGGCGACTTGGATGGAACTGGCTCCTGCGGAAATCGAAGCAATTGTCCTCGGCGGCTTCCTTCATGACATCGGCAAGGTCAGGATGCCGCGCAGCCTGATAACGGACAACGACCCCACCCCCCAGCGCCAGGAATTGCTCAGGCAACATGTTTTTTTAGCGCACAAACTTCTCAAGGACGTCGCAGATTTCCCCGCCGCCGTATTCGCTGCCGTCACCCAACACCATGAATACCTGGACGGAAGCGGCTACCCCGCAGCCGTGTCCGGCGACAACATTCACCGGCACGCCCGTGTAGTCACCGTGGCCAACCGGTTGTGTCACTTTGCCGAAGGCGTCTCAGGACTGAACCCCTTCAAAATGATCGAAACCGTCAAAGGCGAAATGTTCACCATGCTCGACCCGGCCGTTTGCGACACCTTCGTAAGGAGGATCAGCGACTATCTAATGAACAATCCCGTCAAGCTCGACGACGGGCGCAAGGCAAGAGTCGTATACCTGCCGATGATTAACCCGACCTCGCCGGTGCTGAAGACCGAAGACGGCCAATTCGTTGACTTGACGAAGAACAAAGATATCACCATCATCGGTTTGACTTTCTAAATAAATGCCAATCGTGACGCGCTCTTGTCAACCGCGACAACTTGCGATATAATATAAACGCTGTCCCGGCAGGCCTTTTGCTGCCGGGATATTAATCCGCGCCGGAGTGGCGGAACAGGCAGACGCAACGGACTTAAAATCCGTCGGTCAGCAATGACCGTACCGGTTCGACCCCGGTCTCCGGCACCAATGGGATGCAATCAACCTTGAGAGAAATGTCAAAGGTTTTATCAGGGTTGACGGTTACTTTATCCACGTAGTCTTGAATTATGGCCCGGAGAGTATCCGGGTCATCTTTTTTTATGACTTCGGCGTGAGAGCGGGATAATTTCTGCAACTTGATCCTCCGATAACGCTATTGGTCGATTTTGTCCTTAATGTCGGTACCTGAATGTCGGTACCTGCGACCGTACCTGTAGAGTTTGGTTTTTACTTCTTTTAGGTTATCAAATTCATCGGCTTCACCATCTTCGATAAGCGAATAGAGGAGGCGGTAATGTTGGACTTGGATAAATTTTTTTACCGTATTTACGAGGGATGGCAGATAAATGTGTTTGTCAGTCTTGTGTTAGTGTGGTTATTCGGCGAGTATACCGCCTCTCTCGGCGGGCTCCTGTGCCTCGTGTGCCTTGACTGGCTTACAAAATGGGCTGTTCTTAGCAGGCAGGTTGGCAGCTTCTGGACGGCGTGGAAAACCGACGTCATCAGCAGCCAGGGCATGCGGGACGGATTGAAGAAAATCGTCTGGTACTGCGTGGCGCTGATTGTCGGACATCAACTCTCCTACATCAGCATTGCCGGGTACAGTCCCGGCAGCGTGGGGACGGAGGTCATATGTACCTACTTGATGGTCATTGAGGCAAAGTCAATTTTGGAAAACCTTCGCGATATGGGCTTCAAGGAGGCTGGCCCGCTCGTGACAATGCTGGGGCGTAAGCGGGACCAAATAACAGGTGAGCAATCACAAATAGTCACGAAAGGAAACGGACCAAATGACAGATAAGCAATTGGCCTACGAAATAGCGTGTGCATCGGCACCGAGGCAACTACTGCAGCATATCCTGTACCAACGCCGGCGATTACCCCTCAATGGGAACTAGTCAATGGAAATGATCGGCGGCCGGAAGGATTCATTACTGGCCCTTGGATGGTGGCGACTGCTTCACAGGCCGCACCTACAGCGACATCGAGGCTATAGCGGCGAAACTATCGACTATTTCTTGCCGTGTTCGCCCCTGTTGCCGCATTTGCAGGATAATCCCTCAACCGACCGGATATCTGTCCATTTCCGTTACATACAAATCAACGGCTCCCGGGTTTTTGACCTGGGAGCCGTCTTTCGTTTTTCTATCATGTATCTAACGGTTTTTGCGGCAGCGAAATTTCGTCTTCCCGTTACTGCTCGTATACCACCTTGCCGCCGCAGACGGTGCACAACACTTTGGCCGCCGCGATCTCCTCCGGGGGAAGGACGAAAATATCATGTGACAAAACGACGAAATCGGCCGACTTTCCTGGGGCCAAGACGCCTTTGTCCGCCTCCGCGAACTCCGCGTACGCCGCCGCCGCCGTATAGGCGCGGACCGCCTCCGCGACGCCGATGCGCTGTTCAGGGTGCCACCCTTCAGGGGAATATCCCACGCCGAGGCGGCGGGTAACGGCCGCCTGGATGCCGGCGAGCGGATCCAGCGAAGCAACCGGCCAGTCGCTGCCGAACGCCAGTATGACTCCGGCGTCGAGCAGGGACCGGAAGGGATAGGCGAATTTTGCCCGCTCGGCGCCGATGCGCCTTTCCGCCCAGCGGCCGTCGTCGACGACATGGCTGGGCTGCACGGCGGCAATCACCCCCAACGCCGCCATCCGGGCAATATCGGCGACGGCGAGATGCTGGGCGTGCTCGACGCGGAAGCGGCGGTCGCGGGCGCCGTTTCTGGCCGCGACTGCGGTGAATACGTCCAGAAGGATGCTGTTGGCCCGGTCGCCGATGGCGTGCACGGCAGCCTGCAGTCCGGCGCCGTCGGCCACGGCGAGCTGGTTCGCCAGTTCGGCCGGCTGGTGCATCAAAAGGCCGCGGTTATCCGGCTCATCGTCGTAAGGGGCGAAGAAAAGGGCGGTTGCCGAACCCAGCGATCCGTCGACAAAACTCTTTACGCCCCCCAGCCTGAGCCATTCGTCCTGTATCCCGCCGGGGGCTTGACGGTCGGCGCTCCATTCGGCCAGCGGCATGCGGACGCAAAGCCGCACCGTCATCTCCCGCCGCTCGCGGAAAGCCTGGAAAATCCGCCAGTTTTCCCATGTTTCCCCCACCGCCATATCCTGCAGGGAAGTGACGCCGAGCGAAGCGGCCAGCGCGGCGGCTTTCGCCACGGCGGCCAGCGAATCGTCCGCACTGGGCGGCGGAATTGCGCGCCGGACAAGGTCGAGAGCCGCATCCTTCAGGATCCCCGTAGGTTCGCCGTTCGGCCGACGCACGATCGCGCCGCCGACCGGGTCGGGCATCGCGGCCGTTACCCCCGCCAGCGACAGGGCGGCGCTGTTGGCCAGCCCCATATGCAGGTCGCTGCGGGTGACGAAAACCGGTGTCGCCGGCGTATATGGATCGATGTCTTCTTTCGCCGGCAGGCGCTTGTCCGGCCAGGCGCCATCGTCCCAGTTGCCGCCTGTCAGCCATTTTCCCGGCGGTAGTGCGTGGGCGCGGGCCGCAACAAGTGCGGCGAACTCGACCATACTGCGGGCGCCGCGCAGATCGGCGCTTAAAAGCTGGTAGCCGCCCAGGAGCAGGTGGGCGTGGCTATCATTGAAGCCCGGCAGGACAAGGTTGCCGGCGGCATCGATTTCTTTTGTGGCGGCACCGATAAACGGGGCAACATCCGCCATACTACCGACCGCCAGGATTCTGTCCCCACGGACGGCGATGGCCTGGTGGCGGCCGGCTGGCCCGGTGCCGGACCAAACGGCGGCATTCGTTACGACAAGGCTGGCATGAGCCACGCTAAAACCTCCAGTATGTCTTCCGGTTATAAGATACCACGCCACCGGCGGGTCAGCAACACGGCTGCTTAAAATAAGGGAAAAAAATTATCCTTCGATATTGACAAAGGACCGCTTTATATTTACAATGAATACATATTAATATACGGTTAAGTCAAAGAGGACTTCCTAAGCTGTTAGGAGGTCCTTTGCGCTTTTTCCGGCCACTATTGACAAGATGGATTTTTTTGTAGGCTGATGCCGGAAAGTACGAAAAATAGCAGGGGGGATTGACAGTGAGTTTAACAAATGAAGAGTTCACCCAGATGCCCCTTTATTGGCAAATCGTTGCTTTACTGCAGCTTTGGGCAGGCTGCGAGAGCGATAGCCAGGTTGGGGCAGGCCGCTAGAATACGAAGACAAAAGTTGATAAATCTTGGCGCTGATGCCGCATACGCCCTGAGTTCAACCCCGCGCGTGCGCGGCCCTATTTTATATTAAATCAGAGATAGGGGAGGGATACTCCACCAATCCTAAAACCAAGCGGATCGAATCCCGACTATATTTCGATTGCCGGCCGGTTACATTCCTAAGCGCTCATCGCCAGGAGCGTTCACATTTTGTAAAAAAAGGGGGCAATTTCAGAATAATTATATTTATGCAGACGCCAGGATAATCAAACTTGATGTGTAATACAATAAAAATGCATTTCCCTGAATTTATTTGAGAGGTGGATTCTCTATGTCAAAAGATTTGCTTTATTACATCCCGGCAGGTAAATATACCAACGAACAACTGGTACACTTGCTAAAAAATCACCCGGAAATCAAATTCGTATCCCTGGTCGGCGTGGACTTGGCCGGCAACGACACCGACGAAAAGGTTCCTATCAACCTTTTCTTGAAAGACGTCGAAAAGTTTTTCCTCGGCGGCGCGGTCGAGACGGATGGGTCGTCCGTCGTCCTCACCGGCGTGGCCACCCTTAACAACGCCAAAGTCGACATGATTGGCGACCCCAACGTCAACTGGTTCGTCGACTACAACTGGGAAAATATCGACGAAGAAACCGGCAAGCCGGTCGGCAGTCTGCGCATCCCTTGTTTTCTGGTCCATAATGGCCTGAAGGTCGACTCCCGGTCCATCTTGGCGCAGAGCCTGGAATACGTTAAAGGGGAGATTACCGGCCTGCTGAAAAAGGCCGGCAAAGTCTCCGGCCTCGAGCACCTCGACCCCGCCGAGATCGACGACATCGTCTTCACGGTCGGCACCGAGCTTGAATTCTGGGTGAAAACGCCGGACGAAGCCGCCGAAGTCGAAGAACTGTCCGCCACCCAGGTCATGCAGGAAAACTACTGGGCCCGGGCCCGCGGTCAGGCCCGCACTGCTCTGGAAAACGCGATAATCATGCTTGGCAGGTATGGCCTCGAACCCGAGATGGGCCATAAGGAAGTCGGCGGCCTCAAAGCCCGCATCGGCGAATCCGGCAGCCTCGCCCATGTCGTCGAACAGATGGAAATCGACTGGCGTTTCGCCAATGCCATGCAGGCGGCCGACAACGAACTTCAGGCCCGGATCACCGTCAAGGAAGTATTCCGTGAAAACGGCCTCGAGGTAACCTTCAAAGCCAAGCCGATCATCGGCGTCGCCGGCAGCGGCGAACACACCCACGTCGGTATCGCCGCCAAGCTCAAATCCGGCAAGATCGTCAACCTATTCGCTCCCGGCGACATGAAGGGCGACTTCCTCAGCGCGGTCGGCTACGGCGCCATCATGGGCCTGCTGAAAAACTACGAGGTCGTCAATCCCTTCGTATCAGCCACCAACGACTCCCTCAACCGCCTCAAGCCCGGCTTCGAGGCCCCGGTGTGCATCGTCACTTCGCTTGGCCACAGCCCGGCCGTGCCGTCCCGCAACCGCACCATTCTCGCCGGCCTGGTCCGCGACATCAACAACCCGCTGGCCACCCGCTTCGAAGTGCGCGCCCCGAATCCCTTCACCAACACCTACATCGCCGTTTCCGCCTTCTATCTCGCCATGCTCGACGGCATCAAAGCCGCCGTCGGCGCCGGCAAGACCACCAAAGAGCTTGAAGCCGAGTTGTCCAAAGAACCGGAAGCCGCGGGCTTCTATCTCGAAAAAGGCCGCGCGTACCGCAGCGAGCACGATGTATTCGAAGACTACACCGCCGAGGAACGCGACCGCCTCTTCAGCAAACCGCCGGCCACCGTATGGGAAAACATGCTCAACATCGCGAAGTACCCGGACAAGGTCGCTGCCCTGACCGCCGGCAACGCCTTCCGCAAAGAGCTCATCGACGCCTTCGTCGCCGGGGCGCTGCTCCGCTGGCGGACCGAACTGGCCAACAGGATCATCGCCGAGAACTGCGAGATAATCAAAGACTGCAAACCCAACCACGACGCCAAGGACGAAGTCGATGCGAAAGCCTGGCAGAAGGTCGACGACCTGCGCCGCTATCTCGCCAAGGACAACGCCGCCAAGAGCCTTTTCAGCCGCATCCGGGAAGCGGTCGATGCCGGTGATTATGCTGCCGCGTCCAACCTGCAGATCGAGATGGCCGAGAAAATCGGCGAGCTTAAAGCCGCCTACGCCCAGTACAAACGCAACATAATATAACGTTTTTCCCAAGAAGCGCGAATCCCCCGGCATTAGGCCGGGGGATTTAACTTTTTTGGTAAAAATTACTTGAAATCAATAATCAATTAACCTAAAATGGTATTTGGAATAATCTTTCTGAGGTGAAGCATGGACAATATCGACTTGAAAATTATCGATATCCTTCAGGCTGATGGCCGGATAACCATGAAAGAGCTCGGCCAGCGCGTCGGCCTGACGAGTCCGGCGACCATCGAACGGGTCAAGAAACTGGAAGACGGCGGCATCATCGGCGGTTACCGGGCCGACATCAACATCGCCCAAGCCGGCCTGCCGGTGCGCGCTTTCATCCTCGTCATCACCCCTAGCCAATCAGGCGAACAATTCGTCGACTTTGTCCGCCGTCATCCCAGCCTGCTCGAATGCCATCGTCTGGCCGGCAGCGCCGCTTACCTTGTCGGCGCGGCCGTAGCCAACACCGCGGCCCTTGAGAAGGTGCTCGACGAACTGGCGCCTTTCGGCCGGACCGAAACCTATCTTGTCCTTTCCAGCCCCGTAGCCAATAAAAAGATCAATCTAGCTTGATAAACAACATACAACCCCGGAGCAAACGAGACGCTCCGGGGTTGCAGCTTAGAATTCATCCGCCTCGCCGCCTTTTGTGGGGCGGCGTTTTTTGCTGTTGACGTCAAACGTCTCTTCTGGCTCGATCCCGCCGCAATGGGCGTAGCCGCGCAACTCCCGGTAGCCTGTCGCGTACTTGTCCATGCAGGGATCTTCGTTAGCCACTCGAGGCGGAGAAGGCCTTTGGCCGCGAAGACGGGCGTATTCATTCTCTACAAAATGCTCATATTTAACCTTGAATAATACCTTACATCCCTACTATAAACATATTCTGTCCCGCGACAGGCGAAAGGAATTCTCCGGTAGCGGGCCGTATTTGGTAAAGTGGTAAACGCTTCCGCCCAAACGGGGCAAAGGTGATAATATGGACTTCCTACGCTATCTATATATTCTTACGCCCTTCTTCCGGCGGCGCTGGCCGGCGTATGTCCTCGGCATCGCCGCGCTCATAGCCGTCGACCTGATGCAGCTCGTCATCCCCCGCCTGACAGGCCGGGCGATCGACCAACTGACCGGACCCGTCGGAGCGCTCGGGCCGCTGCTGCTTATCCTGGCGGGTATTGCCGTCGTTATCGCCTTTTTCCGGTACCTTTACCGGGAGTTGATCATGGGCACGACCCGCCGCCTCGAATATTATCTGCGGGCGAGAATATTCGCCCATGCCCTGCGCCTGCCGTCCGCCTATTTTGACCAGCACGGCCCCGGCCGGATCATGGCCCTCACCGTCAACGACGTCACCGCCGTCCGCGTCGCCGTCGGACTCGGCGCGCTCCTGCTCATCGACGCCCTCATCATGGGCATGGCGTCATTCGCCGTCATGGCCAGGGTCGTCAACTGGCAACTTGCCTGGCAGTCCGTCCTGCCCCTGCCGTTTATCCTCGCCGCCACCGCTCTGATGGGGGGGCCGATTCACCAACGCTTTCGGGTCGTACAGGAGCAATTCAGCCAACTGACCGAATTCGTCCAGGAAACATTCGCCGGGGCCCGCGTCGTCAAAGGCTTCGCCGCCGAGCCGGTGGCCATCGAGCGGTTTACCGCCGTAAGCCGCGCCAACGTCGCCGCCAACCTGTCCATGGCCCGACTGCAGGCCGCCTACTTCCCCATCACCCACACCGCGCCGCTCTTCTGCTACGCCATCGCCCTCTACGGCGGCGGCCGACTCATCCTGGCCGGCGGCCTCACCATCGGCGACCTTGTCGCCTTTCTCGGCTACCTCGGCCTTATGATATGGCCTGTCACCGGGTTCAGCTACCTTGTAGCCACCGTGCAGCGCGGCTCGGCGTCGCTGGCCCGCATCGCCGCCCTGCTCGCCGAGCCGGCATACGAGGCCGAGGCGGCGGCCTTCATCGCCGCCCTGCCCGGCAGCGGCATCGAACTGCGGAGCCTGACCTTCCGCTACCCGGGCAGCGGCAGTCCCGCCCTCAAAGACATCACCATATCCATACCGGCCGGGGCGGTTGTCGGCATCGTCGGCCGCACGGGCGCCGGCAAATCCACCCTGCTCAAGCTCCTCCTCCGTCTTTACGACCCGCCGGCCGGCGCCATCTTCGTCGGCGGCCGGGAAATCCACGCCATCGACTACGGGACCCTCCGCCATGGCATCGGTTACGTACCTCAGGATAGCTTCCTCTTCGCCCGCACCATCGGCGAAAATATCGCTTTCGACCGCGACTATGCCCGGCCTGTCGTGGAAGCCGCCGCCGGGCTGGCGGCCGTCAAGGAGGCCATCGGCGAAAAGCCTTACGGTTTCGGCACCGTCCTCGGCGAAAAGGGCCGCCGCCTGTCGGGCGGCCAGCAGCAACGCGTTGCCATCGCCCGCGCGCTCGTCAAAGACCCGGCTATCCTGCTCCTTGACGATGTTTTTTCCGCCCTCGACTACGGCACGCAGACCGAACTGCTCGCCAACATGAAAAACTTCAGCGGCGGCCGCACCACCATTATTGTCTCTCAGCGGGTGGCGGCGGTCAAGGACGCCGACTTCATCATCGTCCTCGAGGACGGGACCGTCAGCGAACAGGGGACCCACGCCGACCTCGTCGCCGGCGGCGGCCTGTACTATAAACTGTACGAGCAACAACTGATCAACGGTGAACAATCGTGAGCATGTACTACCGGGGACGGGAATACGACGCCGCCGCCCCGGAACGTCCGCCCGACCGGGACGTTGCGTCCGTCCTGTGGGCCTTCGCCGGCCCGTTCCGCGGCCCGTTGGCCATGGCTCTCGCCATTATGCTCCTCGGCACCGCCGCCGACCTCGTCCGCCCCTACCTCCTCAAAATCGCCATCGACAGCCAGATAGCCGCCGGCGACCTCGCCGGCCTGGAGAGGACCGCCTGGCTTTACGGGGCCACCATTGCCGCCAGCGTGCTCCTGGCCTACGGGCAGACCATCCTGCTCCAGTACATCGGCCAGCAGATCATCTTCGCCGTGCGCCAGAAGGTGTTCCGCCAGCTCATCTATCAGCGCTACACCGACATCGAAGGCCAGCAGGTAGGGCGTATAGTCACGCGGGTGACCAACGACACCGACGCCATAAAGGAACTCTACACCGACGTCATCGTCGCCTTCGCCAGCGACCTGCTCGTCCTCGCCGGCATCATCGTCGTCATGCTCGTCATCGACTGGCGTCTGGCGCTCGTCTCCTTCACCGTCATCCCCGTCATGATACTGCTCGCAGCCCTGTACCAGCGCTACGCCCGGCGGGCCTACCGGCTCGTGCGGGAAAAAACGGCCGCTATCAACAGCTTCCTGCAGGAGACCATGAATGGCGTCGTTGTTGTCAAAGCCTTCGCCCGCTTTGCCCGCAGCGAGGAAGAATACACCGCCGTCAGCCGCGAATACCTCGCCGCCGGACTGAGAGAGATGCGCACCTTCGCCCTCTTCCGGCCGTTTGTCGACCTCGTCTACACCCTGGCCGTCGTTCTTCTCCTTTGGTATGGCGGCTGGCAAAGCCATTTGGGCGGCGTGGAGATCGGCGTTATCGTCGCCTTCCTGCGTTATATGGAAAAATTCTTTTGGCCGATCAGAGATCTCGCGGAAAAGTACAGCCTCCTGCAGTCGGCCATGGCCGCCGCCGAAAGGGTATACGAACTCATCGCCGCCGAACGGCCGGCGGAAGAACCGGCGGACAACAACCCGCGCCCCCACGCCGCCGGCACGATCGTCTTCGAAGACGTCTGGTTCGCCTATGAAGAACCGCGCTGGGTGCTCTGCGGACTGTCCTTCTCGGCCGCTGCCGGCGAATTCATCGGCATCGCCGGCCTCTCCGGCTCAGGCAAGACCACGATCGTCAGCCTGCTGCTCCGCCTCTACGAACCGCAGCGGGGGAGGATACTCCTCGACGGCACCGACATCCGCGACATTCCCCTCGACATCCTCAGGCGGACAATCGGGGTCGTGTTCCAAGACGTCCACCTTTTCAACGGTACGGTGGCCGAAAATATAAGCCTGTTCGACTCCGCCATCCCCCGCCGGGACATCGTGGCCGCCGCCAAAATCGCCAACTGTGACGAATTTATCGCCAAAATGCCGCAAGGGTACGACACCCCTATCGGCTACCAGGGAGCGCTGCTGTCCGTCGGCCAGCGCCAACTGCTTTCCCTGGCCCGGATGCTGGCCTGCCGTGCCGACATCCTCGTGCTCGACGAAGCTACCTCCAGCATCGACAGCGGAACCGAAACCCTCATCCAGGGAGCGCTGACCCGCATCGCCAGGCAGCGTACGATGCTCGTCGTCGCCCACCGCCTTTCCACCATCCAGACCGCCGACCGCATCCTCGTCGTCCACCGGGGAGAGATCGCCGAAGCCGGCAGCCACGAAGAGCTCATCGCCCGGCAGGGTATTTACTGGCGCCTGTACCGCAGCCAGTGACAACCGCCGCGGCCGGGAGGAATAGCGCGCCGCCGCGTGGAATATAATAGCAGAACCCGGCGCAAGAGAACCATATAACCGGGCTTTTAGCCAAAGGAGGGAATAATATGGAAGCCGGCCTCATCCTCTACAACCTCGAATCCTGTCCGGAATGCCGGGCTATCCGGGAAAAACTCGCCGAACTGGAGCTTACCTACGTCTGCGTTAACGTCAATGCCGTCAAAGCGAAGCGGGACCAGGTCTTCAACCTGACCGGCCAGCACTCGGTGCCTGTGCTCGTAGACGGCGGCAAAATCCTCTCCTCCACGGACAACATCCTCGAATACCTGGTGGAAACCTACGCCCATAACGGCATAAAGCCTGTGAAATACTAGCGTTTCCGGCGCCATACGCCCCGCATATCATGTATTGCGGGGAGGGATGAACATGCGCCAGAAGAAGCGGCGCCGCACATGTCCCATCCAGAAGGGGGTAAAAATCATCTGCCCCCACTGCGGCGCCATCATCATTGTGCCGATGTGCCAGGCCGTAAACGGCGAAAAAATAGTCTGCACCGCCTGCGGTCTAGAATTCGTTTTTGGCCGCGACACAACTTGAAAAATCCGCCAAAGACGGTAAAATTAATATTAACGCGACGAACTTCGGAGGAGGATGGCTATGCCAAAAGGACCCAGCAAGCGCGGCTATCACAAGCAGGATTCCGTGAGGTTGAACCGCACCGCGCTGATTATCGGCGGCGTCACGGCCGCGGTCCTTTTGATCGTGATGGTCGTGTCCTTCGTCAGGTGAGTCTCCACGAAAGCGCCGCACGGCGCTTGTTTTTTAAAGTGAAAAGGAGGCCAGGGCCATGGATAAACAATGGGTGATGGCCACAATCGACGAATTGGCCGGCTTCAGCGCCGGCGGCCCGGGAATCACCCGCCTCGCCTTCAGCGACGAGGACCGGCGGGCCGGCGAATACATACAGGAACTGATGCGCCAGTCCGGTCTCGCCGTGCGCCGCGACCCGTTCGGCAACATCATCGGCCGGCTGGAAGGCACGGTGCCCGGAGCACCAGCCGTCGCCACCGGGTCGCACCTCGACACCGTCCCCCAGGGAGGCAGGTACGACGGCGTCGTCGGTGTCGTCGGCGGCCTGGCGGCTATCCGCCGTCTGGCGGCACAGGGACCGCTTCCCCATCCGCTGGAGCTCATCGTCTTCATGGCCGAAGAGTCCAGCCGCTTCGGCCTCGCCACCATGGGCAGCAAGGTCATGACCGGCCATGCCAGCCCCGCCTGGAGCAAAGCCAAGGACCAGGCCGGCGAAAGCCTGCCCGCCGTTCTCGCCGGCCACGGCATCGACCTGGCCGGAGCGCGCGCTGCCGGCCGCAGCCGGCAGGAGTTCGCCGCCTTCCTTGAACTGCATATCGAACAAGGCCCGCTCCTCGAGCGGAGCGAGAAAACCATCGGCATCGTCGAAGCAATCGCCGCCCCCACCCGTCTCCGGATCGCCGTCGAAGGGACGGCCGGCCACTCGGGCACCACGCCGATGGACGACCGCCAGGACGCGCTCGTCAGCGCGGCGATGATCATCCTCGCCGTGCAGGAGATCGCCCTCGAACAGCACCACCGCGGCACGGTCGGGACGGTAGGCGTCATCCGCAACCACCCTAACGTCACGAACGTCATCCCCGGCCGGGTGGAGCTGGGCGTCGACATCCGCGGCGTCGACCACGACAGCATCATCGAAACCATCCAGGACATCAAGGACGCCGTCAGCACCATCGCCGACGGGCAGGATACGCCGGTGGCCATCGAGGTCGTCACCTCCGACAAGCCCGTGCCTCTCAATCCCGACATCATCCAAACCATCGAAACCGTCTGCCGCCAGCTCGACCTGCCCTTCAAGCGCATGAATAGCGGCGCAGGACATGACGCCATGAACATGGCCGCCATCACCCCCACCGGGATGATATTTATCCCCTGTCGGGCCGGCATAAGCCACAACCCGGACGAAGACGCCGCTCCCGACCACATCATGCGCGGCATCGACGTCCTGACCGCCACCCTTCAACAACTGGCCAAGCAGGTGAATCCGTGAAAATCGACGTATGCTTCACCCCGAACGATTACCTTGCCAATCCGCCGGACGGCGGCCATGCCGTCGCCGTCCTCGACATCTTCCGGGCGACGACCTGCATGACCACCGCCTTCGCCAACGGCTGCCGCCGGTTTTTCCCCGTCCGGACCGTAGAAGAGGCCCGGGATCTGAAAAAACAGTTTCCCGAGGCCCTGCTGGCCGGAGAGCGGGGTGCCCGCCCCATACCAGGCTTCGACCTCGGCAACTCGCCCGGCGAATACGACCGGCGGACAGTAGCGGGCAAGACGATCATCATGACAACCACCAACGGCACCGTAGCTCTGAAAACGGTCGAACAGGCGGCGAAAATCTACGTCGGATCGTTCGTCAACGCCGCCGCCCTCTGCCGGATGCTCTCCGCCGCCGCCCTGGACATCGTCATCCTCTGTGCCGGCACTGTCGGGCGCTTGACCTTGGAGGACGCGCTGTGCGCCGGCCTTATCGCCGAACGCCTCGCAAACCGGGCCGACCTCAGCGACGCCGCCCTGACCGCCAGGGCGCTCTACAACAACTGTCGCCCCGAACTGCCCAGCCGGGCAAGGCAGGGCTCCCACGCCAAGCACCTCGTCGCCGTAGGCTACGCGGCCGACATCGACTACTGCCTGCGGCACGACCTGTACGACGTAGTCCCCGAATTCCGCCAAGGAGTGATAACCGCCCCAGGCTGTTGAAAAACTTCGCCTAGCGGCGTTGCTCCTCAGGTCGACTGCTAGCTTACTTCCCACGTACGCGCGATGCTGTTAAACCCAGCCTCCGCAAACCATGTTATGCATACTTGGTCGCAGAGGAAACGGTGCGGCGCGCCCTTCCGGTGCGCCTTGCTATGATCGTTTTGAAACAGCCTGGACCCGGCTGCCGGATAAGGCGGCCGGGTATTTGCTTGCTCTAGGTAAATATTTCGCCTTCAGTTTACGTAATATTCGTGGTAAAATGGGGGCTGAGCATCATGGAAAGGAGATGTCCTATGAAAAAATTCGTTATCATGGCGATGCTCGCCATGGCGGCCAACTTCCTTTCGCCCCTGATGCCGTCAGCTCATGCCGCCACCGCCGACGAGGTTCTGGCCCAGATACTGACCCAGAACCCCAACGCCGCCCAGGTTCAACAGGTTCTGGCCCTCAAGCAGGAACTGGAGCAGGGCGGCAGGGGAGCGATCGTCGGCCGTGTGGCCCAAACGGCCCTCGAACGGGCCGGGCAGGGTGAATACGCCGGCCTGGTAAACGCCTTCGCCACCGGCGGGGACCTGCGGACCGCGGTTCAAGACACGATGCGTCAGGAATTCACCGCCCGGATGGCCGCCCAAATCGCTCCTTACGGGGACAGCCTCAATCTGATCGCCCAACTGCTGCAAAACAGCGGCCTCATTCCCCAGACCCTGATCGACAGCAACTCCCTGGCCGGCATGGCCGGGAATTACCCGCAGATTATCCAGTAGGACGCAAACAAAACGGGACAGGATGGTCAACCTGCCTGCCCGTTTACATAAAATAAAAAACCGGCCTGCGCCGGCTTTTTTTATGCCGAAACATCCTTGCGGGCCGCCGCGAGAACGGCCGCCAACGAATCGCACCAACTGCCGCCGCCCTGGGCCCAGTGGGCGTTGCCGCCCCCTTGGCCGCCCGTCGCCTGCAGCGCCTTCTTCAGCAGGCCGCCCATATCGGCGGCCGCCCCGGGGGTACACGCGAAAAGGAGGTGGCTCTTGTTGGCCTCCGCGCTGCCGGTCGCCAGCAGGACGACCGCGCGGCCGCGGGCCAGCACCTGTCTGGCCAGGTCGGACAATTCGCCCGGGGTAGCGTCGGGGACGACAGCGACCACCAGCCGCAAACCGGCAAGCTCGTCGGCCTCATCGTACAGGCTGGCCGCCAGATGGCGGTTCAGTTCTTGCCGGGCGCTTTGCAGCAGCCGGTTGAGCGACTCGCCTTTGCTTGCCTGCCGCGCGAATGCCGCCGGCACCTCCTCGACCGGTACGGACAGGCGGGTCGAAAGCTCGCGGGCCACCGCGCTGGTCAGACGATAATCCGCCAACGCCCGGCCGCCGCACACGAAATCGACCCGTGTTGCCCCGGCCTTGCGCTCCCAGCCGCGGATCTTGATCAGGCCGATCTCCCCGCTCGCGGCGACATGGGTGCTGCCGCACGGGCAGCAATCGATACCCTCCACAGTGACCAGGCGGATATTGGCATATTCCTTGGCCGGCCGCTTGCGCAGATGATACTTGGCCAATTCACCGGCAGCCACTATCTCGCTCTTGACCGGCAAGTTCGCGAAAACCGCGGCATTGGCCGCCGCTTCCGCCGCCGCCGTCTGTTCGTCCGTAAGTTCCGTCAGCGTCACATCGATATACACCCGATCCGCACCGAGGTGGAAGCCGACATTCTCCGTCCCGAACAAATCGCCGAATACCCCTGATACGATATGCTCGCCGCTATGCTGCTGCATATGATCGAACCGCCGCTCCCAGTCCAGGCGGCCATGCACCGTCTGCCCCACAGGCCTCTCGGCCACCACATGCACGATGGCGCCGTTATCCTCGTACACCGCCGAAACCGGAATCCCGTCAAGCCAGCCCTTATCGCACGGCTGGCCGCCGCCTTCCGGGTAAAAAGCCGTCCGGTCGAGCACGACCCCCCAAAGACTTCCGGCCAGAGGGCGCACCTCCGTGACCGTCGCGGCGAACTCCTGCAAATACTGGTCTGCGTAGTACAGTTTTTCCGTCACCGGCCGCTGCCTCCTGTCAGATATTCTCCAACCCATTATACCCGACCGCCGGTCGGCTGGCAAAGCTCTCTGCGGTGATATTGACCGCCGGAGGCACATATATTTGACCAGAGAGGAGGGGGGAAAAGTGATACTATTTAGCGCACTGCAGGGCGGACGGACCCGCATATACTACGGCCTCACCCTGTTGGTCGCAGTCGGTCTGCTGGCCGGCTTTCTGGGTTTCGAATACTGGGATGAACAAGAACTGGCGGCCATTCCCGGCCAGCCTTCGGAAAAACCGACCGGGACCATAACCCTGGTCATCAAGGTGCCGGACCGCGTCCTCGAAGTGCACAGCGACGGCAAGATCCACAAGAAATACCGCATCGCCGTGGGCAAATCGGAAACCCCGTCGCCATACGGCGAATGGATCGTCACCTGGAAGGCCTACCACTCCGGCGACATCTTCGGCACCCGCTTCCTCGGCCTCAACGTGCCCTGGGGCGGCTACGGCATCCACGGCACCAACCGTCCCTGGTCGATCGGCCAATTCGCCAGCCACGGCTGTATCAGGCTGCGCAACAAGGACATCGAGGAACTGTTCGAATGGGTTCCCGTAGGCACCCCCGTGCGCATCGTAGGGTCCGCCGTACGGATAGGAAGGCAGCTAAAATACGCCAACTCCGGTCCGGACGTAGCCCTTCTCCAGGTGAAGCTCCGCCAGCTCGGCTATTATGAAGGGCGGGCCGACGGGCTTTATAGCCGGGACGTAGAAACCGCGGTGAAAAGATTCCAGCACGACAAAGGCCAAAAACCCAGCGGAATCGCCGATCGCCGCACCCTCAACCTGCTCGGCCTTTGAAATCCGGCGTCGACATTTTTGCCGAAAAAAATGATTTTGCTGTTTTGTGTCGAATAAATTATATAGCCGAATCCATCCGGTAGGGGAGAACCGCTAGAAAAGACAGGGGTGAATCCGCGGCAGCGGAAGGGCGTCTAATCCTCTTCGCCCGAACCCGACAGCTAATCCCCGAGGCGCACGCCCCGCGGCCCGTTTCCGCAGGCACCGCGGCGGCGACCAACAAGAGGGGTGACGGAATGAAAAAAGTCTATACCGCGGCCATACTGGCCATGCTGCTGCTTCTCGGCGTCACGGCAGCCTCGGCTGCTGCGCCGGCGGCGGACAAGCCCCTCGCATACGGGGCGAGAGGCGATGACGTCAAAATGGTCCAGAAGCTGTTGGCCGAAACCGGCTACTACGCCGGCCAGATCGACGGCGTCTTCGGCGGCGCCACCCTTCAGGCCGTCAAAGAATTCCAGACCTACCACGGCCTTGCATCCGACGGCAAGGTGGGCAAGGAAACCATCGCCTTCCTCCAGCGCGAACGGGCCAGCACCGAACCGGACCGTTACAGCCGCACCCTGACCATGACCGCCAGCGCCTACACCTCCCAGGACGACGGCAACGGCAGCGTCACCTACCGCGGCCACGAATTGCGGCGCGGCCTCGCGGCCGTCGATCCGCGGGTCATCCCCCTCGGGACCCGCCTCTTCATTAAAGGCTACGGCTTCGCCGTCGCCGACGACGTCGGCGGCGCCATCCGCGGCAACAGAATCGACCTTGCCTTCGAGAACCGCGCCGAGGCCATCCAGTTCGGCGTCCAAAAGGTTACCGTCTACATACTTGATTGACGGCAGGCCAAGGCCTGCCGCCTTTTTTCGCCGGCCAGGAATGGGGCGCCAGCTTGGCGTATATCATAATTCACACATACGAACCGGAGGTGAGCATCACGGAAGAAGTCGCATCCAGCCGACTTGCCAGGCTCAAACAGCAACTGCTCAAATTATACGACAGCAATCCCTACGTCGGCGTCCTGCGAATGAAACTCGAGGACATCCAAATAGGGGCAGCGACCCTCTCCATGCCGGTCATCCAAGAAATCCACGGCAACCTCTATGGCATGGCCCACGGCGGGGCGTCCGCCTCCCTGGCCGACACCGCCATGGGGGTGGTCTGCGTCACCCTCGGCAAACGGGTCGTCACCCTGGAGATGAACATCAACTACCTCTATAGCGCTACACCCGGCGATACGATCACCGCGTTCGCCAAAGCCATCCACGACGGACAGCATACCCTCGTGGTCGAGGCTGAACTCAAGGACGCCGCCGGCAGGCTTCTCGCCAAAGCAAGGGGGACCTTTTTTGTCATCGGCAGCTTCGATTGCGAATAACACGAAAGAATTCACCATACCTGCGGGTGGCGGCCTGCTTGCCGCCGTCCTCCACACTTCCGCCGGGCGGAAGAGCGGCATAACCGTCATCATCTGTCACGGGTTCAGAGGCTCAAAGGAAGGCGGCGGCCGGGCCGCGGCCCTGGCCGTCGAAATGGCCTGCCGCGGCTTTGCCGCCCTGCGGTTCGACTTTACACCCCTTGGCCGGCTATCCTCCCAGGTTGACGAACTCCGTGCCGTGGTCGACTACTGCCGGGCGAAACTCGGTAGCCGGCTCGTCCTGCTCGGCCGCAGCATGGGCGGCAGCGCGGCCCTTGCCGTCACCGCCGCCGACCGCTCTATCGCCGGACTGTGCCTGTGGTCGACCCCCTGCGACCTGCACGAAGCCTTCCGCATCTCACTCGGAGAAGGGTACGCCCGCCTCGCCGGCGGGGAAACCCTGGACCTCGCCGACGAATTCGGGCACCTTCGCCTTACGCCGGCCTTCCTCGGCGACTTCGACCGTTTCGACCTGCTGGCTGACGCCGGCCGCTTGGCGGGACGCCCCCTCCTCGTCATCCACGGCGAGAAGGACGAAATCGTGCCGCTAAAGCAGGCGGAAAAAATTTCCGACCACGCCGCCGGACCCAAGAAACTGATCGTTATCCCCGGCGGCGACCACCGTTTCCTCACCGGCTACGGCCAGGCGTCCGCCGCCGTCCTCTCCTGGCTGACGTCCACATTCACGCCCGCCGGCGACTGACAGGGCCGGCCTGCATATAATAGCGAATCGGGCCCATACTACCTAAGTAAGCACTCGCTCGCAAGGGAGGTGTGGCCCGTTGGACTTTGTCCCCGCCCATTTGCTGCCGCTCCTCCTGGCGCTCGTGTCCGGCGTGCTGATGGCTGTGCAGGGTTCGGTCAATGCCGCGCTTAGCAAGGCAGTCGGCCTGTGGGAAGCGACCTTCGTCGTTCACGCCACCGGCACGTTTGTCTTGCTCGTCGTCTTGTTCCTGCTCAAGATGGGGCGGGGCGACCTCGCCAACCTGTCCCAGGCGCCGTGGTACTCCTATCTGGGGGGCATAATCAGCGTCTTCATCATCTACCTCGTAGCGGCCAGCATTCCCAGCGTCGGCGTGGCCAACGCCACCACCGCCATCATCGTCGGCCAGGTGCTCACCGCCGTCATCATCGACCATTTCGGCATCTTCGGCCTGGAAAAGATACCCTGCAGCTGGCCCCAGCTTGCCGGCCTGGCATTGCTCGCCGTAGGCGCCAGACTGCTGTTCAAGTAAGATTTTCCTTCACAAAAAAAATATTATAAGATATACTTATTTTTAGGGTTTTTGCCATCGAATCTTTACAAGGAGGATAAGTAATGGACTTTAACTTTACTCCCGACCAGCTTGCTCTTAGGAAGATGGCCCAGGAAGTAGTTGCTAAAGAAGTTATCCCTTACGTGCATGAAATGGATCATGACGGGAAAATGCGCCCCGATCTGCTAAAAAAGCTTGACGATGCCGGGCTCGTCAGCCTGGTAGTGCCCGAGGAGTATGACGGCCCCGGGCTTGATGCCGTCACCATCGCCCTTATCTATGAAGAACTCGGCAAAGGCTGCGCCGGTGTCGCCACCAGCGTCGCCGCCAACGCCTTGGCCTCATACCCCGTCATTCTTGTGGGTACCGATGAACAGAAAAAGCACTGGTTCGACGTCATCAACAGCGGCAAACTGGCAGCGTTCGCCCTGACCGAGCCGGGAGCCGGATCCGACGCCGGCGCCGTGTCCACCACCGCCGCCAAAGACGGCGACGATTACATACTCAACGGCACCAAATGCTTCATAACCAACGGCGGAATCGCCGACATATTCGTCATCTTCGCCAACGCCCGCAAATCGGCCGGCATCCGCGGCCTGACCGCCTTCGTCATCGACCGCAACACCCCCGGCTTCTCCGTGGGCAAAGAAGAAGACAAAATGGGCATCCGCGCCTCCAACACCTGCGAACTCATCCTCGATAACGTCCGCATCCCTGCCGCCAATCGCCTCGGCCGGGAAGGCGAAGGCTTCAAAATCGCCATGAGAACCCTCGATGCCGCCCGGCCGCTTGTCGGCGCCGTATCTGTCGGCATCGCCCAGGCCGCCTTCGACGCCGCCGTCAAATACTCCAAAGAACGCGAACAATTCGGCAAACCCATCGCCTCCTTCCAGCTCGTCCAGGCCATGCTCGCCGACATGGCGATCGCCATCGAGACGGCCCGTCTCCTCGTCTTCAAAGCCTGCTGGCTCAAAGACCAGAACCTGCCGTTCGCCAAAGAGGCGGCCATGGCCAAATGCTATGCCGCCGACGTCGCCATGAAGGTCACCACCGACGCCGTGCAAGTTCTCGGCGGCTACGGCTACATCAAAGAATATCCCACCGAGAAATACATGCGGGACGCCAAGATCATGCAGATCTACGAAGGCACCAACCAAATCCAGCGCCTCGTAATCGCCAACCAAATTTTGTACTAGCCTATCCCCTTGACAAACCATGTTTACAGTAATATAATCTTTCTTGCGGCAGTTGCTAAAGCTGCCGCAAAAAAATGGGGTTATAGCTCAGTTGGTTAGAGCGCCTCGTTGACATCGAGGAGGCCCGCCGTTCGAGTCGGCGTAACCCCACCAGAAAACACAAGGCCCGAGGGCATTCGCCCCCGGGCCTTTTTCTGTCTGTACCCCATTTAGTACCCCAATTATTTTTTCTTTTTGCGCGGGTGTTTCGGCGGCGGGGCCGGGGAGAACGAGACCCCATCGGTCATCTTCTTCACTTCCAGACGTTGAAATTCTGGCCGGACGTGGGTGTATCGGTTGGTCATTCTCGGGTCTTTGTGACGGAGTCTTTCTTGAATAACTTTCGAGGAGACTCCTTTTTCATTGAGGATCGAGGCATGGGTGTGCCGGAGGTCGTGCCAACGAGTGCCCTTCAGGCCTTTTTTCTTGACGATATTCTGAAAACTTCTTTGGAAGTTCCGGGGGGCAATAGGGGTGCCATTCCTGGTCGGAAACACGTAGGACGATTTGGTCGGGCATTGTTCCCGCCAGTTTTCCAGGACGGCCAACTGGGTTTCATCCAGTACTACGGTGCCATTGGAGGCGGCGGTTTTCGGCGTGGAGATCACGTTCTTTTTACCGGCCCGGGAGTACGTCCTCTTGACCGTCAGGTACATCTGTTCAAAGTTGATATCCGCCCATTTCAGTCCAAGGACTTCACCCCGTCTGAGGCCCGTGGTGGCCCCCAGATACATCGCAACCCGCATGAGGGGCGTTCCGGTATTAAGGACGTCATTAAGTTGTTCCTCGGTCAACGCAGAGATTTCTGGGAGTTCGTATTTGGGGATGGTGATATCCTTGCACGGATTCTCGCGGAGTTTTTTCTTTTTGACGGCCCACTCAAAAATCCTCTTTAGAAGGAAGTACGTTTCCCGGACGGTGGCCGGGGCAAACTTCTTGGCCATGCCGGACACAAATTTCTGGATGTGGAAGTCGGTGATCTCGTTAATGGGAAGGTTGCCCAGTTCGTTAATAATCCGCCCACGGATCAGGCCGCAGTATTTCACGTATGTGGTTTCCTTAACGCCGACCTCGATCCGGTTCAAAAACTGTTCGCCGAGTTCCTCCAGGGTCATGTCCTCCGACTGAATCTCGTTGCCGATGATTGCCTGTTTGCGGAGTTCGGCCAGTTTTTCGACCACTACGTTGCGATCCTTATCGTAGACGGACGGGCGGATCGGGTTGCCGTCTTTGTCCTCTCCGATCTGGATGCGGCCCTCCCAGAGTTTCTTTTCTTTTATGTACCTGATACTGCCGTCCAGATTGCCGGTACGTGTGTTCTTGCGTGGTTTGCCGTCCTTTTTCAGTTTCCTTTCTGCCACTAGAATTCCCTCCTTGACAAAACATTACATCAACGATAAGATAATAACATCGATAAACAACAATAGTCAATACAAAACAGGAAAAATAAAAAGATAATAGTATCGATAAATTGCAATACAGTATTATTGAAAAGGAGGTGTGAGATGGACAAACTGTTATCCGCGCAGGATGTGGCGGCAATCATGGGGGTTTCGTACAGAACGGCCCTAGTCTTTATCCACAAGAACAAACTGGTTGTCAGGATTGGCCGCCAGTACAGGGTTCCCGAGTCGGCGTTAACCCGTCACATTCAGAAAGAAGTCAACTAACCCGGTGGGAGATGGTAATGGACGAAACAACGATTCTAGACACAGTTAGTTCTTTGGTTGTCTCACAAGAATACCTTGCGGCCGAAAACCGTCAGTTGAAAGAGGAAAGGGACGAAAGACTGGCACGGGCACGGGAACGCAAACTAAAAGGCCGGGGTGTCTACTTTACTCGAATCATTCACGACCCCTGCCAAAAACTTATTCGGAGTAAGACGTTAACCCAGATGGAAAAGGCCTTCCTGTTCACGATACTGCCGTTTCTGCAACACCAAACAAATCGGGTAATCAATGAGGATAAAACCTTAATGAACACCAATCAAATGGCGGAGTTAACCGGGATTTCCTCGCGACACATGCGAGACATTATCCGTGGCCTAGAGGAAAAAGGTGTCCTTTGTAGGGTAAAGAATGGACGGCAGGTCGGTATCAGGTTGAATCCTGACTACTTCCAAAATGGGGAGGCAATATCGGAACTGTAGTTCCGCATAATAGGAACTGGGGTTCCTATATTGAGGGAGTTTTGTACACCTCCGAACGAACCATCAGGGCGGGCAGAATGCATGGTACATAAGGACATCAGAAGTCGGGTGGGAAATGTCTGCACCCTACAAAGATGTATCCCTTCTGTTATGGGTACTCCCCCCAGTCTCCACCACCAACCCCTTACCACGGAGTATGACGATGGCGATGATGCCAGTGGCGACGAGGATTAGAGAGGTAAATTGCCGCAGAAGGTCGATAGACAATAATGGACATACCTAGGGGATTCACTATTATCCCGCCTTCGGCGGGGCCGGAATACATAATATGGGAATTGACAAGGTGTTTCGAGAGGAAAAAAGATAGGTTTGTAACACTAATTCAAATAACCGTAACAAGGGGGTAAAAACATGGAAAAGGCAGTCGGTTATCTTCGGGTGTCAACAGACGGCCAGACCGGCGAAGACAAGTTCGGACTGGCGGCCCAGAAAGAGGCAATAGAGGCGTTCGCGGCCCAGAATGGTTATGAGATCGTCGAATGGTATGCCGACGAAGGTGTATCCGGTGCATTGATTGAACGACCAGGACTTCGCGCCCTAGAAGATGCCGCAAAAGAAAAAGGATTCTCCATAGTCCTTGTTGCCAAGATGGATCGTATCGCCCGAGACCTGTTTGCACAGTTGTACATTGAGAAGAATCTTCTAATACACGGGGTTGAACTTGTTTCGGTGGCCGAACAGTTTCGCGGCAATGATCCGGCCAACGTCCTCTTTAGGCAAATCATCGGGGCCTTTGCAGAGTTCGAGAAGTCCAGAATCGCAGAACGCATGTCTGGGGGGCGGAAACAGAAGGCGAAGACCGGCGGTTACTCCGGCGGCGGGGCGGCCATAGGGTACAAGGCAGTCCGGGGCGGCAAGAAACTGGAGATCGACAACGAGAAGATTGGCGTAGTCAGAAGGGTTTTCGAGATTAGGCAGGCATACCCGGAATGGACGTTACGCCAAATTGCGGCCCAGTTGAACAAGGAAGGGTACAAAACCGCGCAGAACAAAGAGTTCCACGCGGTGCAGGTAATGAGGATTCTAGACCGGGAAGACTTCTACCGGGGCACATACAAATACTTGGATATCAAGGCGCAGGGTCAACATCAGGCCATAATCTAAACCATCAGAGAGGAGAAATTACAATGTATCTGGCGGCAATTGAATTACCTGGAGGAGATCGAACTTTCGAGAGGTTCGAGACCAGAGAACTGGCCCTGGCGTTTATCCAGGAGTTGACCGATTTGGAACTTGAACCAAAGGCCACTATTTACGAGGTGCAGTAAGAAATCTATTTGCAAAATGTAATAAAGTGCCCGATTTTTTTGATGATATTGGGAGGCGAGAACAACTCGCCTTTTTTGTTTGCCTTCAAAGGGAGGGGATTCCATGAAAAGGCGGCGTTAATCCACCCGAAAAATTTTTCTCGTAGTATTTGCATTCCGTTAATCAAGGAGGTATCACATGTTACGCAAACTCCGTAGGGGCCGGGATATTACCCAGGCGGCCCTTGCCCGGAAGGTGGGTGTATCCCGTGGATACATCTCAATGATCGAAACAGGACAAGCGCCCTGCCCTTCATACCTAATACCCCGTCTAGCCGGGGTGTTAAATGTGTCCCGGCAAGAGTTATCTCACGGTATGAGGATCATCGAGGTAGAGGAACCTTGTTAGTTCATTCCATTTTTCGTGGGATTCAGGTTGTATCCAGGAAATCGGCAAATGAAAATCGATCCTGGTATGAACATGAAGGAAGTCGATCAATGATTATTTTCACTGTTACACGCAGGCCGCACATCAATTCTTTTATGGAGGAGTTGCACACATGGAAAAGAACCAAGTCGAATCACTCACCAAATTAGTCACGGAGTACGCCGCCCAGACCGGCAGGGATGTTGAGGAAGTGATCAATTTTATCGCCCGAAACTTTATCGTGGCAAATGACCATAGTTTCATCTCCTTTGCCGTGCCTAATGGTCGAGATGCCGTGATTTTCCACGGGTACGTCAAGGAAGGCCATGAAGATGAACTGGTAAAACTGGTTGGTGAACTAGAAAACAAATTGGGGGAAATCGGTATCACCCGGATACTGGCCGCAGTTGACAATAATAACGCAAGGGAGATATCCCGCCTCTTTCCGAGTTATCACCGCATATCCACCATCTTCTCCAAGGAGTTGATCAACGATGGGGAACCCGTTCTCGACTAGTCAAACCTCTTCTCAGTCCTATACCCCGTTCACCGGCGAACAGGCCGGTTGGCAGAAGAATACATGGGATACCCTGAATTCCAGGTTCACTAACCCGTTCCAGAACCTCTATGGCGGGCAGACGCAGACGGCGAGTGGAAATCAAGTTATGGGCGATGCCCTAACCTCGGCCAAAAACCAGATGAACAACGGCACTATGGCCGCCTTCGCCACTGGCCAATACCTTGACCCGATGAGTAACCCGTACATGAAAGGGTACATCGATCAGGCCATGGGCGACTTCGGCAAGATGTTGGGCAAGTCGTTCGATAATACGAACGGTTTATTCCAGACCCGTGGTATGCCGGGGAGTTCGGCATGGTACAACGCCCAGGCGGCGGCCAAGAAACAGATCGGAGATCAGGCCAGTCAGTTCCTGACGAACCTCGGGAATCAGGCCTATCAACAGAACGTCGGAAACATGATGCAGGCCAACAACCTGATCAACAGTGCAACCGGCCAGTACGGCACTTTGGCCAACGCCGCGAATGCAATCGACCAAAGAAATATCCAGAACGGCCTGAGTGCATGGCAACTTCAGAAATCTCTGGATCAACAGGACACCGGGAACCTTCTCAATATGTTGAACATGTCGAAGAATCCGGTGTCTGAAAATACCACGGAGTCTGAAGGCGGGTGGGGGCCTGCGATCCTTGGCACAGGGTTTGGGATGTTGGCAAAGGCCAATAACTGGTTTAAGACTCCTAAGACAGGGCAGTAACATATTGACCGGGGTTATTGCACTTCCCGTTTGTTTAATAGTAGAATGGGGTAGGGGGGATTTTGAAAAACACCCCCCGCCACCATCGCGAGGCCTGCGGGTTCCCAATCCGACGAGTTATACTCTAAGGTTCTCTTAGAACCTCACCGGGGTGTTCGGTTATTTCAAAAAACACCCCCCACCATACAAAATCCTAAAGGGTTCCCCCGGAACCACCCTATCTTGTTTCAAGGGAGAAAACTGTAATGAGTACCAATCTCGGAGACCTGTTGACATTAGACCGAATCTTAGAATTGCATGGATACAAGACCAAACAAGAAGTTCCCGGGTATCCCCTGACGTTGGTAGACCTGATCAACTTCACCAGGGACAACGTGAACAGGTACGGGGAAGAGTGGATAATCAAGAACCGGCAGGCACTAAGAGACTCGATGGAGGAACTGGCGGAACTCTGAGGCCAATCTTTTTCTGACGAAAAAAAACTCCCCGTCAGGGGAGTTAGTCTTTAACCATCGGGAGTTCTTTTGTCACCTCGGCCAATTTTTTTTCGTGATAGGCCTTTTTGATCCACAGAAGGTTTTCGGGGTTCTTGACAAAGGCCCTTAATTCCAGGTCTAGGTGTTCGAGACCATCAGAAATCAGGTCGGCGGGGTTTATTCCTAATGCAGAGGCCATTTTGGTAATATAGTCATCAAGTCTATCAACTGCGATTATTTGGCCTGTGTCTAGTCGGGAGATTGTAGGTTGGTGCATACCAGATTTTTCGGCGAGTTCATGTGTTGACATGCCCCGGCCCTCTCGTAGTACCTTCACCTTCTCAAAGATTTCTTTTATCATAATCCAATCTCCAATCTTTTATGATACTATAACCTTATCATACTGCATCTAAGTTGTCAACATTTCCCAAAGGAATCGCATCGGTCTATAGAATTTGTACCCCAGTTGTACCCCAAATATTGTCCTCGGAGTAGAAACATTTCTGCCTTGATCATTATTTTTGTATCGGTACTGCGGACAAAATGAATCTGATGATAACGAAACAACATCAATAAAATCCATTTTGATAACAAAATAACATCAAAATAATGACCATCTGAATTGACATCGAGGAGGCCAGCGGTTCGAGTCCGTTTAACCCCACCATAGATTGAAAAGCCTTCCGAATCTTTTGGAAGGCTTTTTCCTATGCATTGCATTATATCAGCCACAATCTGCGTAATTCACAAATCTCCGGCAGGTTTTTCTCATCCGGTGTTGAACACATGCTCCAAGACGCTTGCGAAGGGAAGGATAACTACGCGTAAAAGCAAATTGTGCCTTGTCGTCCTGTGTCTGGTGATGTTTTCGCTCGTATCGCCCTGCTATGCCGTCACCCCGCAAAAAATCGCGATCTTGCCGGTAATCAACCGGACCTACACCCACGACGCGGCCGTGGAAAACGTGATTTCCGCCGCCCTGGCCGCCAAATTCCGCATGCCTCTGGCCAACATCGTCTCCATCTACGAGGTCGTTCCCGCCGCCGAAGTCCGGGCTGCCCTGCCCGCCGACATACATAACCGGGCCCAAGCGCGGAAATTCGGCGTCGACAAGCTGCCGGCGATAGCGGCGAAACTCAACGCCGACATCGTAATCGGCGCTATCATCACCGACCTTTCCGAAGAAAGGACGATAACCGGGAAGGATTCTTTTAACTTTCAGCGCACCGTGCTGGCGATCCGTGTGGTCGGTTATCGCGCCCGGGAAGGGACGACCTTCGCCGTCGGCGACCACCAGGAATATCGGGGCGACTGGTCGCGCTTAGGCGACGCCGACTATCTTGCCGGCGTCATCATGGACAAATTGCTCGAGAGCCTGGTTTTCCCCTACGACAAAGAATGATGCGCCCGTTGCCGCCGCCGGTCTGACTGTCGGCGTTTCTTCTTACGGCGAACATTCCACGCTTACTCCCGGTGGCCCAGGAATATGATTAACAAAAAGCTGCGGAGGGAGTGGCAGGGATGATAAGGCAGGACCTCGACCAGAAGGCTAACCAGGCAGGCGAAGTACCCCTTGTTGCCGTTCAGACGGGAAATTATGTAGCTGTTTTTACCATGCTCATCCTCCAGGACATCCTTATTCAACTTACCGCGAACCCCCTGACCAACTTCAACAACATCATCGCGGTCGCCAACAGCATCGCTAACCTGAATGCCAGCATCAAGCCCATCCAGTGACAATAAGCGCCTGTACAGATACGGGTGCGCCTAAAAGATCCACCTGACCGTACAGTAAATAAATTTGCGAAATGCTATATTCAGCGAATACTCGCGACCGGGAAGTGATCAGCATGAAGAGAATCATATCCGCCAGACGCGCCCGCGCCACCGCCGCGGCGACGCCGCAGACTGCCGCCGCTTACGGCGAAGCCGCCAGACGTCTGGCCTCAACAATCGAGGGTGAGCGCTGCAAAATACAGCATCTTACCTTCACCGACTTGCATTGCCCGGACGTAATCAGGCAGATGGGCGAATTGGAGCGGATGATAAACGAATTTATCCTGCTCGTTTACGTCCGCAACGACGGAAGCATGCGGCGCAAACCGCAGTAGCGGCATACCCGCAGACAGCCGGCAGGAAAGCGGGTAAAGGACGCGGAATAAAGGTATACAATAGACTAGAAACGATGCGCGGCAGTGCTTCGAGGTGTGATATGTACGCATTCCCGCTCGCCGACGACGAATACATCATAAAAAAAGACATGGCTACAGTTCTTACAGGTGACAAGGCCGGCATGGGGGCCCTCTACCTGACGACCGAGCGCGTAGTCTTCGTCGGCTACGAACGGACGTCGATCATCACCACGCTGGCGATTGAGGTCCCCTTGGAGCACATCGACGAACTGCGGGCGGAAAAAACCTTTCGCCTGCTCCCGAACGCGATCGTCCTCACCACCATCCGCGGAGACCTAATCCGGATATTAGTCCGCGACCGCGACCGCTGGATAGAGTCCATAAGAACCCAGATGGACAAGATATGAACGGCATAAATTCAGAACGCGGGGTGGTACCATGTACAGTTTTCCGTTAGCGGATGACGAAAAAATCATCAAAAAGAGTCACGCCAGCCTCCATCTCGAAGACAGCGCTTTTACCGGCGCCTTCTATCTGACTAACAAGCGGCTGGTATTCGTCGGCTATGTTATGGATATTACCAGGAAGTATATGGAAGAAATCCCCTTGCCCCATGTCACCGACGCCCGGGGCGAGAAAACATTTCTCGTCATCCCCAACGCGCTGGTCATCTCCGCCTTCGGGGGGAAAAGCCTGCGGGTAATCGTCGACCCGGGAAGCCGCAACGCTTGGCTCACGGCGATCAAGCAGGAATTACAAAAAAACTGAACCGCCTGTTAGCCGCTTAAAAAAGCAATCCTGGCCGGGATTGCTTTTTTCATTTTGTCAGGTAACGCTCTGCGGGTCGTATGTGGGCAAATCCGAACACATATAATAACAGCGAAGGGGGTGAGGTGGTTGAAAATACTCTCGCTAGGCTTTTCTGGTGCACCTGAGGAAATACGGACCCGACTTCAGCAAGACTGCCGCGCCCTCCTGCAGGAAGGTTACAGGGTGGCCGTAGACGAGAGCAATAAGGGTAAATATACCTTCCTGGGCTGCAATATCGCCGAAGGCGAACTCTCCTTCCGCAACTACGAGCGGGTCAAAAACATGCTCAAAAACTGCGTCGCCCGCATCCTCGCCGAACACATCGTCGTCCGGGAAGAGAAAACCCTGGTCCGCAAAATCGTCAGTCGCAACTATTATTATTTCAGTGAACCGGAGCGCGCCGCCATCTACGACAATGTCCTCAAGCTCCTGGAGAGCGACGGGCACAGCGATTTCACCTATATTACCCGCCGTAACCGGATATTGGCCAAACTCCAGGAATACTTCGACCTGCACCACGAGCTGGTGCTGGAGGGCTTTATCGCCTTCCGCCTGAAAGACTACCGGGGCCGCCTGTCCGAGATTGTCGACAAAGCGGTCGACGAATACATGATGGACATGGAATACAAGGAATTCATCCGCGTCCTCCGTTATTTCGTCGACGTGCAGGAAACCCAGGTGGACGAAGTCCATATCGTCATCGACGGCGGCGACACCTTCAAGATCCGCGACTCCCGGGGGCGGAGCATCCACAATCAGTATCTCGAAACCCTGATGATCCGCAGCGAAGAAATCAACTACGAAGACCTGCTAATCAGCGCCCTGATAACCATCGCCCCCCAGACCGTCATGCTGCATTTCGCCGCCGCGCCGGGCAAAACCCATCCCGTAGTGGAAACCATCCAGAACGTGTTCGCCGGCAGGGTGGTAATGTGCCGCGGCTGTAAGCTGTGCAAAAGCGAGAACATCGCCCCCGAAACCTGACTAATTGACAGCCGGTGTCAAACTGGCTATAATAACCTTAAATATATACCGCAAACAGTGATGCCGAGGATATGACGGCTGGACCGGACGTCGCAGAGAAAAGGCGCCTAGGCTGAGAGCTCCTTTACGGACCCCCTGACCGTTACCCCCTCGAAACTGTGAGGCTGAACAACAGTAAGCCTTGCCGGGCGACCCCCGTTAACACATGCGAAAAGCCGGGCTGAAAAGCCAACAAGGGTGGAACCGCGGGCAACCAACCCCGTCCCTACGAGGACGGGGTTTTTTATGTTCTAGCAAAAGGGAGGACAAAATCATGAGCAAAATAGACATCACCTTGAAGGACGGCGCCGTCAGGCAGGCGGAAGCCGGCACAACCCTGCAGGAAATCGCCGAAGCCATCAGCCGCAACCTCGCCAAAAGCGCTCTGGTCGCCAAAGTCGACGGCCAGACCGTCGGCCTGCGCCACAAACTCGAGCATAGCGCCCAGGTCGAATTCCTCACCTTCGACGACGCCGAGGGCAAGGACGCCCTCCGCCACAGCGCCTCGCACATCCTGGCGCAGGCCGTCAAAAGGCTGTACGGTAGCGTCAAGCTCGGCATCGGGCCGGCGATCGCCAACGGCTTCTACTACGACATCGACACCGCCCATACGTTCGTCCCCGAAGACCTGGAAAAAATCCAGGCCGAAATGGAGAAGATCGTCAAAGAAGACCTGCCCATCGAACGCCGGGAAGCGAGCAGGGAGGAGGCCCTGCGCCTGTTCGACGAAATGGGCGAAACCTACAAGCAAGAACTCATCCGCGACCTGCCTGAAGACGCCGTCATCTCCCTTTACCAGCAGGGCGAATTCGTCGACCTGTGCGCCGGGCCCCATGTCCCTTCCACCGGACGGGTCAAGGCCATCAAGCTGCAAAGCCTGGCCGGCGCCTACTGGCGGGGCGACCAACACAACAAAATGCTCCAGCGCATCTACGGCACCGCCTTCGAAAAGAAAAGCGACCTCGACACCTACATCACCATGCTCGAAGAAGCCGCCAAGCGCGACCACCGCAAACTCGGCCGCGAGCTCGACCTGTTCAGCATCCAGGACGAAGGCCCCGGCTTCCCCTTCTTCCATCCCAAAGGCATGATCGTCCGCAACGAACTGGAGAATTACTGGCGCAAGCTGCACGTCAAATACGGCTACCAGGAAATCAAAACCCCGATCATCCTCCACCAGCGGCTGTGGCAGCAATCGGGCCACTGGGACCACTACCGCAACAACATGTACTTCACCACCATCGACGACGAAGGCTACGCCGTCAAACCCATGAACTGCCCGGGCGGCATCCTCATCTACCGCTCCCAGCACCACAGCTACCGCGAATTCCCCCTCCGCACCGCCGAACTTGGCCTCGTCCACCGCCACGAGCTCAGCGGCGCCCTCCACGGACTTATGCGGGTCCGCAGCTTCACCCAGGACGACGCCCACATCTTCTGCCTGCCCGCGCAGATCAAAGCCGAAATCAAAGGCGTCATCGACCTCTTCAACACCATCTACGGCACCTTCGGCATGAGCTATCACGCCGAGCTCAGCACCAAGCCCGAAAAAGCCATGGGTTCGGAAGAAGTCTGGGAAGAAGCCACCGCCGCCCTCCAAGAAGCCCTCGAAGAATACGGCATGCCCTACAAGGTCAATCCCGGCGACGGCGCCTTCTACGGGCCGAAGATCGACTTCCACCTGCGCGACTCCATCGGCCGCACCTGGCAATGCGGCACCATCCAGCTCGACATGCAGATGCCGGAAAAATTCGACCTCACCTACACCGGCGAAGACGGCGCCAAACACCGCCCCGTCATGATCCACCGCACCTGCTACGGCAGCATCGAACGCTTCATCGGCATCCTCATCGAGCACTACGTCGGCGCCTTCCCCGCCTGGCTCGCCCCCGTCCAGGTCAAAATCCTTCCCATCACCGACCGCCACCTCGACTACGCCGAAAAACTGGCGGCCGACATGCGGACCAGGGATATCCGCGCCGCCGTCGACGACCGCAACGAAAAAATCGGCTACAAGATCCGCGAAGGCCAGCTGGAAAAAGTCCCCTACATGCTCGTCGTCGGCGACAAAGAAGCAGAATCAGGGACCGTCGCGGTACGTAAACGTGGACACGGCGACATGGGCGCCATGCCGGCCGCCGACTTTGTCGCCGCCATCCTTGCCGAAATCGCCGCCAAAAAATAAAGCGCAGCAACAACTGCTTGACTTTGCTGGCTGATAATGCTAATATAACTTAAGCGAATAGAATACATTTCAAAAGTAGAAGCCTCCCGCTTCTCACCTCACAACGCCTGCGCTGTTCGTGTGGTCCGGCAATCAATTCTTTTATTGCATTAATGCGGGTGGTATCTGCCACCCGCTGATTTTATTTGGGCAAGATATATTAGGAGGTGTAACGCAATTAGTAAGGATAACCTTCGGATCAACGAAGAAATCCGCGCCAGAGAAGTCAGAGTCGTATCCGTAAACAACGAACAACTGGGGGTCATGCCGCTTCGCGAAGCATTCCGTCTCGCCACCGAAGCCCAGCTTGACCTGGTGGAAGTCGCGCCGCTTGCCAAACCGCCGGTCTGCCGGATCATGGATTACGGCAAGTACAAATACGAGCAACAGAAGCGCGAGAAGGAAGCCAAGAAGAAGCAGAAACTCGTCACCATCAAGGAAGTCAAAGTCCGTCCCAACATCGAGGACCACGACTTCCAGGTCAAACTTAAAAACGCCCAACGCTTCCTGCAAGACGGCGACAAAGTCAAGGCGACCGTCATGTTCCGGGGCCGCGAACTTTCCCACCCCGAACTCGGCCGTCAGGTACTCGTCCGCATGGCGGGCGAACTGAAAGACATCGCCAACATCGAGCGCGACGCCAAACTGGAAGGCAAGAACATGATAATGATTCTCGCCGCCAAGCAACAACACTAAGGGGGAACTGTCAATGCCGAAAATCAAAACTCGCCGCAGCGCCGCCAAGCGTTTCAAAATCACCGGCAGCGGCGAATTTAAACGCGCCAAAGCTTACAAAAGCCATATTCTCGAAAAAAAATCGCCGGCCCGCAAGCGCAACCTCCGCAAAGCCGGCCTGATCAGCAAAGCCGACCACGACCGCGTTACCAAGATGCTTCCTTACGCCTAAAACCAACCTTGATAATATTTCGAATTGGAGGTATAAAACATGCCAAGAGTCAAAAAAGGCGTGACTGCACATAGACGGCACAAGAAGATTCTCAAACTTGCCAAAGGTTACCGGGGTGCGAAGAGCAAGCTCTTCAAAAAAGCCAACGAAACGGTGATGAAAGCCCTGTACTACGCCCGCCGCGACCGCCGGGCCAAAAAGGGCGAATTCCGCCGCCTCTGGATCGCCAGGATAAACGCCGCCGCCCGCCTCAACGGCATCTCCTACAGCCAACTGATGAACGGCCTGAAAAAAGCCGGCGTCCAAGTCAACCGCAAAATGCTCGCCGACCTCGCCGTCAACGACAGCGGTGCCTTCACCAAGCTTGTCGACACCGCCAAAGCCGCCAACCAATAACGCCCTGCCCGGACATCCTGTCCGGGCTTTTCTTGTCCTGCCGGACTGCATAAACGCCGGAAGAACGGGACAAAATGACTGATAATTATCTGTCGCCGGAAAATCTTTAGAACATTCCGAAGGTTTTTTCGCCACCGGGCGCGAATATCATATTAACAAAATAGTAACAAACAGGAACCTTGCCAGAGCAATTCGTAAGGGAGGAGTTTAACTTGAGCTTGGTAACCATGCGGGAACTGCTGCAGGACGCCCGGAAGAAAAAATATGCGGTCGGTGGATTCAACGTATTCAATTTCGAAACACTAAGCGCCGTAACGGAGGTCGCAGAAGAACTAAAAACCCCCCTGGTCCTCGGCATTCCCGAACGCCTTTTCAAATTCGTCGACGTCAATACCCTCAGCGCAGCCATGGTCCGGGCCGCTCAGAAAGCATCGGTGCCCGTAGCCTTGCATCTCGACCACGGCCGCACCTACGAAGGAGTCTTGAAAGCAATCCGCTGGGGCTTCACATCCGTGATGTTCGACGGTTCGGCGCTGCCCCTGGCCGAAAACCTCAAAAGAACAAAAGAGATCACCCGCATAGCCCATACTCTTGGCATTTCCGTCGAGGGTGAACTGGGCTATGTTGGTTTTAACGATACCAAAACCGAGATCGACGAAGACAACATCGTCACCGCCGACATCGCCGCCGACTTCGTCGACAAAACGAAAATCGACGCCCTGGCCGTAGCCGTAGGCAACAACCACGGCGCCTACCGCGGCAGCCCCAAAATCAACTTCTCCCGCCTGAACGAACTCAACCTCGCCGTAAACGTCCCGCTCGTCATGCACGGCGGCTCGCGCCTCAGCCGCGAAGAATACCGCAATTCCATCGAAGCGGGAATATCCAAGATCAACGTCGCCACCGACATGTCGCTGGCGGCGGCGGAAACGCTCAAAGCCGAACTCGCCAAGAGCCCCAACGCCAACTACATCCACCTCATGACCGTCGTCAAAAAAGGCGTTAAAGATTCGGTCCGCAAATACATGCTGGCCTTCGAATGCATCAGCAAAGCGGTGTAAACCCGTAAAAAAAGACACCCGCCAGCCACGGCGGGTGTCTTTTGCGTCCGTAAGTGAAAAGCCGGCAACAGCGCTTATAAATCGGCGTAGACACCGGAAAACTGTAAGTATTATAATTAACCAGGCGACACACCAATTCCAGACATTTCCGAAAGGGATGAGAACCGTCAATGGCCGTCCCGCAGAACGTAACCGACCTCCTCGACATCGCCCATTGGAAGCTCACACCCTACCAGATACTGGCGGCCGGTTTCGCCGGCCTCATCCTCGCCGGCGCCATCCTCCTGTCCGCCCCGTTCGCCTCGGCCACCGGCCAGCCCGTGCCGTTCATCGACGCCCTCTTCACCGCGACCTCGGCCGTATGCGTAACCGGCCTCGTTGTGGCCGACACCGGCACACGCTACTCCCTGGCCGGCCACATCATCATCATCCTTCTCATCCAGGCCGGCGGCCTGGGGTTCATGACCATGGCCACCCTCATGGCCCTCCTCATGGGCAAGCGCATCAACCTCCGCGAACGGCTGATAATGCAGGAAGCCATGAACCAGCTCACCGTCGCCGGCATCGTGCGCCTTACCCGCTACATCGTCAAAGCCACCCTGCTGATCGAATTCATTGGCGGCACCATCCTCGCCGCGCGCTGGTACCTCGACTTCGGCCCCAAGGGCATATTCTACGGCTACTGGCACGCCATATCCGCCTTCTGCAACGCCGGCTTCGACCTCTTCGGCGAATACCGCAGCCTCACCGGCTACGTCGACGACCTGACCGTCAACCTCGTCATATCCTTCCTCATCATCCTCGGCGGCATCGGCTTCACCGTCATCGCCGACATCTGGGAAAACCGCCGCTTCCGCGACCTTTCCCTCCACAGCAAAATCGTCATCGCCGTCAGCGCCTTCCTCACCGTCTTCGGCGCCGCCGTCATCCTCGTCTTCGAATGGGACAACCCGGCCACCCTCGGGCCGCTGTCCTGGGACGGCAAAATCCTCGCCGGCTACTTTCAGTCGGTCACGCCCCGCACCGCCGGCTACAACACCCTGCCGATCGGCGACATGGGCGGCGCGACCCTCTTCTTCATCGTCCTCCTCATGTTCATCGGCGCCTCGCCCGGCTCCACCGGCGGCGGCGTCAAGACCACGACCGCGGGCCTCGCCGCCGCCGCCATCTGGGCCATGATCAGGGGCCGGGAAGAAGTCGAGATATTTGAGCGCGGCATAGCGCGGACCGTCATCTACAAAGCCTTCGCCCTGGTATTCATCGCCGCCCTGCTGGTCGTCTTCGTCACCATGATGCTCACCCTGACCGAACAGGCTCCCTTCCTGAACATCCTCTTCGAAGTCGTATCCGCCTTCGGCACGGTCGGCCTCACCACCGGCATCACGCCCCAGCTCACCGTCAGCGGCAAACTGTGGCTCATCCTCACCATGTTCGCCGGCCGGGTCGGCCCCGTCACCCTCGCCCTCGCCCTGGCGCTCCGCCAGCGCAAAGCGCGGATCAAATATCCCGAAGGCAAAGTAATAATAGGGTAGAGGTGGTACCCCATGGGCAAGAAAGACAAAAGGCAATACGCCATCATCGGCCTGGGCAGATTCGGCACCAGCGTAGCCAGCACCCTGTTCCGGGCAGGCTACGAAGTGCTCGCCATCGACGCCGACGAAGAGCGGGTCCAGAAATTCAGCGACGAGGTCACCCATGTCGTACAGGCCGACACCACCGACGAAGCCGCGCTCAAATCCCTCGGCATCCGCAACTTCGACACCGTCGTCGTCGCCATCGGCGAGGACGTCCAGGCCAACATCCTCACCACCCTGCTCCTCAAGGAAATCGGCGTACAGTACATCGTCGCCAAGGCCCGCAACGAACTGCACGGCAAAATGCTTACGAAGATCGGCGCCGACAAGGTCATCTACCCCGAGCGCGACATGGGGGTGCGCGTCGCCCACAACCTCGTATCCACCAACGTCCTCGACTACATCGAACTTTCCCCCAACCTCAGCCTTGTCGAAGTCGCCGCCCCGCGAACCATCCGCGGACTAAGCCTGGCCGAGGCCAACCTCCGGGCCCTCTACGGCGTAAACGTCGTCGCCATGAAACGCGGCGAACAGATCATCGTTCCCCCCCAGCCGGACGAAAAGATCGGCGACCACGACATCCTCATCGTCGTCGGCAGCACCGCCGGCGTACAGAAGCTGGAGGAACTGGAATGACCGAGCTCATCACCAGCCCCCACAACCAACTCGTGAAAACGGCTGCCGCCCTCCGCCAGAAGAAATACCGCGACGAACTCGGCCTGTTCGCCGTCGAAGGCGTACGGCTGGCGGAAGAACTCGTCGCCGCCGGCTGGCCGGCCGAAATATGCCTCTTCACCGCCGCCGCCGCCGACAACCGGCGGGCGGCGGAAATCATCGACCGCCTCGCCGGCGGGCGCTGCCGGCTCGCCCAGGTGTCCGACGCCCTCTACGCCAAAATCACCGACACGCAGGAACCGCAAGGACTGATGCTCATCGCCCCGGTACGGCAGACCCCCTTCGCCGCCGCCCTAACCGGCCCGCGGCCGTCCCTCATCGCCGTCCTCGACGGCATCAGCGACCCCGGCAACGCCGGCGCCGTCATCCGCACGGCCGACGCCGCCGGCTGCAGCGGCGTAGTGCTCCTCAAAGGCTGCGTCGACCTCTACGCCGGCAAAACCGTCCGGGCCACCATGGGGTCGCTCTTCCACCTGCCGGTCGTCGCCGGCATGGCGGACGGCGAACTGGCCGCCGCCCTCGCCGCCGCCGCTATCCCACTCGTGGCGACAGCCGCCGGCGGAGCTACCGACTACACCGCCGCCGACCTCGCCGGGCCGGTCGCCATCGTCTTCGGCAGCGAAGCGCGGGGCGTGAGCGACAGGCTTCTCGCCAGCGCGGCGGCCCGCATCGCCATCCCCATCTACGGCCGCGCCGAATCCCTCAACGTCGCCACCGCGGCCGCGGTCATCCTTTACGAAGCCGCCCGCCAACGCCGGCCAACCTTGTAATTTACCGGCCGATGTGCTATAATACGTGGTAGCAATGACCTGTTATTTCCATTGATAGCAGAGAGGGTGTGGTCTCGTTGGTGGTGACCGCCGATTTCTTCTGGAGGATGTTCGAAGCCACCGGTTCCATTGCTGCCTATTTACTCTATAAAAGGCTGATGATTCAATAGATTGCCTGCCATGACGGAGAGAGTACGCCTGCTTCGTTTCCACAGGGAGGCTGCCGCCACAGACTGAGAGCGGCGCCGCAACGGACGGCCGAAGTTCACTCCCGAGTATCCGCGCTGAAGAGAGCGATCTTGCGTAGGCCGGACGGTTTTTCCCCGTTAGCGGAAAAGCGAGCACACTAGTAGGGTGGTACCGCGGAAGCAAAGCTTTCGCCCCTTGGGGCGGAAGCTTTTTTATTTGTCAACACCAACATTTGGAGGTATGTATGGAACAGCAACTCAGACAACTCCGCCAGGCTGCCATAGCCGAGCTGCCCCAAGCGCAGAGCCTCGACGCCCTGGGCGACCTCCGCGTCAAATACCTGGGCAAAAAAGGCAGCCTCACCGCCATCCTGCGCGGCATCGGCGGCCTGGGCCCCGACGAGAGGCCGCGCATCGGCCAGCTTGTCAACGAACTGCGGGCCGAAATCGAAGCCCTCATCGAAAAAAAGGCGGACGAACTCAAGCAAGCCAGTCTGGCGGTAAAAATCGCCGCCGACACCCTCGACGTCACTCTGCCCGGGCGGCGTCCGCCCCTCGGCCACAAGCACCCGCTCACCCTGACGCTGGAGAGGATAAAATCCGTCTTCATGCGCATGGGCTTCGATATCGTCGAAGGACCGGAAGTCGAAACCGACTACTTCAACTTCGAAGCCCTCAACCTGCCGCCCGACCATCCGGCCCGCGACATGCAGGACACCTTCTACATCACCCCCGACATCCTCCTCCGCACCCACACCTCGCCGGTCGAGGCCCGCACCATGCAGAGCGTCGCCCCCAACTCGCCGGTACGGATAATCTCCCCCGGCAAAGTCTACCGCGTCGACTAC
This sequence comes from Selenomonadales bacterium, assembly GCA_029975165.1. Classification (GTDB taxonomy): domain Bacteria; phylum Bacillota; class Negativicutes; order Sporomusales; family UBA7701; genus Anaeroselena. Next base: position 64,596 of record JARKPR010000085.1, read on the forward strand.
GACGCCACCCATTCCCCCGTCTTCCACCAGGTCGAAGGCCTGGTGATCGACAAAGGCATCAGCTTCGCCGACCTCAAAGGCACCCTCAACCAGTTCGCCAAGGAAATCTTCGGCAACGACGTCAAACTCCGCTTCCGGCCGAGCTTCTTCCCCTTCACCGAACCCAGCGCCGAAGTCGACATCTCCTGCGTCATGTGCGCCGGCAAGGGCTGCCGTACCTGCAAAGGCACCGGCTGGCTCGAGATCCTCGGCTCGGGCATGACCCACCCGCGCGTACTGGAAATGAGCAACTTCGACCCCGAGCAGGTCAGCGGCTTCGCCTTCGGTATGGGCGTGGAACGCATCGCCATGCTGGTGTACGGCATTGACGACCTGCGCCTCTTCTACGACAACGACCTGCGCTTCCTGGCGCAGTTTTAGGGGGTAAACGCCATGCGCACCTCGATCAACTGGCTGAAAGAATACACCTCGTTCACGGAAACCCCGGAAAAGCTGGCCGACATGCTCACCATGGCCGGCGTGCCGGTGGAAAATATCGAATACCGCGGCGAAGGCCTCGAAAAAGTCGTCGCCGGCCAGATCACCGACATCACCGTCCATCCCAACGCCGACCGCCTCTTCGTTTGCCGGATGGACATCGGCGTCATGCCGATACCGATCTACGTGGTCACCGGCGCCACCAACCTCAAGGTCGGCAACATCGTCCCCGTCGCCCTGCCCGGCGCCAAGCTCGCCGGCGGCCTCGAAATCGGCATCGCCGACTTCCGCGGCATAAAATCGTACGGCATGCTCTGCTCGGCCGACGAACTCGGCATGGACGCCAAGATCGTCCCCCCCGAACTGCGCGACGGCATCTACATCCTGCCGGCCGACACCAAACCGGGCGACGACGCCCTCGCCGTCCTCGGCCTCGACGACGTCGTCCTCGAATTCGAGCTCACCCCCAACCGGGCCGACTGCTTCAACACCGTCGGCCTGGCCCGCGAGGTCGCCGCCCTCACCGGCGGCACCCTGAAAAGGCCCATGCGCATGCTCCGGGAAGAAGGCCGCGAAAAAGCGACCGACCTCGTCTCCGTAACCATCGAGGACCCGTCCCTGTGTCCCCGCTTCACCGGCCGCGTCTTCCAGAACGTCAGGATCGGCCCGTCGCCCGCCTGGCTCCAGCGGCGGGTGCAGGCGGCCGGCATGCGGCCCATCAGCAATGTCGTCGACGTCACCAACTTCGTCATGATGGAACTCGGCCAGCCCATGCACGCCTACGACTACAGCCTTCTCGCCAAAGGCCGCATCATCGTCCGGCGGGCCCGCCCCGGCGAACGCCTCACCACCCTCGACGGCGTCAAGCGGCAGCTCACCCCCGACATGCTCGTCATCGCCGACGCCGTCCAGGCCGTCGGCCTCGCCGGCGTCATGGGCGGCCTGGCCACCGAAGTCTCCGCCTCCACCCACACCGTCTTCCTCGAAGCCGCCTCCTTCAACGGCGCCAGCATCCGCCGCACCTCCAAGGCGCTCGGCCTGCGCTCGGAAGCCTCCATCCGCATGGAGCGCGGCCTGAATACCGCCGACATCGTGCGCGCCCTCGACCGGGCCGCCGAACTGCTGGCGGAAATGGGTGCCTGCACCGTCTGCCCCGAAGTAGTCGACGTCTACCCCGGCGTCCAGCTGCCCCGCCAGATAACCACCACCGCCGCCCGCATAAACGCCCGCCTCGGCGTCGACCTGCCGACCGCCAAAATGACCGACATCCTTCGCCGATTGGGGTTTGACGTCGAAACCAAGGCCGAAAAAATCCTCGTCACCGTTCCCACCTGGCGGAACGACGTCGGCCGCTTCGACGACCTCAGCGAAGAAGTCGCCCGCATCTGGGGCTACGACAACATCCCGGCCACCACCCCCGTCGGCAGCGCCAAGCCGGGCACCCAGAGCTACACCCAGACCATCGCCGACCGGACGAAAGACATCCTCGCCGGCCTCGGCTTCAGCGAAATCATCACCTTCAGCTTCTCCCACCCCTCCGTCTACGACAAGCTCAACCTGCCGGACGACAGCGGCCTGCGCGCCGCCATCCCCATCCTCAACCCCATCACCGACGACTTTCCGACCATGAAGACCACCCTCCTCGGCGGCGTCCTGCAAACAGTGGCCGGCAACCTGTCCCGCAAGAACGACGACCTCAGGATTTACGAACTTGGCGCCGTCTACCTGCCCAAAAGCCTGCCGCTCGCCGAACTGCCCGCCGAGCCGCCCGTGCTGTGCGGCGCCCTGTGCGGCAAACGCGCCGAGCTGGCCTGGAACCAGGGGCGGGAAGCGGTCGACTTCTACGACGCCAAAGGAGCGGCGGAAGTGCTGCTCGAGAAACTCGGCATCGGCGGCTGCGAGGTCCGTGCCGGCGAATACACCGCCATGCATCCCGGCAAAACGGCCCTGTTCCATAAAGACGGCGAACTCTTGGGCGCGGTCGGCGAAGCGCACCCCAAAGTCCTCGACGCGTTCGGCATCGGGCGCAAAGTCTACCTCTTCGAATTCGACGTCACCCGCCTCGTCAAGCACGCCGTCCTCGTCGGCGCCTACCGTTCCCTGCCAAGATTCCCGGCCGTCGCCCGCGACCTGGCCGTCATCCTGCCACAGACCGTCACCGCCGCCCAGGCCGCGGCAGCCATCACCGCCGCCGGCGGCGACCTCCTGGCCGGCGTCCGCCTCTTCGACATGTACACCGGCGAACAAGTCCCGGCAGGCAGCAAAAGCCTGGCCTTCGCCCTGACCTTCCAGGCGCCCGACCGGACGTTGACCGATAGCGAAGTCGACGGCTACTGCCGCCGGATCGTCGCCCGCCTGGAAGAATCCTTCGCCGCCAAACTGCGCGAATAATACCCTTCGCTCCCGCCCGTTATTTATCGGCAAACCGTGTCGGAATCCAAGTATCCCGGGAAATAGTCTGCCGCCGTTCGGCCATACTACTTTCGGGGAACGTTTCCGTCCGGTTTGCCGATTAATTTTGGGGGGAAGACAATGGACATCTTTCGCACCAAGAACATTGCCACCCTCATGGAGGGCGCCGCGCAGCAAAGGCTCAAGAAAACCCTCGGCGCCACCGATCTGGTGCTGCTCGGCATCGGCTGCATTATCGGCACCGGCATCTTCGTGCTCACCGGGGTGGCGGCCGCCGAACACGCCGGTCCCGGCATCATGCTCTCCTTCGTGCTGTCCGGCCTGGCCTGCGCCTTTGCCGCCCTGGCCTACGCCGAGCTCGCCGCCATCGTCCCCATCGCCGGCAGCGCCTACACCTACGCGTACGCCGCCCTCGGCGAAATCGTCGCCTGGATCGTCGGCTGGAACCTCATCCTCGAATACTCGGTAGGCTCCAGCGCGGTCGCCGCCGGCTGGGCCGGCTACATGACCGGCCTCTTGAAGTCGGCCGGCGTCGAGCTGCCCAGAAGCCTCACCGCCGTCCCCGCCGAAGGCGGCATCGTCAACCTGCCGGCCGTCTTCATCGCCATCTTCCTCAGCTTCCTGCTCGTGCGCGGCACCAAGGAAAGCGCCAGCCTCAACAGAATCCTCGTCGCCGTAAAACTGACCGCCGTATTCATCTTCCTTCTCCTGGCCGTACCCAGGATCAACCCGGCCAACTGGACGCCCTTCATGCCCTTCGGCTTCAGCGGCGTCGCCACAGGGGCCGCCCTGATATTTTTCGCCTACATCGGCTTCGACGCCGTCGCCACCACGGCCGAAGAATGCAAAAACCCCAACCGCGACCTGCCGATCGGCATCATCGGCTCGCTCGTCGTCTGCACCCTGCTGTACATCGTCGTCGCCGCCGCCCTCACCGGGGTCGTCCCCTACCAGCAGCTCGGCAACGCCGAACCGGTGGCCTACGCCCTGCGGGTCCTCGGCTACAACTTCGGCTCCGCCCTCGTCGGCGCCGGGGCCATCGCCGGCATCACCACCGTGCTCCTCGTCCTGATGTACGGGCAGACCCGCATCTTCTTCGCCATGTCCCGGGACGGCCTCATCCCCGGCGGCATCTGCGTCATCCACCCCACCTACGGCACCCCTCACGTCATCACCATCGCCGCCGGCATCGCCGTAGCCTTAATCGCCGGCTTCACCCCCATCGGCACCATCGCCGAACTCACCAACATCGGCACCCTGTTCGCCTTCATCCTCTCGGCGATCGGCGTGTGGGTGCTGCGGTTCACCAAGCCGGCTATCCACCGCCCCTTCCGCTGCCCGGCCGTCAGCCTCGTCGTCCCGCTGGCCGTCATCTCCTGCGGGTACCTCATGTACAACCTGCTCTACGACACCTGGATCCGCTTCGGCGTCTGGACAGCCATAGGCTTCGCCGTCTACTTCGTTTACGGCCGCCGCAACAGCGTTATCGGCAAGGATGCGGACCCCTTGCCAAACAAATAGACAGCGGGAAAATAGGCAGCCGCCAGGCTGCCTATTTCATGCGGCAGGAAAATTTTCGGTAGGCGCGAATTATTATCAGAAAGACGCGGCGAAGCAGGGTGATGAAATGAGTGCCAAGAAAAACAAAGTCACGGTGGAAATTTACGGCGGGACATACCCCCTCAAAAGCGACGCCGCACCGGAACGCATAATCAAGGTGGCCGCCCTCCTCAACGAACGCATGCGCCAGACCGCCTTCAGCAACCCGCAGATGAACACGACGATGGTCGCCATCCTGGCGGCGCTCAACATCGCCGACGACTATCTGCGCCTGCAGAACGACTACCAGCAGCTGCTCAGGATGCTCAACGATAAATAGCGCCCGGTATACCGCTCCTGACCGCGGTCAATAATAACGACAGCGGAAAGGAGTGACTGGAAATGGATTACGGAACCCCTGGCGAAGTGCTGCTGCGAATGACGGCCATCTTCGCCGTGGCCCTCATTGTCGTCCGCATCATGGGCAACCGGGCGGTCGGCCAACTCTCGCCCTTCGACTTCGTACTCCTTGTAGGCGTCGGCGACATCGTCGCCAACGTCGCCATGGGCGACAACAGCAGCATCCTCATCGGCGCCGAAGGCCTGGTCGGCCTGCTTCTCCTGCAACAGCTCCTTGCCCGTCTGTCGCTCAAAAGCAACTTCCTGCGCAAACTGTTCGAAGGCACGCCGGTAGAAATCATCGAAAATGGCCGTATCCTCGACAAGAACCTGACCAAAACCCAGTTTAACCTCGACGACCTGCGCCAGGAGCTCCACAAGCAGGGCCTGGACTTTTCCAACGTGAAAGACATCAGGCTGGCCCGCCTGGAGAGCTGCGGGGAATTCTCCGTGATCAAATCCCCCGACCTGGAGCCCCTCACCAGGCGCGACCTGGATAATTTCATCCGCAGTCTTTCCGAGAACCCGCTCAGCCCGGCCGGGACCGGATGGGCCAAACTCGAACAGCTGGCGGCCGATGTGCGGTTCCTGACCGAGCAGATAAAAAACCTGGCCGCCGCCCCGCCCCGGGAAAAAGCGGCGGAACGGGTGCAAGATACGCTGCTGCAATAAAGAAGGGCCCGCCCTTCTTTATTTGTTGTAACCGATAGGAGAACCACAATGCGAAAAGTACTGCTCATCTTCATCGACGGCCTCGGACTGGGGGAGGACGACCCGGCGACAAATCCGCTCGTCCGCTTCGACCCGCTCTTCCTCCGCTCCCTGTTTGGCCGCCCCCTCGTCAGAAACCTCGGGTGCATACGTAGCGATCAGGTGTGCCTCGTGCCCACTGACGCCAATTTGGGCGTACCCGGCCTCCCGCAGAGCGCCACCGGCCAGACGGCCATCTTCACCGGCATCAACGCCCCGCAGCTTATGGGCCGTCATATCCTCGGCTTTCCCGGCCCGGCCCTGGCCGCCGTCATCGCCGAGCACGGCATCATGCGCGCCCTGGCGGACGCCGGCTTCAGCGTCACCTCCGCCAACATGTACTCCGCCGACTACATGGACCTCGTCGCCCGCCGCCAGCGGCGCCATTCCGTCACCACCCTCACCATCCTCGGCGCCGGCCTCCCGCTGCGCTCCCTGCCGGCAATGGCGGCCGGCGAAGCCGTCTATCAGGACATCACCAACAAAATGCTGCCGCGCTTCGGCATCACCGACGTACCGGCCGTCGATCCGGCCGTGGCCGGGCGGCGGCTGGCCGACCTGGCCCGGCGCCACGCCTTCACCATGTTCGAATACTTCCAGACCGACCGCCAGGGCCACAAGCACGACTGGGACGAAGCGGCGAAAATCGTCGCCACCCTCGACGGCTTTCTCGCCGCCGTCCACGCCGCCGCCGGCGACACCCTCGTCGTCGTCACCAGCGATCACGGCAACTTCGAAGACTTCAGCGTCAAAACCCACACCGCCAACCCCGTGCCCACCATCCTGTTCGGGCCGGGCTGCCGCTCGGTCGCCGCCGCCGTCGGCAATCTCACCGACATCAAGCCGGCTATCATCGCGTACCTAAAAGAAGGTGACAAACAATGATCGAACTCCTCGCCCCCGCCGGTAGCTCCGAAGCCTTCACCGCCGCCGTCAACAGCGGCGCCGACGCCGTCTACCTCGGCGGCCGCCAGTTCGGCGCCCGCGCCTACGCCGCCAACTTCGACGACGACCAACTGGCCACCGTAGTGCGCGACGCCCATCTGCGCGGCGTCAAAATCTACGTTACCGTCAACACCCTCGTCGACAACAGCGAAATTCCCGCATTGGCCGCCTACCTGCGCCACCTGTACGAAATCGGCGTCGACGCCATCCTCATCCAGGACGCCGGCGTGCTCGCCGTGGCCCGCCAGGTCGTCCCCCGCCTGCCGCTGCACGCCAGCACCCAGATGACCGTCCACAATATCGAAGGCGTCAAATTTCTCGCCGAACACGGCATAAGCCGCGTCGTCCTGGCGCGCGAACTGTCGCTCGACGCCATCCGCCACATCTGCGCCCATTCGCTGCTCGAAATCGAAACCTTCATCCACGGCGCCCTGTGCGTCTCCTACTCCGGCCAATGCCTCATGTCCAGCATGATCGGCGGCCGCAGTGGCAACCGCGGCCGCTGCGCCCAGCCCTGCCGCCTGCCGTACACCCTGGTCGACACCGGCGGCAAAAACGTCCTCGCCGGCCGGGACGCCGGCGAATACCTCCTCAGCCCCAAAGACTTCAACACCATCGAACATATCCCCGAACTCATCGCCGCCGGCGTCGTCTCCTTCAAGATCGAAGGCCGCATGAAACGGGCCGAATACGTCGCCGTCGTCGTCGACTGCTACCGCCGGGCCATCGACTCCTGCCTCGCCGGCCGCGGGGACTTCGCCGTCCCGGCCCAGGACCAAAAAGACATGGCCCAGATCTTCAACCGCGGCTTCACCACCGCCTACCTGTACGGCAAGCAGGGACGGGAAATGATGAGCGACCGCCGTCCCAACAACCGCGGCGTCCGCATCGGCCGCGTCCTCGAATACGACCCGCGCGCCAAAACGGCGGCCATCAAGCTCGACGAGCCGCTCGCCGTCGGCGACATCGTCGAATTCTGGGTCAAAGTCGGCGGCCGCGCCAACACCACCGTCACCGCCATCTGCGTCGACGGCCGCGAAGTGACCGCCGCCCCGGCCCAGGCCGTGGCCGTCATCCCCGTGGCCGGCGCCGTCCGCCCCGGCGACCGCGTCTTCAAAACCTTCGACGCCGCCCTCATGGCCAAAGCGCGGGCCGGCTTCGACGCCGCCAACCCTCTGCGCCGCGTGCCGGTCGACGCCGCCGTGGCAGTAGGGGAGGGGAGGCCGCTCGCCGTAACCCTCAGCGACGACGCCGGCAACACCGGTTGCGGCCAGACCGCCTTCCTGGCCGAAAAGGCCCTCAAGCGCCCTCTCACCCAAGAAACGCTCGCCGCCCAGATCGGCCGTCTGGGCACGACCGTCTTCGCCCTCCGCGACCTGCGCAGCGACATCGACGGCCAGGTCATGGTCCCGCTCAGCGAGCTCAACGAAGCACGGCGCCAGGCCGTCGAAGAACTCGAACAAGCCCGCCTCGCCCGCTGCGCCCGCCCGCCCCTGCCGGACGGCGCCCCCGACCTCGCCGCCGTCCTCCCCGGGCCGTCCCGTGCCCGAACCCGCAAGCCGGCCCTGGCCGTCAACGTCGACACCCTCGACAAAGCCGCCGCCGCCGCCATGAGCGGCGCCGACATCATCATGTTCGGCGGCGACAGCCTGTCCGGCCGGCCGCCCACCCCCGACGACTACCGGCAGGTCGCCGCCCTGGCCCGCGACCGCGGCCTTGCCGTCATCTTCAACACCCCCCGCCTCGTCCAGGACTGGCAGTGGCCCGGCCTCGAAGCCGACCTCGAGCTCTTCCACACCCTGGCCCCCGACGCCGTCGCCGCCGCCAACCTCGGCACCCTGCACCGCCTGCGCCGCATCCCCGGCCTCGCCGTCCACGGCGACTGGCCCCTCAACATATACAACAGCGCTGCCGCCCGTTTCTTCACCGCCGCCGGCCTGGCCAGCCTCGCCCTCTCCCCCGAACTCACCCTCGCCCAAGTCGAAGCACTCGCCCAGGACGGCGGCGCGGACCTCGAATGCCTCGTCCACGGCCGCCTCACCCTCATGATCTCGGAATACTGCGTCATGGGCAGCTTCCTCGGCGACCTCCGCGCCGGCGCCTGCACCCGGCCCTGCCGCCAAGGCCGCTACCTGCTCAAAGACCGGCTGGGCGAAACCTTCCCCGTCGCCGGCGACCAATTCTGCCGCATGCACATCCTCAACGCCAAAGAACTCAGCATGCTGCCCCACGTGCCCCGCCTGGCCCGGTCCGGCATCGCCCGCCTCCGCATCGAAGGCAAAGCCGCCGACGCCGCCGAAATCGGCAAAATCACCCGCCTGTATCGCGAACTCCTCGACCAGGGCGAGGAACACCCCCTGCTCGCCGGCGACAAAATCAAAGCCCTCGAACACGACGACATCACCCGTGGCCACTATTTCAGAGGAGTACTATAGTTAACCCCAAATCCGAATGGAGAAAATACCCATGGACTCATCCGTATTGACAACCCTTGAATTCACCAAAATCCGCGCTATGCTCGCCGCCGCCGCCGGCTCCTCGCTCGGCCGGGAAATCGCCGAAGAACTCGTGCCGGAAAGCGACGCCGCCACCGTCGAAGGCCGCCTGGACGAAACCAGGGAGGCTTTCGACCTCTTGGCCGCCGCCGCCGTAGTTCCCCTGGGCGGCATCCGCGACATCCGCGACCTGCTGCGGCGGGCCGACCGGGGCGCCGTCCTCGAACCGCCGGACTTCGTCGCTATCGGCAGCACCCTGTACGCCGCCCGGCGGCTGAAACAATTCTTCGCCGACCTCACCACGCCGCTGCCCCGCCTGGCGGAATCCGCGGCCGCGATCGCCGTCTTCCGCAACCTGGAGAACGCCATCGCCGACACCATCGGCGACCAAGGCGCCGTCCTCGACACCGCCAGCCCCGAGCTGGCCCGCCTCCGCCGCGAGATCCGCGTCACCCAAAGCCGCGTCAAAGAGAAGATCGACCACATCCTCCACTCCGGCCAATACCAAAAACTCCTTCAGGACGCCATCGTCACCATCCGCGGCGACCGCTACGTCATCCCCGTCAAACAGGAATACCGCAACGCCTTCCCCGGCATCGTCCACGACCAGTCGGCCAGCGGCGCCACCGTCTTCATCGAACCCATGGCCGTCGTCAACCTCAACAACGACCTCAAACAACTCATGGCCGCCGAACTCAACGAAATCGAACGCATCCTCCGCCACCTCAGCGCCCAGGTCGCAGCCGCCGCCGACCCGCTGCTCGAAACCTGCCGGGCCCTTGGCCAGATCGATTTCGCTTTCGCCAAAGCCCGCCTCGCCCTCGACATGCGGGCCATCCGCCCCCGGCTCAACACCGCCGGCCATGTCGCCGTCCGCCAAGCCCGCCATCCCCTCATCCCCGCCGACGCCGTCGTCCCCATCGACGTGCGCGTTGGCAAAGACTTCGGCATCCTCGTCATCACCGGCCCCAACACCGGCGGCAAAACCGTCACCCTCAAAACCGTCGGCCTCTTCGCCCTCATGGCCCAGGCCGGCCTCTTCATCCCGGCCGCATCCGACTCGGAGATGACCGTCTTCGCCCACGTCTACGCCGACATCGGCGACGAACAGAGCATCGAACAGAGCCTCAGCACCTTCTCCGCCCACATGACCAACCTCGTCCGCATCCTCGGGCGCGTCACCGCCGCCGACCTCGTCCTCATCGACGAAATCGGCGCCGGCACCGACCCCGACGAAGGGGCGGCCCTCGCCATGTCCATCCTCGAATACCTCCATGGGCGCGGCAGCCGCGTCATCGCCACCACCCACTACAGCGAACTGAAAACCTTCGCCTACTCCCGGCATGGAATCGAAAACGCCAGCGTAGAATTTGACGTACATACCCTGCGGCCGACCTACCGGCTGCAAATCGGCCTGCCCGGCAGCAGCAAAGCCTTCCTCATCTCGCGCCGCCTCGGCCTCGACGCCGCCATCGTCGCCCGCGCCCAGGAGCTCATCGACGAAGACTACGCCGAATTCGACAAAGTGCTCACCGCCCTGGAAGAACAGAAACGGCTGCTCGCCGACCGCCAGCAGGAACTGCGCCTCCTCCAGCGCGAAGGGGAAGAACTCAAACACAGCCTCCAAAAAGAAAAAGACGCCTTGGCCGACAAGAAGAGCCAACTGCTCGCCAAAGCCCAGGCCGAAGCCGAGCGTCTCCTCAAACAGGCGCGCAGCGAGGCCGAAGCCGTCATCGCCGACCTCAAAGCCCAATACGCCGCCGGCAGCATGCGCGAGCGGCAGCAGGCCATCGACGGCGCCCGCCGGCGCCTGTCGGCCGGCCTCAGCGAAGTGCGCGCCGCCGGCGACGACGACGAAGACCGGGCGCCCGGAGCGCCCGCCACCGCCGCCGACCTCCTCCCCGGCGCCAAAGTCCATATCGCCACCCTCGGGCAAACAGGCACCGTCATCGCCGTCGCCGGCGACGAAGTCACCGTCCGGCTGGGAATAATGAAGCTCAACGTCCCGCTGGCCAACTGCCGGCTGGCCGAGGCCCCTCCCGCGCCGCCGCCGCAGTCCGGCCGGGCGGGCGTCGACCTCGCCAAAGCGCAGCAAGCCTCGCGGGAAATCGACATCCGCGGCCAAACGGTCGAAGAAGCGGAGGCCGTCCTCGACAAATACATCGACGACGCCATCCTTGCCGGCCTGGGCGAGCTCATCGTCATCCACGGCAAAGGCACCGGCGCGCTCAAGAAAGGAGTCAGGGCTTACCTCAAAGACCACCGGGCCGTCCGCGAAATCCGCATCGGCGAAAGCGGCGAAGGCGGCGACGGAGTTACGGTAGCAAAATTAAAATAGAGAAGAGCGGAGGAGAAAAATGATCACCAAAAGCCAGGAAATCGAAGAACGCAGCATCGAGCGGATCGCCGACCTTATGTGCGTGGCGGCCCGCACCGCCCCGAAGGCGCGGGGCGTAGACAACCTCGTCGTCATGCTCGTCAAGGCGCGGGAAAAAGACCAGTTGGCGGAAGAAATGCGGAAGATCGCCGCCCAAAGCGGCAGCCAATTCTTCGCCCGCGACGCCGGCTGCCTCGACAAAGCGGCCGCCGTCATCCTCCTCGGCCAGAAAATCCAGCCCCTGGGCGTGAGCCCCTGCGGCTACTGCGGCAAGGGAAACTGCGCCGACTGTGCCAAGCAGGGCGGCCTCTGCGCCATAAGCATCGGCGACCTGGGCATCGCCATCGGCTCCGCGGTCGCCACCGCCGCCCTGCACCACATCGACAACCGGGTGATGTTCAGCGTCGGCAAAGCCGCCCTCAACCTGAACCTCTTCCCGGAAGACGTCACAATCGCCTACGGCATCCCCCTCAGCATCGCCGGCAAAAATATATTCTTTGACCGTGGTTAGGACAACAAAACAAAAGCGATTGCGATAAAGCAAAAAGAGGCGCGGGATTGCTCCCGCGCCTCTCTACTTTCAGCGGTATTCCCTGATCGCGGCCGCCATGCGGCCGATCCCCTCCCTGATGCGCTCCTCGGACATATTGGAAAAGTTCAGGCGCAGAGTGTTCTCCACCTGCCCGTTGGGGAAAAAAGAGTCGCCAGGCACGAACGCCACGTTGCGCTCAAGGCAGTCGTGCAGGAGCTTGACGGCCTTGAAGCCGGCCGGCAGCTCCACCCAGGTGAACAGGCCGCCCTGGGGATAAGTATGCTTCACCGCCGCCGGGAACATGGCGTCCATCGCCGTCATCATCGCGTCGCGCCGCCGGCGGTACACGGCGACGATCTTCGCGACATGAGCGTCCAGGTCGTACAGTTCGAGAAACTTCGCGATCTCCCGCTGGCTGAGCGAGGAAGTGTGCAGATCCGTCCCCTGCTTGATGAGGACCAGCTTCTCAAAGAACTTCGCCGCCGCCGCGATCCAGCCGATCCGCAGGCCGGGGCAGAAAATCTTCGAGAACGTCCCCACGTAAACCACCAGCCCCTTGCTGTCGAACGACTTGACCGCCGGCAGCGTCTCGCCGGCGAAGCGCAACTCGCCGTACGGGTTATCCTCGACCACCGGCACCTCGTATTCCTGTACAAGGGCGGCGAACTGGCGCCGCCGCTCCAGCGACCACGTCCTCCCGGACGGGTTCTGGAAATCGGGAATGACGTAAATGAGCTTGACCCGTTCGGTGGTGCGGAGGATGTTCGCCAACTCCTCGATGATCATCCCCTCGTCGTCCGTCGGCACCGCCACGAAGCGGGCCTGATAGGCGCGGAAAGCGCTGATCGCCGCCAGATAGGTCGGGCTCTCGCACAAAACGACATCGCCCGCATCCAGGAAAAGCTTGCCGGCCAGATCGAGCGCCTGCTGCGAGCCGCTGGTAATCAGGACATTATCGTAGCCGACATCCACGGCGAACTTGGCGGCGATCCTCGCCGCCACCTGCCGCCTGAGCGGCTCGAACCCCTCGGTCGTCGAATACTGCAGCGCCTGGCCGCCGGCCTCGTCGAGCACCTGGACCGCCGTTCGCTTAAGCTCCTCGATCGGGAAAACCTCCGGGGCCGGAAGACCGCCGGCGAAAGAAATAATCTCCGGCCGGACGGCAACTTTTAAAATCTCCCTGATCTCCGACGCTTTCAAAAGCTCCACCCGTTCAGCAAACTTCACGGCCATGGCCATCATCCTCCCGACGGTAATTTTATCTCCAATAATACACAGATAAAAAAACATCGTAAATATCCAATCGCCAAAAATCAAATATAAATTGGCTATTTTTCGGAAAAGTGTTTTATTGGCTCTATCCAAAGTCCGGCCGCCGTAGCGTCTGCCATTTACGTCAGGCAAAAAAAAAGATGCGGAGCAGTCCACATCCGAACACATCTGCTAAAAATTCGTTTTCCAGTTAAGATACTTCCCCAGCCCCCGTTTCTCGCCGTCCGCCGCCTCGGGGCCCTCCTGCTTCTCGGCCAAGGCCGCGAGCGAGGTCACCGTGGCGGCGGTTGGGGGGACAGGTTGCTTATCCTCGCCTTTTTCCTCCTTTTTGTCTCCGCCCTTGGCCGTCTCGCCCTTGTCGGTCTTCTCGCTTTTCTCAGTCTTCTCGCTCTTGTCGCCCATGTTGCCGAGCAAACCCATGATAGCCCCGATGGTGGTCGGATTGAGCTTTGACTTGATCTGGGGACTGTTAAGCAGCGGCAGGAGCGAGACCAGCGCTTCCGGCCCGAGCCCGCCGCCCTCCCCCTTGGCAAGATCGCCGAGCAGCTTCTGCAGCGGGCTGGCGCTGGCGACCGGCGCCGCCGCAGCCGTTCGCGGCTGGCCATGACCGAGGATCGCCACCAGGCAGATCAGCGACAGGACGGGGATGAGCTGCTCGTAACCCGCCCCCTCGTTGACCGCGGCCTCGATCATCCTGGTCACCGACTGGAGCAGGGAACCAGGCTTTTCGACTGGTTCGTTGGCCATAAAAACCCCTCCTCAAAACAACCCTGGTATGCTCGGCAGGTTGAGATCGCCGGCCAGCTTGCCCATAGCCGCCTGATGCATCTCGCGGGACTTGGCCAGGGCGCTGTTGGCCGTGGCTACCAGCAGATCCTGCAGCAGCCCCGCGTTGGCAGCCTCAAGATACTTGGCGTTCAGCTCGATGGCGACGATCTCCTGTTGGCCGTTGACGACCACCTTGACGACATCGCCGCTGGAAACCTCTATCCGCTCCGCCTTAAGCTTTTCCTCCGCCTGGCCGACGTACTGCTGCACTTTTTTCACCATATCCATGACATTGCCCAACTGCTCCCACACAACGTTCACCTCCATATTGATTAATGATAGACTATGCGTTGTCCGCCGGCTTGTGTGTGTCCAAAGAAAATGCGGGACCGTTCGCCGTCGTCCGTCATATATTAGAATAGAAAAAAACGCTGCGGGAGGAGTCACATATGCGCGGTCAGCGAAAAAATACACGGCGGTCGGTTCATATCACCGCAGATGCGGGCGACGACCAGGTAAAACTGGCAGAACCCGTCAAAAAAAGCAAGACAGGCAAACCACTGCGAATGCTCAAAAGGATTGTCGGCCACCCGGACTTCGGCTATCAGTGCATGGTAATCATGCTCTCCCTGACCCAGGGCAACGTCCCCATGGAGCGGCGGATCGACACCATGACCTCCTCGATCGAAACCCTCCGCAACATCGCCGGTGTCCTCACCAACGCCACGCAGTCCCTCAAGGCGGCGGCGGAAGCGCCCAAACAGATCCGGCGGCTCGTGACCCCGAACGACAGTTAAATTCGTCGGGCGGGTAACACTTCACGGCGTCGCTCCATATATTGAAGTAGAAGGGCGGGGCGGTCGAAGCTGTCTGGCACCGCCTTCAATAACGACATCAAGGGGGATGGAACAGATGGGTAGAGGTTTTTGCGGCTGCGGTGGACGCGGATCGATTGTGGTTGTAATTATCATAATCATCCTTCTCCTGCTATTCTTCGACGACGAATCCGTCACCATCTAACGGCATACTTATCATTGCGGGAACACGCGGCCAGCGTGTTCCTAAAATTTTGCCCCGCTCAGTAACCGATTAGGGCGATAGCCCATATATTAAACTGTAGGGTTCCATAAACAGCTGACATGATTGCTAGGAGGGAGGACTGACATGGGTCGTGGGTTTGGCTGCGGTGGTGGCGGCCACGGAGTCGTCGCGGTGATCATCATAATAATCATTTTGCTCCTGTTCTTCTTCGAGGATGACGGACTCTCCACCATCTGACAAAAGCAACCGCCCTACAGGAACACGCTGCCAACAGCGTGTTCCTAAATTTTTATCCCGACAGTAACCGACCAACAGGCAAAACCATATATTAAACTGAAAGGGTCACAAAATCGGCAACGACTATTAGGAGGGAGGACTGAACGTGAGTCGAGGATTCTTTGGCTGTGGTGGCGGCGGTAACGGATCGATCGTGGTGATTATCATCATCATCATCCTGCTTCTGCTGTTCTTCTTTGAGGATGAAGTTTCAACACTCTAACGTCGTACTTACAACAGGAACATGCCGGGCGTGTTCCTGTCGTTTTTTGCCGCGCCGCTGCGGCGGCTAATAATCTATATGCGGGCGTCGGCAAAAAAAACACGCGCACGAAGCGCGTGTTTTTGCTTTCTAATTCTTGCGCGGCGACTCGGGTTTTGCGGGGGGCAGGGGAGGCGTCGGCCCGCCGGGCTTGGCCGGCGGCGGGGGCAGCGTCCGTTCGCCGCTGGAGGTGCCGTCGGCTGTGGAAGGTTTGTCGCCGTTCTTATCGTCGGTGGTCTGCGAAGGCTTGGTTGGCTGGGTGCCTTCGATGAATATCTCCTGCCGGGCATCCTTGCTTTTCGGATCGACCAGCAGGCCGTCCTTGGGCGAAACCGGCGCGGAAACGATGCCGCTCGGCCGGGGAAAGTCGCGCACCGGCGTATTAGCCAGCGCCGCCGTCATGAAGCTTTGCCAGATCGTCGCCGGCAAATCGCCGCCTGTCATCCCGTTCAAATATTCCGGCGTATCGCAGCCCATCCAGACGGCTGTCGCCAGGTCGGGCGTGAAGCCGACGAACCAGGCGTCCAGGTGGTCGCTCGTCGTCCCCGTCTTGCCGGCCGCCGGCCGGCCGATGTTAGCGCCGCCGCCCGTGCCGCGAATAAGGACGCCTTTCATCATATCGGTCAGGACGTACGCGCTGCGTTCGTTGATAACCGCCCGCGCGCGGGGCTGATGCTGCTCGAGCACCTTGCCGTTCCGGTCGACCACCCGCAGGACGGCGGTCGGCTCGACCCTCACCCCGCCGTTGGCCAATACGCCGTAAGCACTGGCCATCTCCAGCGGCGTCACCCCCCTGGTCAGGCCGCCCAGGGCCATCGCCAGGTTGACATCGTTCACCGGCCCGCGGGTGACCAGCGTCGAGATACCCATCTGCTGGGCGTAATACAGCGGTTTCTCCGGCCCGACCCGCTGGGCCAGCTTCACCGCCACGACATTCAGCGAATTCTCCAGGGCCGTCCGCAGCGTTACGCGGCCGCGGTACTTGTGATCGTAGTTGGTCGGCGAATAGTTGCCGATCGTAATCGGCTTGTCTTCCACGACGGTCGCCGGCGTCATCCCGCTCTCCAAAGCCGCCAGATACACGAACGGCTTGAACGCCGAGCCGGGCTGCCGCTCAGCCATGACCGCGCGGTTGAACTGGTCGTTGCCGCGGCCGCCGACCATCGCCTTGACCTGGCCGGTATGCGTGTCGATAGCCACCAGCGCGCCCTGGGGCTGTTTGATGCCCTTGGCGTCCGTGCGGTAGGTAGGGAGCTTGGCCATAGCCTTCTCCGCCGCCCGCTGCATATCAAGATCAAGGGTCGTGTAAATCTTCAGACCGTCTTTATAAACCGCGTCCGCCCCGTACTTGTCGATAAGCTGCTGGGTCACGTAATCGACGAAATACGACGCCTCGCCGGTGCTGGACGGCGAACGGGTCGCCAGCTTGAGCTCGGTCGCCTTCGCCTTGTTGGCCGTATCCTGGGAGATATACCCATACTTGACCATCTGATCGAGAACGATGCCCTGGCGATCCTTGGCCGCCTTAAGGTTGTTGAGCGGCGAATAATAATTCGGGCTCTTGGGAATGCCCGCCAGCAGCGCGCATTCCGCCAGGTTGAGATTCTCCACGTTCTTGCCGAAGTAAACCCAGGCCGCCGCCTGCACGCCGTAGGCGCCCTGCCCGAAATAGATCTGGTTGAGATAAAGCTCGAGAATCTCGGCCTTGGTATACTGGCGCTCGATCTGAATAGCGAGCACCGCCTCCTGGATTTTGCGCTTCAGCGTCTGCTCCTGGGAGAGCAGGGCGTTGCGCGCCAACTGCTGCGTTATCGTGCTCGCGCCTTCCGACACCCCGCGATCGAGGACATTGGAAAAAACGGCCCGCACTATCGCGCGCGGATCGACGCCGAAATGGTTATAGAAGCGGGCGTCCTCGGTGGCGACAAAAGCGTTCTGCAAATCCTTCGGGACCTTGGCCAGCGGTACCGGCAGCCTGTTCTCCACCGAATGGATGGTCGCGATAAGCTTGCCGTTGCTGTCGAACACCTGCGACGAAGCGGCCGGGCGTATCTCCCCCTTGAGGCTGGGCATCGTATGGATGCTGGCCGTCAGGAAGCCGAGTCCCGCGCCGGTGATCAAAACGACGAATATGATGATGGCGATGGCGGCTAGGGTCAGCAGCTTTCCTTTGCTGCGTCGGCCATTCCTGCCGTTGTTGCTGGGGTCGGAGCTCATGGCTACCTCCTTAGGGGCGGACTCCTCATATTATACCATAAACGAAGCCCTTACGAGAGCAAGCGTGTTTGCAATTTCGCGCCTTATATGCTATAATTCGCCTGGAACAATCCCAAAAAAAGGCAAACACCGACTCGTAAAATCGATTTATTATTATTACACGCTTGGACGAAGAAATCCTGCCGGCCTTCCCTGCATCCGCATCTAAACCGACGGAGGGATATACCACATGTCAGTCTACGAAGTGCTCGAAGAACGCGGCTTTATCCAGCAGGTGACCCACGACGAAGAGGTCCGCGAACTGCTGGCCAAAGAAAAAATCACCTTCTACATCGGCTTCGATCCCACCGCCGACAGCCTCCACGTCGGCCACTTCCTCGGCATGATGGTCATGGCCCACATGCAGCGGGCCGGCCACCGCCCCATCTGCCTCATCGGCGGCGGCACGACCATGGTCGGCGACCCCAGCGGCAAAACCGACATGCGCCGGATGATGACCAGGGAAGAAATCGACGCCAACGGCGAACGGTTCAAAAAACAAATGCAGCGCTTCCTCGACTTCGCCGAAGACCGGGCCCTCATGCTCAACAACGCCGACTGGCTGTTGGACCTCAACTACGTAGAATTCCTGCGCGAAATCGGCGTCCACTTCTCGGTTAACCGCATGCTCACCGCCGAATGCTACCGCAACCGCATGGAAAAAGGCCTCACCTTCCTCGAATTCAACTACATGCTCATGCAGGCGTACGACTTCCTCGAACTCAACCGCCGTACCGGGTGCGTCATGCAGTTGGGCGGCGCCGACCAATGGTCGAACATCCTCGCCGGCGCCGACCTCATCCGCCGCAAGGAGAGCAAGCCCGCCTACGGCCTGACCTTCACCCTCCTCACCACCAGCGACGGACGGAAAATGGGCAAGACCGAAAAAGGCGCCCTCTGGCTCGATCCGGAAAAAACCCCGCCCTACGACTTCTACCAGTACTGGCGCAACATTGACGATGCCGACGTCGCCAATTGCCTGGCCCTGCTCACCTTCCTGCCCATGGACGAGGTGCGGCGCCTCGGGGCCCTTGCCGGCAGCGAAATCAACACCGCCAAAAAGACCCTCGCCTACGAAGTCACCAAGCTCATCCACGGCGAACAAGAAGCCGACAAAGCCCGTCAGGCCGCCGAAGCCCTTTTCGGGGGCAGCGACGACCTCGACAATGTGCCTACCACCGTCTTTACCCCGGCTGACATCGTCGGCAAAAGAATCATCGACATCCTGCCCGCCACCGGCCTGGTCGCCTCGGTGGGGGAGGGGCGCCGGCTCATTGCCGGCGGCGGCCTGTACATCGGCGACGACAAAGTCGACGACCAGAACTGCGTCATCGGCGAAGCAGCGGTCAGCGGCGGCAGCCTGATGCTGCGCAAAGGCAAGAAAACCTACCACCGGCTGGTAATCGAAAAATGAAGACCAACGGACCGTTCGGTCCGTTTTTCTCTTTTTTTGAGGAAGGAATTGCTTGGCCGATGGGGGAAAATAATACGGGACGCTTCGTCAAAACAGAGGTGAATACACGGCATGGACAACATCACTTTCTTGGACGCCGGCGAACAGGGCCTGGTGGTCGAATTCGGCACCCGCATCGACCCCGAGGTCAACCGCCGCGTCCATCGGGCGGGAGCCCTCATCACCGCCGCCCGTATCCCCGGCATCATCGAAATCGTGCCCACCTACCGCTCGCTGCTCGTCTACTTCGACCCGCTCGCCACCGCCCGCCGCGAACTCGGCGAACGCATCCGGACGCTCATCGGCGACGGCGGCCCGGAAGAAGCGGCCGCCCGGCCCGGCCGGGTGATCGAGATACCGGTCGGCTACGGCGGTGAACTCGGCCCCGACCTCGACTTCGTCGCCAGCCACACCGGCCTCCCGCCGGAGGAAGTCATCGCCATCCACATCTCGGTACCCTACCTCGTCTACATGATCGGCTTCACGCCCGGCTTCCCCTACCTCGGCGGCATGTCCGAACGCATCGCCACCCCCCGGCTCGAAAAACCCCGCACCGCCATTCCCGGCGGCTCGGTCGGCATCGCCGGCAGCCAGACAGGCATCTACCCCATCGCCAGCCCCGGGGGCTGGCAGATAATCGGCCGCACCCCCGTCAAGCTCTTCGACCCGGCCGCCGCCGCCCCGTTCCTCTTCGCCGCCGGCGACCACCTCCAATTCAAAGCCGTCACGGCCGCGGAATACGCCGCCGTCGCCGGGCAGGTCGCCGCCGGCACCTACGCGCCCGTCTGCCGGGCCATCGCTGCGGAAGGCGGTGACAGACAATGATCAGCATCATCACCGCCGGCCTGTTCACCACCGTCCAGGACGAAGGCCGCTGGGGCTATCAGGCCTACGGCGTACCGGTGGCCGGAGCCATGGACCGCCACGCCTACAACATGGCCAACATCCTCGCCGGCAACCAACCGGGGGCGGCCGCCCTCGAAATGACCGTCACCGGCGACACCATCCGCTTCGACCGTGCCGCCTACGTCGCCATCTGCGGCGCCGACATGCGCCCCGCCCTCGACGGCCGGGAAATGGCCGTCTGGACCTCCTTCCCCGTCCCGGCCGGCAGCGTCCTCGCCTGCGGCTACGCCGCCGGCGGCTGCCGCGCCTACCTCGCCGTCCGCGGCGGCATCGACGTGCCGGCGGTCCTCGGCAGCCGCGCCACCTACACCCGGGCGGCGCTCGGCGGCCTCGACGGCCGCAAACTCAAAGCCGGCGACACGCTCGCCGTCGGCGCCTGCGACCTTGCCGACACCAGGCCGCTCGTACTGCCGGATGAATTCCGGGCAACCTACGGCAGCGACATCGTCCTGCGTGTCCTTCCCGGCCCCCAGGACGACCATTTCACCGCCGACGGACTGGCTACCCTTTTTAGCGCCGCCTACACCGTCACCGACGAAGCCGACCGGATGGGCTACCGCCTCGCAGGCCCCAAAATCGCCCACAGCGGCAAAGCCGACATCGTCTCCGACGCCCTGCCGCAGGGTGCCATCCAAGTGCCCGGCCACGGCATGCCCATCGTCATGATGGCCGACCGCGCCACCACCGGCGGCTACACCAAGATCGGCACCGTCATCGGCCCCGACCTGGCCCTTCTCGCCCAGGCCAAACCAGGCGACACCGTCCGCCTGCGCCGCTGCGGCGACGAAGAAGCGGTCGCCGCCCTGCGGGCCGAGCGGGCCCGACACGCCGCCGCTGCCGCCTGGCGCGCCGGCGCTCTGCGCCCGCCGTCCGCCGCCGTCCGCCGTTTCTCCCTGACCGTCAACGGCCAGACCTACGCCATCGAAATCGAGGAGGAATCGACATGACCAGAATCGACCTCAACTGCGACATGGGCGAAAGCTTCGGCGTCTACACCCTTGGCTTCGACCAGGACGCCATGCCCCATGTGACCTCCATCAACGTCGCCTGCGGCTTCCACGCCTCCGACCCCGTAAACATGATGAAAACCGTCAAACTCGCCAAACAGCACGGCGCCGCCATCGGCGCCCACCCGTCCTTCCCCGACCTCGTCGGCTTCGGCCGCCGGGTCATGGCCGCCTCCGTCGAAGAAATCAAAGCCGACGTCACCTACCAGATCGGCGCCCTCTGGGGCTTCTGCCTCGCCGAAGGCGTCAAGATGCAGCACGTCAAAGCCCACGGCGCCCTCTACAACGTCGCCGAAAAAGACCTCGCCGTGGCCACCGCCATCGCCGAAGCCATCAAAGCCGTCGATCCCGGCCTCTACATGCTTTGCCTCGCCAACTCCACCATGGTCGCCGCCGCCAAAAACGTCGGCGTCAAATACGTCGAAGAAGCCTTTGCCGACCGCGCCTACACCGCCCAGGGCAACCTCGTGTCCCGCAAACAGCCCGGCTCGGTCATCCACGACGTCGACCTCGTCGCCGAGCGCGTGCTCTCCATGGTCACAACCGGCGCCGTCACCTCCATCGACGGCGTGCAAGTGCCCATCAGCGCCCAGACCATCTGCGTCCACGGCGACACCCCCGGCGCCGTCGCAATGATAAAGAAAATCAGGGAAAAACTTGCCGCCGCGGGTGTAACCGTCCAAGCCTTCGGCCAATAGCACATGCCCACAACAAAAAAAGCCGGGTACGGCTTTTTTTGTTTGGCCGCAAACTGCGGCCTCAGCGCAACTTATTCGGTCAGCCGCCTTTCAGGCGCGCCGCCACCGCCTGCTTATCGGTTGCCTCCTCGGCCACCGGCGCCATCTGCGCCTCGGCCATGCCAACCAGCTCCTTCACCATCTGGCCGCCGATCTTGCCCCCGACCCGGCCGCCTATTTTGCCGACCTCCCCGGTCGTCATATTCTCCCAGCCCACATCCTCGATTCTCTCCTTCATCCCCAGCTCCTCGGCCGCTTCCCATTTCCTCTGCTCCAAGGCCTCCTCATAATTCTCGGCCGTAATCCTCGTATTCAGGTCCCGGCCGAGCGTCTCATCGGCCACCTCCAGCTTAAGCCTCTCCATCGCCTCTTCCGCCTTCGGCTCCAAAAGCTTGTTCCTATCGCCCACAACCGCCGCCTCCTTTTGCTGCCTGACTTTCACAACTAGTATCCCCGCCGGCGGACACGGAAAAACAGGCAGATTTTCGGCGTCCAAGGCACCAATCGCCATGACCGGCATATATATAGTAAGCGACACTAATCAGGAGGAGAGGACGATGCGGTTCTCCGTGCGGAAGCGACGACGGTTGCCGGTAGCGGTTCTGTTAACCGCGCTTGTCAGCCTTGCCTTAAGCATATTCTGGACGGCGGAAACCCACCTAAAGCCCACCCTCATGGCGATAGCCGAAGCAAAAGCCACCCAAGTGGCCACCCAGACCATTAACAACGTCATCAACGAAAAAGTAAGCCAGCACATCGACCCGCAGACCCTCGTCACCGTCAAGCTCGACAACCACGGCCGCGTCGTCTTCATTCAGCCCAACACCCTTGAATTCAACCGCCTGGCCGCCGACACCACCATCAAAGTCCAGGACGCGCTGAAACTCATCACCGCAGAAAAAGTCCACATACCGATCGGCCAAATTTTCGGCAGCCCGTTGCTGGCCGGCCTTGGCCCGCCCATCGTCGTCACCATCATCCCCGTCGGCACCGTCCAGATCAAAGTCGTCGACAAATTCGAGCAGGCCGGCATCAACCAGACCCGCCACATGGTCTACCTCTTCGCCACCACCCGCGTCCGCATCGTCGTACCGCTCGTCAGCTCCACCGTAAGCGTCAACACCCAGGTGCCCATCGCCGAATACGTCGTCGTCGGCGAAGTCCCCAGCACCTATGTCCAGTTTCCCTTCCCGCTGCCCGCCGAGCCCAACGGCGGCTCCTAAAAAAGCGGGCGGCATACCGGGGCGGCAGGCGAGGACCGTAGGCCGGCATCATTGCCGGCATATCGCCATCGCCGCCATATCGGCCACAACACCGCAGCAACAGGACGAGGAGCCGAAAACCGGCTCCTCGTCCTGTTGCCCAAAAAGCTATTGCCATCGCCCTGCTTCTGGGGTACAATAAAGAGTAAGAAATATTAGTGAAATTTTTCACATAGATAGGAGAAAATCATGCCTACGATCGCAATCTGCATCGGCAGCGCCTGCCACATGCGCGGCGCGCACGGTGTGCTCGAAGCGTTCCGCGCCCTGCTGGAGAAATACAACCTCACCGCCGCCATCGACCTCGAAGGCAACTTCTGCCAGGGGCGCTGCACCGAAGGCGTCATCATCAAAATAGACGACGAAATCATAACCAATGTCTCCCAGGACAAAGTCTTCGCCATCTTCCGCGAAAAAGTGCTGAAGGAGGGACAGCCATGAAAACGATAACAACCCAAAAGGTCAACTGTCGCGACTGTCACCGCTGTATGCGGTCGTGCCCCCTGAAAGCCATCGGCATCGAAAACGGCCAGGCCAGGCTCATCGAAGAGAAGTGCGTCCTCTGCGGCCGCTGCGTCGTCGAATGCCCCCAGGGCGCCAAACAGGTCGACAGCCAGCTAGCCCTCGTCACCGACGCCATAGCCGCCGGCCGGTTCGTCGCCCTCAGCCTCGCGCCCTCCTTTATCGCCTCCTTCCCCGAATTTACCCCCCGGCAGCTCTGCTCGCGCCTCGCCGCGCTTGGCTTCAGCCTCATAGAGGAAACGGCCGTCGGGGCCGAAGAAGTATCCCGCCACTACGGCCGCCTGCTCGCCGGTGCCGGCCGGCCGGTCATCTCCGCCTGCTGCCCGGTCGTCGTCAACGTCATCACCAAATACTACCCCGACCTCGTGGACAACCTCGCCCCGGTCGCCTCGCCCATGCTCGTCCACGCCAAGCTTCTCAAGCACCGCCATGGCGACGACATCTTCACCGTATTCGCCGGGCCGTGCATCGCCAAGCTGGCCGAAAGCCGCCAGGACGGCAGTGCGGTGGACGCGGCGATAACCTTCCGCCAGCTGCGCGAATGGCTGGCCGCCGCCGCCCCGCAGGACGCCTCCGCCGCCGCCCAGAGCCAGCCGGCGCCGGGGCCTGTGCGCTACTACCCGATCGCCGGCGGCATCCTCAAATCCTTCACCCGCAGCGAAGCCACCGCCACCGACGTCATCGCCGTCGACGGGCTGGAAAACTGCCTCGAAGTCTTCGCCGCCCTGCGCAGTGGCGAAATAGCCCCGCGGTTCGTCGAAGCCCTCGCCTGCTCAGGCGGCTGCATCAACGGGCCGGCCAACGGTTGCGCCGCCTCCGTGCCGGCCAAACGGCTCAAAGTAGCGCAGTTCGCCGCCGCCGGCAGCCGCCGCAACAACAACCCTCCCGACCTCGACTTCACCCGACGCCACGCGTCGGCGCCGGTCCAGGAACACATCCCCAGCGAAAGCCGCATCCGGGAAGTGCTGCGGCAAACCGGCAAATACAGCAAAGAAGACGAAAAAAACTGCGGCGCCTGCGGGTTCAACTCCTGCCGCGACAAAGCCATCGCCGTCTGCCAGGGCCTCACCGAGATCGGCACCTGCGTGCCCTACATGCGCTCCAAGGCCGAATCCCTGGCCAACCTTATCGTCCAGCACTCGCTCAACGCCATCGTCGTCGTCGACAGCCGGATGATCGTCCAGGAATTCAACCCGGCGGCGGAAAAAATGCTTGGCCGGCCGCAGGAGATCGTCAAAGGAAGCACCTTCGGCGAGGTTTTCGGTTGCGACGCCGTCGACGCCGCCGTGCGGGAAGGCCGGAAAATCACCGATCGGCGGGTCAGGATCCCCGGCGGCAAAATCGTCAGCCAGACCGTCATCCCCGTGGCCGAGCACAACCTGGCGATAATCGTCATGACCGACATCACCGCCCAGGAGCGGAACGCCCGCGAAATCGAACAAATGAAACTCCAGACGGTGGAAAAAGCGACCGAAATCATCAATAAGCAGATGCACGTCGCCCAGGAGATCGCCGGTCTCCTCGGGGAAACCACCGCCGAAACGAAAGCTGCCCTCTTCGAACTCGTCGGCCTGCTGAAAGGGCGGGAAGAATGATGACGCGGCTCTATCCGGAAATCGCCGTCGCCCAGCTCTGCAAAGCCGGCGAAGAGCTGTGCGGCGACCGGGTGGAAAGCACCCGCACCGAAACGGCCACCACCGTCGTCATCTCCGACGGCCTCGGCAGCGGCGTCAAGGCCAACATCCTCGCCACCCTCACCACCAAGATCGCCGCCTCGCTCGTCAAAAGAGACATCCCTCTCGCCGAAGTCGTCCACACCATCACGGAAACATTGCCGGTCTGCAGGGAACGGAAGATCGCCTACTCCACCTTTCAGATCATCAAAATCCACCCCGACTGCCTGGCCACCGTCATCGAATTCGACAGCCCGGGCACCTTCCTGCTGCGCGGCGGCCAGGTCGTTCCTTTCCCCACCATCGCCAGGGAGATCGGCGGCAAGGCCGTCCGGGAAGGCCGTCTCCTGCTGGACGAGAACGACGTGCTCGTCGCCGTAAGCGACGGCGTCATCCACGCCGGCATCGGCGGCCTTCTCAAGCTGGGCTGGGACTGGCCCGGCATCGCCACCGAACTTGCCGCCAACTGTTCGCCCGCCGACGACGCCGAAGCGATCGCCGCCCACATCCTGGGCTGCTGCAACGGCTACTACCTCGGCAACCCGGGCGACGACTCGACCGTCGTCGCCGTCAAAATACGCCGGCCCCGCCGGCTCACCCTCTTCACCGGCCCGCCCGCCAACCGCGAGATGGATGAACAAGTCGTCAGGAGATTCCTGCGCAGCGAAGGGAAACTGGCCGTCGCCGGCGGCACCACCGCCAACATCGTCAGCCGCGTCAGCGGCCGGCCGGTCAAGGTCGACCTCGACTACCAGGACCCCGCCATCCCGCCCAAAGCCGCCATCGAAGGCATCGACCTCGTCAGCGAAGGAGTGCTCACCCTCACCGCCGCCATAAACCGCCTCGACGACCCCCGCAAACTGCGCGGCGCCCATCGCCGCGACGGCGCCACCCTGCTGGCCAAACTGCTGAACGAGGCCGATCGCATCGACATACTGGCCGGGACGGCCGTAAACCCGGCCCACCAGAACCCGAACTTTCCCGCCCACATCAACATCAAGACCCAGGTCCTGGCCAGCCTGCGCGTCAAGCTGGAAGCCCTGGGCAAACAAGTCTGCGTGGAGTGGGTCTGAGCCCTCTCTTCTCAAAACGGCCCGCTTATGCTAAAATATAGCCTGACTTAAACTATTGAGAGGGGAACGTTATGTCAGGACACTCCAAATGGGCCAACATAAAACACCGCAAAGGCAAGATGGACGCCATCCGCGGCAAAGTCACCACCAAAATCAGCCGCGAAATCACCGTCGCCGCCAGGGCGGGGGGCGCCGACCCGGCCGGCAACATGCGGCTGAAACTCGCCCTGCAGAAAGCCAAGGAAAACAACGTCCCCAAGGACAACATCCAGCGGGCCATCCAAAAAGGCGTCGG
Organism: Selenomonadales bacterium; assembly: GCA_029975165.1. Lineage (GTDB taxonomy): Bacteria > Bacillota > Negativicutes > Sporomusales > UBA7701 > Anaeroselena. Next base: position 91,325 of record JARKPR010000085.1, read on the forward strand.
CGCCCTCGATGGCGGCAACTACGAAGAAATCGTCTACGAAGGCTATGGCCCGGGCGGCGTGGCCGTCCTGCTCGAAATACTGACCGACAACCGCAACCGCACCGCAGCCGACATCCGCCACCTGTTCGCCAAGAACGGCGGCAACCTCGGCGAAGCGGGCTGCGTGGCCTGGATGTTCGACAAAAAGGGCCTCTTCCTCGTCGACAAGGCCGCCGCCGGCGAAGAAGACCTCATGCTCGCCGCCCTCGACGCCGGCGCCGAAGACATCAGGACCGACGGCGACCAATACGAAATCATCACCGCCCCCGACGACTGGGAGCAAGTCCGCGCCGCCCTCGAAGCCGCCAAAGTGGCCGTCGCCTCCGCCCAGATCACCATGGTACCCCAGACGACCGTCGAACTGGCCGGAACAGACGCTGAAAAAATGCTCCGCCTCATGGACGCCCTCGAAGACCACGACGACGTCCAGGAAGTCTACAGCAACTTCGACATCCCCGACGACATGCTGGAAGAATAAGAATAATATCAGCTTGTAGACAAAGTCAGACTGGTGAGAAAGGTCCAGATGCAAGGCGCACCGGAAGAGCGCGGCACCGTTTCCTCCGCGACCAAGTATGCATGCAAGGTTTGCAGAGGACAGGTGTAACAGCATCGCAAGCGTACATTGGAACGTACGCAAGCAAGCGCTCTGATAAGTCAGACGCACGACGCTTCAGCGACGATGCGGTCGCTTACAACGCCGCAGATGGGCCTTTATCGCCAGTCTGAATAATATTTTCCTCTTCTGGTAATACTGTAGGCAACATCTATACCAGGGGGGGTTTTTCATGTTGCCCTTTCCCCAGAACCTGAAACGCCGCGCGCTGCTGGCGGCGGGGCTGGTCGCCGCCGCCCTGATGCTTGCGGCCTACGCCGGCGGAATGCTGCCCTGGCCGGGAAAACAGCGGCCGGCGCAGGACGCGGAGGTTGGCAAACAGGACACCAAGATAAAAATCACCGCCACGACCGACTTTGCGCAAAAAATCACCTACCTTAAATGCGGCGACGAAGAAGTGTACCGCACCAAACCGGCCGACAACCTCATCGGCCTCAACCTGGCCCAGGTCCAGAAAGTATACGCCGGCTGGACGATCGACAAATTCGACGCCCAGGAGGTGGAAATGTCCCTCAAGGTCGACAGCTACTGCCGCGAGCACGCCAACAACACCTTCATCGGCGTCAAGGACGGCTTCGTCGCCGTATACCAGGGACGGCCCGGCCCCCGGGCCATCGTCCGCGAAGTCACCGCGATCCCTGTCCGCAATCTCAGCGCCGAAGACATCGAGGAACTCAGGCAGGGCATGGTCGTAAAATCGCGCGAAGAACTGCTGCGCACCCTCGAAGGCATGCAATCCCGATAACCGCCACCCGGAGCGTAAGCCGCCGCTTGCGCGCTTTTTTTTTGCCCGCATCCTGCCCGGCGGCGGGCCGATTGTATTCAAAATACTTGTCGCAATAAGGAGGAAAAACGGCCCGCATTAGCGAAGTTATATTTTTGTTCTGCAAACAAGAACGACGTTCTGTATATGGAAACATATTGGCCAAGGAGTTGTTGCTAATGCCGGGAAAACCCATTCGTGTCGGCATTTCGGCCCGTCATGTCCATGTCTCCCAGGAACACCTGGAGATTCTTTACGGCGCCGGCCACAAACTTACCCCCATGAAAGACCTCTACCAGGACGGCTACTACGCCGCCGAAGAAACCGTCGACCTCGCCACCCCGAAAGGGGCTTTCAAAAAAGTGCGCATCCTCGGCCCGGTGCGGAAAGCTTCCCAGGTCGAAATATCGCGCAGCGACGCCGTAAAGCTCGGTGTCGCCATCCCGGTCAGGGAATCCGGCGACATCAAGGGTTCGCCGCCCGTCACCCTCGTCGGGCCCTGCGGCTCGGTCGACCTGCACGAAGGGATCATCGCCGCCTGGCGGCACATCCATATGGACCCGGCGGACGCCGCCGCGTTCGGCGTCAGCGACGGCGATTTCGTGCGGGTAAGGTGCCCGAGCGACGAGCGCGCCCTCGTCTTTGAAAACGTCATAATAAGGATTTTCGCAGGCTGGAAGCCCGAAATCCACCTCGACACCGACGAAGCCAACGCCGCCATGCTCAATAACGGCGACAGCGTCGAAATAGTTTGAATTGCTGCCGGCTCCGGTGCGCCGGCAAATCTTGTCATGGGAGAGGAGAAAGCATGACCCAGAGAATACTGGCCGTCAATCCCGGCTCGACTTCCACAAAGATCGCCGTCTTCGCCGACGGCCGCGAAATCCTGGCCGAAAGCCTCAGCCACAACGCCGAAGAACTGGCCGCGTTCGCAACCATCCTCGACCAGCTTCCCTACCGGCAGGCGAAAATCACCGCCATCCTCGAGCAAAAGGGGCTGTCGCTGCGCGATTTTGCCGCCGTCGTCGGCCGCGGCGGTTTGCTCAAGCCGCTGCTCAGCGGCACATACACCGTCAACGCCGCCATGCTCGACGACCTAAGGAGCGCCAGCTACGGCGCCCACGCCTCCAACCTCGGGGCCCTGCTCGCCGCCCGCCTGGCGGCCGAAGCCGCCATTCCGGCCTACATAGTCGACCCGGTCGTCGTCGACGAGCTCGACGATATCGCCCGCATAACCGGCCTGCCGGAAATAACCCGCCGCAGCGCCTTCCACGCCCTCAACCAGAAGGCCATCGCCCGGCGTTTCGCCGCCGGCCTCGGCCGCAACTACGAAGACCTCAACCTTATCATCGCCCACCTCGGCGGCGGCATCTCGGTCGGCTGCCATCGCCAGGGGCGGGTCGTAGAAGTCAACAACGCCCTCGACGGCGACGGGCCGTTCACCCCCGAACGGGCCGGCACCGTCCAGGCCGGCCAGTTCGCCGACCTCATCCTGGGCCGCAACCTGAACAGAGGAGAAATCGCCAAGCTGCTCGCCGGCCGCGGCGGCCTCGTCGCCCTCCTGGGCACCAACGACGCCCGCGAAGCGGAAAAGCGCCTCAAAGCCGGCGACAAGCAGGCGGAAACCGTCTACCAGGCGATGATCTATCAAATCGCCCGCTACATCGCCGCCGCCGCCGTTCCGGTCTGCGGCAAGGTCGACCAAATCATCCTCACCGGCGGCATCGCCTACTCCGAGTACCTGACCGCCAAGCTCAAGGAATACGTCGCCTTCATCGCCCCGGTCGCCGTCATGCCTGGGGAGAACGAACTGCTGGCGCTGGCCGAGGGCGCCCAGCGGGTCCTAAACGGCCAGGAACAGCCCCGAGAATATAAATAACAGACCAGAGGCCCGCCCTGCGGACGACGCGCGGCGGGCCTTTTCCGTCGCCGCCGCCGGCCGCGCCAGGGAGGAATAGCCCTGCCGCCTGTCGAATTACCGTGTGACGAAGGAGGCGAGACAATGCTCGTACTCGGCATCGACCCCGGCACCGCCATCTGCGGCTGGGGCGTGGTCAGCCTCGACGGCAGCCGCATCAAAGCGCTGGCTTACGGGGCGGCCGAAACCACCCCCGACATGGACACCGCCGCCCGTCTCGCCGCCGTTTACCGGGCCGTCGACGCGCTCATCAAGCAGCACCGCCCCGACATCGTCGGCGTCGAGCAGCTTTTCTTCAACAAAAACGTCCGCACCGCCATGACCGTCGGCCAGGCGCGCGGCGTCATCCTCCTCGCCGCCGCTTTGAACGGCGTCCGCGTCGCCGAGTGCACCCCGCTCCAGGTCAAACAGGCCGTCGTCGGCTACGGCAAAGCCACCAAGGAGCAGGTAATCTATATGACGCAAAAGCTGCTCTGCCTGCCGGCCAAACCCCACCCCGACGATGTGGCCGACGCCTTGGCCGTGGCCATCTGCACCGCCCACACCAGCACTCTGCACGAACTGAGGGACTATAAGCGATGATCGGCTATCTGAAAGGCACCGTCAGCCATCTGTACAACGAGCACTGCCTCCTCGACGTCCAGGGGGTCGGCTACCGCGTCTTCGTGCCCGCCTCCACCCGGCAGAAGCTCGCCACCGGCGCCGCCGTAAGCCTTTTCACCCACCTCAACGTCCGGGAAGACGCCATGCTGCTCTATGGCTTCCTCACCGCCGACGAATACGAGCTCTTTCAGCATCTCATCACCATTACCGGCGTCGGCCCCAAGGTCGCCCTCGGCATCCTCTCAGCCATCAGCCCGGGCGAATTCCGCGCCGCCGTCGGCCAGAAGAACGCCGCCCTGCTGACCCGCATTCCCGGCATCGGCAAAAAAACGGCCGAGCGGATGATCCTCGAACTCAAAGACAAGCTCGGCGTGGCCGACGACTTCACCCCGGCCACCGTCAAGGCCGGCGCGGCCGCCGAAGTCCCCCAGGACGCCCGCCAGGAAGCCGTCCAGGCCCTCGTCGCTCTAGGCTACAGCCAGGGCGAGGTCGGCGCCGTCCTCCAGAAAGTGTACGCCGACGGCCTGGCCGCCGAAGAATTGATCAAGCTCGCCCTCAAAGAGTTCGCCAGGAGGTAGCTCCCCATGGAAGAAGAAAGAATCGTCGCCGGCGGCGTCCAGGAGGCCGACACCTGGCAGTACAGCCTGCGGCCCCGCCGGCTCAGCGAATACATCGGCCAGGACCAGATCAAGCAGAACCTCACCGTCTTCATCCAGGCCGCCGCCTCCCGCGGCGAGGCCCTCGACCACGTCCTCCTCTACGGGCCGCCCGGTCTCGGCAAGACCACCCTGGCCGGCATCATCGCCAACGAACTGGGCGCCGGCTTCCGCGTCACCTCCGGGCCGGCCGTCGAGCGCCCCGGCGACCTCGCCGCCCTGCTCACCAACCTCAGCGACAAGGACGTCCTGTTCATCGACGAGATCCACCGCCTGCCCCGCGGCGTCGAGGAAATCCTCTACACCGCCATGGAAGACTACGCCCTCGACATCATCATCGGCAAAGGGCCCAGCGCTCGCTCGCTACGCCTCGACCTGCCCCGCTTCACCCTCGTCGGCGCCACCACCCGCGCCGGGGCCCTCACCGGACCGCTGCGCGACCGCTTCGGCGTCGTCTGCCGCCTCGAATACTACGAACAGCCCCATCTGGAGTGCATTATTAAACGGGCGGCGGAAATACTGAACATTGCCGTCGACGACCGCGGCGCGCAGGAAATCGCCCGCCGCTCCCGCGGCACCCCGCGGGTGGCCAACCGCCTGCTCAAGCGGGTGCGCGACTACGCTCAGGTGGCCGCCGACGGCGTCATCACCGAAGACGTCGCCGACAAGGCCCTGGCCATGCTCGAGGTCGACCACCGCGGCCTCGACAAAACCGACCGGCGGCTGCTGACCGCCATCGTCGGCATGTTCGGCGGCGGACCGGTCGGCGTCGAAACGCTCGCCGCCGCCATCAGCGAAGAAACCGCCACCATCGAGGACGTCTACGAACCCTTCCTCATGCAATTGGGCTTCCTCAGCCGCACCCCGCGCGGCCGCGTCGCCACCCAAGCGGCCTACGGCCACATCGGCGTCCCCTACAAGTCGCCGAACGGCGAAAAACAAGAGAAACTCTGGTGACGTAACATGCGGATGCTCCTCCACGTCTGCTGCGGCCCGTGCGCCTGCTTCCCGGTCAAACGCCTCCGCGAGCTGGGCCACGAGCTTGTCGGCTACTTCTACAACCCCAACATCCATCCTTACAAGGAATTCGCCCGCCGCCTGGACACCGCCCGGGAATTCGCCGGCAAAACCGGCCTCGACCTCGTCGTCGACCCGGAATACAACCTCGAAGATTATCTGGCCCGCTCCCTTGCCGCCGGCGGCGACCGCTGCCGCGCCTGCTACGGGCTCAGGCTGCGCCGGGCCGCCCGCTACGCCGCCGGGCACGGCTTCGACTGCTTCACGACCACCCTGCTCGTCAGCCCTTATCAGAAGCACGAAACGATCAGGGAAGTCGCCGGGGAAATCGCCGCCGCCGAAGGCGTGCCGTTCTGCTACATAGACTTCCGGCCCGGCTGGCCGGAAGGGGTGCAGCTCAGCAAGGACCTCGAGCTGTATCGCCAGCCGTACTGCGGCTGCATATTCAGCGAACGGGACCGCTACTACAAACCGCGCAAGGAGGATGGCCGGCCATGCCAACAGGTTTCGACTCCCTCGGCAAAACCCTGATGATCTTCGGCGCCGTCCTCCTCGTCGTCGGCGCCGTCCTCTACCTCGGCGGCAAGCTGCCCTGGCTCGGCCGGCTGCCGGGCGACATCCACGTCGAAAAAGAAAACTTCAGCTTCTACTTCCCGGTCGTCACCTGCATAATCATCAGCGTCGTCTTGACCATCGTTCTCAATCTTTTCAGCCGCCGTTAGGCTAAAGGAGAGCATATGCGCAAAATCGTCCTCGCCTTGGGTCTCATGCTGCTCGCCGCGGCCGCCGCGGCCCCGGCGGCCGCGGCCCCGGCCGCTGCGCCGCTCATCCGGGTGGGCCTATGGACCAACCAGACGAATATCATCCTCTCCGCCGAAAGCGGCTTTTCCCTCGTCGACGCCGACAGCAGGGAAACGCTCGGCGACTACAAAGCCGGCGAAAAGGTGACCGTCACCCTCGCCGGCGCCGGCATGGCCGTCAAGGGCAGCAAGGTAGCCGCGCGGGAAATCCTCGTCGTGCCCGCCGGCAAGGACGCCGCCGTCGAAGTAAACAGGCGCCAATACCGGGGGGCGATCAACGTCCGCCGCACCGCCGGCAAAAACGGCCTGACCGTCGTCAACACCCTGCCGCTCGAAGAATACGTCTACGGCGTCATCGTCGGCGAAATTTCCCCCGCCTGGCCGCAGGAAGCGGTCAAGGCCCAGGCCGTCGCCGCCCGCACCTACGCCCTGTACAGCCTCGGCAAGCACAAAAACGACGGCTTCGACGTCTGCACCACCACCGACTGCCAGGTTTACGGCGGCAAAACCGCCGAAGACCCCCGGGCCACCAAAGCCGTCGACGCCACCCGCGGCCTGGTCGCCACCCACGGCGGCAAGCCGATCGCCGCCTACTTCCACAGCAGCGGCGGCGGCTACACCGAAAACAGCGAAAACGTTTGGGGACAGCGCCTCCCCTATCTGCGCGGCGTCGCCGACTTCGACGAAACCTCGCCCCACTACAAGTGGGAGAAACAACTGACCAGAAAAGACATCGAGGAAGCGCTGGCCAGCGCCGGCATCCAGCTCGGCACCCTCCAGGGCATCGAACTATCGCCGCCCACCAAACCGCCGGTCGCCGCCCCTGACCGGGGCGTCTCCGGCCGGGTCACCGAACTGCGCCTCATCGGCAGCGCCGGCAGCATCGAGATCACCGGCGCCAAGCTGCGCACCATCCTCGGCCTTAACAGCACCCTCTTCGACGTCAAAGTCACCCTCCCGACCGTGAAGGCGGTCGAATTCGAAGTCACCGACAGCTATGGCGACCGCACCGTCAAGACGGTGCCGATAAACGTCAAGCCCATACCGGACAAGAACCCCGGCCTCGACAAGCCCAACATCAGACGGATAAGCGGCCTGGCCAACGAAACGATCGTCTTCGCCGGCTTCGGCTGGGGCCACGGCGTGGGCCTTTCCCAGTGGGGGGCCAAAGCCATGGCCGAGAAGGCCCCCGTAGGCGATACCGCATATTTCCGCCAGATATTGAAACACTACTACACAGGCGTAGAGATCAGCAAGCTATACTGAGGAGTTCCCATGCTGCTTTCCGACTTCGACTACCACCTGCCGGAAGACCTCATCGCCCAGCATCCGGCCGACATCCGCGACCACTCGCGCCTGCTCGTGCTCGACAGGGCTACCGGCACGATCAGCCACCGCCATTTCTACGACCTGCCCGCGTACCTCGTTCCCGGCGACACCCTCGTCTTCAACGACACGCGGGTGATCCCCGCCCGCCTCGTCGGCACCAGAACCGGCACCGGCGGCAAAGTCGAAATCTTCCTTCTCAACCGCCTGAGCGCGGACACGTGGGAGACGCTCGTCAAACCCGGCCGCAAGCTCCGTCCCGGGGCCGAGGTCGCGTTCGGCGACGACCTGCGCGCGGAAATACTCGCTGTCACCGACTTTGGCGGACGTGTCGTCCGCTTTGTTTTTCGCGGTGTCTTCGAGGAAGTGCTGGACAGGCTGGGCGAGACGCCGCTGCCGCCTTATATACATGAAGAACTTAAAGACAAGGAACGCTACCAGACGGTTTACTCGCGGGAGCGCGGCTCGGCGGCCGCCCCCACGGCGGGTTTGCATTTCACTGACAAACTCTTGCAATCTCTAACAGAAAGATCTGTCAATCTGGTCTTCGTAACCTTACATGTCGGCCTCGGCACCTTTCGCCCGGTCAACGTCGCCGACATAACCGACCACAAAATGCACCGCGAATACTACTCCATCCCGGCGGCGGCGGCCGACGCCGTCAACGCCGCCAAGGAGCGGGGCGGGAGAGTCGTCGCCGTCGGCACCACCGCCGTGCGGACACTGGAAACGGCGGCGCGGGCCGGCCGCATCGCGGCCGGCAGCGGCTGGACGGACATCTTCATCTACCCCGGCCACCGCTTCCAGGCGGTCGACGCCATGATAACCAATTTCCACCTGCCCAAATCCACCCTGCTGATGCTGATCAGCGCCTTCGCCGGCCGCGAGCGCGTCCTGGCGGCCTACCGCGAGGCGGTGGCCGAGCGGTACCGTTTCTTCAGCTTCGGCGACGCGATGCTAATCATTTAAAGAACAAGACAAAAAAGAAAAGCCCCGTCGTTGGCCGGAGCTTTCAGCCTGATGACCTCAGGATGGGGCTGTTTCCGCCGCGGACTCGGGGCCCTTAGCGCGTTCCAGGGTAAGAAAGAGCAGGACCGATACGGCGGAGCAGAAGCCGTAGGCAAAGAAGTCGACCGGGATGTTCGTCAGAAAAGCTGCGGGCAGGTCATCTTGGATCAGCGTTGCCAAAAGAGAATCCGCGACAAAGGTCAGCCCATAAGTAGCAGCCAAGGCGATGAAGACGAAGCCGGAGATGACCCACCAGTTGCCTTCCACCAGCCGTTTGCTGTATAACAGGGCCTGCATGCCGCCGTAATTGCGCAGGAAGAGCGCTTCGGTGGCGAAGATGTAGAATACGGCGAAGATGATTCCCGGCACGATCAATAGCAGCGACAGCGCGCAGACGATAAAGATATTTAATAGTGTCATGACGGCGTAGCGCGGGAGCAACGAAACGGCCTTTTTTATCGCCGCGGCCGCGGTCACCGCTTCGCCGCCGATTCTGGCGGCGAGCAGGATGGTTATCGGGCCGATGGTGGCGGGAAAGATGACGAACCCCATTATGGCGCACCCGATAATCCGTTGCGGCGAGTAACTGGCGAAATAGTACTGCGGCAAATCGATCAGCAAGCAGGTTCCGATGGAATTGAACAAGGTAAATAGGAAAATGGTTTTGGCGTTGGTGGCAAAGACGGCCCAAGCGGCGGCGATGACCCGCGAAAATGACGGTTGGCCGTCGGGGGCGAGGGATTCCGGCAGTATCATCTTTAGCCCTCCTTTGCGAAGGTATAAATACACTTCCCCAGATCGATATATTTTCCTTTATTTTCATGGTTGCTTAATAAGAGAATAGCGAGGCTAGCATATGGCGGTCACATTCGAGCTTATCAAACAATGTCCCCGCACGGGGGCGCGGGCCGGGCGCCTTTATACGCCCCACGGCGTTTTCGACACCCCCATCTTCATGCCGGTGGGCACGCAGGCGACGGTCAAAGCCATGTCGCCCCACGAGCTGGCGGCGATGGGGACGGGGATAATCCTCAGCAACACCTACCATCTTTTCCTGCGGCCGGGCCACGACCTCGTCGCCGAGGCCGGCGGCCTGCATTCCTTCATGCGCTGGGACCGTGGCATCCTCACCGACAGCGGCGGCTTCCAGGTCTTCAGCCTCGGCCCGCTGCGCAAGATCAGCGAGGAGGGGGTGGCTTTCCGTTCCCACATCGACGGCTCCCGGCAGTTCCTGTCGCCGGAGAAGGCCACCGAGGTGCAGATGGCTCTCGGGGCGGACATCATCATGGCGTTCGACGAATGTGTCCCCTTCCCGGCCGACCATGATTACGCCCAAGCGTCCACCGCGCGGACGACCCGCTGGGCGGAGCGCTGCCTGCGGGCCCATACGCGCCGCGACCAGGCCCTGTTCGGCATCGTGCAGGGCGGCATGCACAAGGACCTGCGGGCGATGAGCGCCCGCGATCTCGTGAGCATGGGCTTCCCCGGCTACGGCATCGGCGGGCTGAGCGTCGGCGAGCCCAAGCCGACGATGTACGAGATGCTCGACGAAACCGTGCCGCTGCTGCCGGCCGGCAAACCCCGCTACTTGATGGGGGTGGGCACGCCCGACTGCCTTGTCGAGGGCGTCATGCGCGGCATCGACATGTTCGACTGCGTCTTCCCGACCCGCGTGGCCCGCAACGGCACGGTCATGACCAGCCGCGGCCGCCTGGTGCTCAAGAACGCCGAGTACGCCCGCGATTTCCGGCCCATCGACCCGGATTGCGGCTGCTATACCTGCAGCCACTTTTCCCGCGCCTACATCCGCCACCTCCTCAAGGCGGAGGAAATCTTCGGCCTGCGACTGACCACTACCCACAATCTCCATTTTCTCCTCCAGTTCATGCGCGACATGCGCAAGGCCATCATCGAGGGCACGTTCCCCGCCTTCCGGGACGAGTTTTGGGCCAATTACCCGCCGCGTTAGAGGAATTACGGGAAAAGCGCAGAATATAGTTTGCGAATAAGATACGGGAGGTGAGGTTATTATGGAGTTTTTAACCCCGGAGATTTTGCAATGGTCGCCGTTCCTACTGATGCTGGTGGTGTTTTATTTTCTCTTCTACCGACCCCAGAAGAAGGAACAGCAGAAACGCAAAAACATGCTGGACAGCCTTAAGAAAGGCGACCGCGTCGTGACCATCGGCGGCATCCACGGCACCATCACGGCGTTCAGCGACGAGGTCGTCACCGTCAAGGTGGCGGAAAAAGTGGAGCTGGAGTTCAACCGTTCGGCGATCGGCACGGTAAAAAGCAAGGCCGACTAGCATGTCTACAGGAAAAGAAGCCAAACAGCGGCTGCGCCGGGCAAAGCTTACCGAACGGCGCAGCCTTTCCGCCGCAGAGATCAGGAAAGGGAGCGAGGCAATCGCTGCCTATTTTTGTGCATGGCCCGAGTACCGGCAGGCGAAAACGGTCATGCTGTACCTGGCGATGGCGGACGAGCCGCAGACGGCCGCGCTTGTCGAGGACGCCTGGAAAAGCGGCAAACAGGTGGCCGTGCCGCTGATGGGCGCGGCCTACGGCATCATGGAGGCCGCGGCTTTAGACGGCTGGGACGAGCTCGTCGCCGGCCGCCTCGGCCTGAAGATGCCCGACCCGGCCAAGTGCCGGCTGATCGAGCCGTCCGCCCTCGATCTGATCGTCGTGCCGGGGGTGGCCTTCGACGCCGCCGGCGGCCGCCTCGGCATGGGCGCCGGCTACTACGACCGCTTCCTGCCGAAGGCGGGACAGGCCTGCCGGCTGGGGCTGGCCTGGTCATTGCAGGTGGTGACGGCCGTGCCTGTAGACGAGTATGACGTGCGGATGGATTATCTGTTGACCGAGAACGGCTTCCTGCCCCCGGCGGGAGGCCGGCCGTGACGCCGGACGGCGCACGGCGGACGGGGATGGCGCCATGGAGATAAGGATCGGCATTGCCAAAGCGAATAAATATGCGGTCGCCGACTGCGGGGACAGTATCGAGGTGGCAGAACGGCCACGCGGAGGTATTTCCGCCATTTTGGCCGACGGCCAAGGGAGCGGCAAGGCGGCCAAGCAGACGAGCAGCCTGGTGGTGAACCGGGCCGCCGCCCTTATCGCCGAGGGCGCGCGGGACGGCGCGGTCGCCAGGACGGTCCACGATTATCTCTATGCCATGAAAGACGGCCGGGTTTCCTCGACCCTCACCATTCTAAGCGCCGACTTCGACGCCCAGACGCTGCTTTTTTCCCGCAACGCCAACTGTCCGGTGCTGGTGAAGACCGAATACGGCGTCGCCGTTTACGACGAAGAGGTTCCCTCCATCGGCGTGCACAAATATATGAAGCCGCTGATGAATCAAATTCCCCTCGAAGTGGGCACAATTCTGGTATCGTATACCGACGGCATCCAGGCGGCCGGCCGCAAGCGGGGCAACGCCGCCGACCCCGCCCGCATCCTCAGGCTGGTCGAGGAGAACGGACCCGACGACGTGGACTTCATCGCCGAGAATATCCTGGAGTACGCCCTGGCGCTGGACGAGTACCGGCCGGGAGACGACATGACGGTCGTGGCCATGGGGGTTTCGGAGCGCGATTCGACCCACCGTATCCAGCGGCTGAGCGTGTCGTTCCCGTACTGAGGGCGGGACGGTGCGGATCGTCGTGGTCGGACCGTGCGCCAGCGGCAAGACGACGCTTGTGGGCCGCCTGCAAGCGCTGGGCCTCGATGCCCATAATGTCGCCCAGGAGCACTCGGGGATCAAAAAACTGTGGCGAAAGAAACAGCCGGACGTGGTCGTTATGCTCGAAGCGTCGCTGCCGGTCATCCGCCGCCGGCGTTCCGTTCCCTGGGGGGAAGAGAGGCTGGCCGTGCAGCGGGAACGGCTACAGGACGCCCGCGAGCACGCCGACCTGTTCATCCAGACCGACCCGCTGACCAAGGAAGAGGTGGCGGCGCGCGTGCTGGACTTTATCGCGGGGAGAGCGGACGATGGCAATAACGATGGCAAGTTTGCAGCAAGACCATGAAGTAGCCGTTTATCTGGGTTGCAGCACCGAATACCTCTGTGAGCTCGGCTTCACCGAGCACGGCCGGCGGCATGCCGCGCTGGTCGCCGAGCGGGCGCGGCGGGTGCTTGCCGACCTGGCCTACGGCGAGCGCGACTGCGAACTGGCCGCCATCGCCGGCTACCTCCACGACATCGCCAACCTCGTCAACCGTTACAACCACGGCGGTACGGGCGCGGTCATGGCTTACATCATCCTCAGCCGCCTCGGCATGGTCCCGGAAGAGATCGCCCTGGTGGTTTCGGCTATCGGCAACCACGAGGAGGAGCGGGGCAACGCCATCAACCATGTGGCGTCGGCCCTCATCCTCGCCGATAAATCGGATGTCCACCGGACGCGGGTAACCAATACCGATTTCGCTAAGTTCGAGATTCACGACCGGGTGAACTACGCGGCCGAAGACAGCCGCCTGACCGTCGACCGGGACGAGGGGACGATAACGCTCGAATTGACGATCGACACCGCTATCTGCCCGGTAATGGAGTACTTCGAGATATTTCTCAACCGTATGGTCATGTGCCGGCGGGCGGCCGAATTCCTCCGCTGCCGGTTCGGTTTGGTCATAAACGGCACCAAGCTGCTGTGAAGGTTGGCATAATGGGTTTCATTGACAGCGGACAGGCCGTGCAGATATAATTAGGTTTGTGCAATAAAACAGGATAGGGGGAAAGGTCCTTGAGATGGGGTAATCTGACCACTTTCACGGTGGTTGTTTTGGCCATTTTGCTTGTTTTCGGCTTTTATATCAAGGATTTGGCCTTGTCGATCAAGCAGGGTCTCGATTTGCAGGGCGGCACCCATGTCGTCATGGAAGCGGTGGACACGCCCGACGCCAAGGTGAACGAAGACGCGATGCAGCGGGTCGTCAAGATCATGGAGCGCCGCGTCAACGAGCTCGGCTTGACCGAGCCGATCATCCAGCGCCAGGGCGACCGCCGCATCATCGTCGAGCTTCCCGGGGTCAAGGACCCCGAGGCCGCCATCGCCCTCATCGGCAAGACGGCGCTGCTCGAGTTCCGCGACGAGTCTGGGAAAACCGTGCTCACCGGCAAGGACCTCAAGGAGGCCAAGGCCCAGCCCGGACAGGGCAGCCAGCCTGTCGTCGCCATTGAGTTTACCGCCGAGGGCGGGAAAATTTTCGCCGATCTGACGGCTAAAAATGTCGGCAAGAAGATAGCCATCCTGCTCGACAAGCAGGTGATCACCGACCCCGTGGTGCAGGAGCCCATTTCGGGCGGCAAGGCGGTCATCACCGGCCAGCGGACCCCCAAGGAGGCCGAGGAGCTGGCTATTCTCCTTCGTTCCGGCTCGCTGCCGGTCAAGATGGATATCATGGAGACGCGCACCGTCGGCCCCAGCCTCGGCCAGGACTCCAAGGATAAGAGCGCGCTCGCCTTCGCGATCAGCGTCATCGCCATCGTGGTATTCATGGTCGCCTTCTACCGCCTCTCCGGCGTGGTGGCCAACATCACCCTGGCCTTGTTCGTCATGCTGCTGCTCGTCGCTCTCAAGATGCTCAACGCCACGCTGACGCTGCCGGGCATCGCCGGCGTCATCCTGTCGATGGGCATGGCGGTCGACGCCAATGTGCTGATCTTCGAGCGCTTCAAGGAGGAGTACCGCGGCGGCAAGACGCTCAGGGCGGCCATGGACGCCGGCTTCAGCCGCGCGTTCAATACCATCTTCGACTCGAACGTGACGACCTTGTTCGCAGCTGTCGTCCTTTTCTTCCTGGGGTCGGGCCCGATCAAGGGTTTCGCCATCACCCTCGGCATCGGCATCCTCCTGAGCATGTTCACGGCCGTCACGGTCACCAGATATCTCCTCAAGTCGCTGATGAACGCCAATATGTTCAAGAGCGGCAAAATTTTCGGGGCGTAGGGGGTGAGAGAGATGTCATTATTGAAGTTCGACTTTATCGGCAAACGTTATTGGTGGTTCGCGCTGTCCATATTAATAATGATCCCCGGCATCATCTCCATGGCCGTCCAGGGGTTCAACCTCGGCATTGATTTCACCGGCGGCACGCTCCTCGATCTCAAGTTCACCCAGCCGGTCACGGTCGCCCAGGTGCGCGACGCGCTCAAGGACTACCATCTCGAAGGCAGCACCATCCAACTGGCGTCCGGCGCCCAGGTGGAGGCCTCGCCGAACGTCTTCGTCCGCACCCACGTGCTTACCGAGGACGAGCGCACGGCGGCCATGCAGGGCCTGAAGCAGAAGCTCGGCGATTTCGAGGTGCTGCGCATCGAGAAGGTCGGCGCCGTCATCGGCTCCGAGCTTACCCGCCAGGCGGTCATCGCCTTGGTGATATCGTGGCTGCTGATGATCGCGTACATAAGTTTCCGGTTTGAATTCAAGTTCGGCGTTTCGGCCGTCGCGGCCCTCATCCACGACATCATCGTGGTGCTGGGAGTATTCTCGCTGTTCAGGCTCGAGGTCGACGCGTCCTTCGTGGCCGCCATCCTGACGATCGTCGGCTATTCGATCAACGACACGATCGTCATCTTCGACCGCATCCGCGAGAACCTCAAAACCCACCGCAAGACGGAAAGCTTCTCGGACCTGGTCAACCGCAGCATCTGGCAGACGATGACCCGGTCGATCTACACCGTCGTCACCGTGCTGTTCTGCTCGCTGGCGCTCTACTTCTTCGGCGGCGAGACGACGAAGAATTTCGCCCTCGCCCTCACCATCGGTTTCGTCAGCGGCATGTATTCCTCGATCTGCAACGCCAGCCCCATCTGGGTCACCATGAAGGAGTTTTCCGAACGCCGCCGCGTCGAATCCAAGGTAAAAGGTTCGAAATAAGCGTCAGTTACCGGAGCCCGGGATTATTCCCGGGCTTTTTGTTTTGCCGCTTGCCGGGCACCAAGCGGGAGGAAGGGCAATATCATGTAGGGCGGAGGTGGTGGGGCTATGTGGATGCTGTTGCCGGCCTTGTCCCTGGCGGTGGTCCATATCGCCGGCGATAACGCCGGCGTGGTGCCGGACGCCGCGGCCCGGGGCGGAGCCGGGGTCTATCTGGTCATCGTCCTGGCGTACACCGTCCTCGGCGCCGGCCTGACGGGGGTGTCGGCCTGGGTCGGCGTCCGCACGGGAGCGGAGCTCACTGTGGTCGTCAGGAGGCTGTTCGGCGTACGCGGCAAGATGATTTTCGGCCTGGTGACGCTGGGCATATCCATCCCAGCGAGCGCGCTGACCGGGGGCTATTTCGCCGGCTGGCTGGTGCACAGCCAGACCGGGGTGCCGCACATGGCGGCGGCGGCCCTGTGCCTGGCGGCGTTCACCCTGCTGGCGGGCGGGTACGGCCAGGAGCTGCGGATGGTCGCCAATTACAGTTCCTTTTTCCTGGTGCCGGCCATTATCGCCATGCTGGCGCTGGCGGCCGGCGATGCTCCCTTCCGGCCCTGGCCGGCCGCCGATATCGACTGGCTGCTCGTCCTGGCGCTGTTCGGCTACAACGCCGGCGGGATGCGCCCGGCCCTGGCGGCGGAGACGGCGGCCTGCATGACGCGCCGGGGAGGACGGGCCGTGGCGCTTACCGTGGCCGCCAAGCTTGTGGAAGGGGCGCTGACGCTGGTTATGGCCTATATCGTCATCGCCGCCGGCACCGCCGGCCCGCTGGCGCTGGCGGCGGCCGCGGAGAAGCTTTTCGGCGCCGCCGGCGGCGCGGCCTTCGCCGCCATCCTGTTATGCGCCTTCACCACGACGATGGTGCCGGCGATGGCGCTGAACGGCCGCCATCTGGCCTGCTGCACCGGGCTGGCGTATTGGCCGGCGCTGGCGCTGGCCGGCGCGTCCGCCTACCTGGCGACCTTCGCCGGCTATCAGGCCCTGCTGTCCATAATGGCCGTTACGGCCGTGGCCGCGGCCGTCTTTATCGTTTATACGGCGGTGATGGTACATAAAAAGGGGGTTAATCACCAATAATCTAAGAGGGAAACTGTCGCCAGAGGGGCCTTGGCCTTGCTGTTGTTGTTGAAATTGACCGTCATCGTGATTATGCTGATCGGCCTGGGACTTACGCTGCTGCCGCGCCTGCCGGGCACGCTGGTCATCCTGGGCGCCGCCGTCCTGTACATCGGGGCCGCCGGTATCGCCGCGCCGCCATGGGTGGTGGCGGCGCTCACGGTGCTGGCGTTCGTGGCCGAGGCGGGCGGACGGCTCCTGCGGCTGTATCTGACCCGCCGCTATTCGCTGTCGCGGGTTTTTTGCGTGAACAGTACGGTGGGCAATGTCGGCGGCATCCTGGCGGCCGACGCCCTGCTGGGGCCGGTTCTCGGCCTGCTGGCGTGGGAGTTGTTTGCCGGCAAGACGCTGGCGCCCCGCTGGGATATGGTCGGCCGGGTGCTGCTGAGGCTGGCGGCGGTAGCGATGGTGCGCTTCGGCTGCGGGTTGCTGATGATCGTGCTGGTGCTGGTGTATGTTATGGGGTAGAGCGGGGAACGAGTTTAGCTGTTCGGGCGGCTTCTTTGCGGGAGGCCGCCCGATTTGTGCGTCCGGGGGTTACGGGCCGGGGCCCCTGGATACAATAAAGGGAAAGAGCGGGCGGGAGGGCGAGAAAAACGTGTATAATCGGTTGATTCGGCACAGCGGCAATAAGGATCTTTTTCAGGCTGTTTCCCTGTCGGTGTCCGCCCTGGCGAGCCGCCATCCTTTTCATCTGCACGCCGAAGGCCTGCGGGGAACCGGCAAGACGACGATATTGCGGGCCGCCGGGCAGATATTGCCGCCCATCGTCAGGGTGCAGGGCTGCGTATACAACTGCCATCCGGCGTGGCCGCATTGTCCGGAGCACAGGGGGCTGGACGCGGCGGCTATTGAGCGCATCGGCCGCGAGGTGGTGCCTTGTCCGTTTGTCGAGATTTCCCATTCGGCGAAGGTCGGCACCGTTCTCGGCAGCATCGATCTGCGCCGGCTCGTCGACCGCAGCCGGCCCGTGGCCGCGCTGCTGCCGGGGACGATTCTCCAGGCCCACCGCGGGGTGGTGTTCATCGACGAGATCAACCGCCTGGCCGATACGTCGCCGGAGCTGGCCGATATCCTCCTTGACGTGATGGGTACGAAACCGGGGCGGGTGCAGGTGGAGGAAACGGGGCTGCCGGTGGTGGAGATGCCGGTGGAGGTGACGGTGTGGGCGGCGTCCAACCCGGATGAGGAACCGGGGGCGCTGGCCCAGGTGCGCAAGCAGTTGGCCGACCGCTTCGATATGGCGGTGACGATGGGCCGGCCGAGCGATTACCGGGCGGTGGCGGCCATCCTGGCCCAACGAGCGGGGGCGGCCGCGGACGCCGCGGCGGCGGTGGAACCATGGCGGGGGCGGGGCGACTTCCGCGACGTTGCCGTGGACGAGGGGCTGAGGAGCATGCTGGCGTCCATTTATGTCGATTACGGGCTGGAGAGTCTGCGGGCGGTGGAGGGGCTGGAGACGGCCGCCAGGCTGGCGGCGCTGCAGGCCGGCCGCCGCAGGGTGCTGCCGGAGGATGTGGCCCTGGTGGCGCCGGCGATTCTCGGCCATCGTACCGATAACGCCACATTGACGGGGATAATGAATCAGCTGCAGGCGAACGGGGGGCGGGAGCCGTGGGGCCAGCCGGGCGCCGAGCCGGGCGAGGCGCGGGAGGCGAAGCCCGCGGACAAGGCCGAGGCAGGGGCGGCGCCGTCGCGGTGGGGGCGCTGGTGGGCCGAATTGAAACGGCGTATGACCATGGACCGGCCGCAACAGGAGAGACCGTCCGGCGACGGGGAAAGGAAAACCGGCGGGACGGGGAGGAGCGGCGGTATCGCCGACCCCGCCACGACCGCGATCGCGGCGCCGCCCCATGTCGCCGTGCCGCTTGCCGAGCTGCCGGCGGAGAAGTATGTGAGCGACGGGGACGGCGACCGTCGTGGCTAAGGGCAAGCTCGCCTACGATTCGAGCTTGCTGGCCGAGCTGGATCAGCCGGGGCATGTGCTGCGGTCCATATTGCGGCAGAACAGGGGGGCGCGGATCGGTGAGAGCGCGGTGGCGAGCCGCAAGATGCATACCGTCGATCCTGCCCGGCCGGAGGTGGTCACCGTTCTGACGGACGTCGACGCCGGTAAGATCTTTTATCACCGCCAGAACGCCGGCGAAGTGTTTCATCTCGATATTTTCCACCAGTGCGGCCGGGTGGACCACCGCGCCGTGGCCGCGCAGCTCAGGCGGGCTATGGAGATGTATGGTTTCCACTATAGTATTTACGGCAGTCGCCGTCTCGGCTTCGCAACCGGTTGCGCCGCCGCCAGCGCCGATCTCGTCGATGTCCAGACCGGCACGGGGGGCGGCAGGGTGACGGGCAGCCTCAATTACGGCCGGAAGCTTTCGCTGCGGTTGGCCCACGAAAATCATGTCCATATCGCCGCGCTGCTGCCGGAAAAACATATCGCCTGCCTTTTTTACCTCGTGCTGGCGGCCGAGGAGGCGATTCTCGCCGCCGGCCTAGAGCTGCGGCGCAACGAGGGAATTGTCGCCGGACAGGGGGGCGGCGCAGGCAGCAGCGATCTGTCGCCATACTGCGACCAGACGGATTCGTTCCTGCGCCAGAAGGGGGCCGCGTCGACGGCGACGCTCGAGCGGCAGCAGTACTTGCAGGATGTGTCCGATCTTGCGGACGATTTCGATACGGTGAAGGATGTGAAGGCGACGCTCGACGAGATTGACGGGGAAGCGGGCGAGCAGAAGATAACTCAGTCGCTGGTGAAGCGGGGGAGCGGCGAACAGGCGCTGCGCCGCCTCGAACGGCAGGGGATCGTGGCCGTGGAGGGCGGGAAGGTCCGCCTGACCGACTACGGCCGGGCGTTCAAACGGTATATCGACGGCCATCTGCCGGATATCGAGGCGTATCTGCGGCGGGCTTTCCGGCTCTTCCACCCGCCTGTATGGCGGCCGGGCCACGGCAAGCTGCTCGCGGCCGGCGAAGGCGGCACCGGGCCGCGCCGGCTGAAGCCGCGCGACGCGGGCGGCGCGGCCGGCGAGCTGGCGGTGGCCGAAACGGTAAACGCCGCCGCCCGCCGGGCTGCGGCCGCCGGGCGGACGGAGCTGAGGATCGCGGCCGAGGATTTGCAGGAATTCGTGCGGCGGCGGAAGCAGAAGGCGGAGGTCTGCCTGGTGATCGACGCCAGCGCCAGTATGGCCGGACAGCGTCTCCTGGCGGCCAAGTTTCTGGCCCGCCATCTGTTGCTGTCGACGCCCGACCGGTTGGCGATCGTCACTTTTCAGGAGTGTTCGGCCAAGGTGGTGCTGCCGTTGACGCGCGACTGGCAGCAGGCGGAGGCAAGCCTGGGCGAGATTGCGTCCTTCGGTTCGACGCCGCTGGCCGGCGGCCTGTCTACTTGTCTCGCTTATTTGCGCGAGGCCGGCGCCCGCAATCCGCTGATCATCCTGATAACCGACGGCGTCCCGACAATCGCCGCGCATTCCCACGATCCGCTGGAGGATGCCCTGGCGGCGGCGGCGGCGGTCAAGGAGTCGGGCTACGGGTTCGCCTGCATCGGCCTGAAGCCTCACCGGTTGTATCTTAACCAGTTGGCCGAGCGGGCCGGCGGCAGCCTGTATATGCTCGAGGAGCTGGAGAAGTACGCCATGGTGAAGGCGGCGTGGGCGGAGCGGACGGGACGCTATTTGTAGCGCCCCGTTTCTCTTTTCCCGCCGTAATGCAGGTATTAGCGCGGCCAGCGAGAATATTAAGTAATTGAGAAAAATTTTCACGGGGTGGTGGAATAATGCTATATTTGTTGCTGGCGCTGGTATTTTCTTTGGTTGTAGCAGCATTTGCCATCCAGAATTCGCTTCCGGTCACCGTTTCTTTCGTGACCTGGAGTTTTCAGACTTCCCTGGTCATAGTCATTCTCGCCTCGGCGCTCTGCGGGGCGCTGGCGATAATATCGCTGGCCGTGCCGATGCAGATCAAGGCGCGCTGGGATCTGAAAAAGAGCCGGCAGCACCTTGGGGAGCTGGAGGCGGAGGTGGCGACGCTGCAGGCGCGGCTTAACAAGGAACAGTGCGCCAGGGAACAGGACAAGGATATAGTTAAGAATGATGCGGGCAGCAATTTGACCAATTGATACGCGAATAACCAAGGCTGTTTAAGATCTCCAGATGCACGTCCTGATTGCGCAGGTTCTGTAAGCGTTCGGCGTTATAGGCGATAATCGCCCGTTAGGTGTGCGGGGCGCACCGGAACAGGCAGCGCCGCGGATGGGGGTTTGGCAACGGCCGCCGGAGGTTGTATGGCACGACCCGAAAAACTGTGGCGCGTGGCGTCCCCCTGCGCGGAAGCGGCCGCGCGCCTGGCCCGTGAGCTCGACGTGTCGCCGGTGGTGGCCCGGATTCTTTTGAACCGGGGCATCGGCGACGAGGGCGAGGCACGGCGCTTCTTGCACGGCGGCGCGGAGTCGCTTGCCGATCCTTTTCTTATGCTCGGTATGGAAAAAGCGGTCGACCGGATCGCCGCAGCGTTGGCCGGCGGCGAGAGGATAACGGTGTACGGCGACTACGATGTGGACGGCGTGACGGCCACGGCGCTGCTGTGCCGCGTTATCGCGCGGCTGGGCGGGGCGGTGGATTATTATATTCCCGAGCGGCAGAGCGAAGGCTACGGCCTGAACGCCGCCGCCCTGGAAGAGTTGTATAGGTCGGGGACGAGGCTTGTCGTTACGGTGGACTGCGGCATCAGCGCCGTCGCCGAGGTGGCGGCGTTCGCCGGCCGCATGGATATTATCGTCACCGACCACCACCAGCCGCCGGAGGTTTTGCCGCCGGCCCTGGCCGTGCTGAATCCGCGCCAAAGCGGCTGCCTATACCCCGAGAAGAATCTGGCCGGGGTGGGGGTGGCCTTTAAGCTGTGCCAGGCGCTGTGGCGTCGGCTGGGGGGCGACGAGGCGCCGTTCACCGGGTACCTGGAGCTGGTGGCGGTCGGCACGGTCGCCGATATCGTGCCGCTGACCGGCGAGAACCGCGTGCTGGTGAAGCTCGGCCTTGAGCGCCTGGCGGCGACGGATAACCCTGGCCTGCTGGCGCTGATGAAGGTGGCCGGGCTGGCCGTGGACAAGCTGGACACCGGCAAGGTGGGGTATGTTATCGCGCCGCGGCTTAACGCCGCCGGGCGCCTGGGCCATGCCGCCGCCGGCGTGGAGCTGCTGATGACCGGGGACGCCGGCCGGGCGGCCGCGCTGGCGGCCGAACTGGATGCGGAGAATAGCCGCCGGCAGGCGGTGGAGAAGGAGCTGCTGGCGGCGGCGGAAGGTCTGCTGGCCGGCACCGATCCCGCGGCGCAGAAGGTGCTGGTGCTGGCCGGGGAGGACTGGCATCCCGGCGTGATCGGCATCGTGGCCTCGCGCCTGGTGGACAGGTATTACCGCCCGGTGGTGATGATAAGCGTCCGCGACGGGGTCGGCAAGGGCTCGTGCCGCAGCATCCCCGGTTTCGATATCTACCGCGCCCTGGAGGGCTGCGCCGATCTGCTGGTCCAGTTCGGCGGCCACCAGCTGGCGGCCGGGCTGACCATTGAGGCGGCGAACATCGACAAGCTGCGCGAGCGGCTGAACGCGCTGGCGGCGGAAGCGCTCACGGCCGAGGATTACCGGCCGGTGCTCAATATCGATTCGCGCGTCGCCCTGGCGGAGATCGACGCCGCCCTGCTCGAACAGCTGGCCTGCCTGGCCCCCTATGGCCAGGGCAACCCCAACCCGGCGTTCGTCTGCGAGCAGCTGACGGTGACGGGGGTGCGGCCGGTGGGGCAGGAGGGGCGCCACCTGAAGCTGCGGGTGCGGCAGGAGCGCGCCAACAGCGACGTGATCGGCTGGGACATGGGCGGCCTGGCGGACAGGCTGGCCGGCGAGGCTACCATCGACCTGGCGTTCGCGCCCGAGTTCAACGACTGGCAGGGCCAGCGGAACATCCAGCTCAAGGCCCATGACGTCCATGTGCGCCAGGCGGCCCCCGGCCGGGTGCGGCTGGTGGACGCCCGCGGCGGGAAGCTGCCGGACCATGGAGTGCAAATAGCGGCGGCCGGCGCCAAGACGCTGATTTTCGTGAACGACCGGCGCGAGGCGCTGCTGGTGGCCCGGCAGCTGCGCAGGCAGCCTGGCGGGCCGGCTGCCGTGAGGTTTTGGCACCAGGCGCTGAGCGCGGAGCGGCAGCGGCGGCGGCGGGAGGAGTTCGCCGCCGGGCGCGCGAGGGTGCTGGTGGCGGCGGGCGATTACGGCGGCGTCGACCGGGACATCGCCGCCATCGTCATCGGCGGCCCGCCGCTGTCCAGGGAAGCGCTGGCCGGCTATTGCCGCCTGGCGGCCGCCCAGGACGGGCCGGTCGCGCTCCACTTCGCCTACGGCCCGGCCGACGGGCGGACAAGCGGCCGGTTGCTGGAGGCGTTCTTCCCCGACCGGACGGCGGTGGGGTGGGTATATCTGGCGCTTAAGGATACGTCCGGGCCGGACGGCGCCGTGACGGTGCCGCTCAGGGCGCTGGCCCGCGCCGTGGCCCGGCGGAGCGGCAGGGCCGCAAGCCCGGAAGGGGTGGCGGCCGGCCTGCGGGTGTTGGACGAGCTCGCCCTCGTCAACTGGGACAGGGCGGCGGGGCTAATCCGCCTCTTGCCCGCGCCGCCCCAGAAGCAGGCGCTCGAACGGTCGGCCGCCTACCGGGCGGGCGTCGCCGCCAGGCGGATGTATGCTTCTTTCGCCGCGCGGCTGCTGCGCGCTCCTCTGGCGGAGTTGTGGAAAATGACGACAGACGGGGAATAATCTATATAAGGACGATTTTGCCAGAAGGAGGTGTGGCCTTGAGCAGCGAACCGGCGATCGGCATCGACGACCTTATCGCGCTGATGAAGACTTATCTGCCGGCCGAAGCGGCGGCGGCGGCCGAAAAAGCGTACCATTACGCCGCCGAAGCCCATAAAGGGCAGCGGCGCGTTTCCGGCGAAGAATACATCTTCCACCCGCTGGGCGTCGCGAAAATTCTTGCCGACCTCCAATTGGATGCCGTAACCATAACCGCCTCCCTCCTGCACGATGTCGTCGAGGATACCACGGTGACGTCCGAGGAGCTGGAGAAAAATTTCGGCAGGGAAGCGGCCATGCTGGTCGACGGCGTCACCAAGCTGAGCCGCATCGAATATAAATCGAAAGAGGAACAACAGCTCGAAAATTACCGCAAGATGTTCCTGGCCATGGCTAAGGACATCCGCGTGGTGCTCATAAAGCTCGCCGACCGCCTGCATAACATGCGGACTCTCAAGGCGATGTCGCCCGAGAAGCAGCGGGAGACGGCGCGGGAAACGCTGGAGATCTTCGCTCCCCTCGCGCACCGGCTGGGCATTTTCCGCATCAAGTGGGAGCTTGAGGACCTGGCTTTCCGCTACCTGGAGCCGGAAAGCTATTATAAGCTGGTCGACGAGGTAAAGCAGAAACGGGCCGAACGCGAGGAATTGATCGGCGAGGCCGTCGCCCTGCTGCGCGAGCGCCTGGAAGCGATGGGCATCAAAGCCGAGATCCAGGGGCGGCCGAAGAACTTTTACAGCATCTTCAAGAAGATGCAGAAGGACCACAAGGACATCGACGAGATCTACGACCTGTCGGCGGTGCGGGTGGTCGTCGACAACGTCAAGGACTGCTACGGCGCCCTGGGCATCGTCCATACGCTGTGGAAGCCGTTGCCGTACAGATTCAAGGACTTCATCGCCATGCCGAAGTCCAACCTGTACCAGTCGCTTCACACTACCGTCATCGGCCCCAAAGGCCATCCGCTGGAGATCCAGATCCGCACCTGGGAGATGCACCGCATCTCCGAGTACGGCATCGCCGCCCATTGGCGGTACAAGGAAGGCGGCAAGAGCGCCGACAGGGATTACGAGCAGAAGCTGTCCTGGCTGCGCCAGCTGCTGGAATGGCAGCAGGATTTGCGCGATCCGCGGGAGTTCATGGAGACCGTCCGCCTCGACGTGCTGACCGACGAAGTCTTCGTCTTTACGCCGCGCGGCGACGTCATCGACCTGCCGGCCGGCTCGACGCCCATCGATTTCGCTTACCGCGTCCACACCGAAGTCGGCCACCGCTGCACCGGCGTGCGGGTCAACAACAAGATGGTGCCGCTGGAGACCAAGCTCAACAACGGCGACATCGTCGAGATCATCACCAGCAAACAGGCCAACGGCCCCAGCCGCGACTGGCTGAACATCGTCGCCTCCACCGAGACGAAAAACAAGATCAGGCAGTGGTTCAAGAAGGAGAAGCGGGAGGAGAACCTCGCCAAAGGCCGCGAGCTGCTGGAAAAGGAAAGCAAGCGGCTGGGTTACGAGCTCTCCGAGCTGTCCAAGGGCGACCGGCTGGAGGAGGTGGCCAGGAAGCTCAACTGGGGCAGCGTCGACGACCTGCTGGCCGCTCTCGGCTATGGCGGCCAATCGCTGCCCGGCGTCATGACCAAGCTCGTCGAGAGCTACCGCAAGGCCCAGCGGGCCGCCGCCCCGACCGACCTGGCCACCGTCGTCAGCGAGGTCAAGCCCAAACGGACCAAGAGCAAAGCGAGCCACGGCATCCTGGTCAAGGGCGAGTCCGGGGTGATGGTCAGGCTGGCGCGCTGCTGCAATCCCGTGCCGGGGGACGAAATTATCGGTTACATCACCCGCGGCCGCGGCGTGTCCATCCACCGCACCGACTGCCCCAACCTGCTCGGCAGCCGCGAGGAGTTCGAGCGGATGATCGAAGTGGCCTGGGACATCGCGCCCAGCAACCTTTACAAGGTGCCGATCGAGATCAGCTGCGTCGACCGGGCCGGCGTCCTGTCCGAGATCCTGATGATGACCTCCGAGGCCAAGATCAACGTCAGCTCGGTCAACGCCAAGACCCACAAGAGCAAGCTGGCGACCATCTACCTCAGCCTGGAGATTGCCAACCTGAGCCAACTGGAGAATATCATGAGCAAGATGCGGAAAGTGAAAGACGTATACAGCGTGCAACGGGCCGCCCCCACGGCCGGCGGGGCGCTATGAGGGCGGTAGTGCAGCGCACCGACGCCGCCGCGGTGACGGTCGACGGCAAGACGGTCGGCGCCGCCGGCCGCGGGCTAACGGTATTCCTCGGCGTGGGCGGCGGCGACGGCGAGGCGGCCGCCCGCTACCTGGCGGAAAAGGTCATAAACCTGCGCATTTTTCCCGACGGCCAGGGTAAAATGAACCTGTCCCTGTTGGATATCGGCGGCGAACTGCTGGTCGTATCGCAGTTCACGCTGTACGGCGATTGTCGCAAGGGACGCCGGCCGGGCTTCGACGCCGCCGCATCCCCGGACGTCGCCCAGGAACTGTACGAAAAATTCATCGCCTTCTGCCGCGCCGCCGGCGTAAAGACGGCGAGCGGCCAGTTCCAGGCCGAAATGATCGTCAAACTGGAAAATCACGGGCCGGTCACGATGCTGCTCGACAGCGACCGCCTGTTTTGAGGAGGATGAAAATATGAAAATATTCACCCTGGAGGTCGGCAACCTCGGCACCAACTGTTACATCGTCTTCGACGAAGCCACCCGGGAAGCGGCGGTCATCGACCCGGGCGGCGGCTTCGCGGACATCAACTCCTTCATCAATCGCGAGCAACTGACCGTCAAGTACATCATCAACACCCACGGCCATGTCGACCATATCCTGGCCAACCTCCAGCTGAAGGACGCCACCGGCGCCCCCATCCTCATCCACGAGGCCGACGCCGCCATGCTGACCAGCGGCCAGCGCAACATGTCGGCTTTCATCGGCGGCAGCGTCTCCTGCGGCCCGGCCGACACCCTGCTCAAGGAGGGCGACGTCATCAAGGTCTCCGCCGGCGTCGCGCTGACCGTCATCCATACCCCCGGCCACACCCCCGGCGGCATCTGCCTCCTGACCGACGGCGTCCTGTTCAGCGGCGACACCCTGTTCGCCGAGTCGATCGGCCGTACCGATTTCCCCGGCGGCTCGTACAGCCAGCTCATCGCCAACATCAAGGAAAAGCTCCTCGTCCTCGACGACGCCGTCCGCGTCCTTCCCGGCCACGGCCCGGAGACGACAATAGGGTGGGAGAGGAATAACAATCCCTTTATCCAATAGCGATCAGCACGGCTTGGAGTGAATGAAATGTCCAAACCGTACCACGCCTGGCTGAGAATCGCCGTCGTCCTGGCGGTCTTCTATCTCCTCAGCCAGGTCACGCCCATTTACCTGCCGGTAATTCTCGCCATCATCCTGGCCTTCATCCTCAACCCCCTGGTGGACCGCCTCGCCGGCGTGAGGATCATGCCCCGCGTCCGCCTGCCGCTGGGGCTGGTGGTGCTCCTGGCGATCGCCGCGCTGTTCGCGGTGCTGGCGGCGGTGACAAGCGTCATCTTCGCCCCCTTCGTGAGCGAGTTCAACCGCTTCGTAATCAATCTGCCCAACCTCATCCAGAAAATCCAGAACTTGACAGGCATCCTGGAGGAACAGGCCCAGGCCATCGACCTGCCGGCCAATATCCGCCTGATGATCGACCAGGTCCTGTCCAGCGCCGCCGCTTACGCCGTCGCCTTCGGCCGCCGGGCCCTGGGCGCCACCGTGGGCTTCGCCTCCCAGGTCGTGGAGCTGGTCGTCGTGCCGGTGCTGACCTACTATTTCCTCAAAGACTGGCGGGAACTGAAGGATTCGGCGCTCGACGCCCTGCCGCCGGACTGGCGCGGCAAGGGGCGCGTCATCGGCGAGGAGATGGCGGCGACGGTCAGCGCCTACATCCGCGGCCAGGCGGTCGTGAGCATCATCATGGGCTGCCTCGTCTTCGCCGGCATGTATTTCCTGAAGGTCGACTACCCGCTCGTCCTCGGCCTGCTGGCCACCCTCACCGAGACCATTCCGATCATCGGCCCGATCATCGGCGCCGCCCCGGCCGTTTTCCTCGCCTACCTCACCGCCCCGGAACTGGCGGCGAAGGTCGTCATCTTTTTCCTGGCCATCCACCAGCTCGAAAACCATATCGTCGTCCCGAAAATAATGGGCCGCTCCATCGACCTTCATCCGGTGACGGTTATCATCAGCCTGCTCATCGGCGGCCAGCTGCTGGGCATCGTCGGCATGATTCTGGCAGTGCCTGTTACGGCACTTCTCAAGGTGCTGTACCGGCATCTGTGGCGATACGAATGAGCGGGGAAAGGGGCTTGAAAGCATGAGCATAACCATGGCCGACCTGCGGCAGAAGTTCCACGACCGGCAATATAAGCTGACATCGCAGCGCCAGACCATCTTGCAGGCTTTTCTCGACAACCAGGACAGACATTTGTCGGCCGAGGACGTGCACACCATCGTCCGCGGGCGGGCGTCGGAAATCGGCCTGGCCACCGTTTACCGCACGCTCGAGCTGTTCAGCGAGCTCGACATCCTCCAGCGGCTGGACTTCGGCGACGGCCGCCAGCGGTACGAACTGAACGAGACCAACACCCCCCATCACCATCACCACCTCATCTGCCTGCGCTGCGGCAGGGTGAGGGAGTTCGGCGACGACCTGCTGGAGACGCTGGAAACGGCGATCGCCAAGCGGAGCAAATTCACCATCGTCGACCATCAGCTCAAATTCTACGGTTATTGCGAGGAGTGCCAGAAAAAGCGTGAAAATTGACGGCTATTACCTGCCGGCCGACGGCGGGGGACTGGCCGGTGCGGTGGCCGATGCCGCCGCCCTGTTCGCCCTGCCCGCCGCCGGCATCCTGGCGGCGGGCGACCTGGCCGCCACTCTTCCCGCCGGCGCCGTCTTCATCCGCAACACCGTAACCGGCGGGACGGCGACGACGGTCATAACCGAAACGTATTTCCGGCGGGAATCCGGCGAACTGGGCTGCCTGACCAGGCGGGACGCGGCCGCCGGCGAGGACGGGCCGGCGGCGGTGCAGCGGCTGGTGCGCCTCAACCTCCTCGCCATCCTGCGGCGGCTCACGGGCCGGAACCCCGGCCCGTGGGGGATTCTGCGCGGCGTGCGGCCGATCAAGATCGTCCACCGGCTGCTCGATGCTGCGCTGACGGCGGCGGAGGCCGCCGAACGGCTGACGGCGAAATATGCCGTCGACCCCGGCAAGGCGCAGCTGCTGACGGAGATCGCCGGGCGGCAGCGGCCGTTCCTGCCCGCCGGCGAGGCGGGACGCCGCCTCGTCAGTGTCTATATCGGCGTTCCTTACTGCCCGTCGCGCTGCTTGTACTGTTCGTTCCCCGCCAACGTCCTGCCCGCCGACCGCGCCGAGGTGGCGGTTTTTTTGAGCGCCCTCGAGGCCGACCTGGCCGCCGCCGCCGCGTTGCTCGCCCGCCACGGCCTCGAAGCCGAGACGGTATACATCGGCGGCGGCACGCCCACCAGCCTGGACGACGCCGACTTCGCCCGCCTGCTGGTCTTGGCCAGGCGTTCGTTCGTCGGCGCCGCGACCCGCGAATTCACGGTCGAGGCCGGCCGGCCGGACAGCCTGACGGACGGCAAGGTGGCGGCCCTGGCGGCGGCGGGGGTGACGCGGGTGAGCGTCAATCCCCAGACCATGCAGGAAAAAACCCTAAAACTTATTGGACGAAACCATACCGTCCGCGATATAATAGTAATGTTTAGGAAAATACGCGCTGCCGGCATCCCGGTTGTCAACATGGATGTCATCGCCGGCCTGCCGGGGGAGACGGCCGCCGATATGGCCGCCACCATGGACGGGGTCGCGGCCCTGGCACCGGAAAACCTCACGGTCCATACCCTGGCGATCAAGCGGGGCTCGCGCCTCGCCGCCGGCCAGGACGAGGTGGCGCTGCCCGGCGAGGCGGAGACCACGGCCATGGTGGCCGTCGCCGCCGCCGCCGCCGCGAGGATGGGGCTGGTGCCTTACTACCTCTACCGCCAGAAGTACATGACCGGCAACCTGGAAAACGTCGGCTATGCCCGGCCGGGCACGGAGTGCATCTACAACATCCAGATCATCGAGGAGCGGCAGACGGTCCTCGGCGTGGGGCCGGCGGCCGGCACCAAGGCGGTGCGGGACGCCTTCCGCCTCGACAGCTGCTACAACCCGAAGGACGTCGCTACTTATATCAGGAATATCGATCATTACATCCGGCGGCGGGACGGGCTTGTCGCCGCGCTGTTTCAGGGTTAAGGAGGAAAACCGAACATGGAAATTTCGGCGCCACGCGGCACCAAGGATATATTGCCGGACAGCAGCGGCCACTGGCGGTACGTGGAGGAGACGGCCAGGGAGGTCTGCCGGGCGTTCGGCTATAACGAGATCCGCACGCCGGTGTTCGAGCACACCGAGCTTTTTCTGCGCGGCATCGGCGAAACGACCGACATCGTCCAGAAGGAGATGTATACCTTCGAGGATAAAGGCGGCCGCAGCATCACGCTGCGGCCCGAAAATACCGCCGGCACGGTCCGCGCCTACCTGGAGCACAAGCTGTACGGCGAGAGCCAGCCGGTCAAGCTGTACTACATCGGGCCGATGTTCCGCTACGATAAGCCGCAGGCCGGCCGCTTCCGCCAGTTCCATCAGTTCGGCATCGAGGCCATCGGCTCCCCGGGGCCGGCGGTGGACGTGGAGATAATCATCGCCGCGGTGGAGTTTTTCCGCCGCCTGGGCCTCAAGGACCTCGACCTGTTCGTCAACTCGGTCGGCTGCCCCAAGTGCCGGCCGGTGTACCGGGCCAGGCTCCAGGACGCCCTGCGGGACAAACTGGGTGAGTTCTGCGAGGACTGCCGCTCGCGCTTCGAGCGCAACCCGCTGCGTATCCTCGACTGCAAGCACGAGAAATGCGGCCAGCTGTCCCAGGGCGCGCCCCGGATGGGCGACTGCCTGTGCGACGAGTGCCGCGACCATTTCGCCGGCCTCCAGGCCCTGTTGGCGGCGGCGGGCGTGCCCTACCGCCTCAACCCGCGGCTGGTGCGCGGCCTCGATTATTACACCAAGACGGCTTTCGAGATCCAGTACCCGCCGCTCGGCGCCCAGAGCGCCGTGTGCGGCGGCGGTCGCTACGACGGCCTGCTGGCGGAACTCGGCGGCGACCCGACGCCGGCCATCGGTTATGCCATCGGCCTGGAGCGGGTGCTGCTGGCGCTGGAGAAGCAGAATCTGCTTCCGCCCGCCGACAAGGCGATCGCCGTGTTCGTGGCCGCGGTCGGCGACCAGGCGCGGGCGCCGGCCTTCAGGCTGGCGGCCGAGCTCCGGCGGGCCGGCCTGGCCTGCGAGATGGACTACATGAACCGCGGCCTCAAGGCCCAGCTCAAGCAGGCCAACCGCTACCCGGCGCGCTTCGTCGCCATCATCGGCGAGGACGAGGCCGCCAATGACAAAGTGACGCTGAAAAACATGCAGACCGGCGAACAGCAGCTTGTGGACGCCGGCCAGGTGGAGCAGAAGATACGCGCGGAGATGGGGGATTGACATGGACTCTATGCTTGGTTTGAAACGCACCCGCCGGTGCGGTGAACTCACGAGGGACGATGCCGGCCGGGAGGTCGTGCTGTGCGGCTGGATGGCCCGCCGCCGCGACCACGGCGGCCTGATTTTCATCGACCTCCGCGACCGCTCGGGGCTGGTGCAGCTGGTATTCAATCCGGAAACCGACGTCGAAGCCTTCCATAAGGCGGAGACTGCCCGCAACGAATACGTGCTCGCGGTGCGCGGCATTGTCCGCCTGCGCGACGCCGACACCGTCAACGCCAACATGGCCACCGGCGAGATCGAGGTCTTCGGCGCCGAGCTGCGCATCCTCAACGCCGCCAAGACGCCGCCTTTCTACATCCAGGACGATATCGACGTCGACGAGGTGCTGCGGCTCAAATACCGCTATCTCGATCTGCGCCGCCCGGAGATGCAGCGCAACCTCATCCTCCGCCACCGCGTCACCAAGCTGATGCGGGATTTCCTCGACCGCCAGGGCTTCATCGAGGTCGAGACGCCGATGCTGACGAAGAGCACGCCGGAGGGGGCGCGGGACTATCTCGTCCCCAGCCGCGTCAATCCCGGCAAGTTTTACGCCCTGCCCCAGTCGCCGCAAATCTTCAAGCAGATCCTGATGGTTTCCGGCTTCGAGCGCTATTTCCAGATCGCCCGCTGCTTCCGCGACGAGGACCTCCGCGCCGACCGGCAGCCCGAGTTCACCCAGCTCGACATCGAGATGTCGTTCGTCGACCGCGAGGATGTGCTGACCATGATGGAGAACATGGTTGCCTACCTCTTCAAGGAGGCGATCGGCGCCGACGTGCCGACCCCCTTTAGGCGCATGAGCTACGACGAGGCGATGGACAAATACGGCTCGGACAAGCCCGACCTCCGCTTCGGCATGGAGCTGGCCGACCTGTCGGACGCGGTGCGCGGCTCGAGCTTCAAGGTGTTCGAAGCCGTCCTGGCCGCCGGCGGCCAGGTCAAATGCATCAATGTCAAGGGTTACGCCAATATCCCCCGCCGCGAGCTCGACGGCCTGGTGGACTACGTCGGCCAGCTCGGCGGCAAGGGCCTGGCGTGGCTGTGCTACACCGCCGAGGGCATCAAGTCGCCGATCACCAAGTTCTTCGACGACGCGACGGTCGCCAGGATTACGGCCGCGGCCGGCGCCCAGGAGGGCGACCTGCTGCTCGTCGCCGCCGACGCGCCGGCGGCCCTCAATCCCGTCCTCGGCCAGCTCCGCCTGGAGATGGCCCGCCGCCTGAATCTCATCGACCCCGCCAAGCTGTCCTTCCTGTGGGTCATCGATTTTCCGATGTTCGAATACGACGCCGAGGAAAAGCGCTGGGTGGCCATGCATCACATGTTCACCTCGCCGCGCGACGAGGATGCCGCCTATTTGGACAGCGACCCCGGCCGCATCAAGGCCAAGGCCTACGACATGGTCCTGAACGGCACCGAGCTCGGCGGCGGCAGCATCCGTATCTTCCAGCGCGAGCTGCAGGAGAAGGTGCTGAAGGCCATCGGCCTGTCGACCGAGGAAGCGGGCGAGCAGTTCGGCTTCCTGCTGGAGGCGTTCGAGTACGGCACCCCGCCCCACGGCGGCATCGCTTTCGGCCTCGACCGGATGGTGATGCTCATGGCCGGGCGGCCGTCGATCCGCGACGTCATCGCCTTCCCGAAGACGCAGAGCGCCACCGACCTGATGGCCCAGGCGCCGTCGGCGGTTTCGCCCCGGCAGCTCAAAGAACTGTACGTTAAACTGGATTTAGTGCCCAAAAAGTAACTGTGCGGCGGCCCGGGAATGCAGGCGCGGCGCGGCTTAGGCCAACCACGCGCTGGCAGAAAATCCCGGCCGCCTTTTCCTTGCTTTTCACCAGCAAGTTTGCTAATATTAAAGACGGAACAGGGGATAACGGAAAAATCAAATAATTTGCGCGGTTAATAAACCCTGCTGTGTGCGTGAGATGCCGATGTTTTGAGCCAACACATTTACAGCGGGAGCCCGGACTCTGATTGTGGCGTGTATGCCCTGGTTCGTTTTGGGGACACATAAAGCAGTCAGGAGGGCACCCACCTGCCTGGGGCAGGTTCAAAACAAGGGCGATACGGCATGGTGGGGCTTATTATTTGTGGCCGGCACGTAAAGGTGCGGGCTTTTTGTTTTGCCCTCATAGGAATTTCCCCGTCCGGCCAGAATTACTATAAATTAACGGCTGATAAAAACGATGTAGGAGTGGGTATGATGCGAGTAGTGGATTTGCGCAGCGACACGGTGACGATGCCGACGCCCGCGATGCGGCAGGCCATGTTCCAGGCCGAGGTGGGCGACGACGTATACCGCGAGGACCCCACCGTCACCGCCCTCGAGGAGCTGGGCGCGGCGACGCTGGGGAAGGAGGCCGGCCTGTACGTGACCAGCGGCACGATGGGCAACCAGGTGGCCGCCCTGGCCCATACCAAGAAGGGCGACGAGATTATCTGCGAAGCCGAAGCTCACATTTATTATTACGAGGTGGCCGCCCTGGCGTGCCTGGCGGGGGCTCAGGTCCGGCCGGTGGCCGGCGACCGGGGCATCATGAACGCCGCCGCCGTCCGCGCCGCCATCAGGCCGCGCGACGTCCACCAGCCCGACACCGGCCTGATCTGCCTGGAGAATACCCACAACCGCGCCGGCGGCACGTGCTACTCCCAGGAGGGGCTGGCCGCCATCCGCGCACTGGCCGACGAATACAACATCCCCGTGCATATGGACGGGGCCCGCATCTTCAACGCCGCCGTCGCCACGGGCGTCGCCGCCAGGGACATCGCCCGCCACGCCGACAGCGTGCAGTTCTGCCTGTCCAAGGGCCTGGCCGCGCCGGTCGGTTCGCTGCTGGTCGGCTCGCGGGCTTTCATCGACAAGGCCCGCCGCTTCCGCAAGATGCTCGGCGGCGGCATGCGCCAGGCCGGGTTCATCGCCGCGGCCGGCATGGTGGCCCTGCAGTCGATGGTCGACCGCCTGGCCGAGGATCACGCCCATGCCAGGCTGCTGGGCGAGGCGCTCGCCGACCTGGGCTACGCCGTCGACCTCGCCACCGTGCAGACCAATATCGTCATTTTCGCCACCGACGGCCTGAAGATCGATGCCCCGGCCCTCGTCGCCCGCCTGAAGGACGAAGGGGTGAAGGCGGGCGCGCCCGGCGCCCGGCGGGTGCGGCTGGTCACCCATTTCGGCGTCGGGCGCGCCGATATCGATTATGTTGTCGGCGTATTGGCGAAGCTTAGGAAAGAGTATCAGACTGTCTGAAAGAGGGACAAGCCGCATGAGCCTTTTTGATGAAGAACCGGCTGCCGGCCCGGCGCTGCCGCAGCCGCTGGCGGTGCGGATGCGGCCGGCGACGCTGGCGGAGTTCGTCGGCCAGGCCGATCTCATCGCCCCCGGCCGCTTCCTCCGCCGCATGATCGACGCCGATACCGTGCCGTCGATGATCCTGTTCGGGCCGCCGGGGACGGGCAAAACCACCCTCTCCCATATCATCGCCCGCGAGACCGACGCCCAGTTCGAGCAGCTCAACGCCGTATCCGCGGGAGTGGCCGACATCCGCCGCATCATCGACGCCGCTCAGAAACGCCTGCGGCTGCAGCGCCGGCGGACCATCCTCTTCATCGATGAGATCCACCGTTTCTCCAAGTCGCAGCAGGATGTGCTGCTGCCGTTCGTGGAGAACGGCACGGTCGTCCTCATCGGCGCCACGACCGAAAATCCTTATTTCGAGGTGAATTCGCCGCTGCTGTCGCGGGCCCGGGTGTTCCGGCTGCTGCCGCTCGGCCAGGGCGAGGTGGCCGGTATCCTGGCCTCCGCCCTGGCGGACAAGGAGCGCGGCCTGGGGGCTATGGGGCTCGAATGCGAGCCGGCCGTGCTGACGGCCATCGCCGACGTGGCCGGCGGCGACGCGCGCGTGGCGCTCAATCTTTTGGAGCAGGCGGCGGCGATGGTGGATCCCGGCGGGCCGCAGGCGATAACGCTCGAGCTGCTGCGCGCCATCGCCGGCGAACGGGTCATCGGCTACGACAAGAAGGGCGATACCCACTATGACGTGGCGTCGGCGTTCATCAAGAGCATGCGCGGCTCCGACCCGGACGCCGCCCTCCATTACCTCGCCCGCATGCTGGAGGCCGGCGAGGACGTGAAATTCATCGCCCGCCGGATCGTCATCTGCGCCGCCGAGGATGTCGGCAACGCCGACCCCCAGGCCCTGCTGGTGGCGACGGCGGCCATGCACGCCGTGCAGTTCATCGGCCTGCCCGAGGCCCGCATCCCGCTCGCCCAGGCGGTGATATACGTGGCCGCCGCCCCGAAGAGCAACGCCGCCTATATGGGCGTCGACCAAGCCATGGCCGACGTGCGCGAGAAGGACGTCGGCCGGGTGCCGGTGCATCTGCGCGACTCTAACTACAAAGGCGCCAAACAGTGGGGCTACGGCAAGGATTACAAATACCCCCACAACTTCCCCGGCGCTTACATACCCCAGCAGTACCTGCCCGACGAACTCGAAGGCGCGATCTATTACCGGCCGGGCGACCGGGGGTTCGAGGCCGAGATCGCCCGCCGGCTGCGCGAAAAAAGCCGGAAATGATGTGGCGACACAGGCTGTAAACCCGCTGCCGGGCCGGCGGCGGCTCTTTTTTTCGCCCCCGGCATAATGCCGAGTTGCCGGGTCAAAAATAATAGGGCGGCATCTTTACAATCGGCCCGTTTTTTGGTATATTTTAAACATAATAATTCCTATCGCATTACTCGGAAAAGCGGGTGATAAAGTGAAGTTGTCCACCAAGGGCCGTTATGGCGTTTCCGCCATGTACGACCTGGCCGTCCACCACGGGCAGGGACCGATTTCCCTCAAGAGCGTGGCGTTGCGCCAAGGGATTTCCGAGCATTATCTCGAACAACTTATGGGCACGTTGCGCAAGGCGGGCTATGTCAAGAGCGTGCGCGGCGCCCAGGGCGGCTACACGCTCACCAGGCAGCCGGCCGAAATAACGGTCGGCGACATCATCCGGATCATGGAGGGGCCGACGGCGCCGGTGGACTGTCTGCTGGCCGACGCCGAGAACAACAAGTACTGCGTGCGGGCCGGACACTGCGTGACGAGGGGCGTGTGGGCCAAGGTGCGCGACAGCATCGATGCCGTGCTTGACTCGATCACCCTCGCCGACCTCGCGAAAGAAGACAAATCATAGGAGTGAGAGCATGAAACGCATTTACTTCGACCATTCGGCAACAACCCCCGTCGATAAGGAAGCGGCAGCGGCGGCGCTGGAATACATGACCGAGAAGTTCGGCAACGCTTCCAGTATCCACAGCTTCGGCCGCGAAGCCCGCAAAGCGGTGGACGAGGCGCGGGAAAAGGTGGCCGCCCTGATCGGCGCGACGCCCAACGAGATCTTTTTCACCAGCGGCGGCACCGAGGGCGACAACCTGGCCATCAAAGGGGTGGCCTTCGCCAACCGCAAGAAGGGCAACCATATCATCACCTCGGCGGTCGAGCACCACGCCGTCCTCCATACCTGCGAATACCTCGAAAAACACGGCTTCACCGTTACTTACCTGCCGGTCGACGAGTACGGCATGGTCCGCCTGGAGGATCTGAAGAACGCCATCACCGACAAGACCATCCTCATCACCATCATGCTGGCCAACAACGAGGTCGGCACCATTCAGCCGGTGCGGGAGATCGGCCGCCTCGCCCGCGAAAAGGGCATCTATTTCCACACCGACGCCGTGCAGGCGGTCGGCAATTACCCCATCAACGTGCAGGAGATGAACATCGACCTGCTCACCATGTCGGGGCACAAGTTCCACGCCCCCAAAGGCATCGGCGCCCTTTACATCAGGCGCGGCGCCCGGATCGAGGCCCTGCAGCACGGCGGCGCCCACGAGCGCAACATGCGGGCCGGCACCGAGAACGTGCCCGGCATCGTCGGCCTCGGCAAGGCGGCCGAGATCGCCAAGCGGGATATGGACAAGAAGGTCGCCTATCTTGCCCAGCTCAGGGACAAGATTATCAGCGAGATCATGGCGAAGATTCCCCACGTCAAGCTCAACGGCCATCCTACCGAGCGCCTGCCGGGCAATGTCAACATCAGTTTCCTGTATCTCGAAGGGGAGTCGCTGCTCTTGAACCTGGACCTCAAAGGCATCGCCGCCTCCAGCGGCTCGGCCTGCACTTCCGGCTCGCTCGATCCCTCCCACGTCCTGCTGGCGATGGGCCTCACGCACGAGGTGGCCCACGGCTCGCTGCGGGTCACTCTGGGGCGGGACAACACCATGGAAGACGTGAACTACTTCCTCGAAGTACTGCCGGAAATCATCGACCGCCTGCGGTCGATGTCGCCGCTGTTCGGCGAGAGCGCCCACACCGTCGTATCCAATCCGTGCAGCGAATGTCACGTGCATTAATCGACCAGGATAGGGGAGAAAATAAATGTATACGGAAAAAGTGATGGACCATTTCTCCAACCCGCGCAATGTCGGCGAGATCAAGGACGCCAACGGCATCGGCGAGGTCGGTAACGCCAAATGCGGCGATATCATGCGCATCTACCTGAAAGTGGACGAGAACGACGTCATCACCGACGTCAAGTTCAAGACCTTCGGCTGCGGAGCGGCGATCGCCACCAGCAGCATGGTTACCGAGATGGTGAAGGGCAAGAAGCTCGACGAGGCGCTGACGATCTCCAACCAGGCCGTGGCCGAGGCCCTCGGCGGCCTGCCGCCGGTCAAGATGCACTGTTCGAACTTGGCCGCCGACGCGCTGCACGAAGCCATCAAGGATTACATCGCCAAAAAAGGAAAGTGATAGCGTGACCGCTAAACCGAAGGTGGTCGTCGCCATGAGCGGAGGGGTGGACAGTTCTTTGACTGCCGCCCTTCTCGTGCGCCAGGGCTATGAGGTGATCGGCGCGACGATGCAGATCTGGGACAGCGAGCGCGAGGACGCGGACGAGCGCGGCTGCTGTTCGCTGACGGCGGTCGGCGATGCCCGCCGCGTGGCCGACACGCTCGGCATCCCCTATTATGTGCTCAACTTCCGCCAGATGTTCCAGGAGACGGTCGTCGACTATTTCATCGCCGAGTACGCCGCCGGCCGCACCCCCAACCCCTGCATCGCCTGCAACCGCCACGTCAAGTTCGCCGGCCTGCTGCAGAAGGCGCTGGCCCTGGGGGCCGAGTACGTGGCCACCGGCCACTACGCCCGCATCGGCTACGACGAGGGCCGAGGCCGCTATCTGCTCCGCAAGGGCGTCGACCCGGCCAAGGACCAGTCCTATGCGCTCTATCACCTCAATCAGCATACCCTGAAGCATTTCCTCATGCCGCTGGGCGACTACACCAAGGCGGAGACGCGGCGGCTGGCGCGGGAGTTCGGCCTGGCGGTCGCCGACAAGCCCGACAGCCAGGAAATCTGCTTCGTCCCCGGCGACGACTACCAGGCTTTCCTGGCGGAAAAAGCGCCGGCCAGCCTCAAGCCGGGCGATATCGTCGATACCCGCGGCCGGGTGCTGGGCCGCCACCAGGGCCTGCCGCTCTACACCGTCGGCCAGCGCAAGGGCCTCGGCATCGCCGCCGGGCGGCCGCTGTACGTCGTGGCCCTCGACACCGGCCGCAACCGGCTCGTCGTCGGCGACGACGGCGACGTGTTCGCCAGCGGGCTCATCGCCGGCGACCTCAACCTCATCGCCTTCGACGCCCTCCCCGACCGGCTCGAGGCCACGGCCAAGATCCGCTACAGCGCCCGCGAGGCGCCGGCGGCCGTCACGCCGCTGCCCGGCGGACAAGCCAGAGTGAGCTTCTCTTCGCCCCAACGGGCCATCACTCCCGGCCAATCGGTCGTTTTCTACGCGGGCGACGTGGTCCTCGGCGGCGGGATCATCGAAAAAATTTTGTGCTAAAAAAATGCCGTAAAGGCCGCGGGACAGTTCGGGCGCGAACTTTTCCGCGGCCTTTTAAATAAAAATCGCCGACATCGGCAATACTAGCAGTGACAATCTGTTTTGCGGAAAGGCTGGCTGTATGCAGAAGCTGCGCCGTTTGCTCGGCCTGCCGGTGCTGGAGATCGTACACGGCACCCAGATTGGCGAAGTGCAGGAAGTGGCGCTGAACGTCGAACAGGCGACCGTCGCCGGGGTGATAATAGCCGAGCCGACGTGGTTCAGCCACGAGCGGGGCGTCGCCTTCGCCGACCTCCACAGCATCGGGCGCGACGCGGTAACGGTAAGGGACGCCGGGGCGGTGCGGGATTTTTCCGCTGTCTTGAGCGTCGCCGGCACCCACAAACTGCAAGCGCTGTGCGACAAGCAGATCTACACGGAGGACGGCGAATATCTCGGCATGCTCACCGATGTGGCCTGCGACCGGACGACGGGGGAGATTCGCTTCTACGAACTGTCGGACGGCTTCATAACCGATTTTCTCAGCGGCCGGCTGGTCATGCCGCTGCCGCCGGCCCAGACGGTGGGGGACGACAGGCTGATCGTGCCGGCGTCCATGGCCAAGCTGGTGCAGGCCGCAAATCACGATCCGGGTGGTGTTGTGTAAATGGTGACTTGCCCTGTGTGCGCCAAGCGCGCGATTGGCAAAGTCGGGGCTGACCAGTACTATTGCTGGGACTGTTGCGTGGAATTCGTCGTACGCGGTCCACGGGTGACGATCTTCAATGTCGAACCTGACGGCAGTCTGACACTGTACGCCGACCCCTTGGCCGGGGGCGTAAATTTGGCGATGCAAGAGGGGGGTTATGATGCGCAGCAAATTCATGCAGGGGTTAATTTGGGGTAGCGTTGTCGGTACGGTAATCGGCGCTGTTGTGAGTCCCATGCTGCGGCCGCAGAGGAAACCGCTGATCGAACGGGGCGCCGAAGCTCTGGAGCATACGACACGGGACTTGATGCGGGAAGCCCGCCGGGCCAGGAAAAGGATTATGAAGAAGCTTGACTGAAAGGGAAGGGGAGACCGCCGGGTCTCCCCTTCGCCGTAAGGTGAGGTATGATGATCATTACGCGGAAAACGGTCCGGTCCGTGCTGCTGGCCGCCGCCGCTCTGCTGGGCGCCTATTTCCTCTGGCGGGTGCGCGGCGGCCTTTACCCGTTCGTCATCGCCTTTTTTTTGGCGTATGTGCTCAATCCGGCGGTCGACTGGCTCGAACGCAAGGGGCTCAGGCGGGTGTGGGCCATCGCCTGCCTTTACGTCGTGCTGTTCGCGTGCGTATTCGTCGCCGGCAGCCGCCTCATCCCGCTCCTGGTCCGCGAGCTCGAAAGCTTCGGCCAGGAGTTGCCGCTGATGACGGCCAAGAGCCAGGAGCTCATCGACATCCTGCAACGGCAGTACCAGAATTCCACCCTGCCGCATTCGCTGCGCGTCGCCCTCGACAGCGGCCTCGTCTCCCTCCAGGAGTCGGTGCAGGCCTTAGCCGCCGCCGCCGTCGCCGGTATCATCCACATCCTCGCCCATTTCATCGGCCTGGCGATCAGCCCGATCCTGGCCTTTTACCTGCTCCACGACTGGCACGGGCTCGGCGCCGCCGCCCTGCGGACCTTGCCGGCCCGCTGGCGCCACGAGACCGTCCTCGTCCTCCGCGACGTCGACAAGGTGCTGTCCGGGGTAATCCGCGGCCAGGTGGCGGTGGCCGTCATCGTCGGTATCCTCGTCAGCACCGGGCTGTACTTCCTCGACGTCCGCTACGCCCTCATCATCGGCATCCTCGCCGGCGCGCTTGACGTCATCCCCTACTTCGGCGCCTTCATCGGCGCCACGCCGGCCGTGACCGTGGCCCTGCTGACGTCGCCCTGGCTGGCTATCAAGGTGGCCCTGCTGTTCTTCGTCATCCATCAGCTCGAAGGGACGATCATCGGCCCGAAGATCCTCGGCGACAACGTCGGCCTCCACCCCCTGGCCGTCATCTTCTTCTTGTTCGTCGGCGAAGAGCTCGGCGGCCTTGTCGGCATGCTGCTGGGCGTGCCGGCGGCGGCGGTGGCGAAGGTGCTGCTCAGCCACCTGCTGCGAATCATGATATGATGTCAATCATTGGCGGCAACGCAGCAATGGTTGCCTGCTGCGCAGCCGTACGAGGGAGTCACCTGTTCCTCCCGGATGCCAATTAAGTGGCCGTTTCAGTGCCTATTGACGCTCAGCGGCATCGTAGACGGTGCATTGACATCGTTGTCCAAATTATGTATAATTCCAAGAGAATGTTTGCCGATTGTGGAGGTTGATAAGTTTGACCGGAAACGAACTACGCAGGAAGTTTCTGCAGTTTTTCGCCAGCAAGGACCATCTCGTCCTTCCCAGCTATTCGCTCATTCCCGAGAACGATCCGACCCTGCTGTTAATCGGCGCCGGCATGGCGCCGTTCAAGCCCTTTTTCACCGGCAAGATGAAGCCTCCCCATCTGCGGATCGCCACCAGCCAGAAGTGCGTGCGCACCGGCGACATCGAGAACGTCGGCCGCACCGCCCGCCATCATACTTTCTTCGAAATGCTCGGCAATTTTTCGTTCGGCGACTACTTCAAGAAGGACGCCATCGCCTGGGGGTGGGAGTTCGTCACCAAGGAGCTCGGCCTGCACCCGGACAAGCTGTGGGTGACTATTCATACCAAGGACGACGAAGCGTACGAGATCTGGCGCAATGACATCGGCGTGCCGGCCGAGCGGATCGTCCGCATGGAGGACAATTTCTGGGAGATCGGCCCCGGCCCCTGCGGCCCCTGTTCGGAGATCTACGTCGATCTCGGGCCGGAGCGCGGCTGCGGCAAGCCCGGCTGCGCCGTCGGCTGCGACTGCGACCGTTACCTGGAAATCTGGAATCTCGTCTTTACCCAGTTCGACCGCGACGAAGCCGGCAACTACACGCCGCTCGCCAAGAAGAACATCGACACCGGCGCGGGCCTGGAGCGGATCGCGTCCGTGCTGCAGAACAAGAAGTCCAACTTCGAGACCGACCTGCTTTTCCCGATCATTGCCCACATGGAAAAGGTGGCCGGCGTCAAATACGGCGCCGCCGAGGCCACCGACGTCTCGCTCAAGGTCATCGCCGACCACGGCCGCAGCCTGGTCGTCATGATCGGCGACGGTATCCTGCCGGCCAACGAGGGCCGGGGCTACGTGCTGCGCCGCATCCTCCGCCGCGCCGTCCGCCACGGGCGGCTGATGGGGGTGGATAAGCCTTTTCTGACCGATATCGTCGATGTGGTGGCCGGAATCTTCGCCGAACCGTTCCCCGACATCGGCGAAAAACGGGCCTATATCAGGAAGGTCGTCCAGATGGAGGAAGAGCGCTTCAGCGCCACCCTCCTCCAGGGCCTCGACCTGCTCACCAAACACATCGAGGAAATCAAGGCCGCCGGCGGTACGATGCTCGACGGCAACGCCGCCTTCCGCCTGTATGACACTTATGGTTTCCCCTGGGAACTCACCGACGAGATTTTGGCCGAGAACGGCATGACCATGGACAAGGCCGCCTTCGATGCCGCCATGGGCGAGCAGCGGGAGCGCGCCCGCGCCGCCCGCAGCGAGAACGAGCGCATCGACCTGCCCGACCTCGCCGGCGTCATCACCGAGCCGCTTACCCAGGATCCCTGCGCCGACACCGCCCAAATCGTCGTCATCCTCAAGGACGGCCAGGTCGTCCCCGAAGCCAGCGACGGCGACGAAGCGGCGGTCGTCCTCAGCGTTACGCCCTTTTACGCCGAAAGCGGCGGCCAGATCGGCGACGCCGGCGTCATCGCCGGGCCGCTCGGCAGGATGCAGGTCGGCACGGCCCGCAAGCTTCCCGACGGCACCGTCTACCATGTCGGCTATGTCGCGGAGGGAGCGCTGAAGACGGGCGACACCGTCAAGATTGCGGTCGAAATACCCCGCCACAAGGCCACGGCCCGCAACCATACCGCCACCCATCTCCTCCACGCCGCCCTCAAACAGGTCGTCGGCAGCCACGTCAACCAGGCCGGCTCGCTCGTCGGCCCCGACCGGCTGCGCTTCGATTTCACCCACTTCGCTCCCGTAAGCGACGCCGAGCTGGCCGAAGTCGAGCAGCTCGTCAACCAGGCCATCCTCGACAACATCCCGTTGGCCGTTCTCGAAACCACCCAGGATGTCGCTAAAGAGATGGGCGCGGTGGCGCTGTTCGGCGAAAAGTACGGCCGCAAGGTGCGGGTCGTCGTCGCCGGCGATTTCAGCAAGGAACTGTGCGGCGGCAGCCATGTCGGCAGCACGGCCGAGATCGGCCTGTTCAAGATCGTCAGCGAAGCGAGCGTGGGCTCCGGCCTGCGGCGCATCGAGGCGGTCACCGGCAGCGGGGCCGTCGAATACGTCAACAGCCGGGAAAAGATTCTCGTCGCCGCGGCGGCGATCCTCAAAACCCGGCCGGAGGAGCTCGCCGGCAAGGTGGAAGCCCTGACGGCCGAGATCAGGGAGGTCGAGCGCGAGCTGGCCAGGGCCAACGCCGATAAGGCGAAGGGCGAGGTCCAGCGCCTGGCCGAGAACGCCAAGCAGATCGGCGGCTGTCACGTCATCAGCGCCCAGGTCGCCATCCCCGACCTCGCCGACCTGCGCAGCCTGGCCGATATGCTCCGCGACCGGCTGGCCGGCAAGGCGGGGGTTATCGTCCTTGCCGCCGTACAGGCCGACAAGGTAAACTTCGTGGCTACCGCCACCCCGCAGGCCGTGAGCCTCGGCGCGCACGCCGGCAATATCGTCAAGGCGGCGGCGGCGGTCGCCGGCGGCGGCGGCGGCGGCCGGCCGGATATGGCCCAGGCCGGCGGCAAACTGCCCGCCAAGGCGGAAGAAGCGCTGAAAGCGGCCGAAGAGGCCATCGCGAACCAGCAGAAGAAGTAATGCGGCGGGGCGGGCCTGTAGCCCGCCCCGCGATTTATTTTTCCGGCGACAGGAAATAAATAGCCAGGGTAGAATATAATGGTATAAGACAGGGAATAATACAGGGGAGGAGGGTGTCCCATGGCCAATCCGTCGGAACAGACTATGATGTTCAAGGTCGACAGCGAGGAGAGCAATGCCGCCGTCGTCATCAACACCGTCTACGAGGCGCTGAAGGAAAAAGGCTACAATCCGATCAACCAGTTGGTAGGATACCTTCTGTCGGGAGACCCGACGTACATCACGAGCTATAAGAGCGCCCGCACGCTGATCCGCAAGCTGGAGCGGGACGAACTTCTGGAAGAGCTGGTCAAGTCCTACCTGGAAAAGAAGTAGATGGAATACCGCAGCCTCGGCAACACGGGTCTTAAGGTGTCGCGCCTCTGTTTCGGGGCCCTCACGATCGGACCGCTGCAAGCCAGATTGCCTCTGCAGGACGGTGCCGCCGTTATCCGGGCGGCCCTCGATGCAGGGGTTAATTTTATTGATACCGCCGAAATGTACGGTACCTACCCGTATATCAAGACTGCCTGCCGGGGCGCGGAGGTGGTCGTGGCCTCGAAATCCTACGCCTACACGTCCGCCGCCATGCGCCGCAGCGTGGAGGACGCCTGCCGGGCCATCGGCCGCGACTACATCGATATTTTCATGCTCCACGAGCAGCCCAGCCGCCTGACGCTGGCCGGCCATGCCGACGCCCTCGCCTTTCTCGGCGACGCCAAACGGCAGGGCCTCATCCGGGCCGCCGGAGTCTCCACCCACACCGTCGAGGTGGTACGGGCGGCGGC
This sequence comes from Selenomonadales bacterium, assembly GCA_029975165.1. GTDB lineage: Bacteria > Bacillota > Negativicutes > Sporomusales > UBA7701 > Anaeroselena. The sequence continues at coordinate 136,253 of JARKPR010000085.1, forward strand.
CGAGATGGCGGACATCGACGTCATTCATCCTTTGTTCAATATGCACGGCATCGGCATCATGGACGGCACGGCCGCCGAGATGGCGGCCGCCATAACCGCGGCCGCGGCGGCCGGCAAGGGCATATATACCATGAAGGCGCTGGCCGGCGGCCACCTTATCGGCGATGCCGCGGCCGCGCTTTCCTGGGTGCTCGCCGCCGCCGGCGTCAGCGCCGTGGCCGTCGGCATGCAGTCGCCGGACGAAGTGGCCTACAACTGCACCCTGTTCAGCGGCGCGGCGCCCGATACGGCCCTCGCCGCCCGCCTGGGAAAGCGCACGCGGCGCCTGCTTGTCGAGGACTGGTGCGTAGGCTGCGGGCGCTGCGCGGCCAGGTGCCCGGCCGGCGCCCTGCGCGTCCGGGACGGACGGGCCGTCGTCGACGCCGCGAAATGCCTGTGTTGCGGGTATTGCGGGGCGGAATGCCCGGAGTTTTGTTTGAAGATAATATGATAATCAGGAGTCGATATGCGTATACTAGCTCTTGACGTGGGCGACAAAACCATCGGCGTGGCGGTGAGCGACGAGCTGGGCCTGACCGCCCAGGGAGTGGAGACCATCCGCCGCACCTCGCCGGCCGCCGATTTCCGGCGCCTGGCGGAGATTGTCGCCGCCTACGGCGTCGCCACCATCCTCATCGGCCTGCCGAAAAACATGAACGGCACGATCGGTCCGCGAGGCGAAGCCGTGCAGCGTTTCGCCGCCGAGGTGGCCGCCGCCTTTCCGGCGCAGGCCGTCAAACTGTGGGACGAGCGGTTGTCGACGGTGGCCGCCGAAAGGACGCTGCTCGAAGCCGACGTCAGCCGCCGGCGCCGCCGCGAGGTGATCGACAAGATGGCGGCCGTGTTCATTCTCCAGGGGTATCTGGACAGTCTGCCGGCCCAGAAACTTCCTTGACAGGGCTATTTCTTCTAGGCTACAATTACAGTGACGTACAAAAAAGAGGTGACGACATGGCCGATTACGAAAAGGACGATATGGAAGTGGAAGAAGAACCCGTCGTCGTGATGACCGACGAGGAAGGCAACGAATATTACTATCACGAGGAAGTAATTATCCCGGTGGGCGACAAGAAGTTCGCCATCCTCGTGCCGATCGACATCGACGAAGATGAAGAAGAAGGCTGCGAATGCGGCTGCGAAGAAGAAGAGACCGATGTGTACATCGCGCGCATCGATATTGACGAAAATGGCGAAGAAGTCTACGTCGATCCCACCGACGAAGAGTTCGACGAAGTCCGCAAGGCCTATGAGGAACTGCTGACGGAAGAGGACGACGAAGAATAGCCCAGACTGGCATTTTGCGCTGACAAGGCCCGTGTAGCCAGAACGTGCATCTGGACCTTTCTCACCGGTCCGATTTGTCTAAAAACTGGATGAAGCCTTGGGGGCTTCATTTTTTTTGTCCCAGTGTGTATAATATATTCTACCGAGTGAGGTGATAAAATGCTGCCATGGGACAAGCAGAAAAATAAATGGCTGGTGCCGCTGATTATCGCGGCAATAGTAGCGGCGCTCACCGGCAGCACCGTATACAGCCTGGCCCTGCCGGTCAACGCCGCCGCTGCCGGCGACACGGTGGTCGTCGTCATCCCGCCGGGCATGACCACCAAGGCCATCGGCGAACTGCTGGACAGCAAGGGGCTGCTCAGGAGCGCGGCGCTGTTCCGGGCCGTCGTGTCTATCGAGGGAGCCGGGGGCAAGCTGCAGGCGGGCGAGTACGTTTTCAGCAAGGCGATGACCGCGAGGGAGATCGTCGGCAAGCTGGTGCGCGGCGAGACGGGCTATCGGCAGTTTACCATTCCCGAAGGGTTCACCATCGACCAGATTGCCGCCCTCCTGGAAAGCCAGAATATCGTCCCGGCGGCCAAATTCAAGGCCTACGCCGCCGGCGCCGTGCCGTACGATTATATAAATCCCGCCGCCAACGTCAAATACAAGTCGGAAGGCTTCCTGTTCCCCGACACTTACCGGATATCGTCCGGCACGGGCGAGGAACAGATTTTCAAAATGATGGCCGCCCAGTTCGACCGGCAATTCACGCCGGCGATGCGGTCGCGGGCCGCCGAGCTCGGCTTGTCGGTGCGCCAGGTGGTCATCCTGGCCTCCCTGGTCGAAAAGGAAGCCCAGCAGGCCAAGGAACGGCCGGTGATCGCCGGCGTATTCCTCGGCCGGCTCAAGCAGGAGATGCCCCTGCAGTCGTGCGCCACCATCCAGTATATCCTCGGCTACGCCAAACCGGAGCTGACCGTGCAGGACACCGAACTGCCGTCGCCCTACAACACTTACCGGAACATGGGCCTGCCGCCCGGCCCCATCGCCAGCCCGGGGCTGGCCGCCATCCAGGCGGTGCTGTATCCCGCCGCCACCGACTACCTGTATTTCGTGGCCGGCAAGGACGGCAGCCACGTCTTCAGCCGGACTTACGAGGAGCACCTCGCCGCCATCGACCAGGTCAGCAATTAGCCGGACTGGCATTGCCATTCCCGCCGTCAGGGAGACGACACGATACCATGAAGATTCCCGAGCTTCTCGCACCCGCCGGCAACCTGGAGAAACTCCGGGTTGCCGTTGCCTATGGCGCCGACGCCGTCTACTTCGGCGGCAGGAATTTCGGGCTGCGCGCCTATGCCGACAATTTCAGCGACGAGGAGATACCGGCCGCCGTCGCCGCCGCCCATGCCGCCGGCCGCAAGGCGTACGTCACGGTCAACGTATTCCCGCACAACGACGACCTGGCGGCGCTGCCGGCCTATCTCGCCCTGCTGCGCGACTGCGGCGCCGACGCGGCCATCATTTCCGATCCCGGCGTCTACCGCATCGCCCGCCAGGTCGCCCCGGAGCTGCCCCTCCATGTCAGCACCCAGGCCAACACGACCAACTGGTCGGCGGCGCTGTTCTGGCAGGAGCTGGGCGTCAGCCGGGTGGTGCTGGCCCGCGAGCTGTCGCTGGCCGACATCCGCCTCGTCCGGGCGAAGACGGCCGTCGAGCTGGAGGCCTTCGTCCACGGCGCGATGTGCATCTCGTATTCCGGGCGCTGCCTGCTGAGCAATTACCTGGCCGGCCGCGACGCTAACCGGGGCGAGTGCGCGCAGGCCTGCCGCTGGCGCTGGCACGTCGTGGAGGAGACGCGGCCCGGCCAGTACCTGCCGCTCCAGGAGGACGGGCGCGGCAGCTATATCTTCAATTCCCGCGACCTCTGCCTGCTGCCCCATATCCCGGAGCTGGCCGCCAGCGGGCTCGACAGCCTCAAGATCGAGGGCCGCATGAAAAGCGTCCACTACGTCGCTACCGTCGTCAGGGTGTACCGAGAGGCGCTGGACGCGTACGCCGCCGCCCCGGGGGAGTTCGCCGTCCGCGACGAATGGCGGGACGAGCTGGCCAAGGTCTCCCACCGCTCCTACACGAACGGCTTCGCTTTCGGCCGGACGGGCCGCGGGGACCAGGTCTACGACGGGGCCACCTACAGCCAGAGCCACGATTTCGTGGGCCTTGTCCGGGGATACGATGCGGCCACTGGCCGGGCGCTGGTCGAGCAGCGCAACAATATGAAGGTCGGCGAGGAGATCGAGGTGCTCCAGCCGCAGGGCGCGAACTTCCGCCAGACCATCGCCGCCATGTACGATGCCGCCGGGCAGCCGATCGCGGCCGCTCCCCATCCCCAGCAGCTCGTCCATATACCGCTGGCGCGGCCGGTTGGCGAGCTGGCCATGCTGCGGCGGCGGGTGACGGGCGATGTTTGACGCGGCGACCGTTTTCGTCCGCGTCGCCCCCCGCGACGTCAACTACGTCAACCGCATCATGGAGGGCTACGAATACCTAGGCGTGGTCACGACGGTCGACAAGGCGAGCGGCGTCCTGGCGGTAAGGGCGACGGCCGATACGGCGGCCGACGTGCGGGCCATCCTGGCGCGGCTGCCGGTGACGCTCGAATTTCTCGACAGGCCCGAATAAGCTATCCATCACCGCCCCCCGGCAGTAGGCCGGGGGGTTGCATTTTTGGCGGCCCTGCCAGTCCGCCGCATGCGGCAGGCAATAAATGGAGAAACTAAGGGTAAACATTGTGCGAGGTGCCGCATGTTAACTGCCCAAAGGCGAATCTACCGCCTGGCGCTGCTGTTCGCCGCCCTGTGCGCCCTGCTTGGCGGCCGGATCGTCTACCTGCAGCTCGTCGCCGGGCCGCACCTGGCCCTGCTCAGTCTCGGCGGCCGGGTGCAGGAGGTGCCGGTGGAGGTGGACCGGGGCGAGATTCTCGACCGCGGCGGCGTGCCGTTCACCAATACCGCCCAGCATTTCAGCCTGGCCGTGTTTCCGGCCCAGATAGCCGATGCGCGGCGCGCGGCCGCCGAGCTGGCCGGGCTCACCGGGCTGGACGCGGCGCGGATCGCCGCCCGCATCGGCCGGGAAGAGCGGCCGTTCATGCTGAAGACCGACATGGACGCGGCGAGCGCACAGCGGATCAATGCCCGCCGCATCCCCGGGGTGATGGCCGTGGCCGAGCGGGTGCGCTACGGCTACAGTTCGCTGGCCGCCCATACCGTCGGCTACATCAACGCCGCCGACAACCGCGGCGTCAGCGGCATCGAGGGCATGTACGACGATGTCCTCCGCGGCAGCCAGCCTACTTATCTCGCCGCGCTGGTCGACGCCGGCCAGCGCATAATCCCCGGCCTGGGCTACAAGCGGCTGCGCCTGGCGGACAGCAGTGGTCCCAGCCACGTCGTCCTGACGCTCGACAGCCGCGTGCAGAAGATCGTCGAGAATGTCATGGACCAGTACGTCAACAAGGGCGCGGTCGTCGTCATGCAGCCGGCGACCGGCGAAATACTGGCGATGGCGTCCCGGCCGGGGTTCGACGCCAACAACCTCGACCGGTACCTGGGGAGGGACGCGGCGCCGCTGCTGAACCGCGCCGTCGTCGCCTATCAGCCGGGGTCGGTGTTCAAGCTGGCGGTGGCGGCCGCTGCTCTGGAGGAGCATGCCGTCAGGCCGACCGACACTTTCTACGACCCCGGCTATATCGACGTCAACGGGCTGAGGTTCAAGGGCTGGGATTACGAGAAGGGCGGGCGGGGCGAGATCTCGTTCGCCGAGGCGATGGCGTATTCCAGCAACCCGGTGTTCATTCAGGTGGGGACGAAGCTGGGGGCGGCCAAGCTCGTCGCCTACGCCGGCAAGCTGGGCTTCGGCCGCAAGACCGGTCTGGGGTTCGACGGCGAGGCGGACGGCAACCTGCCCGACCCGGACAGCGTTTATCCCGGCGACCTCGCCAACCTGTCGATCGGCCAGGGGACGCTGGAGGCCACCCCGCTGCAGATCGCCTGCCTGGTCGCCACCATCGTCAACGACGGCATTGCGGTCGATCCGTACATCGTCAGCCGCCTCACCGCCACCGACGGGACGGTGGTCAAAAGCTTCCCCGCCTCGCGCGGCCGGCGCGTGCTCTCGCGGCGGACGGCCGGCCAGATGCGGGCGATGATGCAGGCCGTGACCCGCTTCGGCACCGGCCAGGAGGCATATGTCGAGGGCCCCGGCGCGGCCGGCAAGACCGGCACGGCGGAGACCGGGCGTTCGGGCCCCGCGGGCCGGAGCGTCAACCATGCCTGGTTCGCCGGCTACGCCCCTCTTGATAATCCGCAGTATGTCGTGGTAGTATTGGTAGAAGACGGTATGTCCGGCAGCGATGTCGCCGCCCCTATCTTCCGCGAGGTCGTCGCCCGCGTGCTGGCCGGCGGCTGACCGTGCATGACGCCGGGCATGGCGCGGATAATATGAACAGCGGAGGTTGCCCGTGGACTATCTTGAACTGGCGCACCACGCCGTACGCGAGGCCGGAAAGCGGGGCGCGCACGCCGCCGAGGCCTATATCATCGACTCCCGGTCGCTGCTCGTCGAAGTGGCCGACCAGGCTGTGGAGACCCTGAAGTTCGCCAACGACACCGGCGTGGGGGTGCGGGTCGTAACCGCCGACGGCCGCGTGGGCTTCGCCTTCGCCACCGACATCGCCGTCCCGTCGCTCGCGGCCATTGTCGGCCAGGCCATCGCCAACAGCGCCGGCACCTTCCCCGACCGCCACAACCTCCTGCCGCCCCCCGCCGGCGAGCTGCCCCGCCTCAAGCTGCTCGACCCGGCGATCGCCGCCGCGCCGGTCGAAGACAAGATCGCCCTCGCCAAAGCCGTCGAAGCGGCCGCCCGCGGCGCCGACGCCCGGGTGAAACGGACGGAGCGGTGCGTGTACGAGGACGCCGAATACGGCGTGGCCCTCGCCAACTCTCACGGCCTGGCGGTTGCCTACCGCGCCGGCTACTGCGGCCTGTACGGGGTGGTGCTGGCCGAGGAGGACGGCGACGTGCAGGCGGGCATGGGGCTCGGCTATGCCCGTGATCTGGCCGCCCTCGACGCCGGCGACGTGGGCCGCGAGGCCGCCCGCGAGGCTTGCCTCCTCTTGGGCGCGAAGGAGACCGGCACCGTCAAGGCCGCGGTCGTGCTGCCCCCGTACGTGGCCACGAATTTTTTATCCGTGCTCATCCCCGCCCTGGGCGCCGACGCCGTGCAGAAGGGGCGTTCGCTGTTCGCCGACAAGGTCGGCCGCAAGGTCGCCTCGCCGCTGCTGTCGCTCATCGACGACGGCCGCCTCGACGGCGGCATCGCCACCGCCCCGGTCGACGGGGAGGGGGTGGCGACCCGGCGGACCGAGCTGATCGGCGGCGGGGTGCTGAATGGTTTCCTGTACAACACTTACACCGCCAGCCGCGGCGGCGCGGCCAGCACCGGCAACGGGGTGCGCCCGTCGTTCAGGAGCATGCCGGAAGTCGGCGCCACCAACATCTTCCTCGCCGCGGGCGAAACGCCCCGCGACGCCTTGATCGCCGGCGTGCGGGACGGACTTTACGTCACAAGCGTCATGGGCATGCACACCGCCAACCCGATCTCCGGCGAATTCTCCGTCGGCGTGACCGGCGTATGGATAAAGGACGGCGAATTCACCCAACCGGTGCGGGGCGTGGCCATCGCCGGCAACATCCTCGACATCCTCGGCGAGGTGGACGCCGTCGGCGACGACCTGCGCTTCTTCGGTTCCCAGGGGGCGCCGACGCTGCGGATCGGCAAAATAACGATCAGCGGCGCCTGACGGAGATGGGGCAGCGCGCTAGGCAAGCCAGGATAATTGTGGTAAAATATATAAGTTAATATCACAGCCGGGGGAGGATCATGCATGAATAACGCCAGACCGCGGGTGCTCGTCATCCACGGGCCCAACCTCAACCTTCTCGGCCGGCGGGAAACGAACGTCTACGGCACGATGACCCTGGAAGACATCGACGCCCTCTTGTTGAAGAAAGCCATCGCCCTCGGGCTCGACCTGGAGATCGTCCAGACCAACCACGAGGGCGAAATGGTCGAGGCCATCCAAAAGACTCTCAGCGGTTACGCCGGGATCGTCATCAATCCCGCCGCCTTCAGCCATTACAGCATCGCCGTGCGCGACGCCGTCGCCGCCGTGCCGGTGCCGGTCATCGAGGTTCATCTTTCCAATATCTACAGCCGGGAGGAGTTCCGCCACCACTCGGTCGTCGCCCCGGTGACGAAAGGGCAGATCAGCGGCCTGGGGCCGCTCGGCTACCTGTTCGCCCTCGAAGCGGTCGCCGCAATCGGCGGCGGAGGAAAACAATGACCGTACGCCTCGGCGCCCTGCGCGCCCTCATCGCCGGCCATGATCTGGCCGCCGTCATCGTCGCCAAACCGGAAAATCGCCGCTACTTCAGCGGTTTCACCGGCTCGTCCGGCCTGCTGCTGGTCAGCGCCGACCGGGCCAGGCTGATTACCGACTTCCGTTATACCGAGCAGGCCGACCAGGAGGCGCCCGCTTTCACCGTCGTCCGCCACGGCAGCGATATGTACGAAACGCTGGCGGCGGAGGTAAAGACCGCCGGCGGCGGCAGGATCGGCTTCGAAAGCGATTTCGCCACCTGGGAAACGCACCAGAAGATGAGCGCCGCCATCGGCGACCTTGCCCCCCTGCACCTGGACAGGTTGCGGATGGTGAAGGACGAAGCCGAGCTGGCCGCCCTCGGCGTGGCGGTGCGGCTGGCCGACCAGGCCTTCGGCCACATCCTGTCGTTCATCAAACCGGGGGTGAGCGAACGCGACATCGCCCTCGAACTGGAATTCTTCATGCGGAAAAACGGGGCGGAAAAGGCCGCCTTCGACATAATCGTCGCCTCCGGGCCGCGTTCGGCCCTGCCCCACGGGCGGGCCGGCGACCGGCTGATCGCCGCCGGCGATTTCGTCACCATGGATTTCGGCGCGGTCTACGACGGCTACCACTCGGACATCACCCGCACGGTCGTCGCCGGCAAGGCCACGGCGCGCCAGCGCGAGATATATTCGCTGGTGCAGGCCGCCCAGCGCGCCGGCCTCGAGGCGGTCGCGGCCGGCAGGACGGGCCGCGAGGTCGACGAGGCCGCCAGGCAGGTCATCGCCGGCGCCGGCTATGGCGACTATTTCGGCCACGGCCTCGGCCACGGCGTCGGGCTGGCCATCCACGAGGAGCCGCGCCTGTCGCCGTCCGGCGACGAGGTGCTGGCGCCCAACATGACGGTGACCGTGGAGCCCGGCGTATACCTGCCCGACTGGGGCGGGGTGCGCATCGAAGATACGGTGGTCGTGACCGCCGACGGGGTTCGGATACTCACGGCGAGCAGCAAGGAACTCATCCAGTTAGATTAGAATATTGGAGGGTATGCAATGATTTCAAGCAACGATTTCCGTACCGGCGTAACCATCGAGCTTGACGGCGGCGTATGGCAGGTGGTCGATTTCCAGCACGTCAAACCCGGCAAGGGCTCGGCCTTCGTGCGCACCAAGCTCAAAAACGCCAAAACGGGCGCCGTCGTCGAGCGCACCTTCAACGCCGGCGAAAAAGTGCCCCGCGCCCACCTCGACCGCCGCGAGATGCAGTACCTTTACGAAGGCGACGGCGCGTACAACTTCATGGACACCGAAACGTACGAGCAGATTACCCTCAGCAACGACCAACTGGGCGACGCGATGAAGTTCCTCAAGGAAAACATGAACATCGGCGTGCTCTTCTTCCAGGGCACCGTCATCGGCATCGACCTGCCCAACTCGGTCGAGCTCGAAGTCGTCGAAACCGACCCCGGCATCCGCGGCGACACGGCTACCGGCGGCACCAAGCCGGCCAAGCTTGAAACCGGCTACATCGTCAAGGTGCCGCTGTTCATCAACACCGGCGACGTGCTGCGCATCGACACCCGGACAGGCGATTACATCGAACGCGCTTAGCCGCATCCTTCCTTGCTGTTATGTTTTCGGCCTGTTGTGGTAATACTACCACCAGCACCGATGCATAACGGTTAAAAAGGGGGGTAATCATGGGCAATATCAAGGAAAAAGTGGCCTATCTGCAAGGGCTTACCAAGGGACTGAACGTCAGCGGCCAGTCGTCGGAAGGCAAACTGTTGCTCAACATGGTCGATGTGCTGCAAGATATGGCTGAGGAAATCTCCTGCCTGCACTCCGGGCAGGACGACCTGGAAAACTACGTGGAGACCATCGACGAAGACCTGACCGACCTCGAAGAGGAAGTCTACGAGGATGTCGAGGATATCGAGACGGTCGAGATCGAATGCCCCGGCTGCCACGAAACGGTGGCCTTCGAATCCGACCTCCTCGAGGAGGACGACGTCGTCGAAGTTACCTGCCCCAACTGCGGCGAGGTCGTATACGACAATACCCTCGATTTCGCCGACGCCGAAGGGGAAACGGAGATCGTGCTCCGCCGCAGCACCCACCCCGGCGTATAGCGCCATAGCTCCCCATCCTGATAGACTAAAAAATCCCGGTTGTCCGGGATTTTTTGCTTTTCTGGCATAAACACTTTTTCCTGTCCATATCTATGTAAAGAAAGGCGGGACAAACGCTATGCCCCACGGTGCCGTTCTCGCGCAAACCCTTTACCCGCTGCTGGCCCCCGCGGTGGCCGGCATCCTGCGGGCCGCGCCGTCCGCGCTGCTCGCCCGGGCGGCCGAAATACGCCTGCGGACCGGCCAGCCGCTGTCGCTCGTAACCGGCGGCGGCGATGTTTTTCTCGATAGTACGGGCCGGCCGTCCCAGCCGGCGGCCGCCTATATCGCCAGCGGCGCGGATGTGGCCAAAACGCTCCAGCTTGTCAGCCGCAACTCCCTGTATGCCTTCGAGGAAGAACTGCGGCAGGGGTTCATCACGGTGGCGGGCGGCCACCGCATCGGCCTCGCCGGGCAGGCGGTCATGGCCGGCGGCGAGCTCAAAACCCTCAAAAACATCGCCGCCCTCAACATCCGCCTGGCCAGGGAGATAAACGGCGCCGCCGACGCGGTCGCACCCTACGTCGTGGCCGCACCCCGCCAGGTATTGAGCACCCTCGTCATCTCGCCGCCCCGCTGCGGCAAGACCACCGTGCTGCGCGACCTGGCGCGGCAGCTCAGCGGCGGCATCGCCGGCCTGGGCTTCGCCGGCGTGCAGGTGGGGGTGGTCGACGAGCGCTCCGAACTGGCCGCCTGCCAGGATGGCGTACCGACCGCCGACCTCGGGCCGCGGGCCGATGTCCTCGACGGCTGCCCCAAGGCGGTGGGGATGCTGATGCTTATCCGCTCGATGGCGCCCCAGGCGATCGTCACCGACGAACTGGGCCGCGAGGCCGACGCCATGGCGGTGCGCGAGGCGCGCCACGCCGGCGTCGCCGTGGTGGCCAGCGCCCACGGCCGCGATGCAGCCGACATTGCCGCCCGGCCGCATATCGGCGCCCTGGTCGCCGAACGCGTCTTCGAGCGTTACGTAGTCCTGACCGATACGCCGGCCGCCGGCACGGTAAAAGAAATCACCGCCGGCGGCGGCGAGATCCTCTATCCGCGCACCAAGGGAGTGAGAGCATGGGGTTGAAGCTAATTGGCTGCGTCCTGGTCGTCCTCGCCGGCACCGGCCTGGGGTTTAGCATGGCGGCGCGCTGCAGCGAGCGGCCTCGCCAGATAAGCCAGCTCATCGCCGGCCTGGCCGCCTTCGCCGCCTACGTCAGCTACGCCACCCTGCCGCTGGCCGAGGCGCTGACCCGCGCCGCCAGCGGCCTGAGCGGCCCGGTGGGCACCTTCCTGCGCCAGGCGGCGGCCATCCTCGCCGACCGCGGCCTGCTTTCGCCGCGGGAGGCGCTGGAAGAGGCGCTGGCGTCCGGCGGCCGGCGGCTGGCCTGGGAACGGGCCGAACGGGAGATAATCCTGCAACTCGGCAGCAACCTGGGCACGACCGGCCGCGACGAGCAGCAGAAGTATCTGGCGATGGTCCTCGACCAACTGCGGCGGCTTGAACAGGAAGCGCTGCGCCACCGGGACCAGAACGCGAAGATGTACCGCTACCTCGGCGTGTGCGGCGGCCTGGCGGTGGCGATAATCCTCGTATAGAAAGGAGCAGGGGCGATGAACCTCGACCTGTTGTTCAAGATCGCGGGGGTGGGCATATTGATCTCGGTTTTCCACACCGCCCTCAAGCAGGCGGGCAAGGAGGACATGGCCAGCCTCGTCACCTTGGCCGGCTTCACCATCGTGCTGCTGTGGGTCGTGCAGCTCCTCGGCCAGTTGTTCACCACCGTCCAGGCCGTTTTCAAGCTCTACTGAGGGTGCGGCCATGGAGATCATCCAAATCGTCGGCCTGGGGTTCATCGTCACCCTCCTCATCCTGATAATCCGCAGCCAGAAACCGGAAATAGCCGTCCAGATCAGCATCACCCTGGCGACGGTCATCTTCCTCCTCGTCCTCGCCAAGATCGAGGTCGTGCTCAACCTGTTCCGCGACCTGGCGGACAAGGCCAGCATCAGCCAGATGTACCTCAACACTATCCTGAAGATAATCGGCATCGCCTACATCACCGAATTCGGCGCCCAGGTCTGCCGCGACGCCGGCGAAGGGGCCGTGGCCGGCAAGATCGAATTCGCCGGCAAAATCCTCGTCATGGTCATGGCCATCCCGATCATCGCCCTGGTCCTGGAAACCATCGTCCGACTCATACCCTGAAGGTGGCTGCAATGAGAATCTGCCTGCTCCTGCTCGTCTTCCTCACGCTCTTCGTCCCGCCGCCGGCCGCCGCCGCCCCCGACGAGGCCGCGGCCGGAATGGCCGACATCATCTCCTACGACGATGTCAACAGCTTCATCGGCAAGATCAACCGGGAACTGAACGAAGACATCCCCCTGCTGAGCGGCGAAACCATCAGCACCATCGCCGCCCGAGGGTTCACGTTCGACTGGGAGGGCATCAAACGGTCGCTGGCGGCGCGGCTGTTCAAGGAGCTGGCCGCCAACGCCCACTTGATGGGCAAGCTGCTCTTCCTCGCCGTGCTGTGCGCCCTGCTCCAGAACCTGCAGAGCTCGTTCGAGCGCCCGGCGGTGGCGATGCTCACCTACAGCATCTGCTACATTTTCCTGGCGGTCATCGCCCTCACCGCCTTCTACAACGCCATGGCCGTCGCCCGCGACACGGTCGGCAACATGGTCGGTTTCATGGAGGCGCTCCTGCCGCTTCTGATATCCCTGCTGGCCGGCGTCGGCGCCCTGACGAGCGCCGCGTTGTTCACCCCTCTGATGCTGTTCGTCGTCGGCACGGTCAGCCTGATCGTCAAGGACGTCGTGCTGCCGCTCTTTTTCCTCGCCGCCGTGCTGCAATGCGTCAACTATCTCTCGGAAAAATACCAGGTCGGCAACCTGTGCGGCCTCTTCCGGCAGGGGGGCATGGTCGTCCTGGGGCTGACGCTCGTCGTCTTCGTCGGCGTCGTCACCGTCCAGGGAGTGGCCGGCGGCGTCGCCGACGGGGTTGCCCTGCGCACCGCCAAATACGCCACCGCCACCTTCGTCCCGGTGGTCGGCAAAATGTTCGCCGATACGGTCGAGATGGTGATGGGCGCTTCGCTGCTGCTCAAGAACGCCATCGGCCTGTTCGGCATCGCCACCGTGCTCACTATCTGCGCCCTGCCGCTCATCAAGCTGGGAGCGCTCATCTTCGTCATAAAGATGTCCGGGGCGCTCATCCAGCCGATGGGCGACGAGAAGATGGCCAAGTGCCTGAACGAGATGGGCGACACGCTGCTGCTCGTCTTCGGCGGCGTGCTGGCGGTGGCGCTGATGTTTTTTCTCACCATCACGATGATTATCGGCGTCGGCAGCATGACGATGATGCTGCGGTAGGGAGGGAAGGCATTGTGTTGGCCGCGATAACCGACTGGGTCAAGAACATCGTGCTCATCGTCCTGTTCGCCTCCTTCCTCGAACTCCTCCTGCCGTCGAGCGGCATGCAGCGGTTCGTCCGCGTCATCATGGGCCTCCTCATCCTGCTCGCCATCCTCACGCCGGTCGTCGACGTCCTCCAGAGCCGCCTGACGCCGGAAGTACCGGCGCTCGGCGGGCTGAGCGCCCCGGCCGCCGACCGGGTGCGGAGCGGGGCGGAAACGCTGGTCCACGAACGTGACCAATTGGCGGTGTCGTTATACAAAAAAGACCTAGCCCGGCAGATCAGGGCCGTCGTCGTCGCCGTCGACGGCGTGGCCGACGCCAGGGTGGCGGTGGAAGTGGCGAAGGGCCAGGGCGGCCGGACGGGCGCCCTCGACAAGGTCACGGTGTATGTCCAGCCCGGACTGGCCGCCGAAGACCGGAAGGTGGCCAAAATAGCCGTCGGCGAAGGACGGGAGGCGCGTACGGCCGAGCTCAGGCCGGCGCTGCGCGACAAGATCGCCCGCACGGTGGGCGAACTCTATCAGCTGCCGGCGGCGCGGGTCGAAGTCATCAAGATGAATTGAGGAGGAAGGGCGGCGATGGGTGCGATGGGAGAATTCATGGCCACGGCGAAACGGCTGTGGCCGGCGAGACTTGTCGGCGAGGGCGTCCTGAGTCCACGGCTGCTGCTGCTCGGCCTCGTCGGCGTAGCCCTCCTGGCGGCCGGCAGCCTGTACGACGCCGCGCCGGCCCAGCCCCGGCAGGCGGCGCCGACGGAGACGGCCAAGCCGGCGGCCGTGGCGCGCAGTTACGAGGAAGCGCTGGAAGCGAAGCTCGCCAACCTGCTGTCGCAGGTAAAAGGGGCGGGCGGAGTGGCGGTGAACATCACGCTGGAGAGCGGCGCCAGCCAGGAGTTCGCGAAGAATATCGTCCGCGAGAGCCGCACCATCCAGGAACGCGACACCAGCGGCGGCACACGGACGACCAGCGAGAGCAAGGAGAGCGAGCAGGTGCTGCTTAGCCGCGACAACGGCGCCGACCGGCCGGTGACGGTGCGCGAGGCGAAGCCGGCGGTCAAGGGCGTGCTGGTCATCGCCGAAGGGGCTGCCGACTCGGCCGTCAAGGCCAACCTGACCAGGGCGGTCGAGGCCGGCCTGGGCATCCCGTCCTATAAAATCACGGTATTGCCGCTGCGAAAGTGAGGTAGCCAAGATGAGAATATTGCTTTTGAGGAAAGCGGGCCGCCTGCTGAAGGTGGCCGTAGGTGCGGCCGTCGTCCTGTCCCTGGTCGCCGCCGTGTTCGTCTACGGCCGCGAATACCGCAGCGCCAAGGTCGACCGCACCAACGCCATGCAGGTCATCCGGCCGGTAGCCGAGCTGGCCGCGCCGGCCGTCAGCGACTTCTTCACCGAATACCGCTTGGAGCGTGACCGGGTGCGGAGCGAACGGTCCGACCTGCTGCGGGAGGTTCTGCGGACCGCGAAAACGGAGGAGGCCCGCGTCAAAGCCCAGGAGGCGGTGCTCAAACTGGCGCTCGAAAAGCAGCGGGAGTCGGAAATGGAGAACCTCATCAAGGCGCGGGGCTTTGCCGACGCGCTGGTCTTCGTGCGCGACAACTCGGTGAGCGCGGTGGTCAAGACCCAGGCGCTGAACAGGGAGGAGGTAATCCAGGTCGCGGACGTGATCGGCCGGGTGAGCGGCGTGAAGCCGGAGGATATAACGATCAGCGCAAAACCATAGGCCGCTTGGAGCGGCCCTTTTTATTTGCTAAGAAGCGGAAAAGTCTGGTATAATAATGCAGAGTTATAAAGTGTCGCAAATGAAAATATATTTGTTGTAATCGGGAAGAAGGGAGAGCGGCGTTGTGGAAAAACGGCTGGAAAGAACGGAACATAACGATGTCGGTTCGATTCGGATCGCCGACGAGGTCGTGGGCATAGTCGCCGGCATGGCGGCCACCGAGGTTCCCGGGGTGGCCGGGATGAGCGGCGGCCTGGTGGGCGGCATCGCCGAGATGCTCGGCAAGCGCAATCTGTCCAAGGGTGTGAAAGTCGAGGTCGGCGAACGGGAGGCGGCCGTCGACCTGTTCATCATCGCCGAATACGGCGTGCGCATCCCCGACGTAGCCCTCCAGGTGCAAGAAAATGTCAAGCGGGCCATAGAATCCATGACCGGCCTCGAGGTCGTCGAAGTCAACATCCACGTCCAAGGGGTGGGCTTTGCCGCCGAAGCCAAGGACGAAGATGTCCGCGTCCGTTAGAAAGGAGTAGCCATGGGGATTTTTGACCGGATAATCCTTTCCATCTATACGCTCCTGCTCGCCTTTTTGTCGCTGGGCGTCATCCTCATTTCCCTCCGCCTCATTTCTTTGGAGCAGGTGTGGACAAGCATTTCCCTCATCTACGGGCAGTGGGAGGCCGGGCTGGTGGCCGCCGTCTTCCTGCTCGTCAGCATCAGGCTCCTTCTGGCCGGCCTGCGGTCGCGGCGCAACGGCAGCGCCATCGTCCACCACAACGAGATGGGCGACATCCACATTTCCCTCGACGCCATCGAAAACCTCGTCGAGAAGGCGGCCCGCCACGTGCGCGGCGTGCGAGGCGTCAAGGTCGTGGCCAGCCACTCGCCCGCCGGCCTCACGATGCGCCTCAAGGCCGTCATCAGTCCTGAAAGCAATATCCCCACCGTCACCGCCGAGATCCAGCAGCGGGTGAACGATTACGTCAAGAACACCGTCGGCGTCGAACTTACCGACATGCATATCCTGGTCGAAAATATCGCCAACGACTTCAAATCCAAGCACCGGGTAGAGTAGGAGGGACGCCATGGACCGCGAATTGCTCGAGGAAATCTGGCAGCACCACAGCGGCAAGATCGTCGGCGTGGCGATCGGCTTCATCCTGGGGGTCCTCGTCATCACCTTCGGGTTCTTTCAGACGCTGTTCGTCCTGCTGTGCGTGATCGCCGGCTACGTGGTCGGCAAACGCATCGACGAAAAAGAAGATATCATGGACATTCTGGACAAGCTATTACCGCCGGGCTACCACAGGTAAAGAAGCGGAGGACGAAGCATGAGCCGCAGGAAGGCCAGGGAGATGGCCCTGCAAACACTCTATCAACTGGATTTCAACGCCACCGAGCCCGAGCAGGCGTTGGCCTCCGCGCTGGACGAGGCGGGCGACGTGGACGTGAAAACGCGCGATTACGCCTGGACGCTGGTCGACGGGGCGACGGCCAACCGCGCCGCCATCGACGCGATCATCGGCGGCCTGTCGACGGAATGGAAGCTCGACCGCATGGCCAGCGTCGACCGCAACATCGCCCGCATCGCCGTTTACGAGATGCGGTTCGGCAGCGAGCCGCTCACCCCTGGCGTCGTCATCAACGAGGCGGTCGAACTGGCGAAGACCTTCGGCACGGAGGAATCGGGCCGCTTCGTCAACGGTATCCTCGGCTCGCTGGTCAAGAACAAGGGGACGACATGAGCCTGTTTCTTGGCCTCGACACGAGCTGCTACACCACTTCGGTCGCGCTGCTGGACGGGGACGGGCGGCTGGTGGCCGACGAGCGCCGCCCGTTGGTCGTAAAACCGGGCGGACGGGGACTGGCCCAGGCCGAAATGGTCTTCCAGCATACCCGCCACCTGCCGGAGCTGTTCGCCGCCGCCGTGGCCAAAGCCGGCGGGCCGTTCGCTCTCTCCGCCGTCGCCGCGTCGACGCAGCCCCGGCCGCGGCCGGAATCGTATATGCCCGCTTTCCTGGTAGGGGCAGGCTATGCCCGGGTCATCGCCGCGGCACAGGCCGTGCCTTTTGTTTCTCTCAGCCACCAGGAGGGCCATATCCTCGCCGGCGCGTGGTCGGCGGGCGGGCCGGCCGACGGGCGTTTCCTGGCCGTCCACGCCTCGGGCGGCACGACTGAGGTCGCTCTGGTGGCGCGCGGCGCCGCCGGTCTGACGGTGGCAATCGCCGGCGGCACGGACGATATCGCCGCCGGGCAGTTCATCGACCGCATCGGCGTGGCCCTCGGACTGCCTTTTCCCGCCGGCCCGCATTTGGAGGAACTCGCCCGCGGCGGCGAGGCCGAGCCCGCGCCTATCCCCGTTGCCGTAAAGGGCGACCGGACCAGCTTCGCCGGGCCGGAAACGCAGGCCCGGCGCCTTTTGGACAGGGGTGCGGCCCCGGCGGCGGTCGCGGCCGGCGTGCAGGCCTGCGTGGCCGATTCGCTCGCCGGGCTGTGCCGGGCGGCGCTCGCCGCCACCGGTGCCGGCGCCATCCTGTTCGTGGGCGGCGTGCTGGCCAACGGCTACATCCGCCGCCGGGTGACCGCCGCCCTCGGCGACCACGCCCGCCTTTACTGCCCCGCGCCCCGTTACAGCGGCGACAACGCCGTCGGCGCGGCCTGCTTCGCCTTGTCCGCCGGCACCACCGCCGCCGCCCGCGCATATGATACATAAAAACATGCGGCGGAGGTGGCGGCGATGTTGGTGTACATTCTGGGCGGCGCGGTGGTCGGGGCGGTCCTCGGGCATCTCGTGCCGCCGGGTTCGCTGTTCTGGTTCGCGGTCGGCGCCGTCAGCGGCGCGCTGGTGCAGCGCTTCTGGGGCCGCCGCTTCTGATCGCCGGCCCCGGACTTGTTTTTTTTTGCACCGCTATTGTATCATTAATATTAGTGAGAATAACCGGCAGGTGAGAGTGTGAACATACTGAGCGTCGGGGCGGTCACCCGCTACATCAGGGCGCTGTTCGACCAGGACGGGACGCTGGCGGACGTGCTGGTCCGCGGCGAGATATCTAACTTCAAGCGCCATTATTCCGGCCACTGCTATTTCACCCTCAAGGACAGCGAGGCGACGCTGCGGGCGGTGATGTTCCGCGGCCGGGCCCAGCTGGTGCGCTTCGAGCCCAAGGACGGCATGAAGGTCGTCGCCGGCGGGCAAATCTCGGTCTTCGAGCGGGACGGGCAGTACCAGCTGTACGTCGATCAGCTCATCCCCGAGGGGGTCGGCGAGCTCAGCCTGGCTTTCGCCCAGCTCAAGGACAAGCTGGCGGCCGAGGGACTGTTCGACGACGACCGCAAACGGCCGCTGCCGCTGCTGCCCGGCGCCGTGGGCATCGTCACCTCGCCGACCGGCGCGGCGGTGCGGGACGTCATCACCGTCGCCAAGCGCCGCCATCCCGGCGTACAGCTCATCCTCGTCCCCGTCCAAGTCCAGGGACCGGAAGCGCCGGGCCAGATCGTCCAGGCGATCAAAACGCTCAATCGCCTGCGGCAGACCGACGTCATCATCGTCGGCCGCGGCGGCGGCAGTATGGAAGAGCTGTGGGCCTTCAACGACGAGGCCGTCGTGCGGGCTATTGCCGCCTCGGCGATCCCGGTGGTGTCGGCGGTCGGCCACCAGACGGACTACACGCTGGCCGATTTCGCCGCCGACCGCCGGGCGGCCACGCCGTCGCAGGCGGCCGAGCTGGTCGTCCCCGACGTCCGCGAGCTGGACAAGTATGTGCGGACGCTGAGCGGCATGCTCGAGACCCATGCCCGCGGCCTGCTGGCCGCCGGCCGCCGCCGCCTCGACCAGTGCCTGGCCAGCAGGCTGTTCGCGAAGCCGGAGCTGCTGTTCGCCGTCAAGCGGCAGACGGTCGACATTTATATCCAGCGCCTCGAACAGGCCCTGCGGACGACGGTGACCGCCAGGCAGCACCGTTTCCGGGTGGCGGCGGAAAAGCTGGCGATGCTCGACCCGCTGGCCGTGCTGGCCAGAGGCTACAGCATCACCCGCACCCCCGACGGCCGGGTGGTGCGCCGGGCGGCGGGGGTCGAGGCCGGGCAGTTCCTGGAGGTCGTGCTCGGACAGGGCCGACTGGATGTGCAGGTAATTTGGGCGGAGGAGGAATACGACAGTGGCAAAAAAGGCCCGCGCGCAGGACGTATGTTTTGAGGACGCGCTAGGCAAATTAGAAACGATCGTGAAAGAATTGGAAAAGGGCGAGCTGCCGCTGGAGGAAGCCCTGGGCAAGTTCGCCGAGGGGGTCGGCCTGTCGCAGGTCTGCCTGGTCAAGCTCAGCACGGCCGAGCAGGCCGTCGACAAGATAATCCGCGAGGAAAAAGGCCAGCTCGCCGAATACCCGCTCAAGATCCAGGAGGAGGAAAAATGCTGAAGGAATACCGCCGCCGCCAGGTCGCCCTCGTCGACCGGGCGCTCGACGAAATGCTCGCGCCGGCCTACCCGCCGGTCATCTACGAAGCGATGCGCTACAGCTTATTTGCCGGCGGCAAGAGATTGCGCCCCATCCTGCTGATGGCGGCGGCCGACGCCGCCGGGAGCGACGGCGCAAAATACCTCCACGTCGCCTGTGGCCTGGAGATGATCCACACCTATTCGCTCATCCACGACGACCTGCCGGCCATGGACGACGACGACTACCGGCGGGGCAAGCTCACCAACCACAAGGTCTACGGCGACGGCATGGCCGTTCTGGCCGGCGACGGCCTGCTCACGGCCGCGTTCGAAGCCATGCTCGGCCAACCGGACGTAGAGGCGGCCACGCTCGTGGCCGTCGTGCGCGAAGTGGCCGCTGCCGCCGGCGCCGCCGGCATGGTCGGCGGTCAGGCGGTCGACCTGCAGTCGGCCGGGCGGGAGATCGACGGCGACACCCTCAAATACATGCACCGCGCCAAGACGGGGGCGCTGTTCCGGGCCGCCATCCGGGCCGGCGCCATGCTGGCCGGCGCTTCCGCCGCCAAGCTCGCCGCCCTGACCGAGTACGCCGAGCAGTTCGGCCTCGCCTTCCAGATCACCGACGACATCCTCGACGTCGCCGGCGACGCGGCCAAGATCGGCAAACCGGTCGGCAGCGACGAGAAAAACCGCAAAGCCACGTACGTTTCCCTCTACTCGCTGGCTGAAGCCCGGCAGATGGCCGGCGTCGCCGTGGCCGCCGCCCTCGCCGCCCTCGAGGGCTTCGGACCGGAGGCCGGAGTGCTGCGGGAATTGGTGGACTATCTTCTCGCCCGAGACAGTTAAGGTGGTGTTATGGCCGAACTGATCGCCGCCGTGGGGCGGAACATCGTGCTGATGTCCGCCCTCACCGCCTGGTTTAGCGCCCAGGTGCTGAAAACAATCACATCCTACTGGAAGCATCGCGAGTTCCGGGCCGAGCGGCTGGTCGGCGCCGGCGGCATGCCCAGTTCCCACACCTCGCTCGTCGTCGCCTTGACGTCGGCGGTGGCCTTCCACGACGGCGTCGCCTCGCCGCTGTTCGCGGTCAGTTCCGTGCTGGCCGGCATCGTCATGTACGACGCCGCCGGCGTACGGCGGGCCGCCGGCAAGCAGGCCAAGGTGATCAACAAACTCGTCCGCGAGATGCGGGTCGAACATACCGTCAAAGACAACCGGCTGAAGGAACTGCTCGGCCACACGCCGCTGGAGGTCCTCGCCGGCGCGCTGCTGGGCTTCGTCGTCGCCTATCTGTTCAACAGATTTTTCTGATGGCGGACAGCCATTTTATGCTATAATAATAAAGTGGCGTGCGTAATTATACGTTTTTGTCGGAAAGAGAGGTCTTCCAGTTGGAAAGCATTCTGGAAACGATCAAGAGCCCCGCAGACCTGAGAACGCTGTCGCTGCCGCAAATGGAAAAGCTCGCCGGAGAAATCCGCGGGCTTCTTATACATACAGTCTCGCAAACCGGCGGCCACCTGGCGCCCAATCTCGGCGTGGTCGAGCTCACCATCGCCCTCCACCGCGTGTTCGACAGCCCGCGCGACCGGATCGTCTGGGACGTCGGCCACCAGGCCTACGTCCACAAGATTCTCACTGGCCGGCGGCAACGGTTCGCCACCCTCCGCCAGCTGGGCGGCATCAGCGGCTTCCCGAAGCGCGAGGAAAGCGAGCATGACGCCTTCGGCGTCGGCCATTCCTCCACGTCGATCTCCGCCGCCCTCGGCATCGTCCTCGCGCGGGACATCAACAAGGAAAAACACAAGGTCGTGGCCGTGATCGGCGACGGCTCGCTCACCGGCGGCCAGGCTTACGAGGCCCTCAATTACGCCGGCCACCTGGAAAGGGACCTGACCGTCATTCTCAACGACAACGAAATGTCCATCGACCGCAATGTCGGCGCGATGTCGGAATATCTCTCCAAGCTGCGCACCGACCCGGCCTACTACCGGATGAAGCGGGACGTCGAGTATCTCCTGAAACGCATCCCCGCCATCGGCGAACGGGTAGCCAGCACGGTGGAGAGGCTGAAGGACGGCCTCAAATACCTCGTTGTGCCCGGGATGCTCTTCGAGGAACTGGGCTTTACCTACATCGGCCCCATCGACGGCCACAACCTCGCCGCGCTTATCGACGTGCTGCAGAAGAGCAAACCCATGGCGGGACCGGTGCTCATCCACGTCATAACCCGCAAAGGCAAGGGCTACGGCCCGGCCGAGAGCAACGCCGACAAGTTCCACGGCGTCGGCCCGTTCCGCGTCGAATCGGGCGAGATCGTCAAGAACGGCAACAAGCCCTCATACACCGCCGTCTTCGGCGATGCCATGATCGCGGTCGCCGAACAAGACCCCGACGTCATCGCCATCACCGCCGCCATGCCGGAAGGCACGGGCCTCAAGCAGTTCGCCGCCCGCTTCCCGGGGCGCTTCTTCGACGTCGGCATCGCCGAGCCCAACGCCGTCACCATGGCCGCCGGCCTGGCTGCTGCGGGGAAGAAGCCGGTCGTCGCCATTTACTCGACCTTCTTGCAGCGGGCCTACGACCAGGTCATCCACGACGTCTGCCTGCAGAGGCTGCCGGTCGTGTTCGCCATCGACCGCGCCGGCATCGTCGGCGAAGACGGGCCTACCCACCAGGGGGTCTTCGACTGTTCCTACCTGCGCAGCATCCCCGGCCTCACCATCATGGCCCCCAAGGACGAAAACGAACTGCGCCACATGCTTTATACGGCCATCAACCTCGACGGCCCCGCAGCCATCCGCTACCCGCGCGGCTGCGGCCTCGGCGCGGACACCGGCGAACAACTGCGCGCCATCGAGATCGGCAGGGGCGAAGAACTGCGCGCCGGCAAGGACGTCGCCCTGCTGGCGGCGGGCGTCATGGCCGACCCGTGCCTCGCGGCCAGCGACCTGCTGGCGCGCAACGGCATCCGGGCCGGCGTCGTCAACGCCCGCTTCATCAAACCCCTCGACGAAAACCTCATCCGCCGCCTGGCCCGGGATGTGGGCGTCATCGTCACCGTCGAAGACAACGCGCTGGCCGGCGGCTTCGGCTCGGCCGTCCTCGAATACGTCAACGCCGCCAATCTCAACTGGGTAAAAATCTTCCGCATCGGCCTGCCCGACAAATTCATCGAGCACGGCACGCGCCCCCAGCTCCTCGCCAGGTACGGCCTCACCGGCGAAGGCATCGCCGCCGTCGTCGCGTCCTTCATGCAGCGGTTCGGGGTAAAATGATGGCCAAGGAACGCCTCGACACGCTGCTGGTGCAGCTGGGGCTGGCGGCCAGCCGGGAGAGGGCCAAGGCCATGATAATGGCCGGACAGGTCTTCGTCGACGGCCGCAGGACGGACAAGGCGGGAACGCCGGTCGAAGCGACGGCCGCCGTAACCGTCAGCGGCCGCGACATCGGCTACGTCAGCCGTGGCGGCCTCAAGCTGGCCAAAGCATTGCAGGTGTTCGGCATCGACCTCGCCGGCAAAACGGTCGCCGACATCGGCGCCTCCACCGGCGGCTTCACCGACTGCGCCCTGCAAAACGGCGCCGCCAAGGTCTATGCCATCGACGTCGGCTACGGGCAATTAGCCTGGTCGCTCAGGACCGACCCGCGGGTGGTCAACATGGAGCGCACCAACATCCGCGCCGTAACGCCGGCTGACATCGGCGAGCCGCTGGCCTTCGCGACCGTCGACGTAGCCTTCATCTCCCTTACGAAAGTGCTGCCGGTCGTCAGGACGCTGCTTGCTCCGGAAGGCGAAGCGGTGACGCTCGTCAAGCCGCAGTTCGAGGCCGGCCGTGAGAAGGTCGGCAAGCGCGGCGTCGTGAAAGATGCCGGCGTGCACCGCGAAGTCATCGGCCGCGTGCTCGAGGCGGCCCGCGAGGCGGGGTTCGTCCCGGCCGGGCTTACATATTCACCGGTCAAGGGACCGGAAGGCAATATCGAATACCTGTTGTATCTGCAAATTGCCGCCGCAGGGCAAGGCGTAGACGATGCGGCCGTCGCGGCGACGGTGGCCGCCGCCCACGCCGCCCTGGGCTGATGAATGGGGAGAGAGACCCGTTGTTGACCATCGGCATATTCCCGAACACCAAGAAAGAAAACGTCGGCGCCGTGCTCGGCCGGCTTGTCCGGCACTGCAAGGAAAATAACATTCCCGTCCTCATGCCTGTGGAGGCGGCCAGGGAGATGAACTACCCCGACCTCGGCCGCGAACAGGAGGCGCTCAAGGAGGAAATCACCCTCGCCATAACCCTGGGGGGCGACGGGACGCTCATCAGCGCCGTCCGCGAGATCGCTCCGGCCGGCGTCCCTGTCTGCGGCGTCAACATGGGCCAGCTCGGCTTCCTCACCGAAGTGGAGCTGCCCGACCTGAACGGGGCCATCGACAAACTCAGCCGCGGCGAATACGACATCGAAGAACGGCTGATGCTCGAAGCCGTCGTCCGGCGCGGCGACCAGCAGATCCATCTATCCTCGGCCGTCAACGAGGTCGTGGTCACTAAAGGCGGCTTTTCGCGCCTCCTCAGGCTGAGGGTGTTCGTCGACGGCGAGCTGACCGCCCGTTACCCGGCGGACGGCATCATCGTCGCCACTCCCACCGGCTCCACCGGCTACTCGCTGTCGGCCGGCGGGCCGGTCGTCAACCCCAACCTCAAAGTCATCCTCCTGACGCCCATCTGCCCCCACACGCTGCACGCCCGCTCCCTCATCGTCTCCGAGAAGGAAGAGATCAAGGTCACCATGCAGGCCACCCACGACGACATCGTCATGACGACGGACGGCCAGATGGCCTACAGCCTGCGCCCCGACGACATCGTCGTCGTCAGGCGCTCTCCTTACCGAGCGAGCTTCGTCCGCCTCAGCGGGCGGAGCTATACGCAGGCGCTGCGCACCAAGCTGTGGCGGGACGCTATCAATGACAATAGCTAACGCCGTCGCCATGGCCCACCGTCTGCTGGCGGACAAGCTGGCAACCGCCCGGACGGTGGTGGACGCCACCGCCGGCAACGGCCGCGACACCCTTTTCCTGGCGGCGAATACCCCGGGAGATGCCGTCGTCTGGGCCTTCGACCGGCAGCAGGCGGCCCTCGACAACACCGCCCGGCTGCTGGCCGAACACGGCCTCGGCGGCAAATGCCGCCTGGTCGCCGACTGCCACAGCCGGCTGGGCGACTATGTCTCCGGTCCGGTGGATGCGGCCATGTTCAACCTCGGCTACCTCCCCGGCGGCGACCACGGTTTCACCACCTGCGCCGCCTCCACCGTCGCCGCCCTCGGCTGCCTTACCGGCCTGCTGGCGCCCGGGGGCCTCGTCACCGTCGTCGCCTATCACGGCCACCCGGCCGGCTGCGAGGAAAACGCCGCGGTAGCCGAATACCTGGCCAAGCTCCCTCAGACTGCCTTCGCCGTCGCCGCCTGGCGGATGCTCAACCAGCGGAACCGGCCGCCCATCCTATACATAATCGGCAGAACAGGGAGGGAAACGGCGTGAAAGCATCCCGCCACGCGCGCATCAAGGAGATCATCGACAGTCAGGCCGTGGAGACCCAGGAAGAACTGGCGGAAGCGCTGCGGAAAAAAGGCATCGAAGTCACCCAGGCCACCGTATCGCGCGACATAAAGGAACTCATGCTCATCAAGGTCCCCACCGGCGGGGGCCGCTACCGCTACGCCTTCCCGCCGGAACAGAACCTCGTGTTTTCGCAGTCCCGCCTGGAGCGGTCCTTCCAGGACTCGGTCGTCGCCATGGACCACAGCCTCAACATCATCGTCATCAGGACGGTGCCGGGCCTGGCCCAGGCCGTGGCCTACGCCGTCGACAGCACCCGCTGGCCGGAGATCATCGGCACGGTCGGCGGCGACGACACCATCTTCGTCGTTGTCAAGCCGCCCGAAGCAACGGGCGAAGTGCTGGCAAG
The DNA here is from genome assembly GCA_029975165.1 of Selenomonadales bacterium. GTDB lineage: Bacteria > Bacillota > Negativicutes > Sporomusales > UBA7701 > Anaeroselena. The sequence continues at coordinate 161,674 of JARKPR010000085.1, forward strand.
GTTTCGGGCCCTGATGTAGCGCAGGGGAGGGGACTCGCGATGCTGAAGTCGCTCACCGTCACTAATTTCGCTCTCATCGAACAGGCCGGCGTGGAATTCGCCGGCGGCCTCAACGTGCTGACCGGCGAGACAGGCGCCGGCAAATCCATCCTCGTCGACGCCCTCACCACTCTGCTCGGCAGCCGCGCCGACCGCGAGGCTATCCGCAGCGGCTGCGAATCCTTCCGGGTCGAAGCCGTGTTCGACATCGCCGCCAACGCCGGCGTCAAAGCTATCCTCGACGACCAGGACATACCCCTCGACGACGGCGCCACCCTCATTCTCAGCCGGTTCCTGTCGCGGCAGGGCAAAACGGCCATCCTCGCCAACGGCTGCCATGTCACCGTGGGCGTGCTGCGCCAGATCGGCGAGGGCCTCGTCGACATCCACGGCCAGCACGAGCACCAGGCCCTGCTGCGGCCCGAAGCCCATCTGGCGATGATCGATTCCTTTCTGCCGCCCGCCGGCCGGGAAACGCTCGCACGCTACCGCCGCCTGTACGCCTCCTGGAACGAACTCGGCGCCGCCCTGGCCCGCACCGAGAGCGACTCGCGCGAACGCGCCCAGCGCCTCGACATGCTGGCCTGGCAGACAAAGGAGATCGCCGCCGCCGCCCTGCAGGCCGACGAAGAAGAACAACTGGCGGGCGACATCCGCATCCTCGGCAATGCCGAAAAGATCGTCAGCGCCGTCAACCGGGTTTACGGACTGCTTGCCGAAGGCGGCAGAGGCTCGGGCGGTGTCCTGTCCGACCTCGCCGACTGCCGCAAGGAACTGGAAATAGCGGCCAGGTTCGACCCCGCCCTCGAAGCGAAAATGGCCGTCATCAGCGACACGCTTTACCAGCTCGAAGACATCGCCGCCGAGCTCGGCAACTACCGGGAAAATGTCGAATTCGACCCCGGCCGCCTCGCCAAGCTGCAGGAACGGATGGACATCATCCACGGCCTAAAGCGCAAGTACGGCGCCACGGTCGCCGCCGTCCTCGCCTATCACCGCCAGGCGGCCGCCGAGCTTGCCGACATCACCAATTACGAAGAACGGCTGGCCGCCCTGACCGCCGAGCGGGCCGCGGTCGAAAAAGACCTCGCCCAGGCGGCCGGCGGGCTCGACACGGTGCGCCGCGCCACGGCTGCCGGGCTGGCGGACAAGATCCGCGCGCACCTCGCCGACCTCGGCATGCCCCACGCCGCCTTCCTTATCGACATCAAGGCCCCGGCCCGCTTCACGCCCGCCGGCAGCGAAGCGGCCGCGCTGTTCTCCGCCAACCCCGGCGAGGAAGCCAAGCCGCTCGCCAAGGTCGCCTCCGGGGGCGAGCTGTCCCGCATCGCCCTGGCCATCAAAACGGTCGCGGCCAGTGCAGGCGGCGTCGGCACGATGATCTTCGACGAAGTCGACGCCGGCATCGGCGGCCAGACCGCCCGCATGGTGGCGGAAAAAATCGCCCTCGTGTCCGTCGACAAGCAGGTGCTGTGCGTCACTCACCTGCCGCAGGTCGCCGCCATGGCCGACCGCCACCTGGCGGTGGAAAAGCACGTCGCCGGCGACCGCACCCAGACCGTCGTCCGCATCCTCGACGGCCCGGCCCACCGCCGCGAAGTCACCAGGATGATATCTGGCGACAACATGACCCAGGCCGCCCTCGACAATGCCGCGGAAATGATTAATTCCGCACAGCTAAGCAAAGAAAAGTGGAAAAATAAAGCGTAAGCATGAGCTTGCGCTACTTATTTAGTATTTTATCGACAAAATAGACCACCAAGGCAATATATGCTACATATTCCGGAATAATCCCCGAAAATTTCGGGCACCTTTACTGTGCGGGTAAAGTTGCTCCCGAAAAAAAGCGTACTCGGGGTGATGACGGAAGATGTCAGGCATGAGTTGTCGCGCAAAGCTTGGCTTGCTGCTCGCCGTCCTGATCGTCGTTTTTTGCTTTTCCCCCCAGTTTCGCGCCGTCTACCAGCTGCCCCCGCACCTGCGCATCATCGAAGGCGAAACCGCCAGCCTCGTCGTCGGCTTTCCCTGGACGATGACGGTAAACCAGGACAAGACGGTGCGGCTCCGTTCGCCGTACGGCGGCTTTTCCCGCCCGGTGTCGCTCGAGCCGGTCGGGCTCGGCCAGGCGACGCTCGAATTCAGGCTCCTCGGGCTCATCCCGGTGCGGACGGTGCAGGTTGATGTCCTGCCGACGCTCAAACTCGTGCCGGGAGGCCATTCCATCGGCGTCGTCCTCCATTCTCAGGGCGTCATCGTCGTCGGCCATTCCCCCGTCACTGCCGGCGACGGGCAAAGCCGCACCCCCGCCAAGGACGCCGGCATACTGATCGGCGACGTCATCCTCAGCATCAACGGCATACCGGTCACCAGCGACAGCCAGGTCGCGGAGGTCATCGACGCCGGCGGCCACGGGAACCGGCCGCTCGACCTCCTGGTAAAGCGCGGGGAAAACCGCCTGACCATTACCCTGAAGCCGTTGTTCTGCCAGGATACCAGGCGCTATCGCATCGGCCTCTTCGTCCGCGACAGCGCCGCCGGCGTAGGCACGCTCACCTTCTACGAACCGCAAACGCACACCTACGGCGCGCTCGGCCACATAATAACCGACAGCGACACCAATCAGCCCATCGACTGCAACCAGGGCAGGATCGTCCTCGCCACCGTCTCCGGCATCCAGCACGGCCGGCGCGGCCAACCGGGCGAAAAGATCGGCGTTTTCATCGAAGAGGACCAAGTTCTCGGCAGCATCGAAAAAAATACCCCCTTCGGCATATACGGACAGCTTTCCGCCTATCCGCCGCAAAACATGTACGCCGCCGGCATACCGGTCGCATCCATGAGCCAGGTAGAACTGGGGCCGGCCGAACTCTTGACCGTGGTCGACGGCCAGCAGATCGAGCGGTTCGCCATCGAGATCCAGAAGGTCAATCTCCAGGATACGCCCGAGGGCAAAGGCCTGGTCATCAAAATAACCGACCCGCGCCTCATCGAGCGGACCGGCGGCATCGTGCAGGGGATGAGCGGCAGCCCCATCCTCCAAAACGGCAAAATAATCGGCGCCGTGACCCATGTTTTCGTCCACGACCCGACCCGCGGCTACGGGTGTTTCGTCGACTGGATGCTGATGGAGAGCGGCTTGATCCCCCGCAGGGAACGGCAATCGGCCAGGAGGCTGTTCACGCTTTCTGGCCCTTTCTTCCGCCCCGGACCGCCATTTTCATACTTTTTGCGGGGCGCGGCATAAAAATAATAAAAATTTGGATTTTTTTTCCAGACGAGGAAGGATATGTCGCGTTAATGTCGAATTGTATTTTCCAGGAAAAAGGGCAGGGAGGATTATCTGATGATGGTACGAGAGGCAATCAAGGTGGCAATTGCTGACGACAATCGCGATTTTGCGGAAATCATGCAGGAATGCCTGAATCAACAGCAGGACATCAACCTTGTTGGCGTCGCCTACAACGGGGAGGAGATGCTGACCCTCATCGATGACAAGAAGCCGGATGTCGTCATCCTGGACATCATCATGCCCCATCTCGACGGCATCGGGGTGCTGGAGCGGATCAGCGCCATGAGCGGAAAACGGCCTAAGGTGATCATGCTCACGGCCTTGGGCCAGGAAAATATAACCCAGCGGGTCGTCGAGCTGGGCGCCGATTACTACATACTGAAACCTTTCAACATGGAAGTGCTTATCAACCGCATCCGCCAGCTGGCCAACGTCATCTCGTCGCAGCGCCCTGCCGCCACCCAGTCGATAAAGGCGCGGCCCCTCGACGTCGAGGTGACGAACATCATCCGCGAGATCGGCATACCGGCACACATCAAAGGCTATCAGTACCTGCGCGACGCCATCATGATGATCATCAACGAAATCGAACTGCTCGGCGCCGTCACCAAGGTCCTTTACCCGATGATCGCCGAGAAATACGCCACTACCCCCAGCCGGGTCGAGCGGGCCATCCGCCACGCCATCGAAGTGGCCTGGAGCCGCGGCAACATGGACATGATCAACCGTTTGTTCGGCTACACCGTCAAGCTGGAGAAAGGCAAGCCCACCAATTCCGAATTCATGGCGATGATCGCCGACAAGCTGAGGATGGAGCTGCGCGCCTGACCGCGCACGCGACGAGCCCTGCGCTTCCGGACAGCGAAGCGCAGGGCTCGTCTGCTTTAAAAGGGAGAGCAGGCAGGATTTCGCCGTTCCAAAAGGAATACACTATATAGGCCGCTAGAAATGACGCCGGTCGGAATGGAGTGATACGATGCAGGCAACCAGGGAACTTTTAGCGCAAGGCCCCCGCATAAAAGTGTTCGTCGGCGAATTCGGCAGCGGCAAGACCGAACTGGCGGTCAATTACTCCCTCCAGCTCAAACAGCTCGGCCACCAGACGGCCATCGTCGACATCGATCTCGTCAAACCCTACTTCCGGACGCGGGAGAACAGGTCGCTGCTCGAAGAACGCGGCGTGCTCGTCGTGGCCCCGGATCGCAAGCTGGCCCATTCCGACCTGCCGATAATGCCGGAAAATCTCACGCGGATACTGTACGACGACCAGTATCAGGTCGTGATGGACGTGGGCGGCGGCGAGTCGGCCATCGTCCTCGGCCAGCTCAACCGCAAGTTCGACGAAAATCCCTACCAGGCCTGGCTGGTCGTCAACACCCGCCGGCCGTTCACCAACACGCCGGCGGCCATCGTCGACGTCTGCCGCCGGATCGAGCGGGTCTCGCGCCTCACCGTGTCGGGGGTCGTAAGCAACACCAACCTGGCGGGCGAAACGACCGCCGCCCATATCTACGAAGGGCTGGCCGTCACCGAGCAGGCCGCCGGTCTGCTGGGGCTGCCGATAAAATGGGTGGTCGCACCCGAGTGGCTGGCCGCCGAGGTCAAGGTGGCTTATCCTCTGTTTGTGCTGAAACCCTATACTCAATATCCTTGGATGGGTTAATGCAGTTTCATCCGCAGGTATTGCGCCAGCGTGCGCCGCTCGCCGCCCAACATTGTCAGGAAGCGGCGGAAGTCCCTGGCCCGGCCGCTGAAATACAGGCCGCGCGCGGTGATGACGATATGCATGGGACGTCCCTCCTCTGGGCGTAATATATGCACGGGGAGGGAACTATTATTCCATACAGGCGACTCGCTATAAAGTCCATCTGCTGCGTTGCTCCTCAGATGCTTGCTAGCGTACGTTCCGAGTACGCGTCGCGGCGTGATCGAGTAACCTGCGTTTCGCAGATATACAACCGCAAGGAATTATAGTAGTCAAGCTGCTACGAACACGGTTGCCTTGCATCTGGAGCTTTCTAGCGAGTCGCTCTCAAATATATTCCAGGAGGCACAAAAATGACCGACCTTACCGAGAAGCAGATATCCTCGCAGACGGTGTTCACCGGCAAGATACTGACCATCTGCAACGACAAAGTGCGCCTGCCCAACGGCCATGAGGCCACGCGCGAGGTTGTCAGGCATCCGGGCGCGGTGGCTGTCGTCCCCGTCACCGCCGCCGGCGACGTCATTCTCGTGCGCCAGTACCGCTACCCCGTCGCCCAGAAGCTGCTGGAAGTGCCGGCCGGCAAGCTCGACAAAGGCGAGCGGCCGGACGCGTGCGCCCGCCGCGAGCTCGAGGAAGAAACGGGCTACCGGGCGGGGCGGCTGGAGCACCTGGCCACCTATTACAGCGCGCCGGGCTTCACCGACGAGATCATGCACCTCTACCTGGCGCGCGACCTCGTCCCGACGGCCCAGAACCCCGACGACGACGAATTCGTCTACATAGAGCAGTACACTGCCGCCCAGATCAAGGAGCTGCTGGCCGCTAAAAAGATTGTCGACGCCAAAACGCTCATCGGCCTGCTGATGGCCGGGTATTGACCATGCAGACGGCTTTCGCCGATCTCCATATCCACGTCGGCTTGAGCGAGGGCGGCCAATGGGTCAAGATCCCCACCTCGAACCGCCTGACCCTCCGCAACGTCCTGGCCGAGGCCGCGGGCCGCAAAGGCCTGCAGATCATCGGCGTCGTCGACGCCCTCTCGCCTTTGGTGCGCGAAGACTTGACCCTGCTGGCGGCCGAAGGCCTGCTGACGCTGGACAGTCAGGGCGGCTACCGTTACGATAACAAGCTGACCCTTCTCCTGGGAGCGGAGATCGAAACGAGCGAAACGGACGGCGGCATGGCCCATACGCTGATCTTCCTCCCCGACGTCGCCCTCATGGCCGCCTTCGCCGCCACGATGGGCCGGCACATCCGCAATATCCATATGAGCTCGCAGAACGCGCACATGCCGCTGGCCGGGCTCATCCGCACCGCCGCCCCGTTCGGGGCGCTCATCGTCGTCGCCCACGCCTTCACGCCCCATAAGGGCCTGTACGGCAGCTGCACGGCCCGTATGGCCAATATCCTCGGCGAGCGGGAGATGGCGGCCGTGAACGCGGTCGAACTTGGTCTTAGCGCCGACAGCTCGCTTGCCGACCGCATCGGCGAACTGGCCTCGTACACCTTCGTCACCAATTCCGACGCCCATTCCCTGGACAAGATCGCCCGCGAATACAATCAGCTCGCCATCGCGGACGCCACCTTCCAGGAGTGCGCCCTGGCTTTCGCCCGCCAGCGGGGGAGGGGGGTCACGGCCAACTATGGCCTCGACCCGCGCCTCGGCAAATACCATCGCACCTTCTGCGGCAAGTGCGGCTACTTCGACCCGGCCGGCGAAACCTTCACCGTCCGCTGCCCGCGCTGCGGCAGCGCCAAGATCGTCCGCGGCGTCTTCGACCGCATCGACGCCATCGCCGACTGGGCCGAGCCCCGCCATCCCGCCCACCGTCCGCCCTATTGCTCCCAAGTGCCCCTCAGCTTCATCCCCGGCGTCGGCCCCAAAGCGCTCGACAAGCTGCTGGCTGCCTTCGGCAGCGAGATGAACGTCCTGCACCGCGCCGGCGCAAGCGAAATCAGACAGGTCGTCGGCGACAAAGCGGCCGCGGCCATCCTCGCCGCCCGGGCCGGCGAGGCGGCGATCACCGCCGGCGGCGGCGGCACCTACGGACGGCTGGCGAAAAATTGATGGACTAGAGTATAAAGCCTATCCTGCCGGCATACATTTTAGGAGTTGACAGCGGGAGGAAGGCGCATGCTGGGCCATTTTCGCCAGAACCTAAACGAGTATTTCCGTGCCAACATCGTCGCCTATTTCTTCATGACCCTGATTTTCGTCATCGGCGTCGCTATCGGCGCCCTGGCCGTGAAAACGCTGCCCGAAGACCAGAAGCTCGAACTCATCGGCTACCTCAAGATATTCTTCCAGGGGCTGGTGCACGGCCCGGGAAGCCTGGACACGCCCGCCCTGTTCAGCACCGTGCTGCTCAGCGGCCTGAAGACCGTCGGCATTATCTGGCTGCTCGGCTTCACGGTTGTCGGCATACCGTTCGTCCTCTTCATCGTCTTCACCCGCGGCTTCGTCATCGGCTTCACCGTCGGTTTCCTGGTGAATGAATATGTAATGAAGGGCCTGGCCTTCGCCCTCGCGTCCGTCCTGCCCCACAATTTTTTCGCCGTCCCCGCGCTGCTCGTCACCGCCGTGGCGGCGACATCGTTCTCGCTGCTGCTCGTCAGGCGCCGCCAGCGGGCCAATAGCAGCCTGCTGTACGAATCGTTCGGCTACACTGTCCTGTGCCTGCTGATGCTGGGCATGATGCTGGTGGCCGCCGTCGTCGAGGTGTATATTTCGCCGGTGTTCATGAAGCTTGTCGCCGGACTGCTGCTGAAATCTTAGCCGGATATCGCCGGAGGCTGTCGAGCGGGGCGAATGCGGGCGTCCGTTTCCGTCGGCCTCTGTTTTAATTTACATTGCCGGGAATATCTATAACCAGCCGTGAATAAGTATGGTATTAAGTTAAGCGGGGCGAGGTGAAGGGAAAATGATCGTCGGCATCTCACGGCGAACTTTTTCTCGGCGCGCCAGATTTTGTGTCCAGGTACTGGCGCTGGCTGTCCTGGTCCTGTATGTGCTGCCCAAGTTGTTGTGGTTTTTTTGGCAGTTACATAATCCGGAACCCAAAATACGGGATAACCAATTTATGGAAAAACCTCTGCGGGTAATATCCACAAATTGGGAAATAATTTAGTTTACGAAAAAGATTAAAAAATTTATTATTTTCGACAGGAAAAGAAAGGAAAACAGCCACCTTATGTAGAATAATTGCTTCCACATAGAAGAGGGCGCGACGATACCGGAAATTTTGCCAAGGAAAAAAGGGTGAAATGAATGGAAGGTTACGTAAACGAGTTTATTCACTATCTTGCAGTGGAGCGGGGCTTGGCCCAAAACACCTTGGAATCATACGGCCGCGATCTGCGGCAGTTTCAGGCCTACCTGCACAACGGGCAACTCGATTTCATCAAGGACTCCAACCGTAGCACCATTCTTGGCTACCTGAACAACCTGCAGACCAAGGGCCGGGCGGTTTCCACCATCTCCCGCAACCTCGCCGCCATCAAGTCGTTTTATCAGTACCTGGTCCGCGAGCGTTACCTGGAGAAAGACCCGGCCGCCCACCTCGAATCCCCCAAGCTCGAGAAGAAACTGCCGAAGATTCTCACCATCTCCGAGGTGGAGGAGCTCCTCAAGCAGCCGAATACCTTCCTGCCGACCGGGCTCAGGGACAAAGCGATGCTGGAGCTGCTCTACGCCACTGGCATCCGGGTATCGGAGCTGATCTCGTTAAATATTTCCGACATCAACCTCGACATGGGCTATATCAAGTGTTACGGCAAGGGCGCCAAGGAACGGATCGTGCCCCTCGGGTCGATCGCTGCCAAATGCGTCCACGAATATATCGGCAAGGGACGGCCCAAGCTCGTCCGTACATACGACGAACCGGCCCTGTTCGTCAACCACCACGGCAACCGCCTGACACGGCAGGGCTTCTGGAAGATAATCAAGAAATACGCCCAGGAGGCCAGCATCAACAAGGAAATCACCCCGCACACCCTCAGGCATTCCTTCGCCACCCACCTGCTGGAAAACGGCGCCGACCTGCGCTCCGTACAGGAGATGCTCGGCCATGCAGATATATCGACCACCCAGATCTACACCCATGTCACGAAAAACCGGCTTAAGGAAGTGTATGACAAAGCGCACCCCCGCGCATGATAACCGCATGACTCGAGGGAGAGAAGCGAAAGTGTTTACGCGCATCGTTACCGTCGTGCTTGACAGCGTCGGCGCCGGCGCGCTGCCGGACGCCGCCGAATACGGAGACCTCGGGACCGACACCCTGGGGAACATAGCCCGCTGCCATGGCGGGCTTTTTTTGCCTACCCTGGCTAGCCTTGGCCTGGGCTGCATTAGGAGGCTCGAAGGCGTGGCCGCCGTGGACAAGCCTTTGGCCAGCCATGGGCGCATGGCCGAAGTCTCCAAAGGCAAAGATACCACCACCGGCCACTGGGAGATGGCCGGTTGCCCGGTTTTCAGGCCGTTCCCCGTCTTTCCCGGCGGCTTTCCGGCCGCCGTCGTCGCCAGGATCAGCAGCCTCACCGGCCGGCAGGTCATCGGCAACAAGGCCGCTTCGGGCACAGAGATAATCGCCGCGCTCGGCGAAGAACATCTGCGGACCGGGGCGCTCATCGTCTACACCTCGGCCGACAGCGTCCTCCAGGTCGCCGCCCACGAAAGCGTCGTCCCGGTGGACGAGCTGAACGCCATCGGCCGCCGCCTGCGGGAAGAGGTCTGCCAGGGCGACTACGCCGTAGGCCGGGTCATCATCCGCCCCTTCGTCGGCTCCCCCGGCGCCTTCGTGCGCACGGCCAACCGCCACGACTTCAGCCTCGAGCCGCCCGCGCCGACTGTCATCGACCGCCTGAAAGCCGCCGGCCTTATGGTCACCGGCGTCGGCAAGATCGGCGACATCTTCGCCGGCCGCGGCCTCACCGCTTCGTATCCCACCAAATCCAACGACCACGGTATGGAAACGCTGGCCGGACTTGTCCGCGAAGAACGCCGCGCCGGCCTCATCATGGCCAACCTCGTCGAATTCGACAGCGTCTACGGCCACCGCAACGACTGCCGCGGCTACGCGCGGGCCCTCGAAAGGGTGGACGGGCAGCTGGCCCTTCTCTTGCCGCTGCTGGCCGATGACGACCTGCTCGTCATTACCGCCGACCACGGCTGCGATCCTACGACACCCGGCACCGACCACACCCGCGAGTACGTGCCGCTGCTGGCCTACGCCCGCGGCCGGCCGGGGCGCGACCTCGGCGTGCGGGCCACCTTCGCCGACCTGGCGGCCACGGTGGCGGAAAACTTTGCCCTGGAGCCTCTGCCTTATGGCACGAGCTTCCTCGGCGACATTGCGGGGTGACAATATGCGCGTTGTTGACGCCATCCTCGCCAAACGCGACGGCCGCGAACTGGCGGCGGAGGAAATAAGCGAACTCATCCGCGCCTATACCGCCGGCGAGATCCCCGACTACCAGCTGGCGGCCTTCCTCATGGCCGTCTATTTCCGCGGCATGACCGCCGCCGAAACGGCCGCCCTCACGCTCGCCATGGCCGGCTCCGGCGCCACCGTCGACCTGTCCGCCATTCCCGGCGTCAAGGTCGACAAGCACAGCACCGGCGGCGTCGCCGACACCACCACCCTCGTCCTCGCGCCGCTCGTGGCGGCGGCCGGCGTGCCGGTGGCCAAGATGTCGGGCCGCGGCCTCGGCTTCACCGGCGGCACGATCGACAAGCTCGAAGCCATCCCCGGCTTCCGCACCGCCCTCAGCGGCGACGAATTCCGCGCCAACCTGGCCGCGATCGGCGTGGCCATCACCGGCCAGACCCCGGACATCGCCCCCGCCGACGGCAAGCTCTACGCCCTGCGCGATGTCACCGGCACCATCGAGAGCATCCCTCTCATCGCCTCGTCGGTGATGAGCAAGAAGATCGCCGCCGGCGCCGACAAGATTCTCCTCGATGTCAAAACGGGCAGCGGCGCCTTCATGAAAACCGCCGAGGACGCCGTCAAGCTGGCGGCGACAATGGTCGACATCGGCACGCTCGTCGGCCGCGAGACCATGGCCGTCGTCTCCGCCATGGACGAGCCCCTCGGCCTGGCGGTCGGCAACAGCCTCGAAGTGCTCGAGGCCATCGACATCCTCGCCGGCACGGGCGGCGCGCCCGAACTGCGTGAAGTCTGCCTGACCCTCGGCGCCCATATGCTCGTCCTCGCCGGCCGCGCCGCCGACTTCGCCGCCGGCTACGACCGGCTCGCCGACCTGCTCAGTAGCGGGGCGGCCCTGGCGAAATTCGCCGCCCTCGTGGCCGCCCAGGGAGGCGACCCGGCCGTCGTCGCCGACCGCGCCCGGCTGCCGCTGGCCGCCCACCGCCGCGATGTCCCCTGCCCGGCGGACGGCTTCGTCCAGGCCGCGGACGCGGCCCGCATCGGCTACGCCGCCATGCTGCTCGGCGCCGGCCGCGAATACAAGGGTCAGGCCATCGACCTCGGCGCCGGGCTCGTCATGCGCTGCCGTATCGGTGACCGGCTGGCGGCGGGCCAGCCGCTGGCCACCCTCTATACCTCGGACCCGGCGAAAATCCCCGCCGCCGCCGCCGCCGTGGCTTCCGCCCTCGCCATCGGCCCCGCGCCGGCCGCCAGGCCGCGGCTCATCCTCGGCACCGTCACCGCCGCCGGCGCGCATATCGCCAAATAAACGCGAAAACCAATCCAGGCCGCCACTTACCGCGAGTGGCGGCCTGCCATTTTTCCGCCCCGATATTCCGTCGCCATCGGGACATGCTAAAACAGACGGCCTTCAAAAACGCAACGGCAGGGAGGGCGGAAATGGAAACACTGCTGACAGGCGTCACGGCATATATCGGCGTGTGGGGCTATTGGGCCATCTTCTGGGGCATCGCTCTCGGCAACGCCAACATCCCCATTCCCAGCGAAATCGTCCTCGGCTTCACCGGCTATCTCGTGTACGCCGGCCAGCTCGATTTCGCCCGCTCGGTCGCCGTCGCCACCGCCGGCGGCGTGGCCGGCTCGGTCGTCTCCTACCTCGTCGGCCTGTACGGCGGGATGCCGTTCGTCCACCGCTACGGCCGCTACGTCCTGCTGTCCGAAAGCAAGCTCAGGCTCGCCGAACGGTGGATGGAACGCTACGGGCTGCATGTCGCCTTTTTCGGCCGGCTCGTGCCCGTCGTCCGCGCCTTCGTCTCACTGCCGGCCGGCTTCGCCAGGATGAATTTCGCCCGCTTCCTGCTCTACACGGTCGCCGGCTCGTTTATATGGGCGATCGGGCTGATCTGGCTGGGGATAATTTTCGGCGAAAACTGGCGGCAACTGCGCAATTACATCGACACGGCCGCGGCGGTCCTGGCCGTGGCGATCGCCGGCTGGTTCATTTTCCGCCGGCACAGGGCCCGCTCCGTCGGCTAAACTGAGAAAAAGGCGGAAACGGCATGCAGACGCACAAGCGCATGGGGCAAAGCTTGCTGAAAGGCACGCTCGTCCTGACGGTCGCCGGCATTATCGTAAAAACCATCGGTTCGCTCAACTGGGTCATCCTGTCCCGCGTCCTCGGCGGCGAGGGGATGGGTCTGTACCAGATGGCCTACCCGCTTTACTTCCTGGCCCTCAGCGTATCGTCGGCCGGCATTCCGGTCGCCATCTCGATCATCACCGCCGAGCGGGTGGCGGCTAGGGACCATCGCGGGGCGCGGCGCGTCTTCCGCGTCTCCCTGCTGCTGCTGGCCGCTACCGGCCTCATCTTCAGCCTCCTGCTGTTCTTCGGCGCCTCCTGGCTCATTCAGGAGCGGTTCATCCGCGACCCGCGGGCCTACTACTCCCTTGTCGCCCTCGCGCCGGCCATCTTTTTCGTCACCATCCTGTCCAGCTTCCGCGGCTTCCTCCAGGGCTGGCGGTTCATGACCCCCACGGCCGTGTCGCAGATCGCCGAACAGGTGGTGCGGGTCGTCACAATGCTCGTTTTCGCCACCCTGCTCGCCGGCCGGGGAATAGAATACGCCGCCGCCGGCGCCACCTTCGGCGCTGCCCCCGGGGCGGTCGCCGGCCTGCTCGTCATCCTCTTCTACTACTGGCGCCAGCGGGCGCAGCTGGCGCCGCAGCCGACGTCCGTGGAAACGCTCGCGATCCAGCCCGGCGGCGAGATCGTCCGCCGCATCCTCCGCCTGTCCGTGCCCATATCCGTCTCCAGCGTCATGCTGCCGGTCGTCGCCAACCTCGACCTCTTCATCGTCCCCCGGCGGCTGGAGGCCGCCGGCTACACGGTCGCCGCGGCCACCGAACAATTCGGCTACCTCACCGGCATGGCCGTGCCGCTCGTCAACCTCGCCACCGTGCTCACCGGCGCTTTAGCCACCAGCATCGTCCCGGCCGTCTCCGAAGCCCATGCGCTCGGCGCGGGCGAGCGGCTCCACCGGCGGACCGCCGCCGGCTTCCGCCTGGCCAACATCGTCACCGTGCCGGCGTTCGTCGGCGTGTGGGTTCTGGCCGAGCCGCTCTCCATGATGCTCTACCATGCCCCCCAGGCGGCCCCGGCCGTAAAAGCCCTGTCCTTCGCCGTCGTCCTGCTCGGCATCCACCAGGTCTCCACCGGCGTACTGCAGGGATTGGGCCGCACCTTCATCCCCGTCGTCAACATGACAATTTCCGCCGCCGTCAAGGTCGGTCTTAACTGGACGCTCACCGCCAGTCCCGCCCTGGGCATCGTCGGCGCCGCCTGGGCCACGGTGGCCGATATCGGCATCGCCGCCCTGCTCAACATGTACTACGTGCGGCGCTACACCGGCTTCGCCAGCGACTACGCCGCCCTCGCCAAGAGCGCCGCCGCCGCCGCCGTCATGGGCGGCGCCGTCTTCGCCGTCCACACCTTCCTGGCCGCCGCCGCCCGCAGCAACAACCTCGCCACCCTGGCCGCCATCGGCGTCGGCGTCGGGATTTACGGCCTTTGCCTGCTGGCCCTCGGCGCCATCGGCGAATACGACATCAAAATGATCCCCGTCGTCGGCAGGCCGCTTATCCTCGTTCTCCGCCGCCTGCGGCTCCTGCGGACGGAAAGCGATGTTTGAGCGCCGCCGGGCGATGCTTGCAATTTCCACGTGTAAGCGCTTTTTTTCTTGGACACGCTAGCAACAAAAGCGGAGAGGGGTGTTTTACCGATGAGGCGACAGCGCCCGATGGCCCTTGTTATCCTCTTTCTGTTCAGCATCACCATAATCGCCGGACCGCTGCCGGCGGTCGCCGCCCCGGCGCCGAAAGCTCCCGCCAACGCGCCGCTGCAGACGACGGCCGTCTCCGCCATCCTCATGGACGGCAACGGCACTATCCTGTACGAGAAGGACCCCGACAAGCAACTGCCGCCGGCCAGCGTCACCAAGGTCATGACCCTGCTGCTCGCCGTCGAAGCCGTCGAACAGGGCCGCCTGAAACTCGACGACATCATCCACACGAGCGCAACCGCCGCGCATCAGGGCGGTTCGCAGATCTGGCTGGAGCCGGGAGAAGCGATGACGGCCAAAGAAATCCTTACCGCCGTGGCTGTCGTCAGCGCCAACGACGCGGCCTTCGCCCTCATGGAGCACATTTACGGCAGCGAGCAGGCGGCCGTCGAAGCCATGAACCGGCGGGCCGAGGAACTCGGCCTCCAGAACACCCGCTTCGTCAATGTCAACGGCCTGCCGGCCCTCGAGCATTACATGAGCGCCCGCGACGCCGCCTTCATCGCCAGGGAAGCCGTCAAACACCCGCTGTACATGGAACTGTGCGGCATCAAGGAACACTGGCTACGCGGCGGCAAGAACTGGCTGGTCAACACCAACAAGCTGTTGTGGTGGTACAAAGGCGGCGACGGCCTCAAGACCGGCTGGACGGAAGACGCCAAATACTGCTTCGTCGGCACCGCCTTACGCGACAACCTCCGGCTGATCGCCGTCGTCTTCGCCACCCCCGAGCCGCGCTCCCACCTGCGGGAAAGCATGAAGCTCATGGACTGGGGCTTCGCCAACTACGCCGCCGTGCCGATCATTGAAACGGGCGGCGTGGCGGAGCGGCTGCGGGTCACCAAGGGAACCGAGCGGGAGGTGCCGCTCGTGGCCAAGGAAGACCTTACCCTCGTCCTGCCCAAAGGCCAGCAGAAAAACCTGCAGCGAAAAGTCGTCAGCGACGGCGCGGTAAGAGCCCCGGTGGCCGAAGGACAAAAATGCGGCGAACTCATCGTCCTCAAGGACGGCAAGGAGATCGGCAAGGTCGACCTCGTCGCCGGCAAAGAGATCCCCAGAGCCGGTTTCTTCCACGTATTCCGCGACATATTCGCCAACCTTTTCACTCTGGCGAGATAAAAAGAGCGGAGCGGGCTTCGGGCCCGCCGCTTTTTTTTGTCCACCCGGCGCAAGCTTTCCCGCCTGCTTGCAGGAAAAATTTTCCTTATGGCGAATTAAGGTAAGAAATGCAGGCAGCGGGAGGTAGGAAATTGAATATCAGCACTCAAATCCGACAAGACGTCCTCATCGTCAGGGTGGAAGGGGAGCTCGACATGCACGTGGCCGACGAATTCCGCCAGCGGATCGACACCGCCCTGGAAAGCGGCGTCCGCCACGTGCTCCTCAACCTCAAAGGGGTCACGTTCGTAGACAGCTCCGGCCTGGGAGTCATCCTCGGCCGCTATAAAAAGGTCAGCGCCGCCGGGGGACGGATGCTGGCGGCCAACATACGGCCCCAGGTCGCCAGGGTGTTCGAACTGTCCGGCCTGCTGAAGATCATCCGGACGTTCGGCACCGAGGCCGAAGCCCTTAACAGCCTGTGAGGAGGACGACCATGGCGAGCAAGAACCGCATCAAAATGTCTTTCCCCAGCGGCAGCGAAAATGTCGCGATAGCCAGGGTGACCGCCGCTGCCTTCGCCGCGCAGCTCGACCTTACCCTGAACGACATCGAGGAGATCAAGGTCGCCGTATCGGAAGCGATCTCCAACGCCGTCATCCACGGCTACGGCGATCAGCCGGGCGAAATCGAATTCACCCTTTCCCTGGACGGCGACCGGCTGGAATTCGTCGTCACCGACTACGGCAAAGGCATCGCCGACATCGAGCAGGCCAGGCAGCCGTCTTTTTCCACCGATCCCGAGCGGATGGGCCTGGGGTTCGTATTCATGGAATCCTTCATGGACGAGCTTGCCGTCGAATCGGCCGTCGGCAAAGGCACAACCGTCAGGATGGCGAAAAGAGTACCCGCCGCCCCGGCGCACTAGGGGGCGCGTATGCTTGGCGACGAGGAAACCCAGGAACTGTTGCGCAGATCCCGGAGCGGCGATGCCGACGCCAAAGCGCTCATCCTCGAGCACAACCTCAATCTCGTGCGCAGCATCGTTCACCGCTTCACCGGGCGCGGCTTCGAATGGGACGACCTTTTCCAGATCGGCTGCATCGGGCTGATCAAAGCCATCGAACGCTTCGACACCGGCTACAGCGTCAAATTCTCCACCTATGCCGTGCCGATGATCATCGGCGAAATTCGCCGCTTCATCCGCGACGACAACCCCGTAAAGGTCAGCCGGCCGCTCAAGGAACTGGCCTACCGCGTCCACCGCGTCCAGGAAAGGCTCCAGGGCACGCTCGGCCGCGAGCCCACCATCGGCGAGGTGGCCGAAGAACTGGCCCTCGCCCCGCAGGACATCGCCGTGGCCCTCGAGGCCGTGCAGCCGCCGGCTTCCCTCTACGACCAAACCTTCTTCGAAGACGGCGATCCTATCCGTCGTCTCGACCAGCTCGGCGGCGACGACGGCCGGGACGGCACGGACATCGACAGCCTTGCCCTGCAGGAGGTGCTGGCGCGCCTGCCGCCGCGGGAGCGGCTCGTTATCAGGCTGCGCTTCTTCGAGGACAAGACCCAGGCCGAGATCGCCCGCCTGATAGGCTTGTCCCAGGTGCAGGTGTCGCGGATCGAAAAACAGGCCCTGCGGCTTATAAAAGAATATCTTCAGTCCTCTTGAGCCTCCGCGGGCTTATTTTTTTTGCCGGGCGAAGCATACTAACGCCGAGGTGAAGGACATGGTTAGCGCCGGACGATGGTGGGTCGCCCTGCTGACGGTGACGCTGCTGCTCGCCGGGAGTGCGGCCGCCTGGCTCTACTTCGACCGACCGGCCCCCAAGGTTCCCGCCCGGGCCCGCCAGGTAATGGCGACGGAACCGGGCAGGGGTTTATCTTTGTCGCACAGCGGAGAAAATAGCGAAGGAATAAAACAGCAAATATTGCGCACACTATCAACCGGGTCGATCAAACAACACAACAAGGAGGCAGAATAATGGGGGTCGTAAAAGTCATCGAACTTGTCGGTACCTCCCGTCAAAACTGGACGGACGCCGTGGACAACGCCGTGATCGAGGCATCGAAAACCCTGGACGACATCGTCGGCGTAGAAGTGACCAACTTTACCGCCAACATCGACAACGGCCGGGTCGCCGAATACAAGGCCGACGTGAAGATCGCCTTCCACGTCCACAACTGACAGCAAACCTTAAGGGTGCCGCAAGGCACTCTTTCGTTTTTCCCGCACGAATTAATTCCGTCCGCAGTGGCAAGAATAAAGGCGGAGGTGAACGCCGTGCCGGCAAGCGACGGAAGCGAGGGCCAGCAGGAATTCCAGAAATGGTACCAGGCCCAGTTCAATCAGGTCAAACCCAAGCCGCCCATTGTGAAAAACGCCCTCTGGGCTTTCGTGGTAGGCGGCCTTATTTGTACATTCGGCCAGGTCATCCTGAACTACTTCCTCGGCCTCGGTCTGTCCATGAAAGAGGCTGCCGGGCCGACCTCGGCCGTCCTCATTTTCCTGGCGGCCCTGTTCACCGGGCTGGGCGTCTACGATGAGCTCGGCCGCTACGCCGGCGCCGGGTCGATCGTGCCCATCACCGGCTTCGCCAACTCCATCGTCGCCCCGGCGATGGAATTCAAGCGCGAAGGCTACGTATTCGGCCTCGGGGCGAAAATGTTCGTCATCGCCGGACCGGTCATCGTCTACGGACTGGTTACCGCTTTCGTCATCGGCCTCATATACTGGCTGCGCCACTAGGAGGACAAACTTGGACAAGAAACACGGCAAGCAGAGTATTTCATTCGCCGCCCCGCCGGCCATGACCGCGACGGCCACCGTCGCCGGCCCGATGGAAGGGGACGGGCTACTGGGCGGGCAATTCGACCGGATCCTCGAAGACAACCTCGCCGGCCAGGACAGCTGGGAAAAAAGCGAAGCGGCGATGCTCGAATGGGCCATAAGAACGGCGGTCGCGCGGGGCGGGACGCTGGCGGACATCGACTTCATCCTCGCCGGCGACCTTCTCAATCAGCTCATGTCGGCCCATTTCGCGGTCCGCGGCCTTGGCCGCCCTTTCCTCGGCCTGTACGGCGCCTGCTCCACCATGGCCGAGAGCCTGCTGATCGGCGCCATTCTCATTGACGGCGGTTTCGCCTCCCGGGTGGCGGTCGGCGTATCCAGCCACCATGACGCCGCTGAACGCCAGTACCGCTACCCCACCGAGCAGGGCGTGCAACGCCCGCCGCTGGCGCAGTGGACGGTTACCGGCGCAGGGTCGGCCGTGCTGACGCAAGGCGGGGCGGGGCCGAAAGTCACCGCCGCCACCGTCGGCAAAGTCGTCGACGCCGGCTTGAAAGACGTAAACGCTATGGGTCCGGCCATGGCGCCGGCGGCCGCCGATACCCTCTGGCACCATCTGCAGGACTTCGGCCGCCAGCCGGGCTATTACGACATCATCCTCACCGGCGACCTCGGCCAGATCGGCAAGAAGCTGCTCATCCAGCTCATGCAGGAAAAAGGCGTCGACATCGCCGCCAACTACGAAGACTGCGGCCTGATGATCTACCGCGACGACCAGGACCCCCACGCCGGCGCCAGCGGCTGCGCCGCCTCCGCCCTCGTGCTCTGCGCCCACGCCTACCCGCTGCTTGTGATCGGGAGGCTCAAGCGCATCCTCCTGATCGGCACCGGCAGTCTGCACAGCACCACCTCGTACCAACAGAAGGAATCCATCCCCTGCATCGCCCATGCGGTGGCCATCGAAGCGTAGAGGAGGGAAAACTCTTGCAGACATATCTCATGGCGTTCATCATCGGCGGGCTGATCTGCATTATCGGCCAACTGCTCATGGATCTCACGCCGCTCACCCCGGCCCATGTCCTCGTGTTGTTCGTCGTCCTGGGCGGCATCCTCAGCGGCCTGGGCCTCTATCAGCCCCTCGTCGAGATGGGAGGGGCCGGGGCCACCGTGCCGCTGCCCGGTTTCGGCCACTCGCTCGTAAGCGGCACCATCGAGGACATCAACAAATACGGCTTCACAGGCATCTTCAGCGGCGCCCTCAGGGCCACCGCCACCGGAATAACGGCCGCCGTCGTCTTCGGTTTTCTCGCCGCCGTCACCTTCAAGCCCAAAGGGTAGGCGGCGCCCGATGCTCACCGTCGACTTCGCCGGCCTGTTATTCACCATCTGCCTCGTAGGGCTGCGCTATCCGCACTGCGTCCTCGGCGCGGCCGCCATCCACGACCTGGGACGCATCCTCGTCGCCCTATGCCTGCAAGGCCACATCGACACGATCATCACCGCCGGCGCCTTCGGGGCGGCGGGCGTCAGCGGCCTGAAGGCAGGGTGGCCGGGCGCGGCGGTCGCTTTCGGCGGGCCGCTGATGAATTATCTGGTCAGCGCCAACCTCGGCGGCACGGCCGGGGTGAAAAACGCCCAATTGCTCCACCCCGGGGCGGCGCTTACCCGTCCCTTCGCCGTCGTCAACATGCGCCTGGCCATGCTGTCGGCGCTTGTCACCATCTGGCAGCTTATCTGAAACGAGGGAGAATTATGGCGAGAACAATGGGGCGCCGGTCCGGCAGCCAGCAAGGGCGCCGGCGGGACGAGGAATACGGCCGGGACGACGCCAGCCGCGCCCCCGGCGACAACCGGCAGCAGGACACCGACAGCCTGATAGCCGATATGGCGAAAGGCTTCGTCGAAGCGCAGGCGAAGATCGCCGCGGCGCCCGCCGGCGACCCCAACCGGGAAATGATGGACCTCCTCGAGAAAATCAGCCGTCAGCTTGCCCAAATGCAGGCGCTGTCGGCTGCCGGCCAGAGCCGGGAAGGGCAACAGCAAGCAGACGACGCACAGGAAAACGCGGGCAGCCGGCAAGCCCAGGCAGGCAGTCAGGGCAAAGGCGGCCAAGCCGACCTGAGCGCCATTTTCAGCCGCCTGCTGTCGGCCGACAAGTCGGAAAACGCCGCCCAACAAGGGGGCGATAGCCAGGGCGGCGGCAGCCGGGGCCAGGGCGGACAGCAAGCCCAGGACGGCAGCGGCAGCGGCCGGCAGGGGCAAAGCGGCAGTCAGCAGCAGGGCGGCCAGCCCGGCAGCCAGAGCGTCACTGCCCGGACGGCGGCCCAGGCGCTGGCCCAGGCCCAGTACGAACTCGCCAACGAGCTTGAGGCGAGCCTGAGCAAGCTTAAGCAAGTCATCAGCGAGAGCGAAAAACTGGCCGACCGGATCAGCAACCTGCTCGGCCAGGAAGGCGGCTCCCGTCAGACATGAGGTGAAAAATTGACAAGCAAAGTCAGGGTTATAATCGTAACCGACGGCGACCGCTGCGCCCAGCACGCGGTCGAAAACATCGCCGCCGAACTCGGCCTGCGGTGCATATCGGCCTCAGGCGGCAACCCGACCCCGATCGGCGGCCGGGAGATCGTCGACCTGATAAAGAAGGTCCCCCACGACCCGGTGATGGTCATGTTCGACGACCGCGGCCGCCGCGACAAGGGCAAAGGCGAAACCGCCCTGGAATACGTGGCCAACCATCCGGACATCGAAGTTCTGGGCGCGGTGGCGGTCGCGTCCAACACCACCGGCATCCAGGGGGTCGCCGCCGACGCCAGCGTGAGCGGCGAAGGGCGGGTAGTCGACAACGCCGTCGACAAGTACGGGCAGGAGAAGGTGGCCGGCCGGGACAAGACCGTCATCAACGGCGACACCGTCGACGTGCTCAACGACGTCGACGTGCCGGTCATCATCGGCGTCGGCGACATCGGCAAGATGGACAAGGCCGACGACATCCGCCGCGGCGCGCCCGTCACCCGCAAAGCGATCGAGGAGATATTGAAACGGAGTGGCGTCAGCTATGCAGGAAGCGCGCAAAATCGACAATGACATCGACAACAACATCAACTATTGCAAAGAACTTCTCGGCGTAGGCGAATCCTTCGACATCGTTTTCCGCGAGTTCAAGATCGGCCGGCGCAAAGCCGCGACCTTCTCCATCAACGGCATGACCAACGACATCGTGCTCACCAGCGTCTACCAGGCCGTCATGACCTGCCACCCCGAAGAGCTCAGCATCAACACTCTCAACAAGGTCTTCTACCAGCGCCTGCCCCATTCCCAGGTCAAGCTGATCGACAATATGAACGACGGCCTTGTCAGCCTGCTGTCCGGGGAGATGCTGCTCTTCATCGACGGCGAAACACAGGTCGTCGTCATCGACGCCCGCGCCTACCCGGTCCGCTCGCCGTCCGAATCCAACATCGAGAAAGTCACCAGAGGCTCGCGCGATTCCTTCGTCGAAACCATCCCCTTCAACACCACCCTCATCCGCCGCCGCCTGCGCGACGTCAACCTGCGTTTCGAGATCGTCAAGGTCGGGGCCCGCTCCAAGACCGACGTCGCCGTCTGCTACATCAAGGACATCACCGACCCCGGCTTGGTCGACATCGTCAAGGAACGGCTCAACGGCATCAGCATCGACGGCGTCCCCATGGCCGAAAAAGCGATCGAGGAATTCGTCGTCCGCGGCAGCAAATGGAACCCCCTGCCCAAGGTCCGCTACACCGAACGGCCCGACGTGGCCGCCGTCCACCTTCTCGAAGGACACGTCTGCCTCGTCGTGGACACCTCGCCCGACATCATCATCCTGCCCACCACCTTCTGGCACCATGTCCAGCATGTCGAGGAATTCCGCCAGAACATGACCGCCGGCACCTTCCTGCGCATAGTCCGCCTCGGGGCGGTGCTGCTGTCGCTGCTGCTGCCGCCCGTCTGGCTGGCGCTGGCCTTCCAGCCGCGCCTCCTTCCGGAAACGCTGGCCTTCCTCGGGCCGCGCGACCCGGGCATCATCCCGCTCGGCTTCCAGTTCCTGCTGGCCGAATTCGGCGTCGAGATGGTGCGCATGGCCACCGTCCACGTCCCCTCGGCCCAATCGACCGCTCTCGGCTTCATCGGTGCCTTCATGCTCGGCGAATACGCCAGCCGCGTCGGCCTGTTCGGCAACGAGGCCATCTTTTACATCGCCGTGGCTACCGTCGGCACCTTCGCCACCCCCAGCTTCGAGCTGGCCATGGCCATGCGCCTCTTCCGCATCCTCCTCCTCGTGCTGGTCATCGCCTTCAAGCTGCCGGGCCTGCTTGCCGGCCTCGTCTTCCTGCTGCTGCTGACGGCGCTGACCAAATCCTTCGGCGTCCCTTACCTCTGGCCGGCGTTGCCCTTCAACTTCAAAGCCATGAAAGACGTCCTCATCCGCCTGCCGCTCCCCAGCAAGGTCCTCAGGCCGGCGGCGCTCAAGCCCCAGGACCCCGACCGCATCGAGGACAACCGTCCGGGCCGGGAGAAGGGGAGAGGCTCAAGGGGAGAAAAGGGGGAAGAGGGGAAGGACAAATAAAAAACGCCGGCATTGCCGGCGCTTTTTTATCGGCCGCGATAATACTCGCGGACCTTGCCCAGGCTCTCGTTCAGGTTGGACACCTGTTCCTCGGCCGCCCCCTGGCTTTCGGCGTTCACGGCGTCCTTGAGCTGCTTCACGTAAGCGTGGCTCGTCGTCACCGCGCCGAGGATGCCGACCTGCTCCATGGCGGGCTTGGCGTTGTTCCAGGTATCCTCCAGCCCTTTAACCTTCGACGCCGCCTTGCTCCAGTTCTTGTCGGCGACGTAGAAGCTGACGCTGCGCACCGCATTGCCTACGGCGATGAGGTCGGCCACCGGCGATAGCTTGTACGACTTGCCGACATCGCCGACGCTGCCCATGAACTTGTTCAGGCTCTCGTACGACGCGGTGATCTTTCTATCCATGACGCTGGCCGCCAGTTGGCCGATCGCCTCGTCGGCGTCCTTCACGCCCTTCTTGTCGCCTACCGCGTCCTTGGCCTGCTGCCACACGGCCTGCAGGTTGTAAAGCCCGGCCTCGGCCTGCTGCCAGTTCTCCTTGTTCACGCCCTCGAACACCGTGCCGGCGATGGCCTCCAGGTCGTAAAGCTGGGCCGGCGCGGCCGCGAAGCGCTCCATCACCGGCGGATTGGGCTTGGCGTCGGGCGGTTTGCCGGCCGGGCCGATGTCCGGCTTTTGGGCCGGGGCCATGAGACCGCAGCCGGCCGCGATCGACGCAGCGAGCAGCAGGATGGCGCACCCGCCCGCAAAAGTATGATATTGCCGCAAAACGACTCCTCCTTTCCGCTAGTTTGTACGTCCGGCGAAGACCTTATTCCCCGGCGCGGGGATATTGACAGGGGGCGGCGTATATACTAAAATGTAACCAAATTGAATACCCGTGTAGTATAGAGGTGCGGGCTGTTATCAGTACCGGCGGCGAGCTTGCCGAAGCTATGAGCCGCCGGGAAAGGAACACCCGCCGAAGCCGTTGTTTTCCGGCAGAAAGCGCGGCTGGGCTTGGGCTGAACAAGCACAGGACTGTCATCCGGCGTCCACGCCGGGTGGAGCGCTATCTCACCGGCTGAAGGTCTTTGGACGCGCGCGGTTGTGAGATGGCTCACAACCGTTTTTGTGTTTTGTATCCGGGAACTTACCGTCAACACCGAAAGGAGAATCCCCATGAAGCTTCACGGCACCATGCGCATCAACCAGGCCGGCCATCTGGAAATCGGCGGCTGCGACGCCATGGAACTGGTCCGCCAGTTCGGCACACCCCTCTATGTCATGGACGAAACCTTGCTGCGCGACAACTGCCGCGCCTACGTCGAATCCTTCCAGAAGCACTACCCCGACGCCGAAGTCATCTACGCCAGCAAGGTATTTTCCACCATGGCCATGTGCCGGCTGGTGGCGGAAGAAGACATGGGCCTTGACGTGGTTTCCGGCGGCGAGCTTTATACCGCCCTGGCCAGCGGCTTCCCGGCCGGGCGCATCTACTTTCACGGCAACAACAAAACCCCCGAGGAACTGGAGATGGCCCTCGAAGCCCGCGTCGGCCGCTATGTCGTCGACAACTACGGCGAGCTGGAGCTCCTCAACGAACTCGCCCGCCAGCGCAGGACCAAAGCAAAAATCCTCATTAGGGTCTCGCCCGGCATCGACGCCCACACCCACCACTACATCAAGACCGGCATGATCGACTCCAAGTTCGGCCTGGCGATCGCCAACGGCCAGGCGATGATGGGCGTCGAAAAGGCTCTCGGCATGAAAAACCTTGAAATCAAAGGCATCCACTGCCATATCGGCTCGCAGATCTTCGACCTCGATTCGTTCAAGGAAGCGGCCGCGACCATGATGGCCTTCGTCAGGGATATCAGGGCCCAGACCGGCTTCGTCTGCGAAGAACTCAACCTCGGCGGCGGCCTCGGCATCCACTACACCGAGGATGACGCGCCCCGGCCGGCCGGCGACCTCGTCGCCGTCATCGCCGCCGCGGTGCGCGCGGCGGCGGCCGATTATGGCCTGCCCCTGCCGAAGATCATCGTCGAACCCGGCCGCTCCATCGTCGGCGAGGCCGGTGTCACCCTCTATACCGTCGGCTCGGTCAAAGACATCCCCGGCATCCGCAAATACGTGGCCGTCGACGGCGGCATGACCGACAACCCGCGCCCCGCCCTCTACCAGGCCAAGTACGAGGCCGCCCTGGCCAACAAGATGAACCTGCCGGCCGAAGAAACCGTCTCCATCGCCGGCAAATGCTGCGAATCGGGCGACATGCTCATCTGGGACCTCGAACTGCCGCCGGCCGTGACCGGCGACATCCTGGCGGTGACCTCCACCGGCGCCTACAACTACGCCATGGCCAGCAACTACAACCGCAACCCTCGCCCGGCGGTCGTTTTCGCCAGCGGCGGCAAGGCCGAACTCGTCGTCCGGCGGGAAAGCTACGAAGACCTCGTCCGCAACGATGTCGTGCCCGAGCGGATGCAGAGCAAGGTCGCCTGCCTGGCGTAACCCAGGCCGGCGATAAAGGCCCATCTGCGGCGCTGCTCCTTCGGTGCGCCCCGTACATTGTTCGTACTGACTATCGCCAGAAGGCGTTTTGCGCTGATAGAACTGGCGAAATCAGAACGTGCATCTGGGCCTTTCTCACCAGCCTTTAGCCTTCGCTTTCTATGGGGCCCGGTCGAAAACCGGGTCCCATATTTTGCATCGGGACGATTTTCGGTTATAATTTAAAAGTGAAGTCAGCAAAACGGAGAAATCGCCATGCACGACGACTCTGCCGGGCTGCTCGCCCGCCATCCCCGGGCGCCGCTGCTGGCCGCCGTCGGGAGCCGGGCCGCGGCCGCCGGGTACCGGACGGCGGCGGTGGGCGGGTTTGTCCGCGACCTCCTCCTGGGCATAATAAGCCGGGACATCGACATCGTCGTCGAAGGGGACGCCATTGCCTGCGCCCGTCACCTGGCCGCGTCCCTGGGCGGCGCCGTCACCAAGACCTCCCGTTTCGGCACGGCCGTCCTGATGGTCGGCGACGCCCACATCGACCTGGCGACAGCCAGGACGGAGCGCTACCGCCACCCCGGCGCCCTCCCGGACACATATCCCGGCAAGCTAGCCGACGACCTGTGGCGGCGCGACTTCACCATCAACGCCATCGCCATGGAAATCACCCCGGGCAATGCCGGCCGTCTCATCGACCCGACAGGGGGGAGGGCCGACCTCGCCGCACGGACCATCAGCGTCCTGCACCCCGCCAGCTTCCGCGACGACCCCACCCGCATGCTGCGGGCCGTCCGCCTGGCCAACCGGCTTGATTTCGCCCTCGCCGCTCCCACCGCGGAGCTTCTCCGCGCCGCCGTCCGCGAGCGCTGCTGGCTGACCGTGGGCTCCTACCGCCTGGGGCAGGAAATAAGGCTGCTATTCCGGGAAGCAGACATCGCCGGCCTCTGCCGCCGCCTTGACGCCTGGCGGCTGTTCCGGCCCCTGTTCCGCCGCCGGCCCGACGACGCCGTGCTGGCCGCTTTGGCCCGTATCGCCGCCGCCGGCGAGCAGCTCGCAAGCTATGGCATTGCCCATGACTTTGCAGCGACGGCCGCCTTGGTCATCGGCGGCCGCGCCGCAAAATGGCTCGACCCCGGCAACACCCTTTGCGGCTGGCCGGCCAGGCTGCTGGCCCTCCGTGCGGCGCTCGCCGCGCCGTCGCCGGACGGCCTGCCGGACGACCTGCCTGCGGCAGTGCTTGCCTATCTGTGGATAATGTGCCAAAATGAAGAAGAACGGACACGTCTTCAAACCCTGCTAGCCGACCACGCCGGCGCCCGGCCGGCGGAGATGCGGGCTGGCCTTGACAAGTCCGGGTCCGACCATAAGGAGGAAAATTAGTGTTTGGCTTTGGCCCTCAGATGATTTTCGCCATCCCGGCCCTGCTGATCGCCCTCACCGTGCACGAATACGCCCACGCCCGCGTCGCCGTCCACCTCGGCGACCCCACGCCGCGCTACGCCGGCCGGCTCACCCTCAACCCCATCCCGCATCTCGACCCCATCGGCCTCATCATGCTGTGGCTGTTCCGCTTCGGCTGGGCCAAACCCGTGCCCATCAACCCTTACAACATCAGCAACGGCCGCTGGGGCCTGCTGGCCGTTTCCCTGGCCGGCCCCGGCGCCAACATCGCCGCCGCGTTCGCCGTCGCCCTGCTGTACGGCGCCCTGCGCAAAATGGGCATAAACAACTACGAACTCATGGCTGTGATAAGCTTGACCTACCAATACAACCTCGTGCTGGCCGTCTTCAACCTCATACCCTTGCCGCCCCTCGACGGCTCGCAGATCGTCTCCAGCCTTCTGCCGGGGCGCCAGGCCGAAATCTTCGAGCGCATCGCTCCCTACAGCCCGTTCATCCTCATGGCCCTCGTTTACCTGGGCGTGGTCGGCAAGGTCATCGGCCCGCTGGAAGAAGCCTTAAGCCTAATCATCAACATCCTCGTATCGCTCATTCTTTAGGAGGTATCTCTCATGACCAAAGGTCGCATCTTCAGCGGCATGCAGCCGTCCGGCAAATTTCATCTCGGCAACTACCTCGGGGCGCTGGAAAACTGGGTAAAGCTCCAGAACGACTACGAATGCGTTTTCTGCATCGTCGACTGGCACGCCCTCACCTCGATGTACGAGGACACCGGCAATATCCCCGAATACATACACGAAATGGCCCTCGACTGGCTGAGCGGCGGCCTCGACCCCGAAAAAAACGTCATCTTCGTCCAGTCTCAGGTCAAAGAACACGCCGAACTCCACCTGCTGCTCTCCATGATCACCCCCCTCGCCTGGCTGGAGCGGGTGCCCAGCTACAAGGACAAGCTCCAGCAGCTCGGCGCCATGGGCAAAGAGATCAATACCTACGGCTTCCTCGGCTACCCCGAACTCATGACCGCCGACATCATCCTCTACAAAGCCGACACCGTGCCCGTCGGCGAGGACCAGATCCCCCACGTCGAACTGGCGCGGGAAATCGTCCGCCGCTTCAACGGCTTCTACGGTCCCGTATTCCCCGAGCCTCAGGTCAAGCTCAGCCAGGCTTCCGTGCTGCCCGGCATCGACGGCCGCAAGATG
Organism: Selenomonadales bacterium; assembly: GCA_029975165.1. GTDB lineage: Bacteria > Bacillota > Negativicutes > Sporomusales > UBA7701 > Anaeroselena. The sequence goes on from JARKPR010000085.1 coordinate 189,508, forward strand.
AGCAAATCCTACGGCAACGAGATTCCCTACGCCGCGCCCCCCGAAGAGCTCAAAGCCAGGGTGCGGCTGATGATCACCGACCCCCAGCGGGTCAAGAAGACCGATCCCGGCGATCCGGCGGTCTGTACCGTCTACACCTTCCACAAGCTCTTCAACAAAGCCGAGCTGGAAGACATCGGCGGCAAATGCCGCACTGCCGGCATCGGCTGTGTCGACTGCAAAAAGCTCCTTGCCGAGCGCATGTCGGACAACCTGGCCGACATCCACGCCCGGCGGGCCGCCCTGGAAGCCAATCCGGGCCGGGTCAGGGAAATCCTCGCGCACGGCGCCGAACGGGCCCGCAAGATCGCCGCCGCCACGATGGAGGAAGTCCGCGCCGCCATGCGGCTATAGGGCCATGAGCACCGCCGAGTACAAGGTCAGGCTCGAAACCTTCGAAGGCCCGCTCGCCCTCCTCATGCACCTCATCGACAAAAACCAGGTCGACATCTACGACATCCCCATCGCTGCAATCACCGAGCAATACCTCGAATACATCCGGGCCATGGAAGAATTCAACATCGACGTCGCCAGCGAATTCCTCGTCATGGCCGCCACGCTGCTGCTCATCAAATCCCGCATGCTCCTGCCCAAGCCGCCCGCCGAGCAGCTTGCCGACGAGGAGGATCCCCGCCAGGAGCTTGTGCAGCGCCTGCTCGAGTACCGCCGTTTCAAGCAGATGGCCGCCACCCTCGAAGAAATGCTGCGGGCGCGGGAACAATACGTCGCCCGGCCGGCGGCCGGCTTCGCCGCCAAAATCGTCCTGCCCGACGGCCTCAGGCTCGACGACCTCATCGAAGCCTTCGCCGCCGTCTGGGAAAGTGCCGTCGACGAATACGCCCTCATCGCCCGCGAAGAAATCAGCGTCCAGGACAAGATGCAGGATATCCTCCTCCTGCTGCGCAAGCAGGGCGGCCGCCTGGAATTCGCCCAGACCTTCATCCGCAGCGGCTCGCGCACCGAAATGGTCACTTCCTTCCTCGCCCTGCTGGAGCTCATCCGCCTCAAGCGGATCCGCATCGAGCAGGAACGCAGCTTCGGACCGATCTACCTTAGTTTGGGAGAGGTCGTGCACTGATGTTCTACCGCCACCTCAAGGGCCACATCGAAGCGCTGCTGTTCGCCAACGGCAACCCGGTGGCCGCCGACAAGCTAGCCAAAATCCTTGCGATCGACGTCGAGAACGTCGCCGCCCTTGTCGCTGAGCTCAAACAGGACATGGCCGGCGCCGACCGCGGGCTCGCCATCATCGACGTGGCCGGCGGCTACCAGCTGTGCAGCAAGCCTGAACTCGCGCCCGTCGTCGGCGGCCTCGTAGAAGTGCAGGAAGCCCGCATGTCGCTGGCGGCCATGGAAACGCTGTCCATCGTCGCCTTCAAGCAGCCGGTCACCAAACAGGAGATCGAGCATATCCGCGGCGTCAACGTCGACGGCGTCGTCAACACCCTGGTAGAAAGAAGCCTCATCAAGGAAGTCGGCCGCAAGGAAGCCATCGGCCGGCCCATCCTCTACGGCACCACCGACGACTTCCTCAAAGCCTTCGGCCTCAACAGCCTGGCCGACCTGCCCGACCTGGCCGACCTCATCGCCGACGACACGAATTTACCGGAAGAACAGACCGAATGATTCACAAGTCTCTTGCGTATAAAAAGCGCTCGTGCTGAATGCGGGCGCCTTTTTTTTGCCATAATATAACTACGTGTGCGGGGAGGGGGGAGAGGGATGGAAACCTGGCTGGCGGCTACGCTGGCGGCGGCGCTCCTCGCCCTTGCCATCGGCCGCCTCAAGCTGTTTATCGGCCTCTCTTACCGCCGCCGCGACGGGGACGACCACCTCGCCGTCGACGTATACACTCTCGGAAGACTTGTCCGCTACCACCTCGAAATTCCCCAGGCCCGCATCGCCAGCAGGGGCGGCCTGCCCTGGCCGGAAGCCATCCTCGCCACCGCCCGCGGCCGCACGGAAACCAGCGCCAAGCGCGAACAGCGTTTCGTCCGCACCACCTGGCGGATCTTCCGCTACCACCCCCGCCACTGGCAAAAGCTCATGAACCAGTTCCGCTACTTCACCCGCCTGTACAAACGGGCGACGGCGACCATTCTCGTCGCCGTAAACTGCGAGAAGCTGACCTGGCGCACCGGGCTCGGCACCGGCGACGCCGCCCTCACCAGCGTCGCCGCCGGCCTGCTGTGGCAGCTGCAGGGACAGACTTACGCCTATATGCAGCGGCGGCTGAAAAGCATGCCCCATCCGTCTTTCCGGGTCGTTCCCCTCTACGACCGCGAAGGCCTCGACATTGAACTGGAGTGTATATTCAGCATCCGTGTGGGCAATGTTATTAACACGATAGTGACCGCCATCCAGTTCTTAGGGAAAGGGGACAACAACCAGTGGAAGAACACCCGATCCAAAGTCTCATGAAAACGGCCATGGAAAGCATCAAGGGAATGGTTGACGTCAACACCATCGTCGGCGACGCCGTCGAGGCGGCGGACGGCACCGTCATCATCCCCATATCGCGCGTGACCTTCGGCTTTGCCGCCGGCGGCGGCGACTACGAAGCGGAGGAAGGCGTCAGCCACGACAAACACCCCTTCGGCGGCGGCAGCGGCGCCGGCGTCAGCGTCAGGCCGGTGGGCTTCCTGGTCTGCTCGCCGACCAACGGCATAAGGTTCATGCCGGTCGAAGGCAATCTCCTCTACGACCGGCTCATCGACATGGTTCCGCAGGCTCTCGACAAAATGAAAGAAATCATGCACCGCCACGGCAACGACGAGGACGAACTTGAGGAACTCGCGGAAACGGCCGAAACCCAAGCCGGCGGTTATCAGCCGAGACTATAGGCGAGCCGTTGATGACCCCCATCTGCGTGGTCAGGGCTGCGCGTGCTTGCTAGCGTACGTTCCGAGTACGCGTCGCTGCGCCTGCTCGCCCTTCCTAGCAGCTGGGGGCTCCTGAACGGCTCGCTCGCAGTCCCATTGGTATGGACGAATAGATACTATTGCCGCCACAGCTCATCGACGCAAAAAAAACCGCACACATACCTGTGCGGTTTTTTCGCATATACATCTACTGCCTTACTGCAAATCGTCCAATTTATCCTTGATCTGGGTGGCGTGCAACGCCTCAGCCTCGGCGAAATGCCGGTATAACTTGGCGACGTCCGGATTGTCGATCTTCGCGGCAAACGACTGATAATCCCGCACCAGTTCCTGTTTCTGGGTGAGCGTAGTGCGCAAAGCGGTCTTGATATCTAGCATTTCCAATGCCTTCACCTCCTTGAACTGGTTATATTATCTCCCCCGCGCCCGGCAAAAATGTATGCCGGCTTTGACTAGCGTGGAAAAGATGGTTATAATTATTAATGGTTTGCTATTTCTAACAGGAGAGGTTTGCCAATGAGAAAAACGGCGCTGATTACGCTGCTGCTCTTCCTACTCGTCCCGCACGCCGCCTGGGGGGCGGCCAAGGAGCCTGTACTTACAGCCAAATCGGCGATCGTCATCGAAGCATCCACCGGCAGGATCCTTTTCGCCAAAGGGTCCGCCGACCGGCGACCGCCGGCCAGCACCACCAAGATGATGACCCTCATCGTCGCCCTCGAACACGGCAACTTGGACGACGTGGTAACCACCAGCCCCGGCGCGGCCACTACCGAAGGCTCGTCCCTGTGGCTGGCCCCCGGCGAGCAACTCAAGCTCAAGGATATGCTCTACGGCATGATGCTCGTTTCCGGCAACGACGCCACCGTCGCCATCGCCGAGCACATATCGGGTTCGATGAACAAGTTCGCCAGCCTTATGACGGAGAAGGCCCACGCCATCGGCGCCATCAGCACGAACTTCACCAACTCCAGCGGCCTGCCCGATCCGCGCCACTACTCCACCGCCGCCGACCTCGCGCGCATCGCCGCCTACGGTTACAAAAACCCCCTGTTCACCCAGATCATCAGCACCAAGCACGCCGTCATCCCCTGGCCCGGCAAAAGCCACGACCGCGACATCTACAACGAAAACAAGCTTCTTTGGCAGTACGACGGGGCTAACGGCGTCAAAACGGGCTTCACCGAAGAAGCCGGCCGCTGTCTGGTATCGGGAGCGAAAAGGGACAACATCCAGCTGGTGGCCGTCGTCCTCGACGGCGACCGGATGTGGGAAGATTCCATCAAACTGCTCGATTACGGCTTCAGCCGCATGCAGCCGGTCACGATGTTCCGACAGGGCGACATAATGAAAACGGTGAAAGTCGTCGACGGCAAAGACGACCATATCAAGCTGGTCGCCGCCGACACCGTCGTCATCCCGGCCGCCGACGGCGACCGGGAAGGCTTTTCGACCGCCATCGCCGTCCCCGGCAGCGTCGAAGCGCCGGTAAAGGCCGGCCAGAAAATCGGCACGATCAAGACCCTTTACCGCAACACGGAAATAGCCTCCGTCGACCTGCTGGCCGCCGGGCCCGTGGAGCGGAAAACCTTTTTCGGCCTGCTGTGGGGATCGCTATGGGGCTTCTTCACGTTTATCGTCAAGAATTTAGCTTAACCGATCAAGCCGCCGCAAGGCGGCTTTTCTCGTGTTCTAGCCGCCGTCCTTCTCTCATACGCTCCACATAGGGGAGGGGAGGCGCATGATAAACCTCATCTGGATATTGTTCCTGACAGGCGGAATAATCTACGCCGGGCTGACGGGGAAAATACACCTGGTCACGCCCAGCGCCATCAGCGCGGCGGAAAACGCCGTCACCCTGGCGATCAAGCTCACCGGCGTCATGTGCCTGTGGCTGGGGATGATGAAAATCGCCGAACGGGCGGGTCTGGTGCGGCTGATGTCCCGCATCATCGGCCCGTTCATCAGGCTGTTGTTCCCCGGCGTGCCGCCCGGCCACCCGGCTATGGGAGCCATCGTCATGACGGTCAGCGCCAACATGCTCGGCCTCGGCAACGCCGTCACCCCGCTCGGCATAAAAGCCATGCAGGAACTGCAGAAGCTCAGCCGCGACCGCGAAACCGCCACGCCGGCCATGTGCACCCTCCTGGCGCTGTGCACCACCGGCCTCACCCTGGTCCCCGCCACCGTCATCGCCCTGCGGGCCGCCGCCGGCTCGACCGATCCGGGGGAAATCGTCGGCGCCACACTGGTGACCAGCATCGCCGCGGCCTTCGCGGCCCTGACCGTGGACCGTATCTGCCGGGCGGCGTTCACCGGCCGCGGCCGCTAAACCGCCATGTTCGCCGCCGTCTGCGACCTCCTGTCCGTCTGGTCCATCCCCGTCGTCCTCCTCTTCATCCCTCTCGCCGGCTACCTGCGCCGGGTGCGGGTGTACGAAGCCTTTGTGGAAGGCGCCGCCGAAGGCTTCCAGACCGCCGTGCGCATCATGCCCTTCCTGGTCGCCATGCTCGTGGCCGTCGCCGTCTTCCGCGCCTCGGGCGCCCTGGAAGACTGCGTCGCCATGCTCCAGCCGCTCCTGTCCCTCGTCGGCGTCCCGCCCGAGCTCGTGCCGCTGGCGGTGCTGCGTCCCCTGTCGGGGACGGGCGCCCTCGGCCTGACGACCGAGCTCCTCGCCAGCGAAGGCCCCGATTCGCTTGTCGGCCGCATGGCCTCCACCATCCTCGGCAGTACCGACACCACCTTCTATATCCTCACCGTCTACTTCGGCGCCGTCGGCATCCGCAACCCGCGCTACGCGGTCATCGTCGGCCTGGCGGGCGATATAACCGGGTTTTTCGTCTCGATCTGGATCTGCCGAATGTTATTTGCATCCTAAAATCGGCCGGCGGCGGGTACATCCCGCCGCCGGCCGATTTTGCCCCCCCGTGCAGTGGCACATCGGTCGGCCGGGAATACACTGTAATGTAAAAACGTAGATAATGGGGGGACTGCGATGGTCAGAGTAGTGGTCGCCGGCGGCGGCTGGTCCGGATGCGCAGCGGCCTTGGCCGCGGCAAAGGCCGGGGCCCAGGTGCTGCTTCTGGAACGGACCGACATGCTTCTCGGTACGGGCCTGGTAGGGGGAATATACCGCAACAACGGGCGCTTCACCGCCGCCGAGGAAGCGGCGGCCATGGGAGGCGGGGACCTGTTCGTGGCCATGGACGCCAACGCCAAGCACCGGGGCATCAGTTTCCCCGGCCATAACCACGCTTCGCTTTACGATGTCAGCGCCATGGAACCGCTGGTGCGAAAAGTGCTGACAAACTACGGGATAACCGTGAGAACTCAGGCCCGGGTGGTGGACGTGCTCAAATATGGGCGCAAAATCCAGGCGCTGGTCGTCGACAACGGCGAAGTGGTGAAAGGCGACGTTTTCGTCGACGCCACCGGCACCTCCGGTCCGATGGGCAACTGCCTCAAGTACGGCAACGGCTGCGCCATGTGCATCCTGCGCTGCCCGTCCTTCGGGCCGCGGGTCAGCGTCACCGCCCGCTCGCAGGTCAAGGAGATCATGGGGCTCAAGGCCGACGGCTCGTACGGGGCGATGAGCGGCTCGTGCAAACTCAACAAAGATTCCCTCAGCGTCGAAATCCGCGACAAGCTGGAAAGGGAAGGGGCGGTGGTGCTGCCGATGCCCGAACACCTCGTCAGAAGCGCCTGCCTGGGCCGCAAGGCCTGCTCCCAGTACGCCATCCCCGAATACGCCGCCAACGTCGTCCTCCTCGACACCGGCCACGCCAAACTTATGACCTCTTTTTTCCCGCTCGAAGACCTCCGCACCATCCCCGGCCTGGAGAACGCCCGCTACGAAGACCCGTACGCCGGCGGCGTCGGCAACTCGATCCGCTATCTGGGCATCGCCCCCTGCGGCAACAACCTGAAGGTCGACACGGTCGACAACCTGTTCTGCGGCGGCGAAAAAGCCGGCATCTTCGTCGGCCACACCGAGGCGATCGTCACCGGCCTGCTCACCGGCCACAACGCCGTCCGCCACTGCCTCGACATGCCGTATCTCGAGCTGCCGCGCACGGTCGCCTCCGGGGACATCATCGCCTTCGTCCACGACCAGATGGCCACTAAGGACGGCCTGCGCCTGCGCTACACCTTCTCCGGCTCGGTGTACTTCGAACGGATGAAGGCCATCGGGCTCTATTCCACCGACCGCGGCGAAATCAGCGACCGGGTGGCCAAAGCCGGCCTTGCCGACATATACAGCCAGTGCCTGGTATGAAAGGGGAGGGGTAATAGTGAAACCGCGACTGACCGTCAGCTGTATCGACATCAACTCGCCCTACTGTCCCTGCCTCCTGGCCGATACCAACCACTGCGTATTCTGCAGCCACCTCAAGGGCCAACCGGTCTGCGACTGCAACTGGAGCGGCGTCTGCATACTATACGAACGGCGGTGGCAGCCTAAAAACGGCGTCTGGCGGGGCGAGCAGGCCCCGCAGAGGATCGAGGCGGAAAGCACCGTCACCCGCAAGGAACTCATCGCCGAACAGACCTACCTGCTGGAATTCGCCGTGGGCGACGAGCTCGCGGCCGAGCTGGGCAAAACGGGGGCCTTCGTCTTTCTCCGCCTGCCCGGCGACCCGCACTACTTCCATTTCCCGGTCGGCGTGATGAAAGTAGCCGGCAACGACATCCAGGTCGTCGTCGAAGCGATCGGCCCGAAAAGCAGCCGGCTCATCGACTCCGGCGCGGGCGCCGTGCTCGTGCGCGGCCCGTATTATAACGGCGTGCTGGGCCAACCATGGATTGACAATATCACCTGTGGTACAATATTACTGATAGCAGGCGGCATGGGGCAGCCGCCGGCCCTGCCGATCGCCGCCCGGCTGCTCGCCAACGGCAACAAGGTCGTCGCCCTGCTGGCCCCGGGCAAGATCGGCCGGGTGTTCATCGCCGACGACCTGCGGGCCATGGGCGCGACCGTCCACGCCGTCGACTCCCTGCGGCGCACGGGCAACGACCTGCTGGCCGCGTGGCTGACCTGCGCCGACACGCGCCCCGACCTCGTCGTCAGCGCCGGTCCCGACGACCAGCACTACGGCGTGATCACCGCCATGCAGGCGGCCGGCGTCGACATCCCCATGGCGGCCACCAACAACGCCACCCTCTGCTGCGGGGAAGGCATCTGCGGCAGCTGCGAGCGCGAGACGAACGACGACCGCCGCATCCGCCTCTGCAAGGTCCAGACCGATTTCAGCCAGCTCGTCCCCTGAGGGGGCACCAAGGAGAGCCTATGCCCGAACGACTGCAAAAAATCATCAGCCAGGCGGGAATCGCCTCGCGCCGGCACGCCGAAGAACTGATAACCGCCGGCCGCGTCACCGTCAACGGCCGGGTCGTCGCCGAACTCGGCACCAAAGTCGACCCCGGCCGGGACGTCGTCGCCGTCGACGGCCGGCCCCTGGCCGGTGAGGCCAAATACTACGTCCTGCTCAACAAGCCCCGGGGTGTGGTCACCACCCTCAGCGACCCGCGGGGCCGGAAGACGGTGGCCGAATTCGCCGCCGACGTCCCCGCCCGCCTCTACCCGGTCGGCAGGCTGGACTACAACACCGAGGGGCTGCTCCTCCTTACCAACGACGGCGAACTCACCCATGCCCTCACCCATCCCAGCCGCGGGATCGACAAAACCTACGTCGCCACCGTCGCCGGCCGGCCGAGCGAAGAGAAGCTCGACCGGCTGAGGATGGGCATAACCCTTGAGGACGGCGTCACCGCCCCGGCACGGGTAAGGCTGACCGGCTACGACGCTGCAAAAAACACCGCCACCCTGACCATCGTCATCCACGAGGGGCGGAACCGCCAGATCAGGCGGATGTGCCAGGCCATCGGCCATCCGGTCGAAAAGCTCAAGCGCACCGCTTTCGCCTTCCTCACCCTCGAAGGCGTCGGCCGCGGCCGTTATCGCCATCTCGACCGGGACGAAGTCGACGCGCTCAGGCTGCTGGCGGAAAAACCCCCAAAATAATTTTTCCCTCTGTCTTCGGCTCGGCGGCCGGCGCGCGCATGCCTCGCCCGCTGGGCTATTTTCATTCCGCAGCGTCCTGGAATATAATGGTTGCCAGATAAGGAAGGGATACCGTGGACAAAGTACTCGTCATCGGCGGCGGCGCCGCCGGCATGATGGCTGCGGCCAGCGCCGCCGAACACGGCGCGGCCGTCACCCTGCTGGAAAAGATGCCCGCCCTGGGCCGGAAACTCCTCATAACCGGCAAAGGCCGCTGCAACGTCACCAACATCGCCGATATCCCCACAATCATCGCCAACCTCCCCGGCAACGGGAGCTTCTTATACAGCGCCCTGCACGCCTTCTCCAGCCGGGACCTCATGGCTTGGCTCGAGGAGCGCGGCGTGCCGCTCAAAACCGAACGCGGCGGCCGCGTCTTCCCGGCCAGCGACCGGGCGGCCGACGTCGTCGCCGCCTTCGCCCGCGCCCTCGACCGCCTGGGCGTCGCCGTCGTCACCGGGCAGACCGTCAAGGCCGTCAGCACCGCCGGCGGCCGGGCCTGCGGCGTCGTCACCGCCGACGGCCGCGCCTGGCCGGCCGACGCCGTCATCCTCGCTACCGGCGGTGCCTCCTACCCAGGCACCGGCTCAAGCGGCGACGGGTACCGCATGGCAGCCGCCTTAGGCCACGCCGTCATCTCCCTCAGGCCCTCGCTCGTGCCGCTGGAGGTGGCCGAAGAGTGGGTCGCCGACCTCCAGGGGCTGGCGCTCAAGAACGTCGCCGTCGCCGCCCGCGCCGGCGGCCGGACGATCGGCGAGGAATTCGGCGAACTGCTTTTCACCCATTTCGGGCTGTCCGGCCCGGTCATCCTGTCGCTCTCCAACCCGGTCGCCGCCGTGCTGCGCAGCGCCCCCGGCGCCGAAATCCTCATCGCCATCAACCTCAAGCCGGCCCTTGACGCCGAAACGCTGGACAAGCGCCTCCAGCGCGACTTCGCCAAATTCGCCCGCAAGCAGTTCAAAAACTCGCTCAGCGACCTTCTGCCGGCCCGGCTGAGAGAAGTGATAACCGACCTCAGCCACATCTACCCCGACAAGCCTGTCCATCAGATCACCCGGGAAGAGCGGGGCCGCCTCGCCGGCCTGCTGCACAACCTCACCTTCACCGTCACCGCCACCCGGCCCCTGGCCGAAGCCATCGTCACCGCCGGCGGCGTCGCGACCAAGGAAATAAACCCGTCCACCATGGCCTCGCGGCTCGTGCCCGGCCTCTACCTCGCCGGCGAAGTAATCGACATCGACGGCTACACCGGCGGCTTCAACCTGCAGGCCGCCTTCTCCACCGGCTACGCGGCCGGCAGGGCGGCGGCCGCGGATAAAGTGGAAAACAATGACAGATAATATACCCAGCCATTAGCAAGGAGACTGCCTATGAGCAGGTACAGGCCGTACCGCCCTTTCGAACGCTGGGAACCGTTCATCATCCGCCTCGCCGTCTGCTGCGCCGCCGCGTTGCTCATCGTCCAGGCGCTGCTCTACCAGGACACGCCCCGCAGCTACCTCTCGCGGGTCGACAGGCTGGAGGGCGACCCCGTCACCTGGCAGACGCCGCTCGTCGCCGGCACCCCCCTGATAATCAGCGAAGGCTCGCCGGTGGCCAACCGTTTCACCCTCCTGCGGGACAGCCGCAAAATCGTCGTCCGCATCGTCCAGCCGGCCGCCGCCGCGGATGTTTACGCCGTCCTCAACGGCGAGCGGGTCGGCGACTTCGGCAGCGGCGAGGTGACCGTTACCGTCTACGACGGCGACTACCTCGAAATCGACGCCGGCCGGCTGGCCACCCCAGGCCGGTTTGTCGTCGCCGTGCCCGACGGCGGACTGGCTTCGCCCCTCCATGGAACGATCGTCGAGGGCGGGGGAGGGGCAGTGCCGGTCGGCAAAGTCAGATTCAAACAATAGCCTCGCCGGGGAGGAAAACGGTGTCGATGCGCGGAAATATATATTTCATGCCCAATCATCCGTTTGACCGGAGGCTGCTGCCATGATCATCGTAATGAACGCGCCCGTCGCCCGGGAACTCGAGCGCGTTCTCGACAAAATCAGGCAACTCGGCCTCGAACCCCATGTCGTCACCGCCGCGGGCAAAACGGTCGTCACCGCCATCGGCGACGCCGACCGCGACCGGTGCGAGCAGTTCGCGCGCCTCGCCGGCGTCGAGCGGGTCGTCCTCGTCCAGGCTGCCTATAAACTCGCCAGCCGCGAATTCCAGGCCGAAAACAGCGTCGTCTCCGTAGGCGGCGTCCGTTTCGGCGGCGCCGTCGTCCCCGTCATCGCCGGTCCCTGCGCCGTGGAAAGCTACGGGCAATTCCGGGCAACGGCGCTCGCCGCCAAAGCCTCGGGGGCCGCCATGCTGCGGGGCGGCGCCTTCAAGCCGCGCACCTCGCCCTACAGCTTCCAGGGCCTCGAACAGGAAGGCCTCGCCATCATACGGACCGTCGGGCAGGAAACCGGCCTGCCGGTCGTCACCGAGGTAACCGACCCCCGCGCCGTCGGCTTGGTCGCCGAGCACACCGACATGCTCCAGATCGGTGCCCGCAACATGCAGAACTTCGCCCTCCTCAAAGAGGTTGCCCAGGCCGGGCGGCCGGTGCTGCTCAAGCGCGGGCCCGCCGCCGGCATCGAAGAATGGCTCATGGCCGCGGAATACCTACTGGCCGGCGGCAACACCGCCGTCGTCCTCTGCGAGCGCGGCATCCGCACCTTCGAGACTGCCACCCGCAACACCCTCGACCTCGCGGCTGTGCCGCTCGTCAAACACCTCAGCCACCTGCCGGTCATCGCCGACCCCAGCCACGGCACCGGCAACTGGCGCCTCGTCGGCCCGATGGCCAAAGCAGCCGTAGCCGCCGGCGCCGACGGACTGCTGCTCGAAATCCATCCCTGGCCGGAAGAAGCCATGTCCGACGGGCCGCAGTCCCTCACCCCGGCCAACTTCCGCCAGCTCATGGGCGAACTGTCCCGGATCGCCGCGGCGGTCGGCCGGACGATACAACACGGAAAAGGCGGCTGAAACCGATGAAACAAACCGTCCATCCCCTCCGGCGCCTGACCGGCGAGATCGCCGTCCCCGGCGACAAATCCATATCCCACCGCAGCGTCATGCTCGCCGGCCTGGCCGATAGCCCGGTGCGGATCGGCAACTTCCTCGCCGCCGCCGACTGCCTGTCCACCGTCGCCTGCATGCGCGCCCTCGGCGTCAGGGTCGACCAAGTGGGCGAAACGGGACTGATCGTCCAGGGCAATGGCCTGTTCGGCCTCAGCGAACCGGAAAGCGTCCTCGACGCCGGCAACTCCGGCACCACCATGCGGCTGCTGACCGGCATCCTCGCCGGCCAGCCGTTTTTCAGCGTCCTCACCGGCGACGCCTCGCTCCGCCGCCGTCCCATGGCCCGCGTCATCGCCCCGCTCACCAAGATGGGCTGCCGCATCCGCGGCCGCGAACAGTCCCGTTTCGCCCCGCTGGCCATCATGCCGGCCGACGGCATCCACGGCATCGACTACGACATGCCGGTCGCCAGCGCCCAGGTCAAATCGGCGCTGCTCTTCGCCGGCATGTTCGCCGACGGCCCCACCCGCATCACCGAACCCTACACCTCACGCGACCACAGCGAACGCATGCTCCAGACCTTCGGCGCCAAGGTAGCCCGCAAAGGACTTACTGTCACCCTCGCGCCCGTCCGGGACCTCGTCGCCCCGCCGTTCATCGACGTGCCCGGCGACATCAGCGCCGCCGCCTTCTGGCTGGTCGCCGCCACCGTCATCCCCGGCAGCGCCCTCCGCCTCACCAACGTCGGCGTCAACCCCACCCGCACCGGCATCATCGACATCCTGCGGCGGATGGGCGCCGACATCACCGTCGCCGCCGAGCGGCGGGCGGGCGAAGAACCGGTCGCCGACCTCGTCGTCGCCGCCGCCAAGCTCAAGGGCACGACGGTGGAAGGCGAAATCATCCCCCGCCTGATCGACGAAATCCCCGTCCTCGCCGTCGCCGCCCTGTTCGCCGAAGGGCGGACCGTCATCAGCGGCGCCGAAGAGCTGCGCGTCAAAGAAAGCGACCGCCTCAAAGCCATCACCTGCGAGCTGGCGAAAATGGGAGCCGTCATTGAAGAAACCCCCGACGGCCTCATCATCGACGGCCCGCAGCCGCTGTCCACCGCCAACTGCGACTCCCACGGCGACCACCGCATGGCCATGGCCCTGGCCGTCGCCGGCCTGGCCGCCGCCGGCGTCGCGATCGACGACGCCGACTGCGTCGCCATCTCCTATCCGCAATTTTTCGCACACATCGCCGCCCATCAGGAAGCAAGCGGCCGGAGGAACTGAATGAAGAAACTGACCGTCGCCATCGACGGCCCGGCCGGCGCCGGCAAAAGCACCGTCGCCAGGCTGGTCGCCGAACGTCTCGGCTACACCTACATCGACACCGGCGCCATGTACCGCGCCGTCACCTGGGAAGTCCTGCGGCGCGGCATCGACGCCGCCGACGCCGTCAAAGTCGCGGCCGTCGCCCGGGCCATCAACCTCCAGCTCACGACCGCCGCCGGCAAAACGCTCGTCAGCGTCGACGCCACCGACATCACCGACGACATCCGCACCCCCGAGGTCTCTCGGCTGGTCTCCGAAGTCTCCAAAAACGGCGGCGTCCGCGACGCCATGGTCAACCTGCAGCGGCAGATGGCCGGCTTCGGCGGCGTCGTCATGGACGGCCGCGACATCGGCACACATGTTTTGCCTGATGCCGACATAAAAATATTTTTAACGGCATCCATCGCCGAACGGGCCCGCCGCCGCTGGTGCGAGCTCACCGCCAATGGCTTCGCCGTCGCCCTCCAAGACCTGCAGGCCGAAATCGCCTGCCGCGACAAGGCCGACTGCGAACGGGCCATCGCCCCCCTGCGGCAGGCCGCGGACGCCGTGCTTATAGACACCACCGATCTCACCATCCCCCGGGCGGTGGACGCGATACTGAAAATATGCGAGGCGAGGACCGGTGTTCTATAGCCTGCTCCGTCTCTTAGTGCTGATCATCCTGCAGACCGTCTTCCGCTGGCGGGTGCGCGGCGTCGAAAACCTGCCCGCCGCCGGCGGCTTCATCGTCGCCGCCAACCATATCAGCAACTTCGACCCGCCCGTCATCGGCTGCGCCCTGCCGGGCACGCGCCGCATCCACTTCATGGCCAAGATCGAACTCTTCCAAAACCCGGTCGTGCGCTGGGTGGTCACCGCCTTGGGCGCCTTTCCCGTCCGCCGCGGCATGGCCGACCGCACCGCCATCCGCACCGCCCTCGACCTCTTAGCCCGCGGCGAAGTCGTCGGCATCTTCCCCGAAGGCACCCGCAGCAAAACCGGCCAGCTCGGCCGCCCCGAGGCCGGCCTGGGCATGATCGCCGTCAAGGCCGGCGTCCCGGTCGTCCCTGCCATCCTCACCGGCACCAACAAGCTGCTTGCAGACGGCCGCCTCCTGCCGCGGTTCACCGTCAGGTTCGCCGCCCCGGTATGCGGGCCGCCAGGCAGGACAGACAAGGAAGCCGTCGAATATATTAATGATAAGGTGTTCGCCGAAATCGCCCGGATGCTCGCCGAGGAAGGAGGATAACCGTCATGCATGACAACCTTTCCGTGGTGCTCGTATCGCGGATCGCCATCATCGCCGTCATCGCCTACGTGTTCTCCCAGACCAAAGCCTTCCGCCTGATGTTCAAGGAACAAAGCACCTACAAAGAAAAAGCCGTCCTCATCCTTTTCTTTTCGTCTATCTCAATCGCCGGCACATACATCGGCATCCCCACCGAAAACGCCATCGCCAACGTCCGCGACACCGGCAGCATCGTCGCCGGCCTGCTGGGCGGCCCGGTCGTCGGTGCAGCCACCGGCCTCATCGCCGGCCTCCACCGCATATCGCTCGGCGGCTTTTCCGCCGAAGCCTGCGGTCTCGCCACCATCGCCGGCGGCATTATCGCCGGCTTCATCCACGCCCGCATGAAGCCCAAAGCCCCCGACTGGATCGTCGGCGTCATCGTCGGCGTCGGCGTAGTCCTCGGCAGCATGGGCCTCATCCTGCTCATCTGCAACCCCTACCCGGCCGCCGTGGCCCTCGTCGCCAGCGTCGCCCTGCCCATGTCCCTGGCCAACGCCGTAGGCATATCCGTATTCATGATCATCATCCACAACGCCCGCGAGCACCAGACCCGCATCGGCGCCCTCCAGACCCACAAAGCCCTGAAAATCGCCAACGCCGCCCTGCCGTACTTCCGCCAAGGCCTCAACCCCGTATCCGCCGGCCAGGTCGCCGTCACCATCCGCAACATGACCTCGGCGGCGGCCGTCGCCATCACCAACCGCGAACAGGTCCTCGCCCACGTCGGCCTCGGCGAGGAACACCACCGCCCCGGCAACCTGCTCATGACCACCGCCACGAAATCCTGCATGGATACAGGCCAGATCACCGTCGCCCAAAACGCCGGCGAGATCGGCTGCTGCGAGCCCACCTGCCCCCTGAAATCGGCCGTCGTCGTGCCGCTCTTCTGCCGCGACGAAGTCGTCGGCACCCTCAAGCTATACTACGGCCGCGAAGAAGCCATGACCGCCCTCGACATCGAATTCGCCCAGGGCCTGGGGCAGATATTCTGCACCCAGCTCGAACTGGCCAACCTCGAACGCATGACCGAACTGGCCGCCAAAGCCGAACTCAAAGCCCTGCGGGCCCAGATAAACCCCCACTTCCTCTTCAACGCCCTCAACACCATCGTCTCCCTGTGCCGCACAAATCCCGAGGAAGCCCGCCGCCTCATCATCGAACTCAGCGAATTCTTCCGGCGCAGCCTCAAAACATCGCGCGACTTCGTCACCATCAAGGAAGAGCTCGAACTCGTCGACTCCTACCTGGCGCTCGAAAAGGCCCGCTTCGGCGCGCGCCTCACCATCGTCAAAACCGTCGGCGACGAAACCCTCAACGTCCTCATCCCCGCCTTCACCCTCCAGCCCCTCGTCGAAAACGCCGTCAAGCACGGCCTGCTCGCCAAAGAGGAGGGGGGCACCGTCCACATCGCCGTCGCCCGCACCGGCGGCGACGTCGCGATCACCATCACCGACGACGGCCAGGGCATCTCGCGGGCCACCCTCAGCCAGGTGCTCGTCAGCGGCTTCGGCAAAGGGGCCGGCGTCGGCCTGTCCAACGTCAACGAACGACTGAAAAACATCTACGGGCCGAAACACGCCCTGGAAATCGAAAGCGTCGAAGGGCGCGGAACCGTCGTCCACCTCTCCATCCCCACCGCCGCCAAGGGGGTTGTGGCATGACCGGCGACCTTATCCGCACCATGGTCATCGACGACGAAGAACCGGCCCGCAGCGAAATCCGCTACCTTCTCGAGCAGCACCCCGACGTCTGCATCGTCTACGAGGCCGGCAACTTCCAGGAAGCGCTCGCCGCCCTCCGCCAGTGCCGTCCCCACCTCGTCTTCCTCGACATCGAAATGCCGGGCATGAACGGCATCAGCCTCGCCGAAAAGATGCAGGAAATCCTCCAGCCGCTCATCGTCTTCGCCACCGCCCACGAGGAATTCGCCCACAAAGCCTTCGAGCTCAACGCCGTCGACTACCTGCTCAAACCGTTTTCGCCGCGGCGCGTCGCCCAATGCATCGACAAAGTCCGTAACCTGCTCGCCGCCAGATCGGCCGTACCGGTCAGCGGCAAAATCGGCGCCGCCGCCGGCACGCCGGCCTGCTGCCGGCAGAGGCTCGCCATCGAACAAAACGGCAAGGCCCAGATCATCAGCACCGCCGACATCATCGCCGCCGGCAGCTCCGAAGGCCAGGTCACCATCTACACCCCCCACAAAACCTATCAGGTGAACATGACCCTTCAAGACCTCCAGGCCAGGCTGGACGAAAACGAATTTTTCCGCAGCCACCGCGGCTACCTGGTGAATATCGAAAAGATCCGCGAAGTCATCCCCTGGTTCAACGGCACCTGCAACCTCGTCCTCGACGGCCTCGGCAGCATGGAAATTCCCGTCAGCCGGCAGCAGGCGCCCAAACTGCGCAAGATGTTCGGCTTATAAAAATCCGTATTCCCGCCGGCAAATGCGTTTGCCGGTATTTTTTTGTGCCATTTTTAAAGTATTTAACCGCCATACCGTTCAACTTTCCATCTGCGCCATTCATCACAAAAATACAACAATTGAACATAAATAACTTGCCGTTTGACATAATATGATACTATACTATAAAAGGAGTAAAATACATTAATATATCCACGCTAAAAGGAGGCGAAAAAAGCACCTTCTCTGCACCACCGGAACTGATATTTACGAAGGAGGAAAGAACATGAATTCTATCTGGCTGCTCATCGTGGCGGCATGCGCCTTCGTACTTGCTTATCGCTACTACGGCGCGTTTATCGCCACCAAAGTGCTCATGCTCAACGACGCCAACGTCACGCCGGCCCACCGCTGCAACGACGGGCGCGAGTATGTGCCGACCAACAAATGGGTCTTATTCGGTCATCATTTCGCCGCCATCGCCGGCGCCGGCCCGCTC
>JARKPR010000089.1 GCA_029975165.1 Selenomonadales bacterium
GGAGAGGTTCCACTCTTAGTAAAGCAGTCTTTGCCGCAAGGAGGGATAGGAATCCTCACCCCATACGAGCTTATTATATCTCACGGTCAATTGACCGGCGATATACGCCTTATAACCAAAACTAATTATAGTAGGAGGGACTAAGGAATTAGGTGTTAGCGATTTTACCATAGAACATATTTCATGTGATGATGGTACTGATTTTCATTGCCATATCGGTAATTTATTACCTTTAGCTGGTCCAATAAATAATAATGCAGGAGATCAAACATTTACAAAAAAAATTGATTACTATAGACAATCTAATTTTATTAGTGTAAAAAAATTTGTTGAACGTTATGGTTCCAAAAATATTTGGACCGAGCAAGATATAGATAAACGAGCTGAATATATGGCGAAATTGGCGTATAATGATATATGGAAATTAAAACAGGGCTAATTAACCCCGTCAACTGTTCACAAAATTTCGCCGCCAAAGCTTGACAGGCCCGTGGCGCATTGGGTGTAGCCATGTGAGCGAGGACGGCGGCCGCTACTTGGCGAAAGAGCCGCGAACGAGAGCGCAAGTTCTTGGCTCTTTCAGCGCCTAGAACTGCGGCCTGTCCCTTGCGGGTGCACCGCGCGAGCCGCCATGGACGGCGGCGAGAACCGACACTCGGACATGGATGTCCGTGTGGCGGTGGCGCGGTGGAGTCGGCGACGAGCCTAGTAAGACCGTCGCCGCAAGCGGGTGGCCTAACCCAATGCGCCACGGCCCCCCCGCCACAAAGCCGAATACTGCCCCCGTATCCTCCAACACCAAAAGCCCGGCTGCAAATCATAGCCGGGCTTTGCCAGTGCCGCCGCTACGGCCTCCCGCCGCCTGCCGCAGAGAAGGGCATATTTATGCCTGCGGCAGGCAAAACTGTTCATATGAAACTGCGGGAGGTCTTGCCGTGAGCAATCAGGTACTGATGTGGTCCCTCTTGGTGCTGCCGTGGCTTACCTTGTTCTTCATGAAAATGGGAGACATCAAACGCTATATGCCTGTCGCCCTGTTCTCGGCCCTTACCAGCGTATTGGCCGTCGAACTGGGGGAAAACCTGGGGTGGTTCGTTTACGGCGAAGCGGCTTATCCGCTGGCGACGCCTTTGTATATTATTCTCGGCTTGAATATCGTCACCACGATATGGCTTTTTTCCTATGCTTACGGCCGGTTCTGGAGATACATAGTTATAGACGTGGCGCTGAACTTGGGCTTCATCTATTTAATTCATGTCTATCTCCTCGGCGGCCGGGGGCTTTTTCAGGAAGTGGGCATAACGCCGCTGACGAACGTACTGATTACTACCCTCGACGGTGCTTTGCTTTATGGCTATCAGCTGTGGCAGGAAGGGATATTCGCCCGCTCCGAACGGACCGCAACAACCGCCCGCTCCGGAATATTGCAACCCGAAGCAGCCAAGCCGCTGGACGGGGACGAATCGGAGGACAAGCGCTGACGCCTTCGCAAGAGCGGTACCGCCGCTCTTTTTTCGTCGCCCGGCAGGGCGCGCGGCCCCGGCGGCGTATATAATAAAAAATACCAAGCAACGGGAGGTTTTACCCTTGGACCATCTCTGGCTCCTGTTCGCCCTCTTATCCGCCGCCACGGCGGCCCTCGTCGCCATCTTCGGCAAGATCGGCCTGCAAGGCATCGACGCCAACACCGCCACCGCTGTGCGCGCCGTCATCATGGCCGTCTTCCTCATCGGCGTCGTCGCCTTCCAGGGCACGCTGAAGGACATCCCGGCCATCCTCGCCGACCGTAAGGCCATCACCTTCATCGCCCTCAGCGGCGTGGCCGGCGCCACCTCGTGGCTGTTCTACTTCCTGGCCCTCAAATACGGCCAGGTCTCCCAGGTCGCCCCCGTCGACAAGCTCAGCGTCGTCATGGCCACCGTCATCGCCGTCCTCTTCCTCGGCGAGCGCGTCAGCCTCCTCGGCGGCGCCGGCGTGGCCCTCATCGCCCTCGGCGCCATCCTCGTCGCCCTCGGCTGACCGGCGACCTAGCGGTTGCGTCACGAAAACCCCCGCCCTGACGACCGCCGCCAACGGCGACACCTTCGAAAGCCTCGATCCTGATTTTTCGGGTAGAGGCTTTTAAGTTACGTTTAGCCTTCTGCCTATTCCCTTCGCGGGTCCGCGAAACTTCCGGCTCCGGTGCTCCGGCCTAACGCGCCGTAAGGCTTGCGCCGACACTGCCGTACCGTCGCCAACAGTCTCCTGACTGATGGCTCCTCGCCCGGCCGTCCATGGCCGGGCGTACGTTGTGTTACAATACGTTGTGTTTATCTATACCGTAATTATTTAGTATAGTTCTTAGTCACAAAGCACTGACGGGCCCGGGGCGCATTGGGTGCAGCCACGTGAGCGAGGACGGCGGCCGCTACTTAGTGAGAGAGCCGCGAACGACACCGCGCGAGCCGCTATCAGGGCAACAGCGAACCGGAAGCTCGCTTCCGCGTGAGTCGTTGCCCTGATAGTAAGGCCGCCGCCCGCAGCGAGTGGCAAACCCAATACGCCACGGGCCTCCCCGCCACCCAATCACAATAGGCCGCACAACCAACGCAACCGCTCGCCATATCCGTTCCAACAAGCAACGACGCCAAAGAGCCTCAGCCCCTTTATAAGGGCTGAGGCTCTTTTCGTCGGCGCGCCATCCTTTGCCAACGCATACAAAACATGTATAAATCGCCGGGAAATTATGTATTAGACGTATGATAAGCCGCTTGCTACGATAAAAGCGGAAAAATCAAGAATGTCAGTGAAAGGAGCCAATCACCATGTTCAAAAAAACCCTCTGCCTGCTGGCGCTTGTCGCCCTGCTCGCCGTGCCGCTCGCCGGCGCCTGCTTCGCCGCCGACGACGAAACCGGCGACAACATCGTCTGCGACAAAGACTACCCGGATTACGGCTTCCGGGCCCATTCCTGGGTCGCCGGCGACGTCGCCTACACCCAGATCATCGACGCGAAAAGCGGCGCCATCCTCAAACAAACCGAGTCCAAGATCGTACCCCCGGCACCACCGGCCTTCTGATACCAGCTCCCGCCTCATCCGGCCACGCGCGGCGTGGCCTTTTCTTTGCGCCCGCCCCCCGGGGCCCTACTGCCGGAGAAGCTCCCCCGGAAAAGCCGCGATGAAATTGCCGGCCACGCTCGACAGCGGGCGGTTCTTAATCCAGAACACATTCGCCGTCGTCGTGATCGGCGGGCGCTCGATTACCCGGTAGACGAGCTCCGGGTCGCGGTTGATACGCAGCGCCGACCGGGGCACGACGGTCACCCCGAGGCCGCAGGCCGCCAGGGTCAGCATCGAGCGGATATCCTCGTGGCGGCAGAAAATCTTCGCGTCCGGGAAATACTTCGTGATATAATCGGTTATCTTCGTCATCCGCGGCAGGATGAGCGGCTTGTCGGCGATCGCCGCCACGCCGATGCCGCCGGGCGGCAGCCCGTCCGCCCACTTGGCCTGCATCGCGGCCACCATCGGCTCGGCCGGCAGTTGGAACGACCCGTACCGTTTGTCGTCGATGGCGAACGGGACGACGGCGATATCGATCACCCCGTTGTCCAGCAGCTCCTTCGTCCGCGTGCTCGTCCCCTCGAACAGATTGAACGTCACGTCAGGATAAGCGGCATGGAAAACCCTGATCCACTCCGGCAGGAGCGACAAGCCCCAGCCCGCGACGCTGCCCACCGACACCGTCCCCTGCAGGCCGTCGCCGAACGCTTTCAGCTCCTTCTCCGTCACATCCACGATATTCAGGATGTGCTCCGCCCGGTCGCGCAGCGCGCACCCCGCCTTCGTCAGGCGCACCTGGCGGCCCGCCTTCTCCAGCAGCTGCACGCCCAGCTCCTGTTCGAAAACCTTGATCTGGTGCGTCAGCGGCGGCTGCGCCATATGCAGCCGCCGGGCAGCCTTTGTGATCTGCCCCTCCTCGACCACCGCCAAAAAATACCGCAGCTTTTTCAAATCCATAATCCTGCGCCCCCGACTATACTGAAATATTTGAAATAAGCAGCCATCTATACAAAAACACATATGATTTCTTACCTAATTGTACCAGGAAAACGGGCTATGGGCTATTTTTATTCCCCAATTGGTACCGGCAAACATTCGCCGCTAACGGCGACACGCTGGCCCGCCTCGCCTACCCGCAGCGCGACGCCGAAATCCAGATCAACCACGCCGCCAAATCGGCCTGGGCTCGCTCGACTACGACCTCGTCGAAATCTCATAATGCCCGTTCAGCAGGAAAGCCTCAACCCGGAATAGGGTTGAAGCTTTCTTCTTACTTTCTCGCCAGCGTATCCAAATCTCGCTCCTGAAGTCCGGCGCGGACGTATCCTTATGCTCGTTCCACAGCATCTCCGGCCCTTCCGCCAGCTCGAAGCTCGCCGCCGGCAGCCATTCCGCATAGATGCGCCCCCAGACCTCCTGCAGGGCGGCGGGGAACGGGCCGACCGCCGTGAACACCCCCCACGTCAGGGCGGGAACCTCGAGCCGCGCCAAATCGTCCGGGCAAGCGCCGGTCGTCGCCGCGCCGATATAATGGTCGAGCTCGCCCTTTTCCTCCATCCGGCCCTCGGAAAAGTTCGCCGAGGCGCTGATCAACCCCCGGGGGTCGACGCTAGACAGGCTCTTCAGCCTGTCGATCATCGCGCCGTCCAGCGTCCGCCACATCGCGGCGATCTCCGGGTTGACGCCCTCGAAAACGATCGACACCCTCTTTTTGATGCCTACTATCGTGAAAGCCGGTTTTTCTTCGATCCGGTAGTTCATTTCGTTGCCTCCTTTGATGGCCAGTTGAAAAGTCATGCGGGGATACGCCTTCAACGCCCGGCGGCCGTTTCTCGCCGCCGACGGCGTCACGCCGTGGAAGGCCTGGAAAGCCCGCGTGAACGCATCCGGCGAGCCGTAGCCGTACTTGACCGCCACATCGATCACCCGCGCGCCGCCGCCCTGGAGCTCGAACGCCGCCAGCGTGAGGCGCCGGCGGCGGATGTACTCCGACAGCGTCACACCCGCCAGGAAAGAAAACATCCGCTTGAAATGATATTCCGAGCACAAGGCGAGCCTTGCCGCCTCCCTGAAGTCTATTTCGCCGGCCAGGTTTTCCTCGATATACCGTAGCGCCTCGTTCGTCCCTTCCAGCAGTCCCATCCGCCCCAACCCCCTTCCACCGCTAGAATAGCAGAAAACGGCCGCGCCTATCCAACATTTCGTGCACCGTTATGCGGGGTCCGCCCCGGCCCCAAACAAAACATGATCCGTCCGGGAGGATTCTCGCTCTCCGTGGTAAATTATAGAAGTGGCGGCCGGGGACGGCCGACCCTCGCGGAAGCCGCGAAAACGAGGAGGCACCAATGAACAGTTTCGAATTCTACGCGCCGACCAAGGTAATATTCGGCAAAGGCGTCGAGGAAAACGTCGGCAAAGAGATAAAAGCCTGGGGCGGCACCAAAGCCCTGCTCCACTACGGCGGCAAGAGCGCCCGCGAGTCCGGCCTGCTCGGCCGCATCGAACAGAGCCTCGCCGCCGCCGGCGTCGGCTACGTCGCCCTCGGCGGCGTCGTCCCCAACCCGCGGCTGTCGCTCGTGCGCGAAGGCATCGAGCTTTGCCGCCGCGAAAACGTCGACTTCATCCTCGCCGTCGGCGGCGGCAGCGTCATCGACTCCGGCAAAGCCATCGCCATGGGCCTCGCCAACCCCGGCACCGACATCTGGGACATCTACGACGGCAAATGCCTGCCCGCCGCCTGCCTGTCCATCGGCGCCGTCGTCACCATCGCCGCCGCCGGCAGCGAGACCAGCATGTCGAGCGTCATCACCAACGAGGACGGCTGGCTGAAAAGAGCCTTCAACAACGACATCACCCGCCCGAAGTTCGCCTGCATGAACCCCGAGCTCACTTACACCCTGCCGCCGTATCAGACCGCCTCCGGCGTCGTCGACATCATGATGCACACCCTCGAACGCTACTTCGGCGCCAACAAAGGCAACGAAATGACCGACCGCATCGCCGAGCAGGTGCTGCGCAACACCATCCGCTACGGCCGCGTCTGCCTGCAGGACCCCGCGAACTACAAAGCCCGCTCCGAAATAATGTGGGCCGGCAGCCTGTCCCACAACGCGCTTACCGGCCTGGGCGGCAAAAGCGACTTCGCCAGCCACCAGATCGAGCACGAACTGGGCGGCATGTTCGATGTCGCCCACGGCGCCGGCCTGGCCGCCGTATGGTGCTGGTGGGCCCGCTACGTCGTCCGGGAGGACGTCAACCGCTTCGTCCAGTACGCCATCAACGTCTGGGACTGCGTCCTCGACCCCATCGACCCGCTCGCCACCGCCATGGAAGGCATCGACAAGACCGAGGAATACTTCGTTGCCCTCGGCATGCCCGTCAACCTCGCCCAGCTCGGCGTCGGCCAGCTCGCCGAAGCCCAGATCGACGAGCTGGCCGTCAAATGCACCTTCTTCGGCCGCCGCACCATCGGCGCCTTCAAATCCTTAGGCGCTGAGGACATTAAAGCCATCCTCCGCCTGGCCACGCCTGACGCTTCAGACTGGCGATAAAGGCCCATCTGCGGCGTTGTAAGCGACCGCATCGTCGCTGAAGCGTCGTGCGTCTGACTTATCAGAGCGCTTGCTTGCGTACGTCCCAATGTACGCAAGCAAGCGCTCTTCCGGTGCGCCTTGCATCTGGACCTTTCTCACCAGTCTGACTTTATATATAACCTGGAACGCCGGGCTTCCCGGCGTTTTGTTTTGCCTCCCGCCGGGAGACCATTTGTGTACCGCCCCGGTTTGTGATAATATTTTCTTGCCCGCCTCCGTATGCATAGAGAATCATATCATACTCTTTTCCGTCGATGAGGTGAAGCCGTGCATCCCTGGGTAGACCTGCTGTCCTTCATAACCCGCGGCGTCTTCGCCGTCTTCTTCGACGTCACCTTCTGGCTGGTGCTCGCCCTGGTGGCCTTCCAGTACCGCCAGATGCAACGCGACCAGCTGCGGATGTTCGGCGTCTACGGCCACAGCCTGCGCCGCCAGGTGTTCGCCGCCGTCCTCATCGGCGCGGTCGGCGGCATCATCGGCAGCTTCGTGCTCACCGTCGTCGGCGTCCCCCTCAACAACCTCGGCATCGGCTACATATGGCCGCTCGTCATCCTCCTCATGCTCATAAACCTGCGCTTCATGTGCTTCGCCTACGCCGGCGGCCTCGTCGCCATCGCGAACGTCCTGTTCGGCTGGCCGGACGTCAACGTGCCCCATGTCCTCGCCCTCGTCGCCGGCCTGCACATCACCGAGAGCATCCTCATCTTCGTCAGCGGCCGCTTCGGCGCCATGCCCGTCATCCTAAAGCGCGACGACGGGCGCCTCGTCGGCGCCTTCACCCTCCAGAACTTCTGGCCGCTGCCTCTCGTCATCCTCATGGCTTTCGTCCCCGATACCGTCCAGGAACTCATCAAGATGCCCGACTGGTGGCCGCTGCTGCCGATGACGGATAAGCCGCCGGCCGGCGACGAATGGGCCTACAGGATGGTGCCCGTTGTCGCCGCCCTCGGCTACGCCGACATCGCCGTCGCCAGCACCCCGGCCGTCCGCCGCCGCAAATCGGCCGGCCACCTCGCCCTCTACAGCCTCGCCCTCCTGACTTTAGCCGTGCTGTCGGCCAAGTACGCCTGGCTGCAGCTCTTCGCCGCCATCCTGTCGCCGGCCGGCCACGAGCTTCTCATCCGGCTCGACAACCGCCGGGAAATGCGCGGCGAGCCCCGCTTCGTGCCCCCGGCCCGCGGCGTCATGGTCCTCGACACCGTCGCCGACACCCCGGCCCGCAAGGCCGGCCTGCGCCCCGGCGACATCCTCCTCGACCTCGGCGGCCTGCCGGTCGACAACGGCTACGAGCTGGCCCGCGCCATCGCCTACGCCCCGCCGGAATTCGCCATCGCCTTCAGCCGCGACGGCGCCGCCCTCAGCCGCCCGGCCCGCTTCGAGGGCGGCGAGCGCCGCCTGGGCGTCATCATCGTCCCCGAGGGCGGCGAGCAGCACTACGCCCAACTGACCGGTGACCGCTTCGGGCTGATCGACTGGCTCAAAAACCGCTTCAAAAAGCAGCGCTGATTGTGTTATAATTATTACTAGCCGATAATTATTATAAATTATTTGCCAACTCAGGGCTTTTCCCCCACAAATGCCAGATATTTGTCAGGGTGCTTGCCAGGGCAAATGTCAGTGTTTTTGCCAGGGCTTTTGCCGGTGAAATGCCAGATTTTCGCCAGGCCTCCTTGCCCGAACATACGTACTGTAGTACAATAATATTGTCGAACGCCCGTTCCCTTCCGGAGGACTGCTATGAGCACGCTTGTCCCCAAACTGAAAAACACTTACCAGGAAGGCGGCCGGCCCTTCGAGGTCGTGGCCCCGTTCGTGCCCACCGGCGACCAGCCGGCGGCCATCGCCAGCCTGGCGAACGGCATAAAAAGCGGCGACTGGGCCCAGGTGCTGCTGGGCGCGACCGGCACCGGCAAAACCTTCACCGTCGCCAAGGCCATCGAGGCCGTCCAGAAGCCCACCCTGGTCATCGCCCACAACAAAACGCTCGCCGCCCAGCTGGCCAGCGAGTTCAAGGAATTCTTCCCGCACAATGCCGTCGAGTACTTCGTCAGCTACTACGACTACTACCAGCCCGAGGCGTACATCGCCCAGACCGACACCTACATCGAGAAGGACGCGTCGATCAACGACGAAATCGACAAGCTGCGCCACTCGGCGACCAGCGCGCTGTTCGAGCGGCGCGACGTCATTGTCGTGGCCAGCGTGTCCTGCATTTACGGCCTCGGCTCGCCGGAGGACTACTACAACCTGGTATTGTCTCTCCGTCAGGGTCAGACCAGGGACCGCGACGAGATTCTCCGCAAGCTGGTCGACATCCAGTACGACCGCAACGACATCAACTTCACCCGCGGCACCTTCCGCGTGCGCGGCGACGTCGTCGAGATATTTCCCGCCGCCTACGGCGAGCGGGCGGTGCGGGTCGAGCTGTGGGGCGACGAGGTCGAGCGCATCCTCGAGATCGACACCATGACCGGCGAGATCCTCGCCGAGCGCAAGCATATCGCCATCTATCCCGCCTCCCACTATGTCACGTCCAAGGAGAACATGCAGCGGGCGGTGCGGGACATCGAGGCCGAGCTGGAGCAGCAATTGGCCTTGCTCAAAGCGCAGGACAAGGGCCTGGAGGCCCAGCGGCTGGGGCAGCGCACCCGCTACGACCTGGAGATGCTGCAGGAGATGGGCTACTGCTCCGGCATCGAGAACTACTCGCGCCACATAACCGGCCGCAAGGCCGGCGAAGCGCCGTACACGCTCATCGACTATTTCCCCGACGACTTCCTGATCGTCGTCGACGAGTCGCACGTCACCATCCCCCAGCTCCGGGCGATGTACAACGGCGACCGCTCGCGCAAGGAGGCGCTGGTCAATTTCGGCTTCCGCCTGCCGTCGGCCTTCGACAACCGGCCGCTGACCTTCGACGAGTTCACGGCGCGCATCAACCAGATAGTCTACGTTTCGGCCACGCCGGCGCCCTATGAGCTGCAGGCCTCGACCCGCGTCGTCGAGCAAATCATCAGGCCGACCGGCCTCGTCGACCCCGAGGTCGAGGTGCGGCCGATCAAGGGCCAGATGGACGACCTGCTGGGCGAGATCAAGGCCCGCGCGGCCGCGAACGAGCGGGTGCTCGTCACCACGCTGACCAAGAAGATGGCCGAGGACCTGACCGAGTACCTCAAGGAGATGGGGGTGCGGGTGCGCTATCTCCATTCGGATATCGTCACCCTGGAGCGGCTGGAGATCATCCGCGACCTCCGGGCCGGTGCCTTCGACGTGCTCGTCGGCATCAACCTCCTCCGCGAGGGCCTCGATCTGCCGGAGGTGTCGCTGGTCGCCATCCTCGACGCCGACACGGAGGGCTTCCTCCGCTCGGAGACGTCGCTCATCCAGACCACCGGCCGCGCCGCCCGCAACGTGCATGGCCGGGTCATCATGTACGCCGACACGGTCACCGACTCGATGAAGCGGGCCATCGGCGAGACCGACCGCCGCCGGGCGGTGCAGCAGGCGTATAACGCCGAACATAACATCACGCCGCAGACCATCCGCAAGCGGGTCAAGGAGATCATCGAGACGACGAAGGTGGCCGAGACGCGGGGCGAATACCGCACCGAGCGCATCAAGGCCATGTCGCGGGCCGAGACGCTGGAGCTGATAAGCAAGCTGGAGAAGGAGATGCGCCAGGCGTCGAAGCTGCTCGAATTCGAGCGGGCCGCCGAGCTGCGCGACATGATCGTCGAGCTCCGCCAGGGCCTGCAGAACGCTCCGCCCGTTTACAAGGAAAAGAAGAAACGCGGCTGATAGATAGGACCAATCACGACAATCCCGGAGGCATTTATATTTTGAAGGATAAAATTTTCGTCAAGGGCGCCAGGCAGCATAATTTGAAGAATATCGACGTGGAGATCCCCCGCGACCAGCTGGTGGTGATCACCGGCCTGAGCGGCTCGGGGAAATCGTCGCTCGCCTTCGACACCATCTACGCCGAGGGGCAGCGCCGCTACGTCGAGTCGCTGTCGGCCTACGCCCGCCAGTTCCTCGGCCAGATGGACAAGCCGGACGTCGACTACATCGAGGGCCTGTCGCCGGCCATCTCCATCGACCAGAAGACGACCAGCCGCAACCCCCGCTCCACCGTGGGCACGGTGACGGAGATCTACGACTATCTGCGCCTGCTGTTCGCCCGCGCCGGCCGGCCCCACTGCCCGAAGTGCGGCAAGCCCATCAGCCAGCAGACGGTCGAGCAGATCGTCGACCAGTTGCTGGCCCTGCCGGAGGGCACGCGCCTGTCCGTCCTCGCCCCGATCGTCCACGGCAAGAAGGGCGAGCATCAGAAGGTGCTTGAAGACATCCGCAAGGACGGCTACGCCCGCGTGCGCGTCGACGGTGA
Organism: Selenomonadales bacterium; assembly: GCA_029975165.1. Classification (GTDB taxonomy): domain Bacteria; phylum Bacillota; class Negativicutes; order Sporomusales; family UBA7701; genus Anaeroselena. The sequence goes on from JARKPR010000089.1 coordinate 11,025, forward strand.
GGTGGTCGAGGTCGGCGCCGAGATCAAGCTGGAGAAGACCAAGAAGCACAACATCGACGTGGTCGTCGACCGCATCGCCATCCGCGAGGGCATCGGCCAGCGCCTGGCCGATTCGCTGGAGACGGCCCTGAAGCTGTCCGAGGGCCTGGTGGTCGCGGACGTGGTCGGCGGCAAGGAGCTGATCTTCAGCCAGAACTTCGCCTGCCCGGACTGCGGCATCAGCCTGCCGGAGATCGCGCCGCGCATCTTTTCGTTTAACAACCCCTACGGCGCCTGCCCGGAGTGCACCGGCCTCGGCAACAACATGGAGATCGACCCGGCGCTGGTGGTGCCGGACGGCTCGAAGTCGCTGATCGACGGGGCGATCGCCCCGCTGTCCAAGAACACCAGCTCGTGGTTCATGTGCCAGCTGGAGGCGCTGGTCGAGAAGCGCGGCCATTCGCTGTACAGCGTGTGGGACGAGCTGCCGGCCGCCGTGCAGAAGGACATCATGTGGGGGGCGGGGGAGGAGAAGTTCACCTTCAAGTACGAGAACCTGCGCGGCGAAAAGCGCACCTACCACACCGAGTACGAGGGCGCCGTCCCGATGCTCGCCCGCCGCTACAAGGAGTCGTCCTCCGACTGGTCGCGGGAGGAGATCGAGGAATACATGAGCTCCAAGCCCTGCCCGGCCTGCAGGGGGGCGCGGCTCAAGCCCGAGGTGCTGGCCGTCAGAGTGGGGGGCAGGAACATCTACGAGGTGACGAAGCTGACGGTGGGCGACTGCCTCGACTTCTTCGCCGGCCTCGACCTGACCGAGCGCGAACGGACGATTGCCCACCAGATATTGAAGGAGCTCAAGGCCCGGCTGGGCTTCCTGCTCAACGTCGGCCTCGACTATATGACCCTCGACCGGGCGGCCGGCACGCTGTCGGGCGGCGAGGCCCAGCGCATCCGCCTGGCGACGCAGATCGGCTCCGGCCTGGTCGGCGTGCTCTATATCCTCGACGAGCCGAGCATCGGCCTCCACCAGCGGGACAACAACCGCCTGCTGGCCACGCTCAAGAAGCTGCGCGACCTGGGCAACACCATGCTGGTCGTGGAGCACGACGAGGACACGATGTACGCCGCCGACCACATCATCGACATCGGCCCGGCGGCCGGCGAGCACGGCGGCCGCATCGTCGCCCAGGGCACGGCCGAGGAGATCAAGCGCATCCCGGCGTCGGTCACCGGCCAGTACCTGAGCGGCAAGAAGGCCATCCCGGTGCCGGCCGCCCGCCGCCAGCCCAACGGCAAATGGATCGAGGTGGTGGGCGCGCGGGAAAACAACCTCAAGAACCTCACCGTCCGTTTCCCGATGGGCGTGTTCACCGCCGTGACCGGCGTATCCGGCTCGGGCAAGAGCACGCTGGTGAACGAGATACTCTATAAGGGCCTGGCGGGCCGCGTGTACGGCAGCCGCCTGCGGCCGGGCGACCACGACGCCATCCGCGGCGCGGAATATATCGACAAGATCATCGATATCGACCAGTCGCCCATCGGCCGCACGCCGCGTTCCAACCCGGCGACGTACACCAGCCTGTTCGACGCCATCCGCGAGGTGTACAGCCAGACGCCGGAGTCCAAGGTGCGGGGCTACAAGCCGGGGCGGTTCAGCTTCAACGTCAAGGGCGGGCGCTGCGAGGCCTGCCGCGGCGACGGCATCATCAAGATCGAGATGCACTTCCTGCCGGACGTGTACGTGCCCTGCGAGGTGTGCAAGGGGGCGCGCTACAACCGCGAGACGCTGGAGGTGAAGTACAAGGGCCGGAGCATCGCCCAGGTGCTGGACATGGTGGTGGACGAGGCGGTGGAGTTCTTCCGGAATATCCCCAAGATCCACCGCAAGCTGGAGGTGCTGCAGGACGTCGGCCTCGGCTACATCAAGCTCGGCCAGCCGGCGACGACGCTGTCGGGCGGCGAGGCCCAGCGGGTGAAGCTGGCCACCGAGCTGGCCAGGCGCTCGACCGGCAAGACGCTCTACATCCTCGACGAGCCGACCACCGGCCTGCACACCGCCGACATCCACCGCCTGCTGGAGGTGCTGCAGCGCTTGGTCGACGGCGGCGACACCGTCGTCGTCATCGAGCACAACCTCGACGTCATCAAGACGGCCGACCATATCATCGACCTCGGCCCCGAAGGCGGCGACCGCGGCGGCATGGTCGTCGCCCAGGGCACCCCGGAGGAGATCGCCGCCAACAAGCTGTCGTACACCGGCCAGTTCCTGGCGCCGGTGCTGGAGAAGGGGAAAGCCAAGGCCAAGGGGAAAGCAGGGTAATGCTGTACAGGCGGCGAAAGCTGGTCTTAGATGAATCGCCTAAACGTTAGGAAGGGTGTCCATGTTGCCGCAGGGAGAACGGAAACGCAAGATCAAAATTGTGAAAGACGGGCCTTATCTTGTAGCGGGCAGTGTGCCTTTGACGGAAAAGATCATCGTTCCCAAGGGCAAGGTCAACGTATATCAGCAAGGCCGGGAATTCCCGCCCGCCGAGGAATATGCGCTTTGCCGCTGCGGCCACTCCAAAAATCCGCCCTACTGCGACGGTTCCCATGAAACGGTTGATTTTGACGGAACCGAGACCGCCTCGCGGGCCGATTATGCCGTTCGGGCGGATATACAGGAGGGACCGGACCTAACGCTGCTGGATGACAATCGCTGTGCGTTTGCCCGCTTTTGCCACGGAAAGGACGGCAGCGTGTGGGAGCTGACGGAAAGATCGGATGATCCGCAGCTCAGAGAAGAGGCGATTCAGACAGCCTGCGATTGCCCCGCCGGCCGGCTTGTTGCCCTCGACCGTGATGGACAACCGATCGAACCCGAGTACGAACCGGCGATAGAGGTCCTGCAGGATCGAGCGAAGAAGGTCAGCGGCCCGCTGTTCGTGAAAGGAAACATACCGATCGAAGCTGCGGACGGCACTATTTACGAGGTACGAAACCGGGTAACGCTCTGCCGGTGCGGCCGATCCGCCAACAAGCCGTTTTGCGATGCGACCCATATTCCCGTCCGTTATCGGGACGACAAATAAATAGGATAATGTAATTAGGCTCCTCGCGTTTTTGGGACGCAGGGAGCCTTTTGGTTTGTGGGGGGGCTGTTTTTGGGTGAGGACTTTTGGGATGGGGGCGTTGGCTTTTGGCTCATTGTGGCTGGGAGGCGGAGACGCCCGTGGCGCTTGGGGTGCTGCCACTCGCTTGCGGTGGCGGCCTTATTCGCTCACGTGGCCGCACTCAAAGCGCCACGGGCTTGTCAATGCCTGGTGTAAATTCCAAGATAGGCTCAATCGTAGGGGGCAGGCGCAGGGCGACCGCGGCGGCATCACGATCGTCGCCCAGGGCACCCCGGAGGACATCGCCGCCAGCCCGTGTCGTATACAGGAGTTTTTGGCCCCTGTTCTGGAGAAGAGCGCTAAAAACAAGAAACTGGCTAGGAAGTCCATCTGCGGTGTTGCCCATGCGGGCGGTTGCTAGCGTACGTTCCGAGTACGCGTCGCGGCCCGTCCTCGGGGGCGCTTTGCATCTGGAGCTTCCTAGCCAGTTTCGGCAATTCAGGTTATTAAGGAAAAGCGATAGTTGGGGCAGGGTATGAGAGGAATTGATTTAATAAGTTGGCCAAGTCACTTTGGTTGACTCGGTCTTTTGTTATTACTAAAAAATTCATAATGTTACAGGAATCTACTTCCTTTTTTAGAAATAATATACCTAGAATGAACTGTTGTTTTCCCAGGATTCGTTACTGGAAGTGTGAGGTAATTATTATGCAGAACAATACTGCTAGATTCAAGCGGAGAAGTATAACCTTAGAAAACTGTTTTTCAAAAAATAAAATGCTGAAAGCATGGAAGACATACGTAAGAAACGGGCTTCGAAAGCAAGATATATTAGATTTATACGATTATTTTGAATTCCATAGTAACCGAGAACAGTATTTAGAAATAATATCAAGTCAAATCGTTGAAGGTAAATACAGACCCAAAACACCACACCTGGTAAGGATTGAAAAAAAACATGGGGTATGCCGGCATCTACAAATACCCACTCCTGACGATGCTTTGGTATTACAAACATTGGTTGAAAATCTTGGTCCTGCGATAGAAAAAGCACAGCCGACGAAAAGGGCCTATTATAGCCGTAGTCATGGAGGACCAAAATCGGAAGAAGATATAGATGAATCATTTCCTTATCAATGGTGGGAGTTATGGCCGGAATTTCAAAAACGTATTTATGAGTTTACCACAACTCATAATTTTATCGTAGTAACAGACATTGCAAACTACTACGATAATATTTCTTTTCGTCATCTTCGGCACGAACTAGCTGGAATGGATGCGATAGACGAGGGTTTATTAGATTTTTTGTTTTATATGTTAGAAGCTTTTGTTTGGCGTCCAGATTATCTCCCTATTTCAGGCATTGGTCTTCCTCAAATTAATTTTGATGCCCCCCGACTATTAGGACATGCTTACTTATTTGAAGTCGATACATACTTAGATACTCAAACAAAAGGTAATTTCGTCCGATGGATGGATGATATTGATTTTGGCGTACAGACAGTGGAGGAAGGGAAAAAAATACTACGTGATTTAGATGAATTGCTTTTAACCCGCGGGGTTAGGCTGAATATGGGAAAAACTAAAATATTATCTAAAGAACAAGCCAAAGAATATTTTTTGCCGGATGAAAATAGGTTTTTAACTATACTCCAGAAAAGAATAATACGTATTTTAAATGAAAAAGCAGATATATCAGAGGAACGAGAAATACTCAAGACAAGATTTAGAACTTTTTGGAGATTACCTGACTCTGGGCGATGGGAGAAAGTTCTTCAAAGATATTTTTCTTTGTTCGGGCTAATGAATGATAATTATTTGGATAAATATGTTCCCGATTTACTAAGAGACAGACCGTCTGTAAGGAATAGCATAATACGATACTATCATAGCGTGCGGCCTAATAAGCAACGGTTCGGGTACCTTAGAGATTTCTTCATAAGCAATCATTGCGAAGATGATGCGAGTTTATTTGCCATAGCTAAGACGTTTGTTGATTGGAAACTACCATCGGGGTCTTTATTGCGAAAAGAAATTGTTAATATGGCATTGGAGACAGCAAATCTGACAGCTACAAACTTTATCGCATCTCTTTGGATGCTTGCAAAATACGGGGAAGCTGAAGATTTATTTAAGATTATTCATAATAACTCTAAGGTATGGAGGCACTCTAATTTTATATCAAGGCAAGTTGCCTCAGTAGTACCACTGCTCCGCAAGAATGAAAGCGAATTGAATAAAATACTATCAATTTTTAGAGAAACTGGTCAAGTGGAGGCTTTTCGTATATTAGTATCCTATAATGAAAAACGAAGACGCCCATTAATGTCAGCAGATAGACTATATCTTCTCCATGGTTCAGGAGAAATTGACTTTTACCCATTATCTAAGTTTCTTATAGCTTATAATTGGTTAACTAATAAAGAATTAAGTGAAACTGATAGAGAAGCATTTAGGCAAACACTAATTGATAGGATTCCGGATCCATTATATAAGTATAAATTAAAGAGTATTGTATTCTGAAAGAGGTTTAGCTTTTCAAAGTAGAGCGGAAGGGGTGCAGGCGCAGGGCGACTTGCGGAGGGCGTTACGCGCCGTTCACGCCAGTGCCGCGAACTAGTGCTTAGTTTCTTAGCGCTTCAGCGCTTAGAACTGCGGCCTGCCCCTTGCGAGTGTACCGCGCGAGCCGCCATGGACGGCGGCGAAAACCGACAATCGGAGCCTGGACGGCGATTTTGGCGGTGGCGCGGCGAGTCGGCGCGAGCTTATAACGCGTTTCGCCCGGAGCTCCGGAGCCGCAAGCCTGCGCTTCCCCCGCTGGAGGAGATGCCAATCTATTGCTACTCTTGGAAAGGCGAATGGACAAGGAAATGAGAGTGGGGTCGAAATTAAGAAAAGAAGTTATTTCTAGAGATAATTACAGATGTGTAAAATGTTTTAGAGCCAAATCGTTAGCGGTTCATCATGTTATTCCTCTTGTCGATGGAGGAACAGACGAGTTAAATAACCTGATTGCTCTTTGTCGTGCATGCCATGCGGAGTGGCATGCTCTAGAAATTGTTAGTTTACTATCTTTTGATCTTTGGTTAAAGACTCCCCCAGCACCAGTAATGCTGCGCATTTGGCATAATATTGATGAAACGGACGCATCGAATATAACGCTTACCCAATGGAAACGGGCAACTATTGCCGCATTTAATTATTATAAACAATCTCAGATAATAACGAACGAGGAAGAAGAAATAAATCGATAAATACCATGTTTCATAATTATTTGAAGCCGAGTCCGGTGGCGGCATTGGGTGCGGCCACGTGAGCGAGGACGGCGGCCGCACTTAGCGAAGGAGCCGGTAACAGCACCGCGCGAGCCGCCATGGACGGCGGCGAGAACCGACAATGGGAGCCCGGATGGCAATTTTGGCGGTGGCGCGGTGCTGTCGGCGAGGAGCCCTAGTAAGACCGCCGCCCGCAGCGAGTGGCAAACCCAATGCCGCCGCCGGGCGGGTATAGAGGAGAAGCCCGTCCTCGGCCTGCGCTCCGAAGCGAAGCATGGCCGCCCGTAATAGTAAAGGCTACCGGTGCTGATGTGGCGAGGTAGCCTTTTTGTTTGCGGGGGGCGGGGTGGATTTTCATAGCTCCGCGACGATGGCGGCGGGAAGAAGGACAAGGGAAAAGCAGGGTAATATAAAGGGTGATGTAAAGGCTCCCCGCGTACCATAAACGGCAGGGAGCTTCTGTTTTGAGAAGGCAATATTAACATAAAATTAACACCGTTTGTCTTGTTATAATCAACCGGCAAAAGTAAACTTTACTAATGAATGAAGGTGTTTTAATCTCATAAAAACAGTGGGGGAAGCAGATGTTGCAGGCTGTTTGGGCGAAGGCCAGGGATGTCGTCAGCAAAATGAGAACGACCGGTGGCAGGAGGGAGCGCGCCGCGTTTTTGGGCAACATCGCCGCTCTTGCCGAGAGCATAAAGACGCGCTGGGCGCGAAAAGGCGACGCTTTATCGGGACCAAGCTTTCTGCGTTTTTTTCGCGACTTGAAAACCGGCCATAAAATTATGGCCCTCATTATTGTCATGGCGGCTTTTATGAGCAGCGTGGGGCTGGCGGGATACTATTATACAGGCAAGATGAGCCAGCTCGTCAGGCAGATTGCCGCCGGCAACGTGTTGTCGGTAAAGTGGCTCAACGAGATCCGCGTCGCTACGGGAGCGACGGAGGCGGCGATAACGCGCCTGGTGAATCCGCTGACGATCGACAAATTTTTTATCGATGAGAAGATCGCGGAGATAAAAAAGCGCGACGAGAGTATCGCGAAACTGCTGGCCGATTATCGGCAGCTGGAGCTGTCGCCCTTTGAAAAGGAGCGCATCGCGGCGTTGGAATTTGAGCTTGGTTCATATCGAACCGAGGTGCAGAAGGTCGTGGCTTTGACGGTAACGGAACGAAAACCGGCAGCATATGCCGCCTTTACGCAAGAGGCCAAACCCCATCTTGACGCCGCCAACGCGCTTTTGATGGAATTGGCCGACTATAGTTCCCGGCAGGCGGAAGAAACAAGCGCGCTCAGCCAGCGGGAGGCGGCCGTCGCCCAGGCCGCCGTCCTGGCGGCGGCGTTGCTTGCCATTGTTTTGGCCGTCCTGCTGGGCTTTTTGCTGTCCCGGTTCACGGCCAGGCGGCTGGCGGCCGTCGGAACGGCGCTGAATGAAGTTGCCCAGGGCAATCTGCAATTCAATGCGCTGCAGATTGCCGCGAACGATGACATCGGCGCTATTGCGCAGGATGTTAACAAGATGGCGGCAAATTTACGCGCCATTGTCAGCCATGTCGCCCAGGCCGCCGAGCATGTCGCGGCCTCGTCGGAAGAACTGACCGCCAACGCCGGGCAGTCGTCGCAATCGGTAGACCAGGTGGCGGCCGTGACCGGCGAAGTAGCCGACAGCGCCCACAAGCAGCGCGCTGCCGTCGATCAGACTTCGGCCGCGATCGGTCAAGTTACGGCCAAGCTTCAGCAGATCGCCGCCAACGCCGCCAAACTGGCCGCCGTGGCGGACGAGTCCGCCGTTGCCGCCCAAGCGGGCAATGCGGCCGTAGGCGAAGCGGTGACGCAGATTCTCACCATCGAAAAGACGGTGGCGCAGACGGCGGAAGTCGTCGGCAAGCTGGGCGAAAGGTCGAAAAACATCGGCTCGATCGTAAGCACGATAGCGCAGATTGCCGGACAAACGAACCTGCTGTCCCTGAACGCCGCTATCGAAGCGGCGCGGGCCGGCGAGCAGGGCCGGGGATTTGCCGTTGTCGCCGAGGAGGTCCGCAAGCTCGCCGATCAGTCGCAGCAAGCCACCAAGCAGATTGCCGCCCTCTTGGCGGAGATCCGGGCCGATGCGGACAAGGCTGTCGAAGCCATGGTCATCGGCACCCGCGAGGTGAGGCTGGGGGCGGAGGTCGTCGACGTGGCCGGCGGATCGTTCAGGACGATCGCCGCCTTGGTACAGGAAGTATCCTCGCAAGTGCGGGAGATTTCGCTTGATATCCAGGAAACGGCGCATGAGAGCCATGTGATTGTCGATGCCGTCGCCAGTATCGAGACCTCGAGCCGGAATATAGCCGGGCAGATGTTGACCGTCTCGGCGGCGACCGAGGAGCAGGCCGCGGCGACGGAAGAGATAACGGCGTCCAGTCGGAATCTCGCGCAAATGGCGGCAGAGCTTCAGCAGGCCATAAGGCTGTTCAAAATGTGACGAAGCGGGACCAGGGAAAAAGCAGGTAATTTTGCAAAGCTACCGGACGTGGGCTTACGCCGGCGGCTTTTTTGGTTTGGGCAGCCGAGGGCGCCGGGGACGAAATGGGGAAGGGTCCATAGATTCAAGATCGAGGATAGGCCGCGGTAAAAAAGAAGACCGTTTCCCTTGCAGGGGAATCGGTCTTGTCGCGTGTTAGGTGTTTTTATTTATAGCCTTGATGATTTCCATCACCAGTTTGCGCTTGTCGGGCGGGCATTCCCGCAGCAGGAACGCCATCTCGGTGGGGAAGACGTTGTCGGCCTCATAGAAAATCCCGGTAAGGAAAAAGCCGGGGTCGGCGTCCAGCAGGTGCGCTATCCGCAGCAGCATCTCCAGATTGAGTTTGGTTTTTCCGTTCTCGATCTGGCTCACGTAAACGATGGACACACCAAGCTTTTCGGCCAGCTTCTCCTGCGTGTACCCTTTTGCCTTGCGCGACCGCTTGATCCGCTGCCCAATGGCAAGGTAATCGACGACCAATTATATCACCCGGTAATAATAATAACAGGCTTTAAAAAAAGTAAACATAAACTAGTTGCTTTAATTTAATTTGCCAATTAAAATTAATTTATAAGTTAAATTACTTGTACGTACCGAGGATAACTAATGGCGAAGGATTATCCAAACGATTTCGTGCGGGGCTACGAGTATGCCCGGTGGCGTTACGGCGAACTGGCGGACAGGTTCGGCCGGGCGGTGCTGCTGGATTTGGCGGCGGCCCTCGCCAGGACGACCGGCGGCACCACCGAGCTGGCGCGGGGGATAGCGGCCGGCATCGTCGAAATGGCGCGGACGGACAAGAACGGCCGTTGAGCGGGCCGGGGCGAGCGCGTATGCCCGGCCGGCGGGGCCCAAGTATGCGCCGTTGATGCGGGAAGCGGCTCGCAATAGGAAAGGCTACCGGCGCTGATATGGCGCGGTAGCCTTTCTGACGGTGCGCGGATCGGCAGGGCGGGGTCATTGGGCGGTGGGGAACAGGAGTTCCATCACATGGACGGGCTTTTTACCGCCGCGGTTTAGGCCGACGGCGCAGGCGGTGCAGTAGCAGGCCACTTTCTCGGTCGCGATGGCGTCGCAATGGGCGCGCATCCGGGTTGTCTTTTCTTCGTCCGTATATGGCCGAAAGAAGTAATCCGGGACAGCCTCGACGAGACGTTGCGGCGCAAATTTGCCGTAATAGGCCGGCGGGGGCTGCAGAACGCTTATGCCGCAGAAACGGGTCTTCTCGTAGTTTTCGGGAAGTTCGACGATCCGGATATTCATTTTTCGCAGGAGCTGCCGGACGGCGTCCTGTACGGGCCGTTTATCATAGGCCCGCCAACAGTCTTGCAGGGCGAGTGCCTCCCCTTGGTAATCGGGGAAAGGGAATTCTTCGTCATTGGCCAGGAGTTCCCAGATGGAAACGACTTGTTGCGCCTGCGAGGATTCATCGCAGAATGCGGCGCAGGTGTTGCAGATAAAGACCGCAGTGTCCTCTGCCGTAAGGAGTTCGAGATTGCCGCGGCAGCAGCCTGTTATGGTCATCGCGAAGTGTTTGTTGATGTAGTCGGCCAGTTGATGGAAGGTTTCCGGGTAGGCGGCTTTAAATTTGCAGCTTGAGAAGTAGACGGTCGCCATCACTTTTCACCGTAGGAACAGCAGTAATCGACGACTGTCTTGACCTGGAGCTTGAAGCGCGAATTGGCGCCCACGGCGAACTGGTTCCCGGCCGCGAGGCTTTGCCAGGTGTTTTCGCCCGGCAGCTGCACAGCCAGCTCGCCGTTCAGGATTTCGATGATTTCCGGGGCGGCGGTGTCGAATTCGTAGTCGCCGGGCAGCATGATGCCCAGCGTTTTTCTGGTGCCGTCGGCGAACAGCACGGTGCGGCTGGTCACTTTTCCGTCAAAGTAGATGTTGGCCTTTTTCACAATAGTTGCGTTGGCGAACTTTTCCGTGACAACCATCCCCTTTCGCTTCCTGTCAACGTACCGCTACACCAATGATAACCCGCCGCAGGGGCAGTTTACAATAGCTGCCAAGCCGGGTCAGCTAAAATATTCGCTCAGGCGGGCGCGCCGCTTATTTTTTCCTCGCGGATCGGCAGGTTGACGAGGGCGGCGAAAGCGGCCAGGAGGATGTCGGTGTACCACATCCACAGATAGTTGCCGTCGTGGGCCATGGCCAGGCCGCCCAGCCAGGCGCCCAGAAAGCCGCCGATCTGGTGGGTGAGCAGCGTGAGGCCGAAGAGGGTTGCCAAATAGCGCGTGCCGAACAGTTTCCCCACGAGGCCGGCGGTGGGCGGGACGGTCGCCAGCCAGGTGAAGCCGAGCGACGCGGCAAAGATGTAGAAGGTGAGGGCCGTTTTGGGGGCCAGGAGGTATAGCCAGATCATTATTGCCCGGCTGCCGTACATGGCGGCGAGGATGTATTTCATGCGGTAGCGGGTGCCGAGCGAGCCGGCAAGCAGGCTGCCGGCGATATTGAACAGGCCGATGATGGATAGCGAGGCCGCGGATACGCTGGCCGAGTGCCCGCATAAGGCGACTTCCCCGGGCAGGTGCGTGACCAGGAAGGCGACGTGGAAGCCGCAGGTGAAAAAGCCGGCATGCAGGCAAAGGTAGCTGCGGTCGTACATCGCCAGGCGGAGTTGCGGCACCAGGCCGGCCGAGGGCTGGTCGGCGGCGGCCGCTTTGGCGGGCGATTGCCGGCCGCAGAGCATGGCGGCGAGGGGAATGGTGAGCAGGGTTGTCGCCGCCATGGCAAACATGGCGGAAATCCAGCCGAACCCGCTGATGATGGCTTGCAGCAGCGGGGCGAAGATGAATTGCCCCAGCGAGCCGCCGGCGTTTATGAAGCCGCCGGCGAAGGAGCGGCGCTCGGGGGGCAGCTGGTGGGCCGTGGCGCCGATCAGGATGGAGAAGCTCCCGGCGCCGGCGCCGGCGGCGGTCAGGACACCCATGACGGCAATGAGCGACCATTCCGAATTTACGAAGGGGGTCAGGGCCGAGCCGCCGGCAAGCATGAGCGCGCCGACGACGAGAACGCGGTAGGGGCCTTTTTTGTCGGCGATCGCGCCGAAAATGGGCTGGGCCAAGCCCCACATGAACTGCCCGACGGCGAGGGCGAAGCTGATGGAGACGATGCCCAGCCCTGTCGCCGTATCGAGCGGGGCGACGAACAGGCCGACCGATTGCCTGGACCCCATGGTGATCGCCAGGATTGCCGAGGAGCTGAGCATCAGCGCCCAGGCCGATTTGCTACGCGTAGACTGCATCATATTCTCCTTTGTCGTGTTGCGGGAACGACCGGCAAGCTTTGGGGAAAGGTTGAGTGTATATGCACATATTACTTTAATAATATACTGTTTCGCGTATGCTGCGTCAAGCTTTTTTCGCTTTCGCCGGCGGGTGAAGGGTTTTTCGGTATGAGGGGCAGGGCCGGCAGGTTTTTTGCGGGCGCCGGGGAATATTACGGTAAGGACGGAATGGGGCGACAGGAGGCGGTGGCGACGTGCGCAGGGTAGCCGGGTTGGTTGCCGTATTGCTGGTGATGTTTGCGGCCACGGCGGCGGCGGGGACGCTGGACGAAGACCGCCGGGCGGCGGCGGACGGGGATGCGAAGGCGCAGTACGAGGTGGGCGTAAGGTACGCGGAGGGCCGCGAGGTGCCGAAGGATATGGGCGAGGCGGCGAAGTGGTTCCGCCGCGCCGCCGAGCAGGGCCACGCCGGCGCGCAGAATAACCTCGGGTCTTTTTGTTTCGGCGGCATCGGGGTGCCGCAGGATTATGCCCAGGCGGCGGCATGGTTCCGCAAGGCCGCCGACCAGGGCAACGGCGCGGCCCAGTTTCACCTGGGCAGCATGTATCACTACGGGCTGGGCGTGGCCCGCGATTACGGGCAGGCGGCGCAATGGTACCGCCTGGCGGCCGGGCAGAACGTGCAGTTCGCCTATGCTCCGCTGGGGAGGCTGTATATTCTCGGCGCGGGGGTGGAGAGAGACTATGACGAGGCGGCGGGGCTGTTCCGCAGGTCGGTCGACCGGGACGCCCGCAGCCAGTACGCGCTCGCAATGATGATATTGTTCCAGATGACGGACGGCGACGCAAAAGAGGCGGTGGCGCTGCTGAACAAGGCGGTGGCGCAAGGCTACCCGCCGGCCCTGTACCAAAAAGCGGCCGCGCTCGACGGGGCAGGCCGGGCCGCCGAGGCGGTGCAGTTGTACCAGGCGGCGGCAGCCCGCAACCACCCGCCGGCGATGAACAACCTGGGCGCCCACTATGCGCTGGGCAACGGCGTGCCGCAGGACTACGCCAAGGCGCTGGAGCTTTATAAGAAGGCGGCGTCCAAGGGGCACCCCGGCGCGATGAGCAATGTAGGCTATATGTATTATGCGGGCCACGGGGTGGCGGTGGATTACGCCGAGGCGGCCAAGTGGTTCCAGCAGGGGGCGGGGAAGGGGTTCGCGGAAGCGTGCAGCAACCTGGGGGCGATGTACCTCAAGGGGATAGGCGTGGAGCAGAACCTGGGCCTGGCGCATTTCCTGCTGCGGCTGGCGGTCGAGGGCGGCTTCAAACGCAACGCGGCGACCGTGGCGGAAATCGAGGGCAAGCTGCCGCCCGAGCTGCTGGCGAACGCGAACAGGCTGGTGAAGGAGTGGCAGGCCCAGCACGCGTATTGGAACGATAAGCAGGAGTTCATCGTCTACGGCTGGTATTAGGATGTTCGAAAACGTAATGACCGGCCTCCGTCAAGGGTGGCCGGTTGTTATATTTTTTATCGGCCTTTTTTTTCACCTTTTGCCAGTTGTGTGAATAGCGCCACGATGTTGCGGACGGCGGGGCTCAAAAGGGCGGGGTTGTAGAGCAGGGAGACTTCGGCCCGCTCGGGGCTGCCGGCCAGCTCGACGTAGCGGAGGTTGAGGCGGTATCCGTCGGCTACCCCGGAGGGGACGACCGACCAGCCGAGGCCGCTTTCGACGAGGCGGAGGATGGTGTTGATCTGGCTGGTCTCGTGGGCCTTGCGGGGCGCGAAGCCGGCGGCGCGGCAGAGGGCGAAGATGGCGTCGACCATGGCGGGGGCGCAGTCGCGGCTGAAGCAGATGAACGGCTCGCCGGCAAGGTCGGCGAGGGCGAGGTCCGGCTTGGCGGCCAGGGGGTGGGCGGCGGCGAGGACGAGGGAGAAGGTTTCGGTGAGGACGGGGACGGCGGCGAGGCTGTCGCCGGCGACCGGGCTGCGCACGAAGCCGAGGTCGAGACGGCCGGCCCTGAGGGCGTCGACCTGGGCCTGGTTGGGCAGTTCCTCCAGCACGGTGCCGATGTGCGGGTAGGCCCGGCCGAGCTCGGTCAGCCAGGACGGCAGCAGGGTGTGCATGACGGCGCCGACGTAGCCGATCTTCACCTGGCCGAGGGTGCCCTGGCCGACCAGCTTCACCTGGCCCTCGAGGGCGGCGACCTGGGCGAACAGCGCAGCCGCTTCCCGGCGGAGGTATTCGCCGGCCGCCGTGAGCTTGACCGTGCGCTTGGTGCGGACGAGGAGCTCGACGCCGAGCTCTTTTTCGAGCTGGCGGATCTGGCGGCTGAGCGGCGGCTGGGCGATGAACAGCCGCGCGGCGGCGCGGGCGAAATGGAGCTCGTCGGCGAGCACGAGGAAATAGCGCAGTTTTTTCAGGTCCATTATGATACCTCAAAAGTATTAATAAGCGCCGAATAAGATATTTCACGCGATTTATCCAGTTGCTTATAATGATAGCAGAAGGCGGCCGTATTGGCGAGGCCGCGGGAAAAACGGAGGTGCGGATATGGAAAAAGGATCGGGGCATATGGCGGTCATCGACCTGGCGGCGATCGTGAACAGGTGTGCGGCGAAGTGGGCCAATTTCACGCTGAGCCGCGTGAACGACTGCCTGGTGCGGCTGGGGATTTTCGAGGGCGAGTTTCACTGGCACAAGCACGACCGGGAGGATGAATTTTTTTTCGTGGTGAGCGGCGAGATATACCTCGACTTCGAGGGGGAGACGGTCGTCCTCAAGGCCGGCCAGGGCTATACCGTCACGCGGGGCGTGCTGCACCGGACGCGGGCCGACCGGCGGGCGACGGTGCTGATGGTGGAGGGGGACACGGTGAATCCGAAGGGGGATTGACGGGGACGAAAAATTAAAAGGCTGCCGGCGTCGGGACGACGTTGGCAGCCTTTGTTGCGTGCGAAGCGCACAGTGTGAGGGAGAGGAGCGCAGGGGCTTGCGGCGGGGGGAGGGGACAGGCTATACTGGTAGCAGACAAGTGCCAATTTTCACCTCCGGGAGGGTGGCTATGCTAAAGCGCATCATCGTTCTGCTGCTTTCATTCACGGTCGCCATAGGTACGGCGTCAGCCGCGCCCGCGGGCGCAAGCGCCAAGACGGTGCAGGAGGAGTTTGCCGTTTACCGCAGCCCGGCCTATGGCATCACGGCGGAGTATCCTGCCGGGTGGAAGGCGGCCGAGGGGGCCATGGGGGCGATCGTCGTTTTTAATTCCCCGCTGGAAGGGGAGGGCGACCAGTTCAGCGAGAACGTGAATATCATGGGCGAGGACTTATCCGCTTATCCGGGGATGACGGTCGGGAAATACGCGGAGACGGGCATCGCCAAGCTGGCGCTGTTCTTCACGGATTTCCGGCTGCTGGACAACCGCCGCCACACGGTGGACGGCCGGCGGGCGCGGCTGATCGAGTACACGGGCCGGATGGGGATTTTCCAGGTCCACGTGCTGCAGGCGATGACGATCGCCGACGGCAAGGCGTACGTGCTGACGTTCACGGCCGAGGAGGCCAACTACGGGCGCTACCTGCCGGCCGCGCGGCGGATCATGGCTTCGTTCGCGGTCAAGTGATGCGGCGCAAGGGAGAAGGGGCATGATCGAACGCACCGAGGAGTTTTTCCGCGAGGAGCAGCGTTTCCGCCAGCCATGGCTGTGGCTGATCGTGCTGGGCACGGCGGGCACGGCGTGGTACGGGGCCGCGGCCCAGCTGCTGGGGCGGCCGTTCGGCGACCGGCCGGCGGCCGACGGCCTGCTGCTGGCCGTTTGGCTGGCGGTCGGCGTGGGGCTGCCGCTGTTTTTCCGGGCGCTCAGGCTGGTGACGGTGGTGGACGCGGGCGGGGTGCATTTCCGTTTCGTCCCCTTCCATCTCGCGGCGCGCGTGCTGCCGCCGGGCTACGTCGCCGGCTATGCGGCGCGCAGGTATAAGCCGCTGCGGGAGTACGGCGGCTGGGGCATCCGCTCGGGGCGGGGCGGCGACGCGTATAATGTGAGCGGCGAGACGGGCGTGCAGTTCGTGCTCGCCGGCGGGAAAAAGCTTTTGATCGGCACGCAGCGGCCGGCGGAGTTCGTGGCGGCGCTTGACAGGGTTTTCGCGCGGCCGGGGACGTAAAGAAGAAAGGCCCGGACCAGGACGGTCCGGGCCTTGTGTTTTATCGGCAGCCTGGGTCAGCCGACCTGGTCGGCGGTTTGTCCGCCGGCGACTTGGTCGCGGAGGACGCGTTTGAGGATTTTGCCGGTCTGGTTCTTGGGCAGGGCGTCGAGGACGACGTAGTCGCGGGGGAGCTTGTAGCCGGCGAGGTTGGCCGCCAGGTATTCGCGGAGCGCCTTTTTGTCGAGCGCGTGCCCTTCGGCCAGCACCAGGTAGGCCCGCGCCGCCTGGCCGCGCAGTTCGTCCGGCATGCCGATGACGGCGGCTTCGGTGACGCCGGGGTAGGCGTACAGCAGTTCCTCGATCTCGCGGGGGTAGACGTTTTCGCCGTTGGCGATTATCAGGTCTTTCAGCCGGTCGACGATGAAGAGGTAGCCTTCGGCGTCCTGGTAGGCCAGGTCGCCGGTGTGCAGCCACCCGTCGCGCAGGGCCAGCGACGTTTCCAGCGGCAGGTTGAGGTAGCCCTGCATGACGCTGGGGCCTTTGACGACGATCTCGCCGACCGTGCCGGGAGCGACGGTTTCGCCTTTGGGGCCGACCACCCTGACCTCGAGGCCGGGCAGGGGTTTGCCGATGGAGTAGTATTTGGTTTTTGCCGGCGGGTTGAGGGTGACTACGGGCGAGGCTTCCGAGAGGCCGTAGCCTTCGATGATGGGGAGGCCGTATTTTTCCTCGAATTGCCGGGCGATCTTCTCGGGGAGGGGGGCGCCGCCGGAGACGAAGAAGCGGACGCCGGCCAGGTCGCCGGGGTCGCCGATGCGGGCGAGGAGGTTGTACATGGGCGGCACGCCGTATACGGCGGTGACGCGGTATTCTTTGATGGCGGCGATGGTTTCCTTGGGGGCGAAGGCTTCGAGGATGGTGATCGACGCCCCGCAGAGGAGCGGGTTGAGGACGGCGCACGTCCAGGCGAAGCAGTGGTACATGGGCAGGACGCACAGGACGTTGTCGGCGGCGGTGACGGCCAGCGCCTCGCGGAAGGCGGCCGCGTTGCTGACAAGGTTGCCGTGGGTGAGGAGGGCGCCCTTGGGGTTGCCGGTGGTGCCGGAGGTATAGATGATGGCGCAGGGGCTGTCGGCCCCGAGGCTGTCGCCCAGGTCGGGGGCGGCGGGGAAGCTTTCGGCGGCCAGCCGCGCTTTGACGGCGGGGATGACGTGCTGGACGAGTTCGCCCCGGTAGCCGCAGCGGGCGAGTTCGGCGTCCAGGTCGAGGGCGGCGGCGGTGATGAGGTGCGCGGCGGCGGCGTCGTTGATGATGTAGGCGATTTCCCTGGCGGTTAGCTGGAAGTTGAGCGGCACGACGATGGCGCCGAGGCTGACGATCGCCAGGTAGCTGTAGACGAATTCGGCCGCGTTGCGGGAGATGAGGCCGACGGTGTCGCCGGCCCGGACGCCGGCATGGTGGAGGTAGGCGCGGTAGGCGGCCACTGCGGCGCGGAGCTGCTTATAGGTGGCGCTTTCCTTGCCGTAAAAGGCGGCGGTATCGTCCGCTCCCCGGGAGATCAGCTGATGGACAAGCATCGTGTACCCCTTTCTGCGCTGCGACAAACGTATGTGGTTATTTTATCTTAAAATGGCGCAATTGTCACGCTTTTATATGGGCGGCGGCTGCTTTCGAGGGCGGACGGAGAGGTATTCCTTGCTTTTGGTCGAATATGGATAGGAAATACGTTAAGGAGGTCATGCGCATGCCGGTAAAATACGACGAACAGCTTTCCTGCCTGCAGAAGCCCGACGCCGCCGATATCCCGCCCGAGGTGCAGGCGGTCTTCGACAAGAACGTGGATTGGCAGCTGGCGAACTGGGGGTTCATCAACAACCTGTTCAAGGTGCTGCCCCTGAATGCTTTGCAGTATAAGGGCTTCCTCGATTTCAAGGCGTCGCTGTTCACGCCGGAGACGTGCTATCTGAGCACGGCCGACAAGGAGATGATGGGGCTGGTGGTTTCGGCGACGAACAACTGCGCCTACTGCCTGACGAGCCACAGCGACGTGCTGCGCGGGCTGACGGGCGACCCGGCGTGGGTGGATACGCTGTCGTACAACTACCGCGCGGCCAAGCTGACGCCGAAGCAGCGCGCCCTGTGCGATTACGCCTTTTTCGTGACGGTGTACCCGCGGGAGGTGGATACCGACCAGGTGGAGAAGCTGCGGGCGGTGGGCTTCAACGACCACGAGATCCTGGAGGCGGCGTTCGTGGCCGGGTTCTTCAACTACACGAACCGCTGGGTGAGCACGATCAAGCCGGTGGCCAATCCGGGGCATTTCAGCCACAACCGGTAAATTTTGATTAAGAAGTCAAAGGACTTACCGCATGGTAAGTCCTTTGGCTTTTACCATTATGGATTTCACAGCCATTCTTTGCGGGTGTCCCAGTCGCCGGCGAGGCGGGCGCGGACTTTGTCGCGCTCGGGGGCGTAGGCGGCGGGGTCGGCGGCGAGCCGGTCATCGGCGAGGAGGCCGGCGGCGATTTTGTATTCTTCCCGGGCCTGGTCCTGGCGGCCGGTGAGCTCATAGGCCTGGGCGAGGTTGAAGTGGGCCGGCAGGGATTTCGGGCTGAGCCGGATGGCTTCCCGGGCGTCGGCGATGGCTTCGCCGTAGCGCCCCATGAGGCCGTAGGTGTTGCCGCGGACTACGAGCACGCCGAGGTCGGCGGGCCTGGCGGCCAGGACCGCGGTGCAGTCGGCAACGGCCTGGAAGTAGTTTTTCAGCTGGCTGTTGACGCGGGCCCGCAGGGAGTACGCCATGAGGTCGTTGGGGTCGAGGCCGAGGGCGGCGTCGAGGTCGGCGAGGGCGGCGGCGTTCTGCTTGAGGCCGTAGTAGTGGACGGAGGCGCGGAGCGCGTAGGAGGAGGCGGTGGGCGACAGCCCGACGAGGGTGTCGGTGTCGGCGAGGGCGAGGTCGAATTGCTTCAGCATCATGTAGACGGCGGTGCGGTGGTAGTACGATGCGGCGTAACCGGGCCGGATTTCGATGGCGGCGGTGAGGTCGGCGAGGGCGGGGTCGAATTGCTTCAGGCGGAGGTAGCATTCGCCGCGGTCGACGAGGGCCGGGTAGAAGGAAGGCTCCAGGGCGAGGGCCTGCGTGTAGTCGTCGACGGCCAGCCGGTATTCGCGCTTGTATTTGTGGGCCAGGCCCCGGAGACCGTAGTTCATGGGCTGGCCGGGATCGAGCTTGATGGCCTGGGTGAGGGTGGCGATGGCGGCGTCGTACTGGCCGGCTTTGATCTGCGCGAAGCCGGTTTTGGCGAGGTCGCCGCGGGACGGTGTGTCGGCGGCCAGGGCGGAGGCGGCGAGCAGCAGGCAGAGGACGAGGGCGACGGCAAGGATGAGGGGCTTTATTCTGGACATTGGCTATTCCTCCTGGAGCAATTTTTTTCGGGTGTGGGCGGCGGTCAGAGCCATTTCTTGAGGGTGTCCCAGTCGCCGGCGAGGCGGGCCTGGATTTTTTTGCGCTCGGTGGGGTAGACGGCCGGGTCGGCGGCGAGCCGGTCACCGGCGAGGAGGCCGGCGGCGGCCCGGTATTCCCCGAGGGCTTCGTCGCGGCGGCCGCTAAGCTCCAAAGCCTGGGCGAGGTTGAGGCGGGGCATGAAAGCTTGCGGGTCGACCCGGAGGGCTTCCCGGGAATCGGCGATGGCCTCGGCGTAGCGGCCGAGGTTGCCGTAGGCGTTGCCGCGGTTGGTGAGGGCGACGCGGCTGTTGGGGTTGCGGACGAGGAAGACGGTGTAGTCGCCGATGGCCGGGGCGTAGTTTTTCAGCTTGCTGTGGGTCAGGCCGCGGAGTCCGTAGGCTTTGATGTCGTTCGGGTTGAGCGCGATGACTTTGTTGAGGTCGGCGAGGGCCAGGTCGTATTGGTTGAGGTTGTAATAGTATAATGTGGCGCGGAGCGCATACGCCGAGTAGTCGGGCCAATAAGCGATGAGCCTGTCGAGGTCGGCGAGGGCCAGGTCGTATTGCTTTCGCTGGACGTAGACATTGCTGCGGTAAAGGTATACCAGGGAGTAATCGGGTTTTATCGCCAGGGCGGCATTGAAGTCGGCGAGGGCCAGGTCGTACTGTTTGAGACTGGAGCGGCATTCGCCGCGCTGGGCCAGGGCCGGTAAGTAGGCAGGCTGCAGGGCCAGGGCCTGCGTGAAGTCTTCGATGGCCGGTTGAAAGTCTTGTTTGTGCTTGTAAGCCAGGCCTCGGTCGTAGTAGGAGACGGGGGAGGCGGGATCGAGCTCGACGAGCTGGGTGAAGGTGGCGATGGCGTCGTCGTATTGTTTGGCTTTGAGTTGTTCGCCGCCGGTTTTTCGCAACTCGCGGACGGCAGGGTCGGCGGCCAGGGCGGAGGCGGCGAACAGCAGGCAGAGGATGAGGGCGACGGCGAAGATGAAGGGCCTTGTTGTGGACATTGGCTATCTCTCCCGTGAGTCCGATTTATTGTATCCTTGTAAGGGGTTACAACCATTCTTTGAGGGTGGCCCAGTCGCCGGCGAGGCGGGCGCGCAGTTTTTGGCGCTCGGGGGCGAAGGCAGCGGGATCGGCGGCGAGCCGGTCATCGGCGAGAAGGGCGGCGGCGGCCCGGTATTCCTCGAGGGCTTCGTCGCGGCGGCCGGCGAGTTCCAGGGACTGGGCGAGGTTCATGCGGGCGGCGACCGACTTGGGGTCGAGGCGGAGGGCCCGGCGCGCGTCGGCGATGGCTTCGGCGTAGCGGCCCATGAGGCCGTAGGCGTTGCTGCGGTTGACGCAGGCGGCGACGTCGGCGGGGTCGACGGCGAGGATGCGGCTGTAGTCGGCTATGACCTGGGCGTAGTCCTTGCGCTCGATGTTGATGAGGGCGCGCATGTGGTAGGCCGTGGGGTCGGCCGGCGCCAGGGCGACGGCCTTGTCGAGGGCGGCGAGGGCGAGGTCGTTCCTGGCGAAGCCGCTGCGGTAGATGGCGGCCCGCACGAGGTAGGCCTGGGAGGAGGGCTCGAGGAGGAGGGTTTTGTCGTTGTCGGCGAGGGCGAGGTCGTAGCGTTTTTGCCCCAGGTAGACTTTGCTGCGGGTGTGGTAGGCGAGGCCGTAGGCCGGCTCGATGGCGAGGGCGGCGGCCAGGTCGGCGAGGGCGGGCTCGGGCTGTTTGAGGAGGAAGAGGGCGTAGCCGCGGTGGGCGAGGGCAGGGTAGTATTCGGGGCTGAGGGCGAGGGCGGCGGTGAAGTCGTCGACGGCCGGCAGGTATTCGCCTTTTTGCCTGTAGGCCAGGCCGCGGTGGAAGTAGGAGGTGGGGGCGGCGGGGTTGAGGGCGATGAGCTTGGTGAAGGTGGCGATGGCGGCGTCGTATTGTCCGGCCGCGAGCTGGCCGCTGCCGGTTTTCCGCAGTTCGAGGACGGCGGGGCCGGCGGCGAGGGCGACGGCGGCGGACAGCAGGCAGAGGGCGAGGGCGGCGGCGAGGAGGGCCGGCTTTATTCTGGACAAGGAGAATTCCCCCAATGGCGTTTATTTTTCATTATACCATTATTTCCGGCGAGCGGAGAAAATCCGCCGCCGCCTGCGGCGCCTCCCAAGCGGCGGCGGTTGACCCCCTTCCCGGCGGGGTGTAAAATGGGTGGTGTGGCCGAATAATTTCGTCAGGGGTTGTAGGGATGAGACTGCGCGCCAACCTGCTTTTGCTGCTGGCCGCCGCCATCTGGGGGTTCGCGTTCGTGGCCCAGCGGGTGGGGATGGATTATGTGGGGCCGTTCACTTTCAACGGGGTAAGATTTGCGCTGGGCGGCCTGTCGTTGGTGCCGCTCATTTTTGTTTTGCGCCGCGAGGCGCCGCCGGAGCCGCCGGGAAGGGCGACGAGCCTGAAGGCCGGTCTGGCGGCGGGGGCGGTATTGTTCGCGGCGGCGTCGCTGCAGCAGGTGGGGCTGCTCTATACGACGGCCGGGAAGGCGGCGTTCATCACCTGCCTTTACCTTGTGCTGGTGCCGGCGGCCGGGGTGCTGCTGGGCCGGCGGACGACGGCCGGGACGTGGCTGGGGTCGCTGGTGGCGGTGGCCGGGCTGTACCTATTGTGCGTGAAGGAGGATTTCACGGTCGGGTACGGCGATTTCCTCGAGCTGGCGGGGGCGGTGTTCTGGACGGCGCATATCCTGCTGATCGACCGTTATTCCCGCCGGGTGGATACGCTGCAGCTGGCGTTTTTCCAGTTCATGGCCTGCGCGGACGGCAGCCTGGCGGTGGCGGCGGCGGTGGAGGAGATTACGCTGGGCGGCCTCGGGCTGGCGGCGGTGCCTATTTTGTACGGCGGGCTGTGTTCGGTGGGGGTGGCCTATACGCTGCAGATCGTAGGCCAGAAGGATGCCCCGCCGTCGCATGCGGCGATCATTTTGAGCCTGGAGACGGTGTTCGCGGCCGTGGGCGGTTACTTGATCCTCGGCGAGCGGCTGGGGACGCGGGAGGCTTTGGGCTGCGCGCTGATGATGGCCGGGATGCTGGCCTCGCAGTTGTGGAGCCTGCGGCCGGGCCAGGCGCGGGAGGGCGAGCCGGCCCGGCCGTGAGGGGCCGGCCCGGTTGAGGCCTGGGGCAGGGAAGGTCCCGGCCGGCGGCGAAGTGTAAGCGGGAATACTGGCGATGGGGGCGGGCGCATGGAGAGGGAGCAGGGGGCGTGGCAGGAGAGGGTACGGCGGCTGGACCGGCGGCGCTGGCTGGTGTGGGTGCCTGTGGCCCTGGCTTTTCTGGCCGCTTATTTCCACCGCACGGCGACCGGGGTGGTGGCCGATAATCTGATGCGCGATTTCGCCATCGAGCGGGCGGCGGAGCTGGGGGTTCTGTCGTCGATTTATTTTTATACATACGCGGCGATGCAGCTGCCGTCCGGCATTATGGCCGATTTCTGGGGGCCGCGGCGGACGATAACGCTGGCGCTGTTGGTGGCGGCGGGCGGGGCGGTGCTGTTCGGGGCGAGCGAGAGCCTGCCGGCGCTGTATGCCGGGCGATTTTTGTCCAGCGTGGGGGTCGGGCTGCTGTTCGTGAATCTCGTGAAGATCCACGCCGACTGGTTCCGGGTGCGGGAGTTCGGCACGATGTCGGGGCTGACGGTGCTTGTGGGCAACGCCGGTTCGCTGCTGGCGGCGACGCCGCTGGCGTTCGTGGTCGAGGCTTTGGACTGGCGGGCGGCCTTTTACATCATTGCCGCTTATTCGCTGGTTATGGCGGCGGTAAGCTGGCTGGCGGTCCGCGACCGCCCGGCCGACATCGGCCTGCCGCCGATCGCGGCGGTGGAGGAGCGCGAGGGCGGGGGGGCGGCGATGGCGGCGACGGGCCGGTACGGCGTGGCGGCGTGCATCCGCACGGTGCTGGGCAACCGCTACACCTGGCCGCCTTTCCTGACAGCGGCGGCGGTGTACGGCGTGTTCATGGCCTTCCTCGGCGTGTGGGGGGTGCCGTATTTCATGCAGGTGTACGGGATGCCGCGCCTCGAGGCGTCGGGGTATATGGTGGCGATTGTGGCCGGCAACATGGTCGGCGGGCCGCTTGTCGGCTTTTTGTCGGATAAGCTGGGGTACCGGCGGTGGCCGTACTGCGGCGCGGCGGCCATGTTTTTGGCCGTATGGCTGACGCTGACGCTGTGGAACGGCGGCAGGCCGCCGGTGTGGGCGCTGTATCCCCTCGTTTTCGCTATCGGCGTGGGGCTGTCGGGGGTGACGATTTCGGTGGCGTGCGTGCGCGAGGTCAATCCGCCGCAGATGGCCGGCATCGCCGCCGGGTTCGCCAATTCGGGGCCGTTCATCGGCGCGGCGCTGATGCAGCCGCTGTTCGGCTGGGTGCTGGATATGAACTGGCAGGGGGCGGTCGAGCAAGGTGTTAAGGTTTACCCCACGGCCGCCTGGCAGAGCGCGTTCTGGCTGTGCGCGGCCGTGCTGGCGGCGGGACTGTGCATGTCGCTGCTGATCAAGGAGACCCGCTGCCGGGTGCTGGGTGGCGAGTAATGGGGGATTGGCTAAAAAGCTCCAGGGACTTTTTAGCGCAATCCCGGGGCGGTACGAGATTATTATTAGAACCAGCAACTGCGGTTGCTGGTTCTAATGTTGTGCGGACTCGGTTGCCGGCCTAGGAGCGATATGTGAAGGTGATGGTTTTTTTCATGTCGGGGTGGAGGCTGTTGTAGACGGGGCATTCTTTGGCGGTGAGTTCGATGATTTTCTTTTCTTTGGGGCTGTAGTTGTCGTGCGGCAGGGTGAATTCGCTGACAAGTTCGACGATGCGGCGCGGGGCGGTGCCCATGACTTTGGTGGTGGCGACTTCGGCGCCGTCGATGCTGAAGCCGTGGGTTTTGGCGGCCATGCCCATGATGGTGAGGACGCAGCAGCCGAAGGCGGTGGCGACGAGGTCGGTGGGCGAGAAGGCTTCGCCGCGGCCCTGGTTGTCGAGCGGGGCGTCGGTGACGAGGGTGTTCCCCGACTGGAGGTGGACCGATTCGGTGCGCAGGTCGCCGAGATATTTCGTTTTTACGGTGGCCATGATTTAACCCCTTTCAGAATGTTTTCCCGCTGGGGATATTCAATAATCCGCCCGCGTTTTCCTCCATGGAGGCGAAATTTTCCCCGGCGCCGGGGGGTGGGGGAAAAGGGCGGAGCTGTACTTTGCGGATAGATTTTCGTTTATAAAAAATACTTGCCTTCGTTTAAAAAAACAGATACAATCTAACTGCAAAATAAACGACCGGATTATGTTGCATTATCGCGAATATTAGGCAAACCTGTCGAAAGGCAGGGACGCAAAGCTGCGGGTCTAAGGACGTACGTCTATGACAGCCAGTTGCCGGATTGCGCCGATCGTCGGGCGGGTCCGTACGACCGGGGCTGCATTTTTTTTCGGCTGGTGCCGCAGAGCGCTGCGGGGCCGGACGGGAACGGAGGAGTGGAATGTTGTTTGAGGCGGTGCATGAATATTTGCTGGTGGCGGCGGGCATCGTCGTAATGGCGCTGATGGCATATTCCTATGCCGAGGCGAAGGCGCCGCGGCGCCTGTTCGGGAAGCCGGTGAGCCATATGGAGGTAAGGCAGCTCAGGCGGGTGAAGTGACTGCGCCGCGGAGCGCCGCGGATTTTTGAGAACGCAGGGCGAAGACGCGGATTGCGGCCGGCTTATTTAGCCGGCCGCTTGTGTTATAATACATATACAATACTTTTTTACCATATACAGTAATTTGCGCGGGAGGCCGCTATGGCGAGCGAGCTGCAGGAAAAACTGGGCCATTTGCCCGACAAGCCGGGCGTGTACCTGATGAAGGACGGCCACGGGCGGATCATCTACGTGGGCAAGGCGGTCAATCTGAAGAACCGGGTGCGCTCGTATTTCCAGGCCAGCCGCGGCCATTCGCCGAAGACGCTGGCGCTGGTGGCCCGCATCGCCGATCTGGAGTTCATCGTGACCGCGTCGGAGATCGAGGCGCTGATCCTGGAATGCAATCTGATCAAGAAGCACCGGCCGAAGTACAATATCAGCCTGCGGGACGACAAGAGCTTCCCGTACGTGAAGGTGACGGTGAACGAGCCTTTTCCGCAGGTGTACGTGACCCGGCGGGTGGTGAAGGACGGGGCGCGCTATTTCGGCCCTTATACCGACGCCGGGGCGATCCACGAGACGATCGCCCTGGTGCGCCGCCTGTTCCCGCTGCGTACGTGCCGCAAGCTGGATGCGCCGCGGCCGTGCCTGCAGCACCATATCAAGCGCTGTCTGGCGCCGTGCGCCGGCAAGGTGGACGAGCGGACGTACGGCGAGATGGTGAAGGCGGTGCTGCTGCTGCTGGAGGGGCGCTCGGACGATGTGGTGAAGGAGCTGAAGCGCCGGATGGCGGCGGCGGCGGCGAAGTTGGAGTTCGAGCGGGCCGCCCGCCTGCGCGACCAGGTGGCGGCAGTGGAGAAGGTGGTCGAGAAGCAGAATATCGTGACCGGCGCCGGCGACCAGGATGCGGTGGGCATGGCCCGCTCGGCGGCCGGGACGTGCGTGCAGGTGTTTTTCGTGCGCAGCGGCAAGCTGGTGGGCCGGGAGCATTTCCTGCTGGCCGGCGGCGAGGACGAGGAGGACACCGATGCGTTGACGGCGTTCGTGAAGCAGTATTACAGCCGGGCGGCGTTCATCCCGCGGGAGGTCCTGCTGCCGCTGGCCCTGCCGGAGCAGGAGCTGCTGGCCGAGTGGCTGGGCGGCATGAAGGGCGGCCGGGTGCGGGTGGAGGCGCCCAAGCGCGGCACGAAGCGCGATCTGGTGACGATGGCGGCCGACAACGCGGCGACGGTGCTCCGGGAGCAGGCCGACCGCCTGGCGGCCGACGCGGGGCGCACGGCCGGGGCGGTGGCGGAGCTGGCCGGGTACCTCGGGCTGGCGGCGCCGCCGGCGCGGATCGAGTGCTTCGATATTTCGCATATCCAGGGCGCGGAGACGGTGGCGTCGATGGTGGTGTTCGAGGACGGCGCGGCCAACAAGGACGAGTACCGCCGCTATAAGCTGAAGACGGTGGAGGGCAAGCCGGACGATTTCCGCTCGATGGCCGAGGTGATCGGGCGGCG
Source organism: Selenomonadales bacterium (assembly GCA_029975165.1). Classification (GTDB taxonomy): domain Bacteria; phylum Bacillota; class Negativicutes; order Sporomusales; family UBA7701; genus Anaeroselena. The sequence goes on from JARKPR010000089.1 coordinate 37,821, forward strand.
CTTCACGGGCGCGGCGGCGGCCGGGCCGCTGCCGGGGCTGGTGATTATCGACGGCGGCAAGGGGCAGCTGAACGCGGCCCTGGAGGTGATGCGCGGCCTGGGGATCGACGTGCCGGCGGTCGGGCTGGCGAAGGAGTTCGAGCATATTTTCCGCGCGGGGGAGAGCGAGCCGCTCGTCCTGCCTCGCAATTCGCCGGCCCTGTTCCTGGTGCAGCGCATCCGCGACGAGGCCCACCGCTTCGCGATCACGTACCACCGCAAGCTGCGGGCCAAGCGCAATTTGGTGTCGGTGCTCGATCATGTGCCGGGCATCGGCCCGACGCGCCGCAAGGCGCTGTGGGGGCATTTCGGCAGCATGGCGAGGATTAAGGCGGCGGCGGTGGCGGAGCTGGCGGCCGTGCCGGGGATGACGAGACCGGCGGCCGAGGCGGTGTACGCGTTCTTCCGCCGGCGGGAGGCGGGCGGCGATGGCCGGTAAAGCGCCGCCGCCGGCCGGCATCGTGCTGGCCGGCGGCTTGAGCACGCGCATGGGCCGCGACAAGGCGACGCTGCCGTGGGGGGAGACGGATCTGCTGCATACGGTGCTGGCGGCGCTGGCGCCGGTGTGCGGCCGCCTGGTGGTGGTGAGCAATGTGCCGCGGGCGATTGCTTTGCCCGGGGTGGCGGTGGTGGCTGACAGGTACCCGGGCTGCGGGCCGCTGGGCGGCATCCACGCCGGGTTGCTGGCGGCCGGCGAGGGTTACAGCTTCGTGGCGGCGTGCGATATGCCGCATGTGCGCGGCGACGCGGCGGCGTACATGGCGGCGGCGGCTGCGGGGTACGACGCGGCTGTGCCGTATGTGGGCGGCCACTACAGCCCGCTGCACGCGGTGTATCATTACCGCTGCCTGCCGGCAGTGGAGGCGCTGCTCAAAAGCGGCCGCTACCGGGTCGTCGATTTTTATCCGCAGGTGAGGGTGCGCCGCGTGGGCGCGGCCGAGCTGGCGAGGTTCGACGCGGAGCTGGCGATGTTGCGGGGGATGAACAGGCCGTCGGACCTTCCTGCGCAAGGGGAATAATTTTCTTCCGCTGCGGTGTTTTGCCATGCATGACGCGGTTTTTCGCGGGCAAAATAATAGCGCAAGGGTTCGTAATGGTCGAGCCAAGATCGGTGTCGGATCTCAAATGGGGTCCGGTATCGGTCGGCCAAAGATTGGCGTCGGATCCAGCTTGGGTTCGGCGTTAGTCGGCGGGCAGATCGGTATATGTCCCCTATGGCTGTACGGCAGCCCAACTGTTGTCGTGTGGTCGAAAGGGATGTGTGCCGGTCGAGCTAAGACTGCCAAGGGTTCCGGAGAGGTTCCCCGGAAAACCATACAACGGGTCTGTTGCAGTCGGGAGACTGCAGCAGGTTCGGCAGGTATTCTTGGTAGTCGAGCAAAGGTCCGTGCCGGTTGTGTAATGCTTGTGCGTAGTCGACAGATTGCGTATAGGTATGTAGTGATCGGTATGGGCCGGAGCGTAGATCATTGCGGGCCTTTGCCCCGTTTGTAAAACTAGGCTCGGGCCGTCGGCCCGAGCCTTAGTATTTCTGCTCGTAATAGATTCAGTTGGTGCCTGGAATGCGGTCGGCTATTTTTTGCCATTCATGCTTGTCAAGAAAACTGCCTGGCACATTGTCTTCCATTTCCCGGAACATGACGTACGGCACGCTGAAGGACAGCAGGTCGGCGTCGATGCGGGGACGCACGGAAACATCCGTCATGCCGATAACGGCCTGCGGGCGTCCCTTGCCTGCCTCGCTGAGAGGAAACAGACAGGTGGTCTGGCAGCCTGCCGCAAAGGGGGCGATAACACTGTCATGGCCGGGGCGGCCATAATTGGCCAATACGATGAGCGCGGTCAATTGGTCGGGGTTGGCGTAAAAAACGACGGCTTGCGGTTCTTCTTCGGCACTATCCACTGCCGGCAGCGGTTTGAAGACAACGTACTCTTCCGGCACGGCGATGCTGGGAATCGATTCCATCCATTCCTTTGCCAGTGCGGGTGTTTTTTTGAAAGCCTCCGGCTCGCGTATTCCTCCCACCGGGGGTGCTCCCTCTTTTCCTGTAGACAGAAAATATTCCACGCCTTCCGAATACTGATCCGACAGTCCCAAGCCGACGCCGCCCCCTTCACAGCCGAAGGTGGTGCGGCTGAAAACGGCCCGGCGCCCCTTGGCGGCCGCTGTTAGCAGGGCGGCGACGCAGCCCCAGCGTCCTGCGGCAAACTCAAGAGCTCCCGGCGGTTTTTCGTCGGTAAAGAGGATGGCTACTGGAGCATAGCGGAGTTTCAGCCGCTTGGCGATTTCACTGTGCATGACATAGCCTCCTTTTGTTTGCCTTGTCCTACTAATAACTATACTGGGGGTACTGCCGAAAAGTATAATGCTTTATCGGCTTGGCCCGATAACAAAAGAGCATGATGGGCGGTATTGTCTGCCCGGCAGTTTCGCTACTCCGGCGGCGGCGGCGCGGCTCCCGGTTTGGCCTTGCCCCGCCGCAGAAACGCGGCCGGGATCAAGGTAAGGATACAGGCCGCCAATAGCGCGACAAAGACGTCGTCAAAGGCGAAGATGGCCGATTGGCGCTGCACCAGGCCGCTGATCATCGCCATGGCCTTGTGCTGGACGATGCCCGGCGAATAGCCGGCTTGCAGCCAGGAATTATCTATATAGGTCAGCATTTGCCGGGTCGCCCCCGGCGGGGTGCCCGCCCCCCAGAGCAGTTTTTCCATGCCGACGAGGGTATTTTTCGTGGCGATGGACGCCACGTTGATGTTTTCGGCGTTGTGGGCCAGGTGGTAGATTCCCCGGTTCTGCATCAGGGTCGACAGCAGCGCGATGCCGAAGGAGCCGGCCAGTTGACGGACGGTATTGCTAAGAGAGCTCGCCCGGCTGATCTTGGCCAGCGGCACTGAATTCATGCCCAGCACCGTCGCCGTCATGAGAAACAGCCCGAAGCCGATGCCGCGGAGGATCATGCCGACGGTAATCGTCCGGTAAGTGGTATCCATATCCAGATACATAAAGGGTACTATGCTGACAATCACGAACCCGATGCCGGCGAGCACCACCGGCTTGGCGCCGAACCGGTCGGCCAGCTTGGCCGCCACCGGCATGACCAGGCCGGAGGCGGCGGCCGAAGGCAGCATGAGAATGCCGGACTGCATCGCGGAATAATCCCGCACATTTTCGAAATAGAGCGGAAAGATGAAAATAGTGCCGAAAAGGGCCCCATACCCCATAAAGGTAACCAACGAGCTAAAGGAAAAATTCCAGTCGGCGAACAGCCGCAGATCGATGATCGGCTGTTCGTGGTTCAGTTCGATCACGACAAACAACGTCAGGCTGGCAAGGGCAATGTAGAGCAGGCCGAGGATATAGGCCGACGTCCAGCCTTCCTCCACTCCTTTGCTCAACGCCAGCAGCAGGCAAAACAGCCCCACGGCGGATGTGGCGAACCCGCCCAGATCGAATTTGCTCCCGCGGTGCACCGGCGTTTCCCGCAGCACCAGCGCCGCGGCGATATAGCCGAGGATTCCCACCGGAATGTTGATGGTAAAAATCAGCCGCCAGTCCCAGTATTCCACCAGGTAGCCGCTCAGCGTCGGGCCGACCGCCGGTGCGATCATGGCCGATATTCCCCAGATGCCGATGGCCATGTTTCTTTCCTTAACCGGGAAGATTCGATATACGATGGTCATGGTGACGGGGATGAGCATTCCGCCGCCTATGGCCTGAATCACCCGGAAGGCGATCATCGACGCGTTGCTCCAGGCTATGCCGCAGAGCAGCGAGCCCACGGTAAACGCCATCAGGCTGAGCAGGTACATGCGCCGTGTGCCGAAGGCGTCGCAAAAGTAGCCTGTTACCGGCTGCAACACGCCCATGGTCAGCATGTAGGCGGTCAAAATCCACTGGGCGTCTTCCGCGTCGACGGAAAAGACCGCCATCATCTTGGGGATGGCGATATTGACGATGCTGGTATCTAAAATGCTCATGAACCCGCCGATGATGATGACGCCCAGCGCCCACCAGCGGTAGCGTTCTTCGGCGATCGCCAGGCGAGGAATGTTCATGGCGCCGCCCCCGTCAGTCCAAGTGGACTTTGATGATCGCCGACATTCCCGGCCGGAAGACAACGTCCCGCTTCTCCGGCAGGCTTATTTTGATGGGGATGCGTTGAGTAACCTTGGTGAAGTTATTCGACGCGTTCTCGGTGGGGATGAGGGCGAATACCGAGGTCGCAGCGTTGCCGATTTCGTATATTTTGCCGCTGAACGTCCGGCCGGGGTAGCCGTCGATGGTGTATTCGACCAGTTGGCCCACTCTGAGCTTGCCGATATAGGTCTCTTCGATCCGGGCGTTGACCCACAGGTCATTGCTGCTGACGACGCTGAACAGCGGCTGCCCCAGCACTACCACTTCCCCGGCGTTGGCCGACTTGAGAGCCACTACCCCGTCGACCGGGGAGGCGATGGCGGTATCGCCGTAAGTCAGGTTGAGCGCCGCCAGGGCCGCCTCGGCCTGCTTGACCTGGGCCGCGGCCGCGCGGATGGTCTCCTCGCGGGGGCCGGTTATCGCCAGGTCCAGCGCCTGGCTGGCGGCGGTAAAGGCCTCTTTCGCCACCTGATAGGATGTCCGGGCGTTGTCCCGCTGGGCGGCGCTGATTGCCCCGTCCCGGTACAGGATGCTCATCCGCTCGTAGTTGGTGGCGGCGTTGTCCAGATTGGCCTTGGCCTGGTCGGCGGCCGACCGGGCCTGCTGGATTTCCTGCGGGCGGGTGCCGTTTATCAGCTGCTCGTAGTTGGCTTTGGCCGCCGCCAGGGCCGCTTCGGCCTGGGCCTTCTGCGCCAGGATGTCCTGCGGATCGATGCGGGCCAGTATCTGTCCGGCCTTTACCGTATCCCCCTCCGCCGCCAGCAGCACGGCGACCTTGCCGGTGACCTTGCTGCTGACCGTTACAATCGTACCGCTTACGCGCGCATCGTCGGTGCCGACGTACCTGGTGGTATAATACCAGTAGCCTCCCCCCGCGAGAATGCCGATCACCGTCAGCATGACCAGCAGGCCAATTGCCAACTTGCGTTTTTTCCCATTGCCATTGCCGTTTTCGTTCCCGCCCATTTCCTGTCCTCCCCACTGGCCAGCCAGTCAATTAAGATCACGATCGCTCGACAGGCCTGGAAATGCGCCTTTGCAGAGCTTCTATAGTATTGATTTATCTATTATATAACATTTTATATGATTAGTAATCGGTCAAATTGTCCTCTTACGGGCTTGCTACTACAGTATACTTTTGCTCCGGCAAACGGGAACAATGCTTTATTGGTCTACCCATATTACAAAAAGGCATGGCTGGCCGTAAAGAACTCATATAAAATACTATTAAAATACTATGAGTTTGAGGAAAAGAGAATGGACATCAAGCAACTGCGGTATTTTCTCGCTACAGCCAAGTATTTGAATTTCACGGAGGCAGCCAGGCATCTTTTCATTGCCCAACCGGCCTTGAGCAGGCAAATCGCCGACTTGGAAGATTACCTCGGGGTACCCTTGTTTACCCGTGAGAAGCGTGGTCTCCAGCTAACCGCCGCCGGTGCGGAATTGCTTGCCGAAGCCCGGGCGATCGTGGCCAAGTCGGAGGAAGCCGTCCGCAAGGTAAGATTGGCGGCTTCAGGCGTGATCGGCAGTTTGAAGATCGGCTATTTGGGCACTTCCGAGAAGCGGTTTCTCCCCAAGTTGATTCGCGCGTTCCGCAATAAGTATCCCCATGTCGGGTTATCGGTCAACTGGGCTAATTCGAAAACCTTGAACGAGGCCATCGATACGGGGGAACTGGATGTTGCCTTTCTCCTTACCATAGGGCTTGAGGATATGCCCGGCCTTTGCCGGGAAAAGGTTTATACCGAATTTTTCGCTTTGATAGTGTCGGAGGACCATCCGCTCGCCAATGAAAGCAAGGTCAATATAGCGGAGTTGTCAAAGGAGCTGTTTGTACTGCTGGCGCGCGACGATTCGCCGGAGCTTTATGACTACGTTTTGAAATTATGCGCCGGCGGGGGCTTTTATCCCCGGATCGTAAGTCAGCCGCATTACGATACCGTACTGCTTCAGGTGGAAGCCGGCCTGGGTATTACGATCTCCTCCCGTCACAAAAAAGATTATGCTCCCCCCTCTCTGCGGTATATCGATATCGAGCATAACGCGGAAAATGTCAATCTGGTTATGGTCTGGAAAGCCGCTAATGTCAATCCTTGTATTCCTCTTTTTCTGGCGGAATTAAAAGCATCGGTGAATTCAGGATGCCGCGGAGCCGGCGCGAGCGCCGCGGCGCGCGCAACGGGGGAACGGAGCCGGAGTTTGCCGGTTTGGCCGCGCGATTAAAGAGTATGCCGAGTTATTGCCTTCCGGCTTGTCTTGCGGGCGGGGAGGTTGGTATAATTGAGGTGGTGAATCTGCGGAAAGGAGGACAGGCCATGGCGAAGTGGGAGTGTACGGTTTGCGGCTATGTGTATGACGAGGCCGCCGGCGACCCGGAGCACGGGATAGCGCCCGGGACGAAGTTCGAAGATATCCCCGACGACTGGGTGTGCCCGGTGTGTGGCGTGGGCAAGGACCAGTTCACGCAGCAGTAAAGGCGAGGACACGAAAAGCACCATAAAAATGGTGCTTTTCTTTAGATTCGGAAGGCCGAGGTGATTTTCGTGGCGCGGAATTTTCTGCAGGAGCAGCAGGAGGCCAGGGCAAAAGAGTATGCGATGCTCAACCGTTACGCCGTAAAGGGGCAGACGGTGTTCGCGGGTTCCTCGCTGATGGAGTTTTTCCCGATAAACGAGCTGCAGCAGGGCCTGGATGTGAGGCCTATCATATATAATCGCGGCATCGCCGGCTTTGTGACGGCGGACCTGGCGGCCCATATGGAGGAGTGTATTTTCGGCCTGGAGCCGGCGCGGCTATTTATCAATATCGGCACGAACGATATGGGTGTCCCGGGTTATAAAAAGGAAAAGCTGCTCGCAGGCTACGACGGGATTTTGCACCGGATACGGGCGAGGCTGCCCGCCTGCCGGGTGTATGTGATGGCTTACTATCCGGTGAACGCCAAGGTTAATTCCCAAGGTTTTATTCCCAGGGAGGTATTCAGGACGCGCACCAATGCCGCCATTGCCGAAGTGAACGAAGCTCTGGCGGCGTTGGCGGCGCGGCACGGGTACGAGTTCGCCGATGTCAACGACGGGCTGGCCGACGGGGAAGGAAACCTGAAGGAGGAGTTCACGCGGGACGGTATCCATTTGTGGCCCAACGCTTACCGGGTCATTCTGGAAAATCTGCGGCAATACTTGTAGAGGTAATAACAAAACGGCAGCGTGTGCTGCCGTTTTCGCTTTTTAAACAATTATTATTTGGCGGCTCTTCTTTTGGCCATTTCCTTGCGCCATTCGGCCAGTTCGTCGAGGCTGGCGCCGGTGACGAAGCGTTCGCGGCAGCCGTGGATGACCGGCTCCTCGGCCCAGGCCGCCTTGCGGCAGGCGTCGGCCAGGGCGGGGGCGATCTCGTGGGGGATGACGATGACGCCGTGCTTGTCGGCGTGGAGGAGGTCGCCGGGTTTTACGGTCAGGCCGCCGACGCTGACCGGGCAGTCGTAGGCTTCGAGGTGGACATAGGCGTGGGAGACGAGGACGCAGGAGGCGAAGTAGCCGAACTGCAGCTTCTGGACTTCGTCGAGGTCGCGCACGCCGCCGTTGGTGACGACGCCGGCGCAGCCGAGGGCCTTGTGGATCGACCCCTGGACTTCGCCCCAGAAGGAGCCGATGGGTTTGGGATCGAGGTCCTCGATGACGGTTATCGCCGCGGGCGTTTCCTTGACCTTGGCGTAGTAGGCCATGTTCATTTCTTTCTGGGCGTCGGTGGGCGGCTGGAGGGCGGAGATTTTGGCGGTGCAGGCGTAGCCGACGATCGGCCGGTCGTACGGCAGGATGCACTTTATTTCCGGCCCCATGAAGCCTTCGGTGAACGGCCGGACGTTGAAGCGTTCGATGGCGTTGGAGATGGTCGGCGTGTCGAAATTCCGCAGTTCTTCCAGTTGTTCGGCAGATAAAATCGCCATGGCATTTCCTCCTAATCGTATGACGTATATGATTTATATGAATATAATTCCAAACAATTTGGCGTTTCCCTGCCGGCTTTTCGAAGAAAGGGGCGGGCGAAGGCCTGCCGGGCAAAAAAAAAGACCGGGAGGTTATCCCGGCCGTCAGTGCTGGACCTTGTGGAGGCGGGGCAGCCAGCCTTTGCCGAGGGCGAGCTGCATGACGCTGAAGTTGTAGTCGGCGGCTTTGTCGAGGACGTCCTGGAAGAGCTTGGCGATGTAGGGCTGGTAGCAGTTGTGGAGGGCGGCGAGGACGCCCATTTGCGAGGCTTTGGCGGTGTTGGCGAGGATGAGGGCGATCTCCTGGTCGCTGAAGCGGGCGTCGGCGGGGATGTCGGGCGGGTTATCGAGCAGGGCGCGCTGCATGAAGTGGAGGTCGGGCAGGGCGGCGCCGGCGAGGGCTTTTTCGGCGCGGCTTGTCAGCCATTCGGTCTGTTCGGTGATGGAGCGCTTGAGGAGGGCCTTGAGGTCGCTGTCGGCGGCGTGGTTGTAAAGGACGGCGAGGGTGGCGACGTTCTGGCGGCCGGCCAAGACAGCGGCGTAGAGGGAGGCCACCTCAAGGTAGCTGAGCGGTTCTTTGTCGAACATCATGTTGAGGGCGGTGTCGGCCTGGGAGATAATTTTTGCGGTGATGGTCATGACGCTGCCTCCTGTCGGTTGGATGGTTGTACCCCTAATAGCTTGGACGGCATGGCCGTTTTTCATGCATGGCGGGGAGGAGTTGGCCGCCGCCGGGACGAATGTATAGGGGCTGATATTCCCAATGATGTAATACGGAGGTAATGATGATGGATTGGAAGACTCTGAAGCAGACCGCCCGCACGAAATTCAACGGCGCCTGCCGGGTGTGCCCGGTGTGCAACGGCGTGGCCTGCGCCGGGGAGATGCCCGGCATGGGCGGGCTGGGGACCGGGTCGGCGTTCCATAATAACGTGGCGGCGCTGGCCGGCTACCGGCTGAACATGAAGGTCGTGCACGACGTGAACGAGCCGGTGCTGGCGTGCAAGGTGCTCGGCATGGAGCTGTCGATGCCGATTATCGGCGCGGCGATCGCCGGCGGCAAGCTGAACATGGGCGGGGCGACGACCGAGCCGGAGTATGCGGCGGATGTGGTCGGCGGCTGTCATCAGGCCGGGACGGTGGGCATGACGGGCGACGGCCCGATACCTGATGTGTACGAGGCGGGGCTGGCCGCGATCCGCGCGGTGGGCGGCCGGGGCATCCCGGTGATCAAGCCGCGGGAGACGGACAAGATCATCGAGAAGGCCAAGCAGGCGGCTGCCGCCGGGGCGCCGGCCTTCGGGATGGATATCGACGCGGCGGCGATCATCAATATGACGAACGCCGGCCAGCCGGTGGGGCCCAAGACGACGGCCGAGCTGGCGACGATCAAGAAGAACACGACCATCCCGTTCATCGTGAAGGGGATCATGGTGCCCGAGGATGCGCGGGCCTGTGTGGAGGCGGGCGTGGACGCGATCGTGGTTTCGAACCACGGCGGCCGGGTGCTCGACCACACGCCGGGCACGGCCGAGGTGCTGCCGTACATCGCCGAGGCGGTGAAGGGCAAGATCACCATCCTGGTGGACGGCGGCATCCGCACCGGCACGGATGTGCTGAAGATGCTGGCTTTAGGCGCGGACGCCGTGCTGGTGGGCCGGCCGGTGACGATCGGCGCGGTGGGCGCCGGGGCCGAAGGGGTGGCGATGGTGCTGAACAAGATGGCTGCCGAGCTCAGGGCGGCGATGGTGCTGACCGGCACGAAGGATGTGGCGGCGGTGGCCGAGGATATCCTCTGGTAAGGCTATAGATTTGCTGAGACCGCCGGGTTTGCGCCCGGCGGTTTGTTGTTTGTGGGTCGGAGGGACGGGTTGCGGCGGCCTGTGTACCGGGGCAGGCGACGGAGAACGCAGGCGGTGCGCCCAAGCTCCGGCCGAACGCGCCGTAGGGCTTGGGCCGACTCGGCCGTACCGTCCGCAAAAGTCGCATCCGGCTCCTTGCGGACTAGACCGACCATCCACGGTCGGTCTTACGGTCTCGTGAGCGGCCTGCTTCGCCGACGGCGCGTAACGGCCTCCGCAACGACGCAGTCCGCCTGCGTTCTCCGTCACCTGCGGCGCAGGACTCTCGTTCCTAAAAACTTCGAGCTGCCGGGAACGTTTAGAACGCCCCAGATGCTAGGCGGACCGAGGACGCGCAGCGACGCGTACTCGGAACGTACGCTAGCAAGCGCCCGGAGGGCCAACAACGCAGATGGGACGTTCTAAACGTTCCCCGTGGTAATTGAGCAATTATTTAATATTTTAGCTATTTAAAGCATTAGCAGGATATTCGGCGCATAAAGAGAATTATATAGGCATTCTGGTTGGGGGGGATTTTTTCATGAGCAAGAAAATGGTGGCGTTGACGCTGGCCGCGGTGTTCGCCCTGACGGCCGCGCTGGCGGGCTGCGGCTCCGGCCAGCAGCCGGCGCAGCAGCCGGCCAAGCCGGCCGCGCCGCAGAAGATCGTTATCGCTTATACGCCGTGGTCGGGCTATGCGGCGCTGTTCGTCGCCCAGAACAAGGGGCTGTTCAAGGCCCGCGGCCTGGAGGTCGAGGTGCAGTCGATCGAGGGCGTGGGCGACCGCAAGCAGGCTTTGGCCGCCGGCAAGATCCAGGCGATGGCCGCGTCGATCGACGTTTCCATTTCCGCCGCCGAGTCCATGCCGCTGAAGTATGTGTGGGCGTTCGATTCCTCGGCCGGCGCCGACGGGCTGCTGGTCAAGCCGGAGATCAAGAGCTTCGCCGACCTGAAGGGCAAACAGGTGGCTTACCACAAGGGCTCGGCCGCCCATCTGATGTTGAATGAGCTGCTGGCCAAGAACAATATGAAGGAAAGCGACATCACCTCCGTGGATATGAAGGCTTCGGATGCCGCGGCCGCGTTCATGGCCGGCAAGGTCGACGCCGCCGTGACCTGGGAGCCCCACCTGTCCAAGGCCGTACAGGCCGGCGGCAAGCTGCTGGCCACCTCCAAGGACACTCCCGGCCTGATCGCCGACGTGCTGGTGTTCAAGGAAGACTATGTGAAGGCCAACCCGGAAACGGTGCAGAAGATCGTCGAGGCGCTGGCCGAGGCGACCGAGTTCCTGCTGAAGAGCACGCCCGAGGCCAGCAAGCTGGTGGCCGAGCCGCTGAAGATGAAGGCTGAGGATTTTGTGAAGTTCGATTTCCCGACGCTGAAGTTCTATGACCTGGCGGGCAATCTCGAGTTCTACGGCACGGCCGACAAGCCCGGCCCGATGGTGGCGGTGACCAAGAAGGCCGCCCAGTTCTATATCGACCAAAAGGTGCTGAAGGCTATGCCGGATGTGGGCAAGATCATCGACAACAGCTTTGTCCTCAAGATCAAGAAGTAAACGGCAAAGGCAGCGGAGAGGTTGCGCCGGAGGCTCGGGCCTTGGGGCAGCCTCTCTTTTTCTCGCTTGGCTGTGGTATAATATTTGATGGAATGTCCGGAAAGGAAATGTGGTAGTTTTGTCCAGGAGCAAGATTTTCGTGCCGAAAGAGGCCATCCCGGCCCATGTGTACGCGCTGTGCAGCGTGCTGTCCTTCGCCCTGCTGCTGCTGGGCTGGTCGGCGCTGACTTACGGGAAGTATGTGCCGCCGCTCTTTTTGCCGGCGCCGGACGAGATCGTGCGCAGCGCGGTGACGCTGTTCGCCGAGTTCGGCCTGGTGACCGACATCATCGACAGCGTGCTGCGGGTGACGGCCGGCTTCCTGCTGGCGGCGGCGATCGGCGTGCCGCTGGGGGTTCTGATGGGCAGCCTGAAGGTGTGCGAGGCGTTTTTCGAGCCCTTCCTGGGCTTTATCCGCTATATGCCGGCGTCGGCGTTCATCCCGCTGTTCATCCTCTGGCTAGGGATCGGCGAGAGCGAGAAGGTGGCGGTGATCTTTTTCGGCACGTTTTTCCAGTTGACGCTGATGGTCATGGACGTGACCAAGAATGTGTCCATGGACCTTATTAATACGGCCTATACGCTGGGGGTATCACAGCGAGGCGTCTTCCGGCGGGTCATCCTGCCGGCCAGCATGCCGGGGATCGTCGATACGCTGCGGATCACGTTCGGCTGGGCATGGACGTATCTGGTGGTGGCGGAGATCGTGGCCGCCAGCTCGGGCCTGGGGTATATGATCATGCAGTCGCAGCGGTTTTTGAAGACGGCGCATATCATCGTGGGGATTATCGTCATCGGCCTGATCGGCATCGCGATCGACGTGTTTTTCAAGTGGCTGTACGGGCGCCTTTTCCCATGGCTGGGCAAGGGGGGGACGGCGTGATGGCGGCCAAGCTGCTGGTGGAGAGTGTGTCGAAGGTGTTCGGCGACGGGGGGCGGGCGGTGACGGCGCTGGAGAATACGGATTTCACCGTGGGCGAGAGCGAGTTCATCACTATCCTTGGCCCGTCGGGCTGCGGCAAGTCGACCATCCTGAAGATCATCGCCGGGCTGACGGAGCCGTCGAGCGGCCGGGTAACGCTGGACGGCCGGGCGATCAGCGGGCCGGGCCGGGACCGGGGGATGGTTTTCCAGACGTATACGCTGTTCCCGTGGCTGACGGTGACGGAGAATATCGAGTTCGGCCTGGAGGTGGCCGGGCGCCCGAAGGCGGAGCGGCGGGAGGTGGCGGACCACTATATCGCCAAGATCGGCCTCAGGGGCTTCGAAAGCGCTTACCCCGGCCAGCTTTCCGGGGGGATGAAGCAGCGGGTGGCGATCGCCCGCGCGCTGGCGAACGACCCGCAGGTGCTGCTGATGGATGAGCCGTTCGGGGCGCTGGACGCGCAGACGCGGACGGTGATGCAGGAGCTGCTGCTCGGGGTGTGGGAGGAGTCGCACAAGACCATCCTGTTCGTGACCCACGACGTGGAGGAGGCGGTCTTCATGGGCGACACGGTGTACGTGATGACGGCCCGGCCGGGAAGGATAAAGGCGCGGATCGCCGTGCCGCTGCCGCGGCCGCGCAGCTACGATATCAAGGTGTCGGACGTTTTCCTGGGAATCAAGAAGGAGATTCTGGCGCTCATCCGCGAGGAGAGCTGGAAGGCGGCCAACAGTCTGGAATTGATGGGGGATGGCGATGAAAAGGATGTTTAGCATTTTTACCACGCCGTGGGGCCAGGTGGCGGCGGTGTGGTCGGCGGCCGGCCTGTGGGCGATGTCGTTCCCGCGGGCGTCGGCGGCCGAGGCGCTGGCGGCGCTGAAAACGGATACGGCGGGAGTCGGGGAAGGGTATCCCGAGTGGGCGGCAGGCCTGGACGGCGAGCTGAAAAGGTACTTCGCCGGGGAGAGGCTGGATTTCACGGTGCCGGTGGACTGGGGCGGCTATACGCCCTTCCAGGCGGCGGTGCTGCGCCATACGGCGGCCATCCCCTACGGCGTCGTGGAGGGCTATGGCCAGGTGGCGCGGGCGATCGGCCACCCCCGGGCGGCCCGGGCGGTCGGCGGGGCGCTGCACATCAACCGCACGCCGGTCGTGGTGCCCTGCCACCGGGTGATCGGGGCGGACGGCAGCCTGGTGGGCTTCGGCGGCGGGCTGGACAGGAAGAAGGCGCTGCTGGACCTTGAGTCTGTGCAGTAGCGGGCCGCTGATAGCCCCCGTCTGCGGCGTTGCTCCTCGGAGCGCCTTGCATCTGGGGGCTATCAGCGGCCTGTAAAAAACCATTGCAAGGTGCCTGTCCTTTGGGCTATAATATATATGTTTATTGGCAAAAAAAAGCGGGGAGGCGACAACCGGGTGGCGGGCTTTCTCCTGCGGATTCTCATCAACGCGATTCTTCTCTGCGCCATTGTGGCCGAGCTGCCGGGCATTTTCGTCGATACGCTCGGCGGGACGCTGCTGGGCGCAACCATCATCGGCATCGCCAACGCGGCGATCAGGCCGCTGCTCACTTTGGCCGCGATGCCGTTCAATACGGTGACGGTGGGCTCGGTGGCCTTTTTCACCAACTTGCTGATGCCGCTGGCGGTCGTCAAGGCGTTGCCGGGGTTCCAGGTGTCGAGCTTCCTGGCGCCGGTGGCCGGCCTGATTCTCATGACGCTGTGCAGCTACACGCTGACAAGGGTAATTCAAGACCGGTAAGGATAGAGGCACCTCGGTCGAGGTGCTTTTTTAGTCTAGCGGCTTCGCGGCCTTCATGATACTAATATCGGGGGTAATTTATGGACATCAAACTTGTCGCTCTGGATCTGGACGATACGCTGCTCGACAGGAGCCGCAAGATTTCACCCCGGGCCAAGGCGGCGATCAAGGCCGCGGTGGCGCAGGGCGTGACGGTGACGGTGGCCACCGGCCGCATGTATCCGTCGGCGCTGCCGTACGCGCGCCAACTGGCCCTGGACGTGCCGCTGATCACTTATAACGGGGCGCTGATAAGGGCGGGCCTGTCGGGGGAGACGCTGCTCCACCGCCCGCTCGACGGGGCGACGACCCAGAAAATTTACACGCTCTTCCGGGAGCGCGGCTGGTATTTGCAGGTGTATCTGGACGATGTCCTGTATGTGCGGGCGCGCGATGCCAACGCCCGGCTGTACGAGGCGATCTCCGGCATGGAGTCCGTCCCGGTGGGGGACGAGCTGTGGTCGCTGCCCGGGGCGCCGACCAAGCTGCTGACGATGGCCGAACCGCATCTCATTCCGGTGATCGATGCGGCGATCCGCGAAACGTGCGGCGACCGGGTGTACACCGCGAATTCCCGGCCCACTTATCTCGAGATGACCCACCCGGAAGCCACCAAGGGGGTGGCGCTCGCTTTCCTGGCCGGACGGCTGGGGATCGGCCGCGACGCGGTGATGGCGGTCGGCGATTCGGCGAACGATCTCGAGATGATCGAGTACGCCGGCTGGGGAGTGGCGATGGGCAACGCCTGCCCGCAGGTGAAGGCGGCGGCCAAGGCGGTGACGGCGGCCAACGACGCCGACGGCGTGGCGGCGGCGATCGAGGAGTATGTGTTGAAGAAGACCGGCGGTTGACCGCCGGTTTTTTCGTGCTACGGGGGGCCGCCGCGGGGAAAAATGCAGGGGGACGGGGGTCGGGCGGAGAAGTTAGCTTTATAGCTGCCGGGAGGTGACAGCCGTGAACCGCGAGGGCGTGAAAAAATTACTCGTCGACCGGGACTGGGAAGAGATCGTCCGCCTGGCGCTCATCGACCGGCGGATGATCCGCAGCCTGCTCGGCTTCCTGTACGAGGCCGACGATTATATGCACTGGCTGGCGATCGACGCCCTCGGCCGCGCGGCGGGCGGCGTGGCGGCCGGCGACCCCGACCGGGTACGGGAGCTCATCCGCCGCCTGCTGTGGACGCTGAACGAGGAAAACGGCGGTTCGCCCTGGGGGGCGACGGGGGCTATCGGCGCCATCATCGCCGCGCGGCCCGACCTGTTCGACGGCTATCTGTCGATGATCTGCCCGTTCCACGACGACGCGAGCATTTATCCGGAGTTCATCTGGGCGCTGGCGGCGGTGGGCCGGACCCGCCCCGACCTGACGCGCGAGTATGAGCCTTTCCTGCGGGTGGCCCTCGAGCACAGCCAGGCCGCCGTGCGCGGCTACGCCGCCTGGTGCCTGGGAGCGCTGCGCGCGAGGGGGGCGGAAGAGGCCCTGGCCGCTTTGTGCGGCGACGCCGCCCCGGCGGCGGTGTACGAGGGCGACGGGGTGTACCGCCGGCGGCCGGTCGGCGCTATCGCCGCCGACAGCCTGGCGCGGATCGGGCGGTTTTGATTTTTGGGGAATAATGGCCTATAATGAAAGCAAAGGGGGAATCCGATGCGGTTTGTCGCCGATCTGCATATACACACCGTGGCCAGCGGCCACGCGTACAGCACGGTGCTGGAGGTGGCCCGCGCGGCGGCCGACCGGAGCCTGGCGATGATTGCCCTCACCGACCACGGGCCGGCGATGCCGGGGGGGCCGCACGTTTACCACTTCAGCAGCCAGCGCTTGATACCGGCGGAGATATTCGGCGTCAGGGTGCTGAAGGGCATCGAGGCCAATGTCGTCGATCGCGACGGCACGCTCGACCTCGACGAGGGCCGCCTGGCGAAGCTGGAGATAGTGCTGGCCGGACTTCACACCGAGTGCGCGCCGTACGGCTCGGTGGCCGAGAACACGGCGATGATGGTCGCCGCCATGAGGAACCCCTGGGTGGATGTGATCGTCCACCCCGGCAACCCCGAGTACCCCGTCGACGAGGAAGAGGTGGTCAGGGCGGCGGCGGCATGCGGCGTGGCCCTGGAGATCAACAATAGTTCGCTGACCGTCTCCCGCTGCGGCAGCCTGCCCCATTGCGACCATATCGCCTGCCTGGCCAAGGAGTGCGGCTGCAAGCTGGTCGTCGGCTCGGACAGCCATTTCGCTTTTTCCGTGGGCGACTTCGGCGCCGCGGCCGAGCTGGTCGCCAAGTACGCCATACCGCCGGAGCAGGTGCTGAATACTTCTGTGGACCTGATAGCGCGCCACCTGGCGCGGCGAAATAACAGGAAGTTGTAATTTGTAAGGCTTAGGCCGTGGCAATGCGGCCGTACTGGGGAGAGTTTGTATGGATGATTTCCGCCTCGTCATCGTGACCGGCATGTCCGGCGCGGGTAAGACCCAGGTAGTCCGGGCGATGGAGGACTTGGGCTATTTTTGTGTCGACAATCTGCCGCCGATGCTCATCCCGAAGTTCGCCGAGCTGTGCGTGCAGTCGGCCGGGCGGGTGAACAAGATCGCCCTGGTGGTGGACATCCGCGGCGGCGAGTTCTTCGACACGCTGGTGCAGGTGCTGGAAGACCTGGAGCTGCAGGGGTTCATGTACGAGGTCCTTTTCCTGGAGGCTTCGGACGAGACGCTCATCCGCCGCTACAAGGAGACGCGCCGCCGCCATCCCATGGCGCCATTCGGCCGCGTGAGCGAGGGCATCGGCCGCGAGCGCGAGCGCCTCGAGCAGATAAGGGGCCGGGCCACGCATATCATCGATACGTCCGATTTGTCGGTCACCCAGCTGAAGGAGAAGATCACGGCGCTGTTTTCCGGCGAGCGGGAGAGCGACCGCATGACGGTGACGGTGGTGTCGTTCGGCTTCAAGTTCGGCATCCCGCTGGACGCGGATATGGTGTTCGATGTGCGTTTCCTGCCCAATCCGTTCTATGTTGAGTCGCTGCGCCGCAAGAGCGGCCGGGAGGCCGAGGTGAGCGATTATATCGGCAAATGGCCGATTACCCACCAGTTCCTCGACAAGCTCGGCGGCCTGATCGACTTCCTCGTGCCCCACTATATCAAGGAGGGCAAGGGACAGCTCATCATCGCCGTGGGCTGCACCGGCGGGCTGCACCGCTCGGTGTTCGTGGCCGAGAAGATCGCCGAGGGGCTGAAGAAGAAGGGGTATCGGGCGAATGTGGAGCATAGGGATATTAAGCATAATGTTGTAGAAGTCTAGCTTTTGGCGATACAGGTGCGTCTGGCGATAAACGTCGTATCGCGGCGTTGCCTTCGCCGCCGGCATCCTCGGCGTACGTACGTGTACGCGCGATGCTGTTAAACCGATCCGGTGCAAACAACGTTTATAGACGTTGTCGCTGAGGAAACGGTGGTGCCGCCGGCTCGGCGCCTTGCGCTACTCGTTTCTCCCCAGCCGCTCACCTGCTCAGGGAGGCTTTTGGGGGAATTCGCGAACCGGCAACGCCGCGATACGACGCTTATCGCCGGTTCCCAGGAGTTAATAAGATGAACTATCTTAAATGGCTGTACCCCGGCATGAAGCTCAAACGGTGGCTGCTGCTCTTTTCTGTCGGCGTCATCGCCGCCAGCCTGGGCTTGGCCATCGTTTTCAATTACAAGTATATCGGCGTGGTGGAGGAGAATATCTTCAAGCTGTTCTACCGCGCGACGGGGCAGTATTATTACGCGGTGACGACCGTCGCCGGCACGGCCATTTTCGTCCTCGGCCTGGCGGTGATGGCCTTTTCCACCCGCCAGATCATCCGCTCGGTCATAAGCGTGCTGGTGCCGGAGGGCCCCGACAAGCTGGTGGAGATCATCTTCCAGAAGCGCAAGCTCAACCGCGGCCCGGCGGTGACGGTGATGGGCGGCGGCACCGGGCTGTCGGTGCTGCTGCGGGGCATCAAGGGCGTGACGAGCAATATAACGGCCATCGTGACGGTGGCGGACGACGGCGGGTCGTCGGGGCGCATCCGCGAGGACCTGGGCATCATCCCGCCCGGCGACCTGCGGAGCTGCCTGGTGGCGCTGGCCGATACCGAGCCGCTGATGGAGAAGCTGTTCCAGCACCGCTTCGGCGGCGCCGGCGACCTGGCGGGGCACAGCTTCGGCAATCTGTTCATCGCCGCCATGACCGAGGTGCTGGGCGACGTGGAGCTGGCCCTGAAGGAGTCGAGCAAGGTTCTGGCGGTGCGCGGCCAGGTGCTGCCTTCGTCGGTCCAGACCATCCGCCTGGCGGCGGAAATGGAGGACGGCAGCGTCGTGGAGGGCGAGTCGCAGATACCGCTGGCCGGCAAGGCCATCCGCCGCGTGTTCATCAAGCCGGCCGACGCCCCGCCGGTGGCGAGCGCCCTTGAGGCGATCGAGAATGCCGACGCCGTCATCCTCGGGCCGGGCAGCCTGTATACCAGCGTGATTCCCAACCTGCTGGTGAGCGGCCTGGCGGATGCCCTGCGGCGGACGCAGGCCGTCAAGATCTACATCTGCAATGTAATGACCCAGCCGGGGGAGACGGACGGCTATACGGCCTCGCGGCACGTGCAGGCGATCATCGACCACGTCGGCCCGGGGGTTATCGATTATGTGGTCGTGAACGACCAGGAGGTTGCCTCCCACCTCCGCGAGGTGTATGCCCGCCAGGGCGCCTATCCGGTGGCGGTGGACGCCGAGAAGATCGAGGCTTTGGGCATCAAGGTGATGAAGGCCAACCTCATCAGTGAGACCATCCTGGTGCGCCACGACCCGGTGAAGCTGTCGCGGGTGATCATGGCGATGGTTTTCCGCCTCAAGGCCAGCTCGGAACGGATGAAGCTGCTGGATTACTACCTGATTTCGGAGCATATCAAGGAGCTAGGCAACGAGGAAAAGTAAGTGGAGTGAGCTGACGTGTCCTTTTCCGCCGAGGTGAAGAACGAACTGGCCCGGGTCGCGGACGAGCAGGACTGCTGCCTGGTCGCCGAGCTGGCCGCCCTGATGCGGATGGGCGGCACGGCGGTCATCGGCGGCAACAATGCGCTGGGGATAAATTTCACGACCGAGAACGCGGCGGTGGCCCGCAAGGTGCTTACGCTGATAAAGCGCGGTTTCGGCCTGGCGACCGAGGTGGTCGTCACCCGCGCCCGCCGCCTGAAGAAGGCCAACTCATATCAGGTGAAGGTACCGCCGTCGCCGGCGGTGACGGCGGTGCTGGCCGAGCTCGGCGTGCTGCGCGGCGAGATGATAAGCGCCGGCCGGGACATGGCGCTGGCGCGCAAGGGCTGCTGCCGCCGGGCGTACCTGCGGGGCGCTTTTCTCGGCGGCGGCTCGGTGAGCAGGCCGGAGGGGGAATATCATTTAGAGCTGGTGACCGGCAACCACGACTTTGCCAGGACGCTGGTGCGGCTGATGAAGTCGTTCCGCCTGCCTGCCCGCCTGACGGAGCGCAAGCAGGATTATGTCGTGTATCTGAAGGACGGCGACGCGATCACCTCGCTGCTGCGCGTCATCGGCGCCCACAACGCCCTGTTCGCGTTCGAGAACGTGCGGGTCGTGAAGGATATGCGCAACCAGGTCAACCGGCTGGTGAACTGCGAGACCGCCAACCTGCAGAAGACGGTGAACGCGGCGGTGCGGCAGGTGGAGAGCATCAGGCTGATCGCCGCCCGTTCGGGACTGGCCAAGCTGCCGCCCAGCCTTCAGGCCGCGGCCGAGCTGCGCCTCGCCTACCCGGAGGCCACGCTGCAGGAGCTGGTGGACCTGGCGGACGGGCAGGTGGGCAAGTCGGGCATGAACCATAGGCTGCGCAAGCTGGAAAGGATAGCCCGCGACCTGGAAGGGAAGGAATAGATGAAGCTGCTGGTGAGGGGCGCCGCCGTCGCCGCCCTCGTTATCCTGGCCGCCGCCTGGGCGGTCTGGCCCGCCGCCGGCGTGCCGATCCTGGTTTACCACAAGGTGGGCGACACCGCGGAGGCTTACAGCGTGCCGCCGGTCGACTTCGAACGGCAGATGCGCTATCTGGCCGACGAGGGCTACACGGCCGTGACGCTGGCCGCTCTCGTCGACCATATGACGGCCGGGAAGCCGCTGCCGCCGAAGCCGGTGGTGATAACCCTCGACGACGGCTACGCCGATAATTACACGGCGGCGCTGCCCATCCTGAAAAAGTACGGCCTGCGGGCGACGGTGTTCGTGGTGACCGATTTTTTGGACGAGCGGCCTTATCTGACGTGGGACGAGGTCAAGGCGTTACGGGCGGCCGGCATTGAGATCGGCTCGCACACGCTGCACCACCGCGACCTCACGACGCTGCCGCCGGACGAACGGGCCCGGGATTTGCAGCTGTCCAAGGAAGGGCTGGAGTGGCGGCTGGACGCACCAGTGCAGTTCCTCGCCTACCCGTTCGGCAGCTACGACGCCGCGACGGAGGCGGCGCTGAAGAAGGCGGGGTATAGAGCGGCGGTGGGCACGGCCGTCGGCCTGAACAGGCCGGGGGACGACGTGTACGCCTTAAAACGCATCAACATCCCCCGCAGCCGCTGGGGCCTGGGGGAGTTCCGGCTGCGGCTGCTGCGGGCGAATATGTACGCGAGACTGGGGATATAGGGCGGTCCGTCTTGGGCCGTCTTTCTTCGTACCTGCCGAAGAGTATCCATTTCCTGTATGTTTACATAATATAACAACGTTTGCTATAATGGTGAGGTATCCAACAAGTTTCGGGAGGTACATATGACGAAAGGCTATATGATAAGACAGGCCAAAGCCGCGATTGCGGCTGCGGCTATGGTTTTGGCCGTCGCCGGCCCGGCCGCGGCCGCCGCCCCGGCGCTCGACGCGCTCAAGCTGCCGGAGTGGGAGGTTACGTCAACTTCCTACGGCGGCAAGCTGCTGCTGTCCGACAGTCCGGAGATGGTCCACAGCGACGGCATCCTGTACCAGGACACGGTGGCGGGCGACGTGCGCCTGTTCTTCCACCACGTGAACGCGACGGCCACGGACAAGCGGCTGGCGGTGCTGGTGGAGAACGCCGGCCCGCAGGCGGCGACGGTGACCGTCCACCAGCACGGCATCGGCGGCCCCGGCTACGACTGGATGGCGGTGGGCAAGGCGGCCCAGGAGAACTACCTCGCCGGCGGCAACCTGTACACGGTGGAGGTGCCGGCCCGCGGCGCGGCGGCGCTGTCGCCGGCGCTGCAAAAGGCGGCCGTAAAGCCCAATATGCTGGTGAACGGCATTTTCGACTTCATCGCCGACCGGCCGGTGACGGTCAAGGTGATGATGCTGCCGCCGGGCGCGGACGAGCGGCGGTTCGCCCTTACGGCGGCCGTGCTGCCGCCGGACGAGCAGCGCCTGCGCGGCACGTTCCACGGCAAGGACCGCATGCTGGTGCCGGTGAGGATTTATAATCCCCAGACCGACGGGCCGGTGGCGCTGACGCTGGCCGACAACCTGCTCGACCAATACATGGTGGGCGTGGACGCCACCGACGGGACGAAGGTGGTCAATTACGGCAATTACGGGGTGGTGTACCGGATGTTCCTGCCGGCCGCCGGCACGGGCAAGACGTCCTACTACCTCAACCCGCGGGGCGGCGATTATGCCGGCGCTTTAGGGATAAGGTACAAGTACGTGATCGCGCCGCCGGTGCCGACGCCGACGGGCCGGACGGCGTTCGGGCGCGACAAGCTGATCGATTTCGCCTATGTGGGGACGTTCGACAGCGCCGAGTCGCTGTGGCTGACGTTCAGCCCGCCGGGGGCGTCTAATTTACCCGTAAAGTTAGTTATCGTGCCTGAACCGTAATGGTGAGCGGCTGCAGTAAAAGCTCCAGATGCAAGGCGCGCCGGAGGTTGGCGCCACCGTTTCCTCTGCGACAATGTTTATATGCGTTGTTTGCACAGTATCGGTGTAACAGCATCGCGCGTACACGGGACGTACGCTGAGGATGGCAACCGAGGAGCAACGCCGCAGATGGGCTTTTAATGCAGCCGCCCTGTTGTCCGGCTTGCCAATGTGTGGTATCATAGTCTAAGCGATAGCATACATATCGGCAAGGAGGGAATTTTCGATGGCTAAGCATATCGTCACCGTGAATAAAGGTTCGCTGCAGAAGACGGTCAAGACGGGCGGCTGCGGGGAATGCCAGGCTTCGTGCCAGTCGGCCTGCAAGACGTCCTGCACCGTGGGCAATCAGGTCTGCCAGAAGCAGTAACAGCGGCGCCCTCGCCTAAGAGCGGGGGCCTTTTACTTGGAGGAAATAATGGACATACATAGGTTTGAACAGAACGGCATGCACATCGTCCTCGACGTCAACAGCGGGGCGGTGCATGTCGTCGATAAGCCGGCATACGAGGCGCTGGCGGTGTGGGACGGCCAAAACGACGCCGCGGTGCTGGCGGCGCTCGGCGGGGCTTACGGCGAGGCGGCGGCGGCCGAGGTGCTGGCCGAGCTGCGCGCGCTTATGGACCAGGGGCTGTTGTTCTCGCCGCCGCCGGCGGTGCCGGCGGCTCTGGGCGACGCGCCGCTGGTCAAGTCGCTGTGCCTGCATGTCGCCCACGACTGCAACCTGCGCTGCGGCTACTGCTTCGCCGGCACGGGCGATTTCGGCCACGACCGCGGCCTGATGCCGCCGGAGGTCGCCGAGCGGGCGGTGGACTTCATCATCGCCGGCAGCGGCCGCAGGAAGCATTGCGAGCTCGATTTCTTCGGCGGCGAACCGCTGCTGAACATGGAAACGGTCCGCCGCGCGGTGGCGCATGTGCGGCGGCGGGAGGCCGAGACCGGCAAGGTGTTCAAGCTGACGCTGACGACCAACGCCGTGCTGCTGGACGAGGCGACGCTCGCTTACCTCAATGCCGAGAATATCAGCCTGGTGCTGAGCCTCGACGGGCGGCGGGAGGTGCACGACAACATGCGGCCGTACGCCGACGGCAGCGGCAGCTGGCAGGACGCGCTGGCGGGCATCCGCCGGGCGGTGGCTTCGCGCGGCGGGCAGAACTACTACCTGCGCGGCACGTATACCGCCCACAACCTCGATTTCGCCGCCGATGTGCTGGCCATGGCCGACCTCGGCTTCGCGGCGCTGTCGGTCGAGCCGGTGATCGCCAAGGACGGCGGTTACGCCCTGCGGCCCGAGCATCTGCCGGCTTTAGCTGCCGGGTACGATGCCCTGGCGGCCGAATATCTGGCCCGCCGCCGGGCCGGCCGGCCGTTCGAGTTCTTCCACTTCAACCTCAATCTCGACAACGGGCCGTGCGTGGCCAAGCGGCTAGCCGGCTGCGGCGCCGGCCACGAGTATTTCGCCGTCACCCCGGCGGGCGACCTGTACCCCTGCCACCAGTTCGTCGGCCGCGACGAGTATCTTGTCGGCAATATTTTCGACGGCATAAATAAACCCGCTATGGTCCAGAGGTTCCGCCGGGCCCACGCGCTGGCCAAGCCGGCCTGCCGCGGCTGCTGGGCCCGCTTCTACTGCAGCGGCGGCTGCCACGCCAACGCCCAGTTGTTCGGCGGCGACCTGGCCGTGCCGTACGAGCTGGGCTGCGAGCTGCAGAAGAAGCGGCTGGAGTGCGCGCTGATGATCCAGGCCAGCCTGGCGCTGGAGAAGGGCGGCTGCTAGTATGAGCGTATTAACTGTAGAGAATGTATCCCACGGTTTCGGGGCCCGGACTATCCTCGACGGCGCCTCCTTCCGGCTGCTCAGGGGCGAGCATGTCGGCCTCGTCGGCGCCAACGGCGAGGGCAAGTCGACTTTCCTCGACATCATCACCGGCCAGCTGCAGCCCGACGCCGGGCGGGTGGAATGGTCCAGCCGGGTGACGGTGGGCTACCTGGAGCAGCAGGCCGGCCTGACCAAGGGCCGGACCATCCGCGACGTGCTGCGGGACGCCTTCCAGGGCATGTACGGGCTCGAGGCCGAGATGCTGGCCCTCTACGATAAGATGGCTGCCGCCGCGCCGGCCGACCTCGCGGCCATGATGGAGGATGTCGGCAACATCCAGGATATGCTGGAGCACGGCGGCTTTTATATGATCGACGCCAGAATCGAAGAGGTGGCCAACGGCCTCGGCCTCGGCGACATCGGCCTCGACCGCGACGTCGCCGAGCTCAGCGGCGGCCAGCGGACCAAGGTGCTGCTGACCAAGCTGCTCTTAAAAAACCCCACGATCCTTATCCTCGACGAACCCACCAATTACCTCGATTACGAGCATATCGAGTGGCTGAAGCGGTTCCTGAAGAGCTACGAGAACAGCTTTATCCTCGTGTCGCACGACATTCCCTTTTTGAGCGACGTCGTCAATGTCATCTACCACGTCGAAAACGCCGTCCTCACCCGTTACAGCGGCAGCTACGACCAGTTCCAGCAGATGTACGCCCTGCGGCGCAGCCAGGAGGCCAGGGCTTATGAGCGCCAGCAGCAGGAAGTCGAGCGGCTGGAGGATTTCATCGCCAGGAACAAGGCCAGGGTGGCCACCAGGGGCATGGCCAACAGCCGCCAGAAGCGCCTGGACAAGCTCGAGCTGATCGAGAAGCCGCGCGAGAAACCGCAGCCGGTCTTCCAGTTCCGGGAGGCCCGCACGCCGGGCCGCTATGTCTTCACGGCCGAAGACCTCGTGCTCGGCTACGACGAGCCGCTGACCCGCCCGCTCGGCATCGCGCTGGAGCGCGGCCGGAAGGTGGCCCTGCGCGGCGTCAACGGCCTGGGAAAGTCTACCCTGCTCAAAACGCTGCTGGGCCTTATCCCGCCGGTGGCCGGCCGGGTGGAAACCGGCGACTTCGTCCAGCCCGGCTACTTCGAGCAGGAATCAAGCCAGCACAACACCAACACGGCCATCGAGGAGATCTGGGCCGAGTACCCGGGCCTCACCAATTTCGAGGTACGGGCCGCCCTGGCCCGCTGCGGCCTCACGAACGAGCATATCACCAGCCAGATGATGGTGCTGAGCGGCGGCGAAAACGCCAAGGTCCGCCTGTGCAAGCTGATGCTCAAGGAGGTCAACTGGCTGGTGCTCGACGAACCGACCAACCACCTCGACGCCGCCGCCAAGGCCGAGCTTAAAAAGGCGATCAGCCAGTTTAAGGGCACTGTGCTGCTGGTCTGCCACGAGCCCGACTTTTACCGGGACTGGGTGACCGATGTGTGGAACGTCGAGGACTGGACGACGAAAATCGTCTGAAAGGGCAGCCGTCGGCGTCTTCGCCCGCCAGGGGCGCGCCGTGCCCAGCGCTTCCCGGGTTGCGAAAAATCTGAATACATGGTAATCTCGGATTATGGAACGTTTGCGGATCGAGATCACCGGCATAGTACAGGGGGTGGGGTTCCGCCCCTTTGTTCATAATCTGGCCGGCCGCCATAGTATCGGCGGCTGGGTGGCCAACGACGGTCGCGGGGTGGTCATCGAGGCCGAGGGGGAGCAGGCGGCGCTGGCCGCTTTTTTGGCCGCCCTGCGGGCCGAGGCGCCGCCGCTGGCGGTCGTGGGCGCGGTGACGGCAAGGCCGCTGCCGCCGGCGGGGGAACGGGGCTTCGCCATCAGGACGAGCGCCGCGGCCGACGCCCGGACGGCGCTGATCTCGCCCGACGTGGCGACCTGCCCGGACTGCCGGGCGGAGATCGCCGACCCGCTCGACCGGCGCTACGGCTACCCGTTCACCAACTGCACGAACTGCGGGCCGCGCTACACGATCGTAAACGATGTGCCCTACGACCGCGAGCGCACGACCATGGCCGCGTTCACGATGTGCCCCGCCTGCCGGGCCGAGTACGACGACCCGGCGAACCGGCGGTTCCACGCCCAGCCGAACGCCTGCCCGGCGTGCGGCCCGGCGTACCGCCTGCTGGACAGGGACGGACGGCCGCTGGCCGGCGACCCGCTGGCGGAGGCCCGCCGGCTGGTGGCCGCCGGGAGCGTGGCGGCTATCAAGGGCCTCGGCGGCTTCCACCTGGCGTGTAACGCGTTAGACGCGGCGGCGGTGGCGGCGCTCAGGGCCCGCAAGGTCCGCGAGGACAAGCCGTTCGCCGTCATGGCCGGCAGCCTGGCGGCGGCGAAGGCGCGCTGCCTGGTGGACAAGGCCGAGGAGGAGCTGCTGGCCGGGCCGGCGCGGCCGATCGTGCTGCTTACCAAGGGGCCGGGCTACGACCTGGCGGCGGCGGTCGCCCCCGGCAACCCCTGCGTGGGGATGATGCTGCCGTACGCCCCTGTCCATTGGCTGCTGCTGGCGCCGGACGACGTGTGGGTGATGACGAGCGGCAATACGAGCGACGAGCCGATCGCCTACGAGGACGGCGACGCCCTTGCCCGGCTGGCCGGCATCGCCGACTTTTTCCTCGTCCACAACCGGCCGATCAACTGCCGGGCCGACGATTCGGTGGCCCGCGTCTTCGGCGGGAAGCCGTACCTGCTGCGCCGCAGCCGCGGGTTCGCGCCCGCGCCGCTGCGGCTGAAGCGCCCCGGGCCGGCCGTGCTGGCCTGCGGCGGCGAGCTGAAGAGCGCCTTCTGCCTGACCAGGGACGACCAGGCGTTCATGAGCGCCCATGTGGGCGACTTGGAGAATATGGCCACATACGGCGCCTATACGGCGGCGATCGAGCACTATGAGAAACTGTTCGCCGTGCGGCCGGAGCTGGTGGCCCACGACCTTCACCCCGAGTACCTGGCGACGAAGTACGCTATGGACTGCGGCCTGCCGCGCATCGGCGTCCAGCACCACCACGCCCACATCGCCGCGGTGCTGGCCGAGCACGGCGCGGACGGCCCGGTGATTGGCGCGGCCTTCGACGGCACGGGCTACGGCGACGATGGCCGCCTGTGGGGCGGGGAGTTCCTGCTCGCCGACCTCAAGGGCTACACCCGCCTGGCCCATCTGGAGTATATGCCCCTGCCCGGCGGCGCGGCGGCGATCAGGGAGCCGTGGCGGCTGGCGGCCTGGGTGCTGCACGACTTGTACGGGGCGGATTTTGTCAATAAGGATATCCCCTTCGTCCGCAGCCTGCCCGCCGGCTGGGAGCTGCTGCTGGCCGCGGCCGCCAAGGGGCTGAACGCCCCGCTGGCGTCGGGGGCCGGCCGGCTGTTC
This sequence comes from Selenomonadales bacterium, assembly GCA_029975165.1. Taxonomy (GTDB): domain Bacteria; phylum Bacillota; class Negativicutes; order Sporomusales; family UBA7701; genus Anaeroselena. Next base: position 65,271 of record JARKPR010000089.1, read on the forward strand.
GACGCCTGCGCCGCCCTGCTGGGGGTGCGGGGGAAGATAAACTACGAGGGGCAGGCGGCCGTGGAGCTGGAGCTGGCCGCCGCCGGCCGCAAGGGCCGGGTGCTGCCGTATGCGATAACGGCCGGCGAGCCGGCGCGGTTGGATTTCCGCCCCGCCTTCGCGGCCATGGTCGCCGCCCTGGAACAGGGGGCGGCCCCGGCCGAACTTGCGGCCGACTTCCACGCCACCCTGGCCGACGCGGTCGCGGCGACGGTGCGCCGCCTGGCGGCCGCGAGCGGCGTGCGCACGGTGGCGTTGAGCGGCGGGGTTTTCCAGAACGTTACCCTGCTGGGCGCGGTTGTTGCCCGGCTGGAACAAGACTTCACCGTGCTGCTCCATCGCAGCGTGCCGCCGAACGACGGCGGCCTGGCGCTGGGGCAGGCGGCGGTGGCCATCGAAAGGAGCAGATGATATGTGCCTGGCCGTGCCGGCGAAGATTATCGACAGACAGGATATGATGGCGACCGTGGAGGTCAGCGGCGTGACCCGCCGGGTGAGCATGATGCTGCTGCCGGACGCGAAGGTGGGCGACTACGTCCTCGTGCACGCCGGCTTCGCCATCCAGACGGTGGACGAGGAGGAAGCCCGGCGGACGCTGGAGCTGCTTGAGGAGTTGGCCGGACATGAGGAGTAAGGCAGAGGACAGCCGCCGGCTGGCGGCGTTTTTCCAGGGCGAGATCGCCCGCCTGGCAACAAGGCCGGTGCGGCTGATGGAGGTGTGCGGCACCCATACGGTGGCGATCTTCAAGGCCGGTATCCGCCAGCTGCTGCCGGAAGCGGTCGAGCTGGTGAGCGGCCCGGGCTGCCCGGTGTGCGTCACGCCCAACGGGTACCTGGACACGGCGGTGGCCTACAGCCGGCGCGGCGACGTGATCATCGCCACCTTCGGCGATATGCTGCGGGTGCCGGGGTCGTCGTCCAGCCTGGCGGCCGAGCAGGCGCGGGGCGCCGACATCCGCATCGTGTATTCGCCGCTCGACAGCCTGGCGATCGCCGCCGCCGCGCCGGCGAAGAAGGTGATTTTCCTGGCCGTGGGCTTCGAGACAACGGCGCCGACGGCGGCGGCCACGGTGCTGGCCGCCGAGCAGGCCGGGCTGGAGAATTTTTACGTGCTGTCGGCCCACAAGCTGGTGCCGCCGGCCCTGCGGGCGCTGCTGACGGCCGGCGGGGCGCGGGTGGACGGCTTCCTGCTGCCGGGGCACGTGAGCGCGATCATCGGCGAGGCGCCGTACCGCTTCCTGGCGGAGGAGTTCGCCGTGCCGGGCGTGATCGCCGGCTTCGAGCCGCTCGACGTGCTGCAGGCGGTGTATCTGCTGGTCAAGCAGATCGCGGCCGGCGAGGCAACGCTCGCCAACCAGTACCGGCGGGTGGTGCCGCCGGACGGCAACCCGGCCGCGCGCGCGGTGCTGGACAAGGTTTACGAGGAAGCCGACGCCGCCTGGCGGGGTATCGGCGTCATCCCGGCGTCCGGCCTGGCGGTGCGCGATGCCTACCGCCGCTTCGACGCCCCGGCCGCGCTGCCCGTGGAAGCGGAGGAGACGCGCGACCACCCCGGCTGTCGCTGCGGCGGGGTGCTGCGCGGCGAGGTCCGGCCGGCCGAGTGCCCGCTGTTCGGCAAGGCGTGCACGCCCGAGCGGCCGGTGGGGTCGTGCATGGTGTCGGTGGAGGGCACGTGCGCGGCCTGGTACAAGTACGGCGCAGGGAGGTGGCAGGCATGAGGGACGAGCGCATTCTGCTGGCCCACGGCAGCGGCGGCAAGCTCAGCCACGAGCTGGTGGCGCAGGTGATGCTGCCGGCGTTCGCCAACCCGGCCCTGGACGTGCTGCACGACGGGGCGCGGGTGGAGGCGGGCGGGGCCAAGCTGGCGTTCACGACCGATTCATACGTGGTCAAGCCGCTCTTCTTCGCCGGCGGCGACATCGGCAAGCTGGCGGTGTGCGGCACGGTCAACGATCTGGCGGTCAGCGGCGCGGTGCCGCTGTACCTCAGCGCCGGCTTCATCATCGAGGAGGGCTTCCCGGTCGCCGACCTGCGGAGGATCGTCGCGTCGATGCGGGCGGCGGCGGCCGAGGCGGCGGTGGCGATCGTCACCGGCGACACCAAGGTGGTGGAGAAGGGGGCGGTCGACGGCATATATATAAATACGGCCGGCATCGGCGCCGTGATGGCGGGCACGGATATTTCGCCGCTGAACGCGCGGCCGGGGCAGGACGTCATCCTGAGCGGCCCGGTGGGCGACCACGCGGTGGCCGTGATGGCCGGGCGCCACGGCCTTGAGCTGCCGGCGACGGTGGCGAGCGACTGCGCGCCGCTGGGCGGGATGCTCAAGGCGGTGCTGACGGCGGTGCCGTCGGTGGCGGTGCTGCGCGATCCCACCCGCGGCGGGCTGGCGACGACGCTGAACGAGATCGCCGTGCAGGCCAACGTGGGGATAATGGTGGACGAGGCCGCCATTCCCGTACGTCCCGAGGTGCGGGCGGTGTGCGATATCCTTGGTTTTGATCCACTTTATCTCGCCAATGAAGGGAAAGTCATTATTTTTGTCGAATCACTACATAGTGAAAAAGTTATAGCCGTGCTGCGCAGCCATCCTTACGGCCGCGAGGCGCGTGTCATCGGCCGGGTGGCCGCTGCCCCGGCCGGCCAGGTGGGCCTGCGGACGGGCATCGGCGGCGTGCGCCTGCTCGATATGCTGGTCGGCGACCAGCTGCCGCGGATTTGTTAACATATCCGGGACAGGTTTGTCATAGATATTCATTGAAAGATTCGGTGATTAGAGAGATTTAGCGATCGGTCGGCCTTTTTTTGTCTGTAAGGATTGTTTGGGGAGAGGAGGGGTAGCGGCGATGCGCATGGACTACGGCCTGAAGCTCGAACTGAACCAAAAACTTGTTATGACGCCCCAACTGCGCCAGGCGATCGCCATCCTGCAGCTTTCCTCGCTGGAACTGTCGGCCATGGTGGAACAGGAACTCTTGGAGAACCCCGTCCTCGAAGCGGAGGAGAAGGTGGCCGCCGAACCTGCGGAGGAGAGCGACGAGCGGCTGCGGGAGTATTTCGACTGGGCCGACTATTTCGACGACGGCACCGATACCGGCTTCGCGCCGCAGCGCGATGACAAGCCGTCCTTCACGACGTTCGTCTCCGCGGTTGCCACCCTCCACGAGCACCTGGAGTTCCAGCTCCAGCTCACCGTGCTCGACGCGGCCGCCCGCGCCGTGGGCCAGTACATCATCGGCTGCATCGACGAGAACGGCTACCTTACCGGCACGACGGCGGAGGCGGCCGCCAACCTCGGCGTGCCCGAGGAGACGGTGGGCAACGTCCTCAAGGTCATCCAGACCTTCGACCCGCCGGGGGTGGGGGCGCGCGACCTGCGGGAATGCCTGTTGATCCAGGCCGAGCAGCGCGGTTCCGTCGACCCGCTGGTGCTGGCCGTCATCGACCGGTTCCTCGACGAGGTCGGGGCCGGCCACTTCAAGCATATCGCCGACAAGCTGGGCTGCACCCCCCACGACGTGCAGCGGGCGGTCGACTTCATCCGCACGCTCGACCCCAAGCCGGGACGGGCGTTCGACGGCGGCGAACAGCCGTGCTACATCATCCCCGACGTGACCATCGAGCGGGTGGCCGGCAACTACATCATCATAATCAACGATTACAACGTCCCCCATCTGACGATCAATCCGTACTACCGCCGCGTGGTGCGCGACGCCGACAACGAGGCCAGGAAGTTCGTGGAGGGGCGGATCAACGCCGCCGTCTGGCTCATCAAGAGCATCGAGCAGCGCCGCCGCACCTTGTACAACGTGGTGGAGACGATCATCGACCTGCAGCGCGACTTCTTCGACCACGGGCCCAGGTTCCTGCGGCCGCTGACGATGAAAAGGGTGGCCGACAAGGTGGGCGTGCACGAGTCGACGGTCAGCCGGGCGATCGCCAATAAATACGCCGACACCCCCCACGGGCTGTTCAACCTGCGGGCGTTCTTCTCGGCCGGACTGCAGGGCGCGGACGGGGAGACGCATTCGGCGTCGACGGTCAAGCGGCAGATCAAGGATTTGGTGGCCGGCGAGGATCCTTCCCAGCCGCTGAGCGACCAGGCCATCACCGAGATCCTCATCGCCCGGGGCGTCGCCGTGTCGCGGCGCACGGTGGCCAAGTACCGCGAGGAGCTGGGGATCCAGAGCTCCAGCAAGCGAAGGAGATATTAGCGGCGAGAATAAAACCGGGCATTATGCCCGGTTTGTTTTTTTGCGATTGCATTGACGCTATACCGTCCGGACGGTATATAATATGAAGGAAAAAAGGTTTCGGAGGTAAGGCCTGTGCAAGCTAAAGGTCACCGTGGAGCAACCGGTACGAAGCGAAGGATACTGCGGGCCGCCGCGCACATTGTCAATACGGCCGGCGTGCTGGCGCTGACGCTGGAAGCGGTCGCGAAGGAGGCGGGGATAAGCAAGGGTGGGTTGCTGTACCACTATGCCGGCAAAGAGGCTTTGCTGACAGGCATGCACGATTATGTAATGCAAGGTTTCATCGGCGGCGTGGAAAGCGCCGCCGCCGCCGATCCCTGTGAAAAGGGAAGATGGACGAGGGCTTATGCGACAACGACGTTCGCCCAGCTGGCCGGGGAATTCGATCTGAACGTCGCTGTTCTGGCCGCTGTCGCAACCAATCCCGCGCTGTTGAAGTCTGCCGCCGGGCATTTAAAAGAGCTGCAAGCCCGTATCGGGAACGACCGGCTCGACCCGGCCGTGTCGGCCGTCGTCAGACTGGCGGCCGACGGAATGTACTTCAATGAGTTGTACGGGATGAGCTTGGAGGAAGACAGTCGGGAAAAGGTCCTGAACGGCCTGATTTCTTTGACCAGGAGGGATTCCCTGTGAACGGGTATGTTTTTCTGGGCATAGCAATTGCCTGCGAAGTGTTTGCCACGTCGATGCTTAAAGCCTCGGCGGGTTTTTCCAAGCTCCTGCCCAGCCTGGCGTTTATTGCCGGGATGAGCGCCTCGTTTTATACGGTGGCTCAAGCCATGACTACCATTCCCCTGAATGTGGCCTATGCCGTCTGGGCGGGCTTGGGGACGGTGCTGACGGCGCTGGTCGCCATCCTTGTCTGGAAAGAGACGTTCACCATATACAGCGCCGTGGGGATAGCTCTCATCGTCGGCGGCGTGGTAGTGCTCAATCTGAAAGGGCCGGGGCATTAAACCCGGTCGGCGGTTGCTGGTGCGCCGTTTTTCCCTGCGCGTGAAAATTATCGGCCTGCCGTTGCCGCCAATGGGGCAGGACTTTTTTCGTGTTTCGGGGAAAAAGGGTAAAACACGCTGTACCATAATTAGCACTAACAGAAAGGATGCCCGCATGACTGACGACCTCCGCCGGCTGGCGGCTGCGAACCGGGATTACGTAGTCGCCCTGCGCCGGCACTTCCACACCTACCCGGAGCTGTCCACGAAGGAATTCAAGACCCAGGAAAGAATCGTCGCCGAGCTGGCCGCGCTGGGCCTCGCGCCGCTGAAGGCCGCGGGCACGGGCGTCGTCGCCGACATAAAAGGGGCGCGCCCCGGCCGCACGGTGGCCGTGCGGGCCGACATGGACGCCCTGCCCATCGCGGACGAGTGCCGCCGGCCGTACCAGTCGCAGAACCCCGGCGTCTGCCACGCCTGCGGCCACGACGGCCATATGGCGATGCTGCTCGGCCTGGCCAGGGTGCTGCTCCCCCTGCGGACCGGGCTGGCCGGCACGGTGCGCCTCATCTTCCAGCCCAACGAGGAAATGCCTCCCGGCAGCGCGATCGCGCTGATCGAAGAGGGGTTTCTCGACGGGGTGGACGCGATTATCGGCGCCCATCTGTGGCAGCCGCTGCCGGTCGGGCAACTGGGCCTCTCCTTCGGGCGCATGATGGCCCAGCCCGGCGCCTTCGCAATCGTCATCCGCGGCAAAGGCGCCCACGGCTCGTCGCCGCACGTCGCCGTCGACCCCATCCTCGTCGGCTCCCAGGTCGTCCAGGGGCTGCATACCATCGTCAGCCGCAGCATCGACCCCCTTGAGCCGGTCGTCGTCTCCGTCGGCGTGTTCCAGGCGGGCAGCGTATACAACGTCATCCCCGAAACCGCCAGGCTCGAAGGCACCATCCGCGTTTTCGACGAGGAGACGCTCGCGGCCGTCCACCGCCGGATCGAACAGATCGTCAAGGGCGTCTGCGCGGCCAACGGCGCCGAATACCAGTTCTCCACCGCCCCGAGCTGCCCGCCGCTCGTCAACGACGCGGCGGTCGTCCGGCGGGTCTGGCGGGCCGGGGCGGCGGTCCTCGGCGAAGCCGGGGTGAGCGAGGTGAAACCGGTGCTGGGCGGCGAGGATTTCTCCTATTTCCTGAAGAAGATCCCCGGCGCGTTCATGTTCGTCGGCGCCGGCAACGCGGCCAAGGGCATCGTCCACCCCCACCACCATCCCGGCTTCGATATCGACGAGGACGCCCTGACGTACGGCGTCGAGATATTGGCCCGCAGCGCCGTCGACTTGCTGGCGGCGGAGCTTTGAACAGGGTACACGGAAGCGGCCGGACCGCGCTTTCGCGGCGCGGCCTTTTTTTGCCGCGAAAACAAAATATGAGGAGTTGAAGAAAGTGACTGCATTGGATGAAGCCCAAGCAATCAGCGCCGAAATAACCGCCTGGCGGCGGGAACTGCACAAGATTCCCGAGATCGGCCTGGTTTTGCCGCAAACGGCGGCGTTCGTCAAGGCGCGCCTGGCGGAAATGGATATTCCCTATACGACGTTCGCCAGGCATTCCGGGATTGTGGCCCTGCTCGGCAAGACAGCCGGGAAAACCATCGCCCTGCGCGCCGACATGGACGGGCTGAGGATCAACGAGGAGTCGGCATTCGATTATCGCTCGCAGAACGCCAACATGCACGCCTGCGGCCACGACGCCCATACGGCGATTTTGCTGGGCGCCGCCAAGCTGTTGAAAAGACATGAGCACGAGCTGAAGGGCCAGGTGAAATTGCTGTTCCAGCCGGCGGAGGAGGGGCCGGGCGGCGCGCTGCCCATGATCGAGGACGGGGTTTTGGAAAATCCCCGCGTCGACGCCATCCTCGCCCTCCATATGGACCGCAGGCTGTATGCCGCCCCCTGCAAAAACGGCGATGTCATCGTCAAATACGGCAACAGTTCGGCTGCCGACGATCAGGTCTACATCACGATCAGCGGCAAAAGCGGCCACGGCTCCGAGCCGCACCGCTGCGTCGACCCGATCGCGATCGCCTCGCTGGTGGTGAGCGCCATCCAGATGATCGTCAGCCGGGAAATCAGCCCGTTCACCCCTTGCGTGATTTCCTTCGGCACGATAACCGGCGGGCAGGGGGCGGAGAATATCATCCCCAACACGGTCGTGCTGCACGGCACCATCCGCAATCAGGACCTGGCGACAAGGGACTTCGTCTTCAAGCGGATCGAGGAGATTGTCAGATACATCGCCAAGGCGATGCGCGCCGACTGCGACGTGACCTTTTTGAACGGCTACCCGCCGACCAAAAACGACCAAGCCGTGGTCGACGCTTTCCTGGCCTCGGCCCTCAAGATTCTTCCCCCCGGGGATATCCACGTCAGCGGGGAAGACAGCATGGGCGGCGAGGACGCCGGCTATTTCTTCCAGAAGGTGCCGGGGTGTTTTTTCCGGCTGTACGGCGCGGCGCCGTTCGCCGACGGCGAAGTGTATCCGGCGCACAGCTCGCGCTTCGTGCTCGACGATGCGGTTCTTTACCGCGGGACGGCGCTTTTCGTGCAAAATGTTTTTGACCATTTAATGCGATAGTATGGTAAAGTATATATATAACTTTCCACAAAGGAGTCGTTAACACATGAACAGGAAAAAACTGTGGCCCGCCATCCTCGCAGTCGCGCTGGCAATCCTCACGGCCTTCGCCGTTGCCGGCTGCTCGTCTAAGGAGGAGAAGAAACCGGCCGCCGGCCAGCCCGCCGCCGAGGACAGCCTCGCCAAAATCAAGGCGAAGGGCAAGCTGGTCGTCGGCATGAACGCCGAATTCGCCCCCTTCGAATTCCATACCATGATTGACGGCAAAGACACGATCGCCGGCTTCGATATGGACCTGGCGAAGGAAATAGCCAAGGACATGGGCGTGCAGCTCGAGGTCAAGGAACTGGCTTTCGACGCCCTGCTGGCCACCATGCAGTCGGGGCAGGTCGACGCCATCATCTCCGGCATGTCGGCGACGGAAGAGCGGCGCAAGTCGGTGGACTTTTCCGAGGTATATTACCAGGGCATCCAGACGCTGCTGACGACCAAGGACAACGTGGGCAAATTCAACAGCTTCAACGACGTGAAAAATTATAAGATCGGCCTGCAGCTTTCCTCCCTGCAGGACCGGCTGATGACCACCCTGATTCCCGACGGCAAGTTCACCAAGATCGAGAGCATGACCACCCTGCTCCTGTCGCTCAAATCCAAGCAGATCGACGGCATCGTGACGACGAAGGTCGTCTGCCAGATGGCCATCGCCGCCAATCCGGAATTCGTCATCGCCGAGAAGGTGACGATCGACGATTCCTCGCTCAACAGCCCGGGCGTGGCGGTCGCCTTCCGCAAAGGCTCGGCTTCCCTGAAGGCCCAGATCGACGGCACCGTAAAACGCCTGAACCAATCGGGGCAGATGCAGCGCTACGTCGACGACGCCTGCAAGCTGGCCGGGACGGCGCCGAAAAAGTAGCCGCATTTTGTGAACTGAGGCGGGGGAAACATCTTGGATTTTAGTTTTGCCGGCACATACATGCCGCTGTTTTTCAATGGCATAAAACTGACGCTGATCATTTCCGTGCTTTCGATTATCCTGGGAACGCTCGTCGGGATTGTCGTTTACCTGTTCAAAGTCTCGAACCTGTCGCTCGGGAAGGCATACCCGCTGCGCATCGTCGCCAACATCTTCATCGAAATCATGCGCGGCACGCCGGTGCTGCTGCAGATCCTGGTCGCCTACGTGCTGGTGAGCATGAGCCCGAACTCGTCCGCGCTGCCGAGCAACATGGTGGCGATAATAGCCAGCATCGGCGCCATCAGCCTCAACGCCAGCGTGTATATCGCCGAAATCATCCGCGCCGGCATCCAGTCGGTGCCGCGGGGGCAGATGGAAGCGGCCCGCAGCCTCGGCATGCCGCATTATCTGGCGATGAAGGAAATCATCATGCCCCAGGCGATCAAGAACATCCTGCCGGCGATCGGCAACGAATTCGTCGCCGTGATAAAGGGCTCGTCGATGGCCTATGTCCTGGGCATCGCCGAGCTGACCTTCACCGCCAAGGTCGTCCAGGGCGCCACCTACAAGGGACTGGAGCCGCTTTTGATCTCGGCCGTGTTCTATCTGGTCCTGACCTACTCGCTGGGCCGGTTTATCAGCTGGGCGGAAAGGCGGATGAAAGCCAGTGATTCGCATTAACAATCTCCGCAAGGATTTCGGCGACAACCGCGTCCTGCGCGGCATCACCAACCGGATAAACAAGGGCGAGGTCGTCGTGGTCATCGGCCCGTCCGGCTCGGGCAAGTCGACCTTCCTGCGCTGCCTGAACCTGCTGGAGAAGCCGACGGCGGGGGAAATAATCTTCGAGGGCCAAACCATCACCGCCCCCAACGTCGATATCAACAGGGTCCGCACCAAAATCGGCATGGTGTTCCAGTCGTTCAACCTTTTCCCCCATAAGACGGCCGTCGAGAACATCATGATTTCGCCGGTAATGGTCAAGAAGCTGCCCAAGGAAGAGGCGTACGCCAAGGCCGTCGCCCTGCTCAACAGGGTCGGCCTGGCGGAGAAGGAAAACGCCTATCCGTCCTCGCTGTCCGGCGGCCAGCAGCAGCGGGTCGCCATCGCCCGGGCGCTGGCGATGGAGCCGGACGTGATGCTGTTCGACGAGCCGACCTCGGCCCTGGACCCCGAGATGGTGGGCGAAGTGCTCGCCGTCATGAAGCAGCTCGCCACCGACGGCATGACCATGGTTATCGTCAGCCACGAAATGGGCTTCGCCCGCGAGGTGGGGGACCGGATCATGTTCATGGACGAGGGGCTGATCGTGGAAGAGGGCACCCCCGAGCAGGTGTTCAGCAATCCCCAGAACCCCCGGACGCGCGATTTTCTCTCGAAGGTACTGTAAAAGCGCCGCGCCATAAAAGCATCGGCAACCGGAAGGTTGCCGATGCTTTTTTATGCCCGGCCGGGCGAAGGAGCGGCCGGCCGGTATATAAAACAAGCCTGTGGGAAAATTACCTATTGTGGCGCGCAGTGCGCCCCGCGGCGTTGTGTCCGGGGGAGGCGGCGGCGGGCGCCGAAACCTTTTTGAGGAGGATTTCGCCCTATGGTAACATTGACATCTGCCCACTGGCTGTTCCTGTTCTGGGTGCTGGTCGTAATCGTGGTCATGGGTCTCAGGAAGGACCCGCTCATCCCCTGTATCATCGGCCTGCTGACCGTGGGCTGGCTGGTGAAGGGGAGCATGGTGGGCGCCTTTACCACTGTTTTCAATTCGCTGATCGTGGCCGGCAACGAGTTCTGGGGCATCATCGTCGTCATTTCCCTGATCGTCTCCCTGTCCAGACTGCTGGGCGAGACGGGGGCCGACTACCTGGTGATGAGCCCGGCGGCCAAGCTGATGGTCAACGCCGACGTCGCCTTCTGGGTGGTGGGCTTCGCGATGCTGATCGCTTCGTGGTTCTTCTGGCCGTCGCCGGCCACCGCCCTGGTGGGCGCCATCCTCTTCCCGGTGGCGGTGCGGGCCGGCCTGCCGGCCATGGGCGTGGCCGTAGCGATGAACCTCTTCGGCCACGGCATCGGCCTGTCCACCGACTACGTCATCCAGGGGGCGCCGACCATCACCGCCAAGGCGGCCGGCTTCGCCGACCCCAGCCCGGTGATCGCCGCCAGCGTGCCGCTGGCCATCACCATGGGCCTGGTGACGACCATCGCCGCTTATGTATTGATCAAGAAGGATATCCGGGTCAACGCCGAAGCCCACAGGCTGGAGCGCGAAAAGCTGGCGGCCGCCGTGCCGGCCCAGCGCGACCTCGACTGGGTGTCGTGGTTCCTGGCCATCGTCACTCCGCTGGCTTTCGCCCTCGACGTGGTGGCGATGCTGGCCTTCAAGCTGCGCGGCGGCGACGCCACCGCCCTGCTCGGCGCCACCGCCGTCGTCATCCTGGCCGTGGGCTGTCTGCTCAAGTTCGGTTGGGACGGGCTGGAGAAGATCACCGATTACATCCGCGACGGTTTTATGTTCGGCATCAAGATCTTCGCCCCGGTCGTGGTCATCGGCGGCTTCTTCTTCATGGGCAAGGGCGACCTGGCCAAGTCCATTTTCGAGCTGAAGACGGCCACCGGCTTCCTGGAGGACTTCGGCGTGTTCCTGTCGCAGACGGTGCCGCTGAACAAGGTGTTCGTCGCCCTGGTCAGCCTGGCGACCGGCATCATCGTCGGCCTCGACGGCTCGGGGTTCTCGCCGCTGCCGCTCGTGGGCAGCGTGGCGGCGACGTTCGAGAAGGCCATCGCCGTGGACAAGGCGACGCTGGCCGCTCTCGGCCAGATGGCCGGCGTGTGGACGGGCGGCGGCACGATCATCCCCTGGGGCCTCATCCCGGTGGCGGCGATCACCGGCGTCAACCCGATCGAGCTGGCGCGGCGCAATTTCTTCCCGGTTGTGTTGGGGTTCGCGGCGACGACGATCGTGGCGATATTTCTGCTGTAGTACCCGGGGACTGGCGATAAGGGCGGCCAGTCCGGTTAAATATGGGGGTAAAGACGCGGCGGCGCAGAGGCGCCGCGTTCTTTTTTTTGCGGGGGGTGGGCTGGCGGGCGAAAATAAATATCGCCGCGGGGGAACGGCAGGCAGGGAAAAGGTTGGAAGACGGCGAATATTCGCAAAGCTCATCAATGATGAGCAGCTTATGATTGGCGAAATGGAGGTGGCCAGCCGCCGCAGGAGAACAGACCGGTCCCTGTCGTAGTTTCGCGGAAAATTAGGATTGCCAAATAAAAGGAGGAATTTTCCTATATGACGGTAGCACTGACCGCGGCTCACTGGTTGTTCCTGTTCTGGGTAATGGTCGTTATCGTGGTCATGGGTCTGCGCAAGGACCCGCTCATCCCCTGTATCCTGGGGCTGCTGTCCGTCGGCTGGCTGGTGAAAGGGAGCGTGGTGGGCGCTTTCACCACCGTTTTCAATTCGCTGATCGTGGCCGGCAACGAGTTTTGGGGCATCATCGTCGTCATTTCCCTGATCGTCTCCCTGTCCAAGCTGCTGGGCGAGACGGGGGCCGACTATTTGGTGATGAGCCCGGCGGCCAAGCTGATGGTCAACGCCGACGTCGCCTTCTGGGTGGTGGGCTTCGCGATGTTGATCGCTTCGTGGTTCTTCTGGCCGTCGCCGGCCACCGCCCTGGTGGGCGCCATCCTCTTCCCGGTGGCGGTGCGGGCCGGCCTGCCGGCCATCGGCGCGGCCATGGCGATGAACCTGTTCGGCCACGGTATCGCTTTGTCGACCGACTATATCATCCAGGGGGCGCCGACCATCACCGCCAAGGCGGCCGGCTTCGCCGATCCCGGCCCGGTTCTGGCCGCCAGCGTGCCGCTCATCATCACTATGGGCCTGGTAACGACCATAGCGGCGTACATTATAATCAAGAAGGATATGCGGGCCAACGGGGCCGCCCACAAGCTGGAGCGCGAGGCGCTGATGAGCGCCGCCGAGACCCGGCGCGAGCTCGACTGGGTGTCGTGGTTCCTGGCGATCCTCACCCCGGTGGCCTTCGGCCTCGACGTGGTGGCGATGCTGACCCTCAAGCTGCGCGGCGGCGACGCCACCGCCCTGCTCGGCGCCACCGCCGTCGTCATCCTGGCCGTCGGCTGTCTGCTGAAGTTCGGCTGGGAGGGCCTGGAGAAGATCACCGATTACACCCGCGACGGCTTTATGTTCGGCATCAAGATCTTCGCCCCGGTCATCGTAATCGGCGGGTTCTTCTTCATGGGCAAGGGCGACCTGGCCAAGGCTATTTTCGAGATGAAGAACGCCACCGGTTTCCTCGAGGATTTCGGCGTGGCGCTCGCCCAGACGGTGCCGCTCAACAAGCCGTTCGTCGCCCTGGTGACGCTGGCGACCGGCATCATCGTCGGTCTCGACGGTTCGGGCTTTTCGCCGCTGCCGCTCGTGGGCAGCGTGGCGGCCACGTTCGACAAGGCGATCGCCCTCGACAAGGCGACGCTGGCCGCTCTCGGTCAGATAGCCGGCGTGTGGACGGGCGGCGGCACGATCATCCCCTGGGGCCTCATCCCGGTGGCGGCCATCACCGGCGTCAACCCGATCGAGCTGGCCCGCCGCAACTTCGTGCCGGTGGTGCTGGGGTTCGTAGCCACGACGATCGTGGCCATCATCCTTCTATAGCCCAGGTGACGATTTTTCCCCGGAAAGAGGGTGGCAACGCGGTTGCCACTCTCTTTATTTCGTTTTCCCGGCCGATGGCGAAGACGATGTCGGTGTCGGCGTCAGGGGCGGCCGGCGGGGCGAACGCCACGCTGTTGCCGCGGCGGCGCAGACCGTCGGCCAGGGGGGCGAGCGGCGCGGCGAGCGGCGCGGCGGCGGCGACGACGATGGTCCGGCCTTCGGCCGCCGCCAGCGTCTGCCAGCCGGCGAAGGCGTTGCCGGCCGGCCGCGGCTTTACGGTCCGGCCGAGGAGCAGGCCGGCCGGGCAGGGGGCGAAAGTGAGAAGATGGGCCAGGCCGGACGGGTAGTGGCGCAGGAGGACGGCGCGGATGGCGCGGCCGCCGGGCAGGGGGAGGCGGAGCTTGACTATTGTGCCGACGGGCGCGGCCGCCAGACGCTCGTCGGCTCTGACGACCAGCCCCGTCGCGGCGGCGAAGGGGCGCACGGCCAGAACGGCGCCCGCCGGCCGGTCGGCGGCCGCCTGGTCGCGCCATTGGTACTGTTCGTAGGCGCAGCGGCCCTGCCAGTCGCAGCCGCATACCGCTTCGCCGCGCAGCAGCGGGCAGTGGGGGCATTCGGCCGTTTCCGCCAGCAGGCAGGGGCAGCATTCCCGGGATAGTTCCTCGCAGGCCACGGCAATCACCTCGCAGCATTTTTCGTGCTGCATGATATGCGCGGGGCGGGCGGTTGGTCCGCGCGGGCGGCAGGAAATTTTTTACTATCTGAAACTCGCTGACGCAGGGATAGCCTCATTGACAGCGAATTCGCAAAACATAGATAAATAATCGAGTTAAATAAGTGTTGGGTGCGAGGGTGTTAACGCCCCCTTCTCCTGCCAACGGAGGGGTTGTTTTTGGCAAATATTCCGGCCAATAGTAAACTGATTAAGAAACTTAACAGGATGAATGTCCTGAACATCCTCAAGCGCCGCGGCTCGGTGTCGCGCCAGGAACTGGCCGCCATCACCGGGCTGACCGGTCCGGCGATCACCGGCATCGTCAAGGAGCTGTTGCAGCTCGGCTTCGTGAAGGAGACCGGCCTCGGCCGCTCCCAGGGCGGCCGCAAGCCCATCCAGCTGGAGATCAACCCCGAGGCCGGGTATGTCTTCGGGGCCGAGGTGACCCGCCAGGAGGTGTCGCTGGGGATGGCCAACCTTGCCGACGACCCTGTCCTGCTGCAGCGGCGGGCCGTGGATATGTCGGGGCCGCGGGCCGGGGTGGAGAACTTCGTGCGGATGATCGGGTCGGCGGCCCGCATGGTGGAGCGCAAAGGACGCCTGCTGGCGCTGGGGGTGGCCTTTCCGGGACTGATCGACGCCGCGGACGGCACGGTGAAGCGGTCGGTCAACCTCGGCCGCGCATGGGACGGGTACGCGATCTGCGCCGCCCTGGAGGATGAGCTGGGGGTCAAGGTCTTCATCGAGAATAATTCCAATGCGGCGGCGTTGGCGGAGAGCTGGTTCGGCGACGTGGCCGACTGCCGCGACTTGGTTTATGTTAACTGGGGCGAGGGCATCAGCGCCGGGCTGATCGCCGACGAGCGCATCCTCCAGGGCCATCGGGGCTACTGCGGCGAGATCGGCCATATCGTCATCCAGGAGGGCGGCCCGCTGTGCAACTGCGGCAACCGGGGCTGCCTGGAGGCCATTTGCGCCATCCCGGCGCTGGAACGCAAGGTGGCCGGCGAGCTCAGCTACATCCCGGCCGACGATCCGGTAAAAGCCCGGGCGGCCGGCGGCCGGGTCTCGATCGAGGATATCGTCGACTGCGCGGCCGTGGAGGGGTCGTACTGCGCCGAGCTGATGCGCCAGGCGGCCAGGTACGTGGGCTTCGCGGTGGCGGATATCGTCAATATCCTCAACCCGCAGGTGGTTATCCTCGGCGGCCGGATGACGCGGGCGGCCGGTCCGGCCCTGCCGGTCATCGAGGAGACGGTCCGCGGCCACGCTTTCCCGGAGGTGGCGGCGGCGACCGAGCTGAGGATTTCGTCGCTGGACGGGCGGGCCGGCTTCGCCGGCGCCTGCGCGCTGGCGCTCAGGGAGACGCTGGAGTCGTCGGCGTCGGATCTGCTCTTTTCCCACCGGACGGTTTGACGGTCGCCGGCAGGCGGCCGGGACCCGGATAAATATATTAAGACCGGCTATAAAAAGTCAAGTGGGAAGGAACGTTACATGGCCGGGAGATAAGGAGCGTTGTCCCGAAGAACAGCAAAAATGATGGAAGTCATTTTGCGGCAGACATGACCGACAGCGGTCATGTGGGACTTTC
>JARKPR010000100.1 GCA_029975165.1 Selenomonadales bacterium
GCGGATCATGTCGTTCATGGTCACCGGGAAGGTGGTGTCGTAGCCCAGCGATACCATGCCCAGCGAGTCGCCGACCAGGATCATGTCCACGCCCGCCTTTTCCTGCATTTTGGCGGTAAGGTAGTCGTACGCGGTCAGGTAGACGATTTTGTCGCCTTTGCTCACCATGCTCCGGAAGTCGAGAATAGTTTTCTTGGCCATTTTACCTTTCTCCTCACTTTCGCCCTATATATATTTTGAGTCTCGTCATCCAAACGCCTATTCACTAATTATTTCCCGTGGGCGGATATTATTCTTGGACAATTCCACTATTTTCATCCCGGTGCCGCATCGTTGGCGGCCTACCATACAAGGAAGGTTCGTGCTTACTGGCGCCAATACCTGCCTGTCTTGGGTCCGCCTGGCAAGAACATCGAGAAAAAATATCCGCCGTTTCCCTTGCCGCATCGACAGCAGGAAAACGCCCGCGGCCCGCGAAAACCTTACGCAAACAACAATACGACAGGAGATGAGCAACCTTGAAAGTTGTCGCCATTAACGGCAGCCCGCGTAAAGACGGCAACACGGCCATCCTGCTGCGCACGGTGTTCGCCGAACTGGAGCGCCAGGGCATCGAATGCGAGCTCATCCAGCTTTCCGGGCAGACGATCGGCGGCTGTACCGCCTGCGGCGCCTGCGTGACGCGCAAGGACGGCCGCTGCGCCCTGGCGGACGACGGCTTCAACGCCTGCCTCGCCAAGCTCGTCGCCGCCGACGGCATCATCCTCGGCTCCCCCGTGTACTCCGCCGGCGTCACCGCCCAGATCAAGGCGTTCATCGACCGGGCCGCCATGGTCCTGGCCGCCAACAAAGGGCTTCTCCGCCACAAGGTCGGCGCCGCCGTCGTCGCCGCCCGGCGGGGCGGGGCCATCAGCGCCTTCGATACCCTCTGCCACTTCCTCCACAGCAAGGAGATGTTCCTCGTCGGCTCGACCTACTGGAACATGGTCTACGGCCGCAACATCGGCGAAGTCGCCCGCGACGACGAAGGCATGGCCAACATGCGCAACCTCGGCGAAAACATGGCCTGGCTGCTGAAAAAACTACATACATAAACGAAACGCCGCCGGGATGCCTGGCGGCGTTTGCGCAACCGTTGCGATCTTCCCCTGTCTGGGAAAATTATTTCCGACTCACTTGCCGGCTGCTACGTACTGCATGTCCCGTCCGAGGATGTGGCCGGTAATCCAAGCGCCGACGAAATCGAGCGTATCCCGCAGGTACGCGTCCTGGTTGTCGTCCACCTTGCCGAGGTCCACTTCGGCGATCTTGGCGATGAAGTCGGCGTGCTCGGCCTTGTGGGACAGGAACTTCTTGTAGCCGATGCTCAGCATATACTCTTCCTCGCTCTGGAAATGATACTGGGTATAATCCCTCAGCTCGGTCAGGATTGCCACGATATCGTCGTACTTGTCGACCCTCAGGTCGTTCCTCAGCAGCCCGTAGGCCTCGTTGGCGATCGCGAACAGCCGCTGGTGCTGCTCGTCGATTTTTTCCACGCCGGTCTTGTACTTGTCTTCCCATTTGAGCATCGCCATCATCCTCCGTTCGGCAACGTTATTCATATCTTTCTTTTTCGACATCCCTCCCCGGCGATACCTCCTCCGCCTAAAAACAAAGACCCGCGTTCATTCCCGCGGGTCTTTTCGCGCTCAGGAATCGATCTTCGCCAGCTTCCGGGCCAGCTTCTTCTTGTGGTCGAGATTGGCCTCGCGGTACAGCATGACCCGCATGGCCTGCGGCGAGCCGGCGCCATGCATCGCCTCGGCCAGTGCCGTGCCGCCGGTCATGTTCTCCAGCAGCCTGGCCATCCTTATGCGGTGCTCGGTGGGCACGGCCGGGTTGGCGGCGAAATACTTGTCGATCAGCGGCCCGGTCTCGGCCGCCCGGTAATCGGCCTCGTACGGCAGCGTGGCGATGAAGCCGCCGGCGATGTCGTGGGCCAGGCGGGAGACCTCGTACATCGTCCGCGTACAGTTAAGCTTGACGGTGTTGGCCAGCAGCGTATTGACGTAGTACGTGCCGGCCTCCACCCTATGGCCCTCCGCCGAGCAGGCGATCGAACAGTTGTACATCGTCTCCGCCTGGTGGATCATCTCGATCAGCTTATCCTTGATATGCGAGGCGCCGGCCACGCCGTTATAGTCGGCCATCGCCGCCGCCGCGCCGACGATCACGTCCGCCACCCCCACCTTGCAGCCGCCGTAGTTCTGGCGGTGGTACGACGCGAACATCTCTACGTATTCCTGGGCGAACTGGTACTCGCCGCACATGAACACCCTATCCCACGGCACAAACACGTCGTTCAGCACGGTGAGCGTCTCGCCGCCGACGATGGCGAACTCGGCGTTGCCGGTGTCGATGTCGCCCTCCAGCCGGCGGCCGTCGTTAGTCTGGCGGCCGAAAATGTGCACAACCCCCGGCGCGTCCACGGGGATGGCGCAGGCCACCGCGTAGTCCTTGTCCCCCGGCCCCAGGTTGGTCGTCGGCAGGATCAGCATCTCGTGCGAGTTCACCATGCCGGTCTGGTGGGCCTTGGCGCCGCGGATCACGATGCCGTCCGCGCGCTTCTCCACGACATGCACGTACAGGTCGGGGTCGGCCTGCTGCCCCGGCTTCTTGCCGCGGTCCCCCTTCGCGTCGGTCATCGAGCCGGCGACCATCAGGTCGTTCTCCTGCACGTGCTTCATGTACTCGATGAACCGCCGGTGGTAGTCGGTGCCATATTCCTTGTCGATATTGTACGTCACGATGAAAGTGGCGTTGAGGGCGTCGAAGCCCACGCAGCGCTGGAAGCACGTGCCGGTCTGCTGGCCGATCATCCGCAGCATCTTCACCTTCTTCACCAGGTCCTCGGTGCTCTGGTGCAGATGGGTGAAGCGGTTGATCTTTTTGCCGGTCAGGCTGGAAGTCGCCGTCATCAGGTCCTCGTACTGCGGGTCGAACGCCAGCTCGTACGTCATGGCGGCCGAATTGACGTGGGGCCGCGTCATCGGGTCGTCGGCCACGCTCGCGATCTTGCGGCCGTTGCAGTATATCACCGGCTTGAGCAGGCGCAGACTCTCCAGGTACTGCTCCTTGTTCATCATGTCCCAATCACCCCTCGAATAATATTCAAAAACCCCACTTCCGGCGCATATCGGCCCATTCCCGGTCGCGCTGGCCCTCGATGAGCGCCCATTCCGCCGCGCCGAGGTGCTTGAACCGCTTTTGCAGCCCCAGGTACTCCTGCACCGGCTTGAAGTTCTTCGGCGCCAGGTTCATTTTCACCCGGCCGCCCTCGTACTCGGCCAGGAACCATAGCCCCGTCTCCACCGCCAGCCGGCCGATGGCCATCGTCTGGTCGGACGGGAAACCCCAGCCGGTCGGGCAGGGCGCCAGCACGTGGAGGAACGACGGCCCGTCGGTGTTTCTCGCCTTCTCGACCTTGGCGAGGAAATCGGCGGTGTGGGCGATGCTGGCTGTCGCGCAGTACGGGATGCGGTGGGCGATGAGGATCTCGAACATATTCTTCTTCACCCCGCGCTTGCCGGCCGGCGATGTCGTCGTCGTCGCCCCGAACGGCGTCAGGCTGCTGCGCTGCACGCCGGTGTTCATATACGCCTCGTTGTCGTAGCACACGTAAAAAATCTTGTCGCCGCGCTCCACCGCCCCCGACAACGCCTGCAGGCCGATGTCGGCCGTGCCGCCGTCGCCGGCCATGCCCAGCACCGTCACATCCTGCATCCTCTTGGCCTTCACCGCCGCCGCCATCCCCGACAGCACCGCCCCCGTCGCCGGGAAGGGCGCCGTGAACGACGGCACGGCAAAGGCCATCTGCGGGTAAATGCTCGTCACCGTCGACAGGCAGCTCGCCGGGTAGGCGAGGAAGGTCCGTTCCCCCGTCACCTTCAGGATCAGGCGGGCGATCGTGCCGGCGGCGCAGCCCGGGCAGGCCTTGTGGCCGTATAGCAGCTCCCTGTCGGGCAGATCTATCACCTTCACCACTCTTCCCACCTCAATCCCGCGAATTGTATCTCCCGCTCGGCCCCGCCGGCCGCGGCGTTCATCACCTTGCGGTACATTGTCTCGATATGCTCCTTGGTTATGTCCCGGCCCGACAGCCCGGCGATGAAGTTCACCGTGTGCGGGCTGGCGCCGCCGGCGCTGTACAGGGCGGCCTTGGCCTCGGTGTAAAGCGCCCCGGCGTTGCCGAACGACACGTCGCGGTCGATCACCCCGATCCCCTTCACCCGCCGGCCCAGGGCGGCGATCTCCTCCCGCGGGAACGGCCGGAAGAAGCGGATCTTCATCAGCCCCGCCTTCAGCCCTTCGGCCCGCAGCTTGTCGACGACCAGCCGCGTCGTGCCCATCACGCTGCCCATGCCCAGCAGCACATAGTCGGCGTCCTCGCAGCGGTACTCCTCCACCATGCCGCCCCAGCGGCGCCCGAAGGCGGCGGCGAAATCGCCGTCGGCCCTGGCGATCGCCCCCTTGGCCGCCTCCATCGCCGCCTGCTGCTGGCAGCGGAACTCCGTCTGCCACTCGGGGGCGACGGAAATGCACAGGCTGCGGGGATTCGCCAGGTCGAGGACATTCTCGCCGGGGGCGTACGGCGGCAGGAAAGCGTCCACCTCCCGCTGGCCGGGGATGTTCACGATCTCGTACGTATGGGTCAGCACGAAGCCGTCGAGGCAGACCATCGCCGGCGTCCGCACGGCCGCGTCCTCGGCCACCCGGTAAGCCTGGAGCACCGTATCCAGCGCCTCCTGGGCGTTCTCCACATACACCTGCAGCCAGCCCGCGTCGCGCATCGCCAGCGAGTCGCGGTGGTCGCCGTAAATGTTCCACGGCGCCGCCAGCGTGCGGTTGGCGTTCATCATCACCACCGGAAAGCGGCTGCCGCTCACGTAATGCAGCATCTCGCACATATACATAAGCCCCTGCGACGACGACGCCGTGAACGTCCGGCAGCCCATCATCGCCGCCCCCATCACCGCCGCCATCGCGCTGTGCTCGCTCTCCACATTGATGAACTGGCAGTCCATCCCGCCGCCGGCGATGAACTCCGACAGCTTCTCCACCACCGACGTCTGCGGCGTAATCGGGTAGGCTGCGATTACCTCGGGCCGGCAGAGCCGCACGGCGTAGGAGACCGCGTCGTTGGCGGAAATGAAGGCGCGCCGCCCTTCCCAAGCCTCGTTACTCACCCTGGCCGTCCTCCTTCGCCATCGTTATCGCCTTCGCCGGGCACTCGCGGGCGCACAGGCCGCAGCCCTTGCAGAAGTTGTAATCGACGGCATAGCTCTCCCCCGTGCGGTCGATCGCCCCGTCGGGGCAAATCAGCCAGCACTGCTGGCACCGTACGCATCTGGCCGCCGCGATCACCGGCCGGGAAATCCGCCAGCCGGCGTTCGTCTCGACGATCACCCCCGCCTTGGCGTAAGGGCCGCAGGGCATCTCCGTCGCGGTGCGCGGGTACTGAAAAACGCTTACAGCCGGTTTAGGCATTGATCTTCCTCCTGAGCTCGTTGTAGGCCCATTCCACGACCTCGCGGTTTTTCGCCCGGCTGTCGGCCGGCAGCGTCATGTCGACCGCCGTCAGCGCCGCCGGCAAATCCACCAGGCCGGTCGCGCCCACGA
The DNA here is from genome assembly GCA_029975165.1 of Selenomonadales bacterium. Classification (GTDB taxonomy): domain Bacteria; phylum Bacillota; class Negativicutes; order Sporomusales; family UBA7701; genus Anaeroselena. The sequence continues at coordinate 5,662 of JARKPR010000100.1, forward strand.
ACGCCCCGAACATCGGCGTGCTCGTAACCGGCTGCCCGAGCACCGCCAGCGCGATCCCCGTCGCGTCGATGGTGTATACTTGCCGGCCGCTGGCCGTAAACGCCTCGCCGCCGCGGGCGGAGTTGATCAGCATGATGCCGTCCGCCTTCAGGCCCTCGAAAACGTCGACGACCGCCAGCAGGCTCTCGTCCAGCACCACCACATAATCGCATGAATACACCTTGCTGTGGTCGTGGATCGGCTTGGTGTCGATGCGGGTGAACCCCAGCACCGGCGCGCCCCGCCGCTCGGGGCCGAACGAAGGGAAGGCCTGCACATAATAGCCCGGCGACAGCGAGGCGGCCATCCCCAGCAGCCGCGCCGCCGTAAACCCCCCTTGCCCGCCGCGCCCGTGCCATCTGATCTCCTTCATCTGCTCTCCCCTCTCCCGCCGCAACGCAATTTCCACCATGTGAAAAATGTTTTCACTAAAATTGTACCGCCAGTATCTTTTGCCTGTCAATCCGGCAAAAGAAAAAAACACCGCCTCGCCGGTCAGTCGCGGAAAAGAGGAATATCCCAACCGGAAATTGAATTTTACTGTATCCATCACGCATATCTCGCGGTAAAACGGAGGAGAAAACAATGCCCATCTACGAATACGCCTGCAAACAATGCGGCAAAACGGTGCAACTGCTGCAGAAAATGGGGGCGCAAGCGGCCGGGACCCCCTGCCCGGCATGCGGCGAAGACGCTTTGGCGAAAAAGCTCTCCGTGCCCTCGCCGGCCCAGATGGCCCAAGGGGCCGCGCCGGCCTGCCCCATGCCCGCCCGCCAGGGAGCCTGCGGCGGGTGCTGCGGCGGCTGCCACTGAACCGCACAAAAACCAAGAGCCAGACCTGAGCCTGGCTCTTTTTCATTACCTTTTCTCAGCCCTGCTTGCGGGCCAGCACCTCGTCCACGGCGGCGGCGATGTCCCGCGCCGTCAGCCCGTAGCGGACCGCCAGCTCCTCGGGCGTCCCCGACTCGCCGAACGTATCGCGGACCCCCACCATCGCCACCGGCACCGGCTTGTTCCTCACCAGCACCTCGGCCACCGCGCCGCCCAGCCCGCCGTATAGCTGGTGCTCCTCCGCCGTCACGATCGCCCCCGTCTCGGCCGCCGCCCGCAGGACGGCCGCCTCGTCGAGCGGCTTGACGGTGTGCATATTGAGCACCCTCACGTTTATCCCCTTGGCCTTGAGCGCCGCGTGGGCCAGCAGCGCCTCGTGGACGATCGGCCCGCAGGCGATGATCGTCGCGTCCGTCCCTGCCCGCAGCACGTTGGCCTTGCCGACCGCGAACAGGTCGCCCTCGTCCGTGAGCACCGGCGTCGCCTCGCGGGCGAAGCGCAGGAAGCACGGCCCGTGGATTTCCGCGGCCGCGATCGTCGCTTTTTTCGCCTCTACCGCGTCGCAAGGCACGATCACCGTCATCTTCGGCAGCACCCGCATCAGGGCGATATCCTCCAGCGCCTGGTGGGTCGCCCCGTCCGCCCCCACCGAGATGCCGCCGTGGTTGCCGGCGATCTTCACGTTGAGGTCGGCGTAGCACACCGTCGTCCTGATCTGGTCCCAGGCCCGCCCGGCCACGAATACGCCGTACGTCGTCGCGAACGGGATCAGCCCGCCTAAAGCCAGCCCGGCCGCCGTGCCGATCATATCCTGCTCGGCGATGCCCATATCGAAAAACCGCTCCGGGAACTTGGCCGCGAACCAGTCCGACCGCGTAGACTTCGCCAGGTCGGCGTCCAGCACCACAACCTTGGGGTTGGCGGCCCCCAGCGTCAGCAGCCCGTGCCCGTAGCCGTCCCTGGTCGGCAGCATCTTCTCGCCCATCACCGCGCCCCCTTCCCGTATATCTCGTCCAGCGCCCGCTGCAGCTCCTCGCCGCTCGGCGCCTTGCCGTGCCAGCCGGCCGCGTTCTCCATGAACGAAACGCCCTTGCCTTTAACCGTTTTGGCGATGATCGCCGTCGGTTTGCCTTTGGTCGCCGCCGCCTCGTCGTAGGCGGCCAGCACCTGGCCGTAGTCGTGGCCGTCGATCTCGACCGCGTGCCAGTTGAACGCCCGCCACTTTTCGGCCAGCGGCGCCAGGCCCATCACGTTCTCCACGTCGCCGTCGATCTGCAGGCCGTTGTAATCCACCAGTGCGCATACATTATCAAGCTTATAGTGGGCGGCCGACATCGCCGCCTCCCACACCTGGCCCTCCTGCAGCTCGCCGTCGCCCATCAGGCAGTACACACGATACCCCTGGCCGGTCAGCTTCGCCGCCAGCGCCAGCCCGTTCGTGATCGACAGTCCCTGCCCCAGCGACCCGCTCGACACCTCCAGCGCCGGCAGCGCCAGGCAGCTCGGGTGCCCCTGCAGGCAGCTGTCCAGCTTCCGCAGCGTGGTCAGCTCCGCCACCGGCAGATAACCGGCGCGGGCCATGACCGAATACAGCAGCGGACAGGCGTGGCCCTTGGACAGGATGAACCTGTCCCGCCCCGGCCACTTCGGCTCTGCCGGCCGGTGGCTCATCACCCCGAAGTACAGGGCGGTCATCAGCTCCACCGCCGACAGGCTGCCGCCCGGATGACCCGAGCCGGCCGCAGCCGTCATCCTCACAATATCAGCCCGCACCTCCCTGCCGATCTCGGCAAGCTTCATGATGTCGTAATTGACCAAAATCCACCCCTCCCGCCGAATTATTCGCACGTCGCCACCAAAAACCGGTGCCTATTTCATTTCTCCGGCCGCCGGCCGAATCCTGCCGACCGCCGGCCGGAAAGCGAGCGCCGAAATTCTGCGGCCCGGAAAAAAGTGGCGGGATAAGCCGCCAGGGCCTATCCCGTCCGAATCTCCCTTATCAGTTCGTCGCCGCAGGCTTGTTGTGCCGGTACTGTTTCCATAGCGGCCAGCACACCGTGCCCAGCAGCGTCAGGATGGTCACAACCATCACGAAGCCGCTCACCGGCCGGGTGAAAAACACCGTCCAGTCGTTGGAGAAACTGATCATTGAGGTCATGAAATTTCTCTCCGCCAGCGGCCCGAGGATGGTTCCCAGCACCATGGGGGCTACCGGGAAATTGTACTTCGCCATCAGGACGCCCAGGATGCTGAAGACAATCATCATCCACAAGTCGGTGATGCTGTTCCTGATCGTGAACGCGCCCAGAAAACACAGCACCATCACGAAGGCGGACACCACCGCCTCGGGATAATCCAGCACCTTGACCAGCGGCTTGACGGCCAGGTAGCCGACGAGGCACATCAGCAGCAGGCCGACGAAGAACGAGCCGTAAATCGTATACACCATATCGGGGTTGCTCACGAAGATCTGCGGCCCGGGCTGGATGCCGTGGAGCATGAACGCGCCGAGGATGATGGCCGTCGCCCCGCTGCCCGGTATCCCGAGGGTCAGTAGATGCAGCATCGCCCCGCCGACCGACGCCACGGCCGACGACTGCGGCGCGATGATGCCCTCGGCCATGCCGCTGCCCATCGCCTCGCGGCCCTTACAGGTCTGCTTCTCCACGCCGTAGGCGACGAAGGCGGCCACCACCGCGCCCGCGCCCGGCGCCGCGCCGATGAAGCTGCCGATCGAAATCCCGCGGGCGAAGCTGGCCCACTTCGCCTTCATCTCCGCCCAGGAAGGCAGGTTGGTCTTCACCTGCCCCATCTGCTGCACTGAGGGCGAATTGAAGCCCTCCTCGATACGGCCCAGCACCTCGGCGACCGCGTACGCCCCCACCATGACCGTCAGGTAATCGATGCCGTCGGCGAGGATCGAAATGCCGAACGTGAACCGCTCCGCACCGAAAATGTCGTCGATCCCGACCACGGCGATCAGCAGGCCGATTCCCAGGGAGATGACCGCCCGGGAGACCGACTTCGTGCCCAGCACCACCACGCCCGACATACCGAACAATACGATGGCGAAATACTCCGGGGTGGAAAAATCGAGGGCAATCTTGGCGAACGGCTCTGAGACGAAGACCATCAGCAGGCCGGAGGCCAGCCCGCCGCCGAGCGAGGCCACCAGCGTCCAGCCGAGAGCCTTCGACGCCATGCCGTGCCGGGCCATCGAATAACCATCCCACAGCAGCGGCACGTGCATCGGCTCGCCGGGGATCTTGAACAGGATCGACGTAAAGGCGCCGCCGTAGTTGCCGGCGAGGTAAATCGCCGTCAGCAGCACGATCGCCTGCGTCGTATCCATCGAATAGGTAAACGGCAGAACGAGGATGATCCCCATCATCAGCGTCAGCCCCGGGAGTACGCCGGCAATCAGTCCGACCATCAGCCCGACGAACAACATAAAAAGCATGGTCGGCGTCATCACGTTCATTATCCCTGCGCCGAAATTAGCCACTATCTCAGCCATACCGCTGTGCCTCCAAGTCAAATAATCAATCTGGTAGAATCGGGTCCGGTCAGTTTACGTTCATCAGGCGGTACAATAGCCAGGTAAGCGCGTTGAAAGGCGCGACTCCCTCTGGCAGCGACACATACACCACCTTCACGAACACGAACAGCATCACCAGCGCCCCGATCAGGCTGCTGCCCCAGATGACCTTGTGGTTCCGGTAGCGGCCGATATACATGAAAGCCACCAGATAAGCGTACGTCGTCAGGGTAAAGCCGAAATACTCGACAACCGCCACATATCCCGTCGTCAACAGGCAGCCGGCATACAGCAGCCGCGGGTACAGCGTCTTTTCCTCGCCGTCCTCGGCCTTGGCGGCTTCCTGCGCAACGGCTCCCACTTCCCGCCGATGCTTGAATACATACACCGCCAGTTCGAGGAAGGAAACGCTGACGATCAGGAGGATGGCCGCCTTTGGCCAAGCGTCGGGACCGATGCCGCCCCTGGAGACGTTCCCGCCGAATTTGTTGGACAGACTGTAGAGAAAAGCGCATATCGGCAGCATTGCCAGCGTAAATGCGTTATCGCGGACGAAATTCTTCATAAACCAGCTCACAGGTTTCCCCCCTGTTACCTTCAAGGCCTTATTTAGAACCGAGCACTTGCTTCATCAGCGCCAGGTCCGTCTCCAGGCTCTTCTTCGTCTCTTCCGCCCCCGCGAAGCTGTCGGGATCAGCATAGTTTTCGTCCAGGTGTTTCTTGAACTCCGGGGTGTCGTAGTACTTCTTGAGCGCGTCGGTCAGGACCTTGATCTTCTGGGGATCGGTGCCGGCCTTGACGACGATCGAACGGCTCATCTTCAGATAAACCGGCAGGTTGACCTCCTTGGAACAGGGAATGTCCGGGAACTGGGCAGAGCGTTTTTCGCCGAAAACGAGAATCGGTCTGATCTGTTTTTGCTCCAGGAATTGGCGCACGTCCCCGGCCTGCTCGTACAGGATGTCGGCGTGACCGCCGAGGATGGAAACGTAGCGTTCGCCAGGATTCGGAAACGGCACCTGCTTGAACTTGATCCCGTTCTTCTCCAGGACGGTAAGGGTAATGTCGTCCAGCGTCCCTACGCCGGTGACGGCCGCCTTCAGCGTATCCGGGTTGGCCCGCGCCGCCTTCTCCAGGTCGGCCCAGGTCTTGTACGGGCTGTCGTACGAAACGAACAGGTAGCTGGCCACGTTCACCATCCGGGCCACGGGGGTGATCTCCTCCAGCTTGAAGCCGGGGTTGGCCGAGCTGAGGGTCGCATGCGTATCCGAGGTCAGCACCATGATCTTGTAGCCGTCGGCTGGGGCCGCCAGCATCTTCTTCGTCCCGGTCACGCCCGACGCGCCCGGCACGTTGAGGACCGGCAGCGACACGCCCAGCGGCCCCTCGGCGCCTTTGGCCACCAGGCGTGCCAACTGGTCGGCCCCGCCGCCCGGTCCCCATGGGACGATAAACTCGATCGGTTTCGTCGGGAACTTCTCCGTCTTCGCCTGGCTGCCGCCGCCACCGCAGCCGGCCGCCAAAACCGCCGCCATGCCGAAAATCGCGATTGCCGCCAACCATTTCGAGCCTGTTTTCATTTTCCTACCTCCTACTATAATTAGTTTTGGTTATAAGGCGTATATCGCCGGTCAATTGACCGTGAGATATAATAAGCTCGTATGGGGTGAGGATTCCTATCCCTCCTTGCGGCAAAGACTGCTTTACTAAGAGTGGAACCTCTCCC
>JARKPR010000004.1 GCA_029975165.1 Selenomonadales bacterium
GAGAGGTTCCACTCTTAGTAAAGCAGTCTTTGCCGCAAGGAGGGATAGGAATCCTCACCCCATACGAGCTTATTATATCTCACGGTCAATTGACCGGCGATATACGCCTTATAACCAAAACTAATTATAGTAGGAGGGAAAGCAGATGAGTTGCCGCAGCCAGTGTCTGCGTACGGTAAACTTTCAGGGGGACGGCCTGCGGGCCGGGACGTATTGGGATGAGGCCGATCTCGCCAAGCCGCAGATCCTCATCGACACCGCCCACGGCGATAGCCATCCCGGCAGCGTCCACCTCGGCCGGCTGGCGGAGGAGGCCAAGCTGGCGGTGACGGAGAGTCAGGGCAAGGCCGCGCTGTATGCCGTCACCGATATGTGCGACGGGATCGCGATGGCTCACGACGGCATGAATTATTCGCTCGTCAGCCGTGAGGTCATGGCGTTCATGTATGAGATCCATGCGTTGGCGTCGCCGTTCGACGGCTGCCTGTTCATGGCGTCGTGCGACAAGTCCATTCCCGCTCAACTCATGACCATGCTGCGCCTTGATCTGCCTTCGGTGCACGTGCCGGGCGGGGCGATGCTCAGCGGCCCTGATTTCATGTCGTCGGAGATTCTTTACGGCGCGGGCGATAAGTTCGCCAAGGGCGAGATGAGCCGGCAGGAGCTGTCGTATTATACGATGAACTGTTGCCCGAGCGCCGGCGCCTGCCAGTTCATGGGCACGGCCTCCACGATGCAGACGATGTCCGAGGCCCTGGGGCTTGCCCTGCCCGGCAACGCCCTCGTGCCGGCCTACAGCATGCACCTCAGCCGCTACGCTCGCCAGGCGGGTCGCCAGATAATGATCAACGTGGGTAATGCCCTCCGGCCGCGCCAGTTCGTAACCAGGAAGAATTTCCGCAACGCGATGATTGTCCATGCCGCTCTCGGCGGTTCGACGAACGCCCTGCTCCATTTGCCGGCCATCGCCCGCGAGCTGGGCATCGACATCAGCCAGGAGGATTTCGATGATGTCAACCGCCGCACGCCGGTGCTGGTGAGCTTCAAAACCGGGGGGCACTGGCCTACGGAGCTGTTCTGGTACGCCGGCGGCGTGCCGGCCGTGATGCGCGAGCTGGGCGACATGCTCCATCTCGACGCCATGACGGTGACCGGCAAGACGGTCGGGGAGAATCTCGCCGCTCTGGAGGCGGCCGGCTGGTTCGCGGCCGTGCAGAGTTACCTCGTCAACTACCGCGTGAGTGCCGGCGAGATAATCAAGACGCGCCAGAACCCCGTCAAACCCCAGGGCAATATCCGCATCCTCAGAGGCAATCTGGCGCCCGCCGGCGCGGTCATCAAGCTGTCCGGCGTCGACGAGGCCATCCACAACTTCCAGGGCGAAGCCCGCGTCTTCGATTCTGAGGAGGCGGCGGTCGCCGCGCTGCTCAAGGGCGACATCGGCCCCGGCACCGCCGTCTTCATCCGCGGTGAGGGACCGAAGGGCTCGGGGATGCCGGAGATGCTCCGCACGACCGAGGCTTTCTGGAATATGCCGGAGCTTTCCCGCAGTGTGGCCCTGTTCACGGACGGGCGTTTCTCCGGCGCCACCCGCGGGCCGGCTGTCGGCCATATCGCCCCTGAGGCGGCCGAGGGCGGGCCGATAGCCTATCTCGAGGACGGCGATCTTATAAAGATGGATGTCGCCGCCCGCCGCCTCGACGTCGTCGGCATCCACGGCCGGCCGTTGCCGCCGGAGGAGGTCGAGCGGGTATTCGCGGCCCGCCGGGAGAAATATGTTGCGCCGCCCGCGCGAACTGACACCCCGGTGCTGCGGCTGTACAAGAAGCTGGCCCTCGGCACCGACCGTGGCGGCGGGTTCGGTTTGTAACGGCTCGCTTCAGAGCGCCACATGTCAGATGGAGCGTCAACTGCCAACACAAAAACTAGACAAACAGCAAAAACCCCCGTTCGTTGCCCGAACGGGGGTTCTTGGTATATAACCGGCGACTACCTATCCTCCCAGGCCGTTACCAGCCAAGTACTTTCGGCGTATGTGGGCTTAACTGCCGTGTTCGGTATGGGAACGGGTGGATCCCCACA
>JARKPR010000009.1 GCA_029975165.1 Selenomonadales bacterium
TCGAACGCGAGCTCAACGTGAAGGTCGTCGTGCCGCCAAGGCCACAGCTCAACGGCGCCATCGGCTGCGCCGTCCACGCGATAAACCTTATTGCGAAACAGTAGTAGGCCGCTCAGAAGTGCCCAGATGCAAGGCGCACCGAAGGCTGACACCACCGTTTCCTCCGCGGCAACGTGCATAGACGCTGTTTGCAGAGGACCGGTTTAACAGCATCGCGCGTACACGGGGCGTACGCTGAGGATGGCAGCCGAGGAGCAACGCCGCAGATGGGTGCTTCTGGGCGGCCGTAACTATAGCGTTACGCCGTTCTTGAAGATAGATAAATCCCTGAACCCCAGCTGCTCCGCCTTGGTCGGCTGCCCGGAGGCCACGGCCAGCACGAAGGCGAAAAACTCGTCCGCCAGCTCCTCCCGGCCCTTGCCGGTCAGCAGCTGCCCGGCGTCGAAGTCCAGCCAGTTCCGTTTGCGGCGGAACAGGTCGCTGTTGGTGGCGACCTTGATCGTCGGCACGACCGTGCCGGCCGGCGTGCCGCGGCCGGTGGTGAACAGGACGAGCTGGCAGCCGGCGGCGGCCAGCGCCGTCGCGGCCACGAGGTCGTTGCCCGGCCCGCTCACGAGGTTGAGGCCGTGCTCGCGCACCGCCCCGCCGTACGGCAGCACGTCGACGACCGGGGCGGCGTAGCCCCCCTTCTGCGTGCAGCCGAGCGACTTGTCCTCCAGCGTGGTGATGCCGCCGTCCTTGTTGCCGGGGGAGGGGTTCTCGTACACCGGCTGGCCGTGGGCGGTGTAATAAAGCTTGAAATCGTTTATCAGGCGGACGATCTTGGCAAACACCGCCTTGTCCCTGGCGCGGTTCATGAGGATGGTCTCGGCGCCGAACATCTCCGGCACCTCGGTCAGCACCGTCGAGCCGCCGGCGGCCGCCAGCCGGTCGGAGAACAGCCCCACGAGGGGGTTGGCGGTCAGGCCGGAAAAGCCGTCCGACCCGCCGCATTTCAGGCCGACGACCAGGTCGGCCGCCGGGCAGGGGGCGCGCCGGAAGCCGGCGGCGTACGCGGCCAGCTCGCCCACCAGCGCCACGCCGGCGGCGATCTCGTCGTCCACCGCCTGGGCTTCGAGGAATTTCACCCGCCGGGGGTCCACCGGGCCGAGGATTTCCTTGAAAACGCCGATATTGTTGTTCTCGCAGCCCAGCCCCAGGACGAGCACGCCCCCGGCGTTGGGATGGCGGACGAGATTGGCGAGGATCTTCTGGGTGTTCGCCTGGTCGTCGCCCAGCTGCGAGCAGCCGTAGGGGTGGGGGAAGGCGTACACGCCGTCGACGCCGGCCGGCGGCGGCAGCTTGCCCGCCATGGCGGCGATGACGCGGGCGTTCTCGTTCACGCAACCGACGGTGGGGATGATCCATACCTCGTTGCGCGTCCCCACCCGGCCGTCCGGCCGCCGGTAGCCCAGGAAGGTTTCGCCCCCATGCGCGGCTTCGAGCGCCGCCGCCTCCGGCTCGTACGTATATTCCAGCAGCTCGCCGAGGCCAGTCGCGAGGTTATGGGTGTGGACCCAGTCGCCGGCGGCGATGTCCGTCCGGGCCGTGCCGATGGGGTACCCGTACTTCACGACCGCCGCGCCGGCGGCGATGGGGACGAGGGCGACCTTGTGGCCGGCGGGGACGGGCTGGCGGGCCAAAACCGCTGCCTCCCCGGCGGCCAGCGCCTGGCCGGGAGCCAGCGGCCTTACGGCCACGGCGACGTTATCCTTGGGATGGATCCTGATAAGCTCCATGTTGTCCTCCTGTAGCGGGAATGTGTCAGCCTTCGACCGCGGCCGCCAGCGCCGCCGCCATGCCATCGCGGCAGATGCGGCCCAGGTTGGCGGCGGTGGCGTCCGTCAGTCCGGCCACCTTGTTGAGGTCCTCGCCCCAGACGGCCGTGTTGGCCAGCACGGCCACAGCCACCCGGCGGGCGCCGGCGTCGGTGCCGTCGTACTCGCGCCAGGCCGCGGCCATCGCCGCCAGCACCGGCAGGTCGTCGCGCATCGTGAAGGCGCCTTTGTCGCGCCTGGCCTCCATGGCGCCGTCCGTTATCTCGCCGTCCTTGTACACGGCGGCCAGCGCCGCAAGGCCGAAGACCAGGCGCCGGGGCAGGCGGCCGAAGCGCCGCTGGTGGTCGAGGATGGACGGCAGGACGCGGTTCTTGAACTTCGCGGCCGAGTTGAGCAGGATGCTGATGAGGTAATGCCTGATATAGGGGTTGCGGAAGCGGTCGATGACCGCGTCGGCGAACGACCGCAGCATCTCCTTGTCCAGGCCGCACGCCGGGATGATCTCCTCGTACACCGCCTCGCGCACGAACCGTCCCGCGACCTTGTCGTCCATCATCTCGCCCACCGTGTCCAGCCCATAGAGGAAGGCGGCCGGCACCGCGGCGGTGTGGGCCCCGTTGAGGATGCGGACCTTGCGGGTGCGGTAAGGCGTCATATCGTCCGTCCAGATGACGTTCAGGCCGATGCGGGTGAACGGCAGCTTTTCGGCCACGCGGGCCGGGCCCTCGATCACCCACAGGTGGAAATTCTCGCCCGTATCCAGCAGGCCGTCCTCGTAGCCCAGACGGGCGGCGAAAGCGGCCGCCTCATCGCGGGGATAGCCGGTCACCACCCGGTCGACCAGCGTATTGAGGAACAAGTTGTATTTCTCCACCCAGGCCGCGAACGCCGCCGGCAGTTGCCATGCAGCGGCGTGGCGCAGCACCGTGCCCTTCAGCACGTCGCCGTTGCGGTCGATCAGCTCGCAGGGGATGATCGTCATACCCTTGCCGGGGTCGCCGTCGAAATGGACGAAGCGCCGGTAGAGGTACGCCGTCACCTTGCCGGGGAAGGACGCGGGCGGCGCCTGATCCGGCGTAGCGCCCGGGTCGTAGCTGATGCCCGCCTCGGTGGTGTTGGAAATCATGAATTCGATCGTGGGGCTTGCGGCGCATTGCAGCACCTCATCCCACTGGCCGTAGGCATTCAGGGCGCGGCTGATCACGCCGATGAGCGACAGGTCCTCGGCCGGCTGGCCGCCCTGCAGGCCGCGCAGGGCCAGCGTATACAGGCCGTCCTGCTCGTTCAGGCGGCCGGCCAGGCCGGCGGCGATCGGCTGGACGACCACCACCCGGCCGCCCCATTGGCCGCTGTTGTTGAGACGGTGGAACATCCAGTCCACGAAGGCGCGCAGGAAATTGCCCTCGCCGAACTGGACGACCCGCTCCGGCAGATCGACAGGATAAGCGGGCAGATCGAGGCCGGGCGGGAAGCGGAAGCTGCCGTCCAGCAGCTTTCTCGTCAAACGGGGCATGGGGAGTACCTCCTTAATGCAATGGACCGCAGCGTCACATAAACTTGGTCGGCAGCCACATCGAAAGCGTAGGAATGTAAGTCAGCAGCAGCAGCACCACCAGCATCGCCAGGAAGAACGGCAGCATCGCCCGCGTGCCCGCTTCCACGGACACCTTGCCGATGGCGCAGCCCACGAACAGCACCGTGCCGACCGGCGGGGTCAGGAGACCCATGCCGGCGTTGAAGATCAGGATGATGCCGAAGTGGATGGGGTCCATGCCGATCGCCTTGCACACCGGCAGCAGCACCGGCGTGAGGATGAGGATCATCGGCGCCATGTCCATCGGCCCGCCGAGGATGAGGAGCAGGATGTTGATCATCAGCAGGATGACCCACGGCTTGTCGGACGCCGACAGGAACCACTCGGTGATGAGGTCGGGCAGGTGCAGGTAGGCCATGACCCAGCCGAACGCCTGGGAGGCGGCGATGAGGAAGAAGACCATCAGCACGGTGCGGAACGTGCGGACCAGCACCGGCCACATCTGCTTAAGGGACGCCTCGCGGTAGACGAGGAAGGCCAGCAGGAAGGAATACACGGCCGCCAGCGCGCCCGACTCGGTCGCCGTCGCCCAGCCGCTGATGATGCCGCCGAGGATGATGACCGCCGGGGTGAAGGACAGCAGGCCGTGGAACAGGATGCTCGGTATCTGCGCCTTCACGATCGGGTCGCCCTTCGGGTAACCCTTTTTTACGGCGATGATATAGCCGGTGGTCATGAGGGAGGAAAGGAGGATGAAACCGGGGACGATTCCGGCCAGGAAAAGGCCGCTGATCGAAACGCCGCCGGCGGCGATGGCGTACAGCACCAGGTTATGGCTGGGCGGCACGACCACGCCCTGGATGGCGGAAGAGATGGTGACGCCCACCGAATACTCGGCGGCATAGCCCTTCTTCTTCATCAGCGGTATCATAACCGAGCCGATGGCGGAAGCGTCGGCCACCGCCGACCCGGACAGGTTGCCGAAAAACATGCAGGCGACGCTGTTAACCAGGGCCAGGCCGCCGCGGATGCGGCCGACGAACAGGTTGGCCAGGTTGACGATCCGGTTGGCCAGCCCGCCCTCGCCGAGGATCTGGCCGGTGAGGATGAAGAACGGGATGGCCAGCAGCGAATAGATGCTTATCCCCTGGATCATCTGCTGGCCCACGACCACCAGCGGGATATCGAGGTACCAGAGGGTCAGGATGGAGGAAATGACCAGGGTGAGGGCGACCGGGAAGCGGAGGACGAGGAGGACGCAGAAGCTCAGCGCCAGTATCCAGATGGCGGTCGTCGGATCAGGCATCATGTTGCTTTATCTCCTCCTCCACATCGGTGTAGCGGCGCGTATCCTTGCCGAAGAACTGCAGCGCCGAATAGGCGCACGTCATCACGCCGGTGATCGGCATGACCACGTACAGGATGCTGTTGGGCAGCTTGGTGGCCGGCAGGGTGGACTCGTTCATCAGCACGGTGAAATCCCAGCCGGAGATTATCAGATAAAGGCCGAAAGCGAAGGTGCACGCGTCGATTATCCGGTCCATCACCCGGATGACCCGCCTGGAGACGAAGCTCTCAATCATGTCCATGTTCATGTGCAGCTTCTCGCGGAAGCCGATGGCGATCCCCATGTAGGAGAACCAGGCCAGCAGCAGGAGAGTGATCTCCTCCGACCAGAAGAAGACGAAGTTCAACAGCTTGCGGGTGAAGACCTGCATCGTCACGATGAGGATCATCGCCAGCAGGCAGAGGACGGCGAACCCTTCCAGCGTACGGTCCGCCGCGGCAAGCAGCCGTTTGACAATATGCATTTAACGGCACCCCCCGAACTATCTATTGCGGGCGGACCGGCGGCGCCGCCGGTCCGCCCGCAGCCGGTTATTTCCTGGCCTTGGCGATGGCGTCGAGCACTTCGCCATACTCGCCGCGATAACGTTCCAGCATCGGCTTGACGGCTTCCTGCCACGGCTTGAGGTCCTTCACGTACGTGACCGTGCAGCCGGCGGCCTTGACCTTGGCTTCGGCCTCCTTCTCGAACTTGGTCCACAGCTCGCGCTGCGTCGCCACCGAGTCGGCTGCCGCCTGCTTGATGATCTTCTTGTCTTCGTCCGACAGTTTATCCCACACGACCTTGCTCATCACCAACACCTCCGGCACCATCTGGTGCTGGTCGACGAGAAAGTTCTTGGCCGCCTGGTAATGGTTGGCGGTCAGGTAGCTGGGGAAGTTGTTCTCCGCCCCGTCGATGACGCCCGTCTGCAGGGCGCTGAACACCTGGCCGTACGGCATCGGGGTTGCGCTGGCGCCGATCGCCTGCATGAGGTCCATGTTGATCTTGTTCTGCTGCACGCGGATCTTCAAGCCCTTCAGATCGGCCAGCTCCTTGATCGGCTTGGTCGAATAGAAGCTGCGGGCGCCCGGATCGTAGTAGCACAGGCCGATGAACTTCGAGGCGGCCAGGCCGTCGAGCAGCTTCTGGCCGTCCGGGCCGTTGAGGAACTTCCACATATGGTCGGTGCCGTCGAAGATATACGGCAGGGAGAAGACGCCCAGCGGCTTGTTGAACTCGGCCATCGGCGCCGAGCTTACGCGGGTGAAGGCGATCGCACCCAACTGGACCTGCTCGATGACGGCTTTCTCTTCACCGAGCTGGGAGGAGGGGTACACCTCGACCTTGATGCGGCCCTTGGTGCGCTCGGTCACGAGTTCGGCGAACTTCTTGTCGCCGAGGGTGGTGGGGTAATCGGGGGGATGGGTCTCGCCCAATTTCAGCACCAACTGCTGCTGGGCCGGCTTCTCGGCCGGTTTCTGGTCGCCGCCGCAGCCGGCGAACACGCCGGTGAGGACGAACAACACGGCCACCACGATCGCCAGGGTTCTCTTGTCCATGACAAACCTCCCTACTATAATTAGTTTTGGTTATAAGGCGTATATCGCCGGTCAATTGACCGTGAGATATAATAAGCTCGTATGGGGTGAGGATTCCTATCCCTCCTTGCGGCAAAGACTGCTTTACTAAGAGTGGAACCTCTCCCTCTG
>JARKPR010000028.1 GCA_029975165.1 Selenomonadales bacterium
CGCCGATCAGCGTCGCCGTGCCGCCGATGTTGGAGGCGATGATCTGGGCAATCAGGTACGGCATCGGCGAAACCTCAAGCTGGCGGGTGATGCTGATCGTCACCGGCACCGTCAGCAGCACGGTGGTCACGTTGTCCAGCAGGGCCGAGCACACGGCGGTCAGCGTGGCTAGCGCGTAGAATAGCTTCACCGGGTCGCCGCCCACCTTCTTGGCCGACCAGATCGCCAGATAGCGGAACAGGCCGGTCTCGGCCGTGATGCCCACGATAATCATCATCCCCACCAGCAGGCCGATGGTGTTGAAGTCGATATGATGGATAGCCCGCTCCTGCGTCAGCACGCCGAAAACGACCAGCAGCATGCCGCCGACCATGGCCAGGATCGTGCGGTGGATCTTCTCAGAGATGATAAGAGCGTAGACGACGAGGAAAACCGTTACCGCGAAAATCAGTTGTGTGTCCATTTACCGACCTCCAAGTTCCCAATATAGCGTTGGACCGGCAAATGGAAAGGAGGAGCCCTTTTGACAGTCTCCTCCTAAATTCCCGGCCATATTCGCTTCGTTTATGATTTTACCCTATATTTCGTCCGCAGGCAAGCGCTTTTGCAGGATTACAACAAATAACGCAGATAAACATACACCGTGCTGATGGCGACCGACAGCAGCATCAGCGGGAATCCTACCTTAAAATAGCTGTTGAAGGTGATGTTATATCCTTCCTGCGCGGCCAGACCGGCGACAATGATATTGGCGCTCGCCCCGATCAGCGTGCCGTTGCCGCCCAGACAGGCGCCCAAAGACAGGCTCCACCACAGCGGTTCGAGGTTCGTCACCCCCATCGTGCCCATATCCTTGATCAGCGGGATCATCGTCGCCACGAAGGGGATATTGTCCACGAACGCCGACGCGATCGCGCTCAGCCACAGGATGAGCAGCGACGTCGCCGTCACGTTGCCGGCCGTCAGGTTCACCGACTCCTGGGCCAGCCACTTGATAACCCCGGTGTCCACCAGGCCGCCGATGATGATAAACAGGCCGACGAAGAAGAACAGCGCCACCCACTCCACCTTGTGGAAAACATGCTCCAGCCCGTGCTCGGTCTGTTTTGCCGTCAGCACGAGCAGCAGGCTGGCGCCGATAAGGGCTACGCTCGCCGAATCGAGATGGAATACCTGATGGGTCATGAATAACAGGATCGTGAGCGTCAGTACGGCCAGGCAGGTTTTGAGGAGCTTGGCATTGGTAATCTGCTTGGTCGCGTCCAGCCTCATCACCTGCGCCCGCAGCTCGGGCGTCGTCACCAGCTTGTCGCGGTAAATCCAGATCATCACCCCGACGATGACGAAATGGATGAAAAAGCAGATCAGGAAGAGGTTCTCGACAAACACCATGAAGGTCAGCTCTTTCACCGCGCTGCCGATCATGATATTGGGCGGGTCGCCGATCAGCGTCGCCGTGCCGCCGATGTTCGATGCGATAATCTGGCCGATGAGGAAGGGAGTAGGGGGCACCTTGAGCTGGCGGGTGATGCTGAACGTCACCGGCACCGTCAGCAGCACGGTCGTCACATTGTCGAGGAAGGCCGAGCAAACGGCCGTAAGGGTTGCAAGGGCGATGAAAAGCTTCACCGGGTCGCCCTTGACCTTTTTGGCCGACCAGATGGCAAGATAGCGGAACAGACCGGTCTCGGCGGTGATACCGACGATGATCATCATCCCCACCAGCAGGCCGATCGTATTGAAGTCGATATGGTGGACGGCCCGCTCCTGCGTCAGCACGCCCAGGCCGATCAGCGCCATTGCGCCGGCCATTGCCAGAATGGTGCGGTGAAGCTTCTCGGCAATGATCAGGGCGTACACGATGAGAAAGATACTTACCGCGATAACTACTTGTTTGTCCATACCTAAGGCTCCTTCCCAACGAATCTATAAAAACAATCACAATCGACCGAACACAATTCCGGGCACAAAAAAGCAAAGCCGGAAAAGACCTACCCATGCAAGCCCCCACCCAGCTCTGCCGCTGTAAGCATCAAATACATTTTACGCCATTTTTAAAATACAGGCAATATTAATATGCCTATTTTAAATCGTCATAGCAAAAGGTTTTTACAGGCGCAGCGCCGCTTCCGCCGCCAGGGGCGACCGCTCGCATTCGTCATGCTGCAGCGTCACCTGGTAGCACAGCTTCGAGCCCCGCATCTTCTCGCTGGCGTAGCTGAGGCCGTTCGAGCGGCTGTCGAGGAAAGGATTGTCGATCTGCTCGGGGTCGCCGAGGAGGATTATCTTCGTGCCCACTCCCGGCCGGGTGATGACCCCCTTAGCCTGGCGGGGGGTGGCGTTTTGCATCTCGTCGAGAATCATCCAGTACTTGTAGAGCGACCGGCCGCGCTGGTAAGCCAACGCCTCGGTTTGAATGATATGTTTGTCGAACAGCATCTGGACGGTGTCCTCCGCCTGGGCGATCTCCTTGGACTCGGTCATCATATGGCCGGACATGAGCGTGAAAAGGTTATCGCGCACCCCGCGCATATACGGGCTGATCTTTTCGTTCTCCGAGCCGGGCAGAAAGCCGATGTCCTCGTCCATGGGGATATTGGGCCGGCAGATGAGCAGATGGTGATAGTCGCGGGGCCGGCAGTCCATATGCTTATATAGCCCGACCGCCAGCGAATAAAACGTCTTGGCCGTGCCGGCGGGACCTTTGATAATAACAAGCGGCGCTTCCTCCGCTTCCATCATCAGGCATTCCTGCATGAAAACCTGGCCGATGTTGCGGGGCGAAACGCCGAAGGGATTACGGGTGCGGAATTTCAGGTGCACCACCTTTTCGCCGTCAAAGCGGCCCAGGGCGGTATGGCGGTCGTTGTCGGTGGACCGGATGAGCATGAACTGGTTGGTTATGAACGCGCCCGGCCGCAGTTTATGGTCGTTCTCGTCGTATTCGCTCAGCTGCGCGGGGTCGACGGCGTTGTTGTCGTCGGCATGGAACGCGTTGATAGTGTCCGAAGAAGTATATACGATCGTGCGCCCCGTATACTGGTCCTCGATTGCCGCCACCTTATCGTTGCGGAAATCTTCCGCCTGTATGTCGAGGATCACCGCTTTGACGCGCAGGTTGGTATCGCGGCTGACGAGGACGGTGTAATGGTTGTTCTCGGCCAGGCCCTTGCAGACCTGGAGGATGCGGTTGTCCGCCTTGGCTCTGTCCCAGTGGGGCGGCAGGCTCACATCCAGGCAGTTGGTCTCGATGCGGAAGATACCGCCCTGGTCGTTGAGCGGCACGCCGTTCAAGAGGTTGCCGCGGGCGCGGAGCTCATCGATGATGCGGCTCATCTGGCGGCTATGGGCGCCGCGCTCGGTGGACTCCGACTTGAACCGGTCGAGCTCCTCCAGCACCACCTCGGGAATGACGACCGTGTGCTCGCTGAAAGCGAAGATAGCCTGCGGAGAATACAGCAAAACATTCGTATCGAGCACGTAATGTTTGTTCAATTGAATCCTCCTTTTGAGCGAAATTGCTATCTGCTTTCATTATAAGCGAAAACCACAATATCTGCACTAAGTTTATATCGCGTCCGCAATATCTTGCGTTAAGGTTGGCATTCGCCATCGCCGGCGGTATGCTATAATAAAAGCAGCCTACACCGGAGGGGAGAAACATGGGCGAACGCCTGCTTGTCGCCGCCGCGGTTATTCTGGCGACCATCTGCGAGATAATAGACGTATCCTGTCGGTTTTTCAGGGAAAAATTCGCCGCCTTTCGCCGTTGATCGCCTTTTTGTCGGCAGGAAAATGCGACCGCGGCGCGAATACATAAAAGAGCAACGGGGCGACAACGAAATGTTGGCGCTCTTTTTGTTTTTTCGAGGCTGCTTATCCTGCGGCCGCGGGCCGGCACATACAATTAGAAAGAATCTGCGGACATTGTCCGGGGCAGGCAGGATTATAGGCTTCATTGGTAGTATTTGCACTAAATGGATATTGCAGTCCGGGAGGGGGCGGTCTTCGAAATATCCGATTATATGCGCACGGGGTATTAAGCGGTATGTAAAAATGGAGGAGAGCAGTTTGGAAAAGAATAAACGGTTATTGGCCCTGATTTTAACCCTAGTATTCGTAGTCGCGATTGCCGGCTGCGGCGGCGGGTCCGGTTCCTCCGGGGATAAAAAGCTGACCATCGCGATGGTCAACCCGCTTTCCGGCGATGCCGCCACTTACGGCGTCAGCCACAAGAACGGCATGGAACTGGCCCGCGAGGAGATCAACAAAGCGGGCGGCATAAAAGGCCAGCAGATCGAAATCCTCTTCCACGACGATTCCGGCGATCCCAAACAGGCCGCCGCCGGGGCGCAGAAATTCGCCGACCAGAAGAACATTCTCGCCATCGCCGGCTCCTGTCTCAGCTCCAGCACGCTGGCCATGGTGCCCATTACCGACAAAGCCAAGCTCCCCCACACCGTCGTATCCTCCAGCACCCCCAAGCTCAGCGGCATAAGCCCCTACTTCTTCCGCATGGCCGTGCAGGACGACAAGGTGGGCGGCTTGATGGCCGACCTCGTCAAAGAAAAAATTAACGCGAAAAAAGTCGTCTTCCTCTACCCCAACAACGACTACGGCAAAGGGCTGCTGACCTCGCTTGAAAGCCGCCTCAAAGAGCACGGCATCGCCTTGGCGTCTTCCCAGGCATACCTGGCCACCGACAAGGACTTCTCCGCGCTGCTGACGGCCGTCAAGGCGCAAAACGTCGACGCCCTCGTGGTGGGCAGCACCTATACCGACGGCGGCCTGATCACCAAGCAGGCCCGCGAGATGGGCCTCACCATCCCGATCGTCGGCCCCACCGGCCTGTTCAGCCCCAAATACGTCGAAATCGCCGGCAAAGCCGCCGAAGGCGCCATCTTCCTGGGCGCGTTCATCGCCACCAACCCCGATCCCGCCGTCCAGAGCTTCGTCAAGAAATACAAAGAGAAATTCGGCATGGAGCCTGACACCTTCGCCGCCCTGGGCTACGACCAGATGTACGTCCTCGCCAAGGCCATGGAAGAGGCCGCCGCCAAAGGTGCGGTCAGCCGCGAAAGCTTGAAGGAGGCGATGGCCAAATCCAACTACAAAGGCATCACCGGCACGGTTACCTTCGACGCCAAGGGCGACTGGGTGCGGCCCTACCTCTACATCACCGTCAAAGACGGCAAATTCGAACTGTATAAATAATTCGTGCCTGGCCCGCCGGGAAGCGGCATCGGTCGCTTCCCGGCCCGGCCGGATGCCAGAAACGCGGGGGTGATGCGGCTTGATCTTGCTGCAACAGATGATCAACGGCCTGGCCCTGGGCGGTATCTACGCCCTGATTGCCATCGGCTGGACGGTCGTTTTCGGAATTGTCGGCCTCATAAACTGGACCCACGGCGAAGTATTCATGGTTGGCGCGTTTGTGGGCTTTTTTCTTATCGCCAGCTTCAAAATGAACCTGTTCGTCGCCCTCGGCATCGCCATGCTCGTCAGCGGCCTCACCGCCGTCATGATCGACCGCCTGGCCTACAAACCTCTCCGCACCAGCCCGCGCATGGCTGCGTTCATCACCGCCCTCGGCGCATCGACCTTCCTGCGCTACCTCGGAGCCCTCGTCTGGGAACCCCATTCGCGGGCCTACCCGCCCACGCTCGACTTCTCGGTCCTTACGCTCACCATCGGCAGCCAGCAGCTCACCATCAACAGCCTACAGCTGTTCATCTTCGCCGTCACCCTCGTCATCATGGCCTTCCTGCAGTGGTTCATCACCCAGACCATGATGGGCAAGGCCATGCTGGCCGCCTCGCAGGACTTCGAAACCGTCACCCTCATGGGCGTCGAAGTCGAGCGGCTGGTCATCCTCACCTTCTTCGTCAGTGGCCTCTTGGGCGGCGCCGCCGGCGTCCTCGTCGGCGTCCTGTACGCCATCGACCCGATGATGGGCGCCATGGCCGGCCTCAAGGGTTGGGCGGTGGCCGTAATCGGCGGCGTCGGCAGCATCTCCGGCGCCATGATCGCCGGCCTGCTCCTCGGCGTGGTCGAAAACCTCACCTCCGGTTTCATCTCCTCCGGCTACCGCGACGCCATCGCCTTCGTCGTCATGGTCCTCGTCCTCGTCGTCAAGCCCACCGGCCTGATGGGCTTCAAATTCGAGGAAAAGGTATAGGAGGTGTAACTCTTTGGCCGTAGTTGCACCGCCTATCGTCAAGTGGCGGCCGAACCTGTCGAAGCTGCTCGGCGGCCCCAAAGCCGCCCTGTGCTTCAGCGCCGTCATCCTCTTCATGACCTGGGTCGACTCCCTCGCCCTCACCGAGGACTACATTTTCACCCCCTACTTCAAGCACATCCTGTTCGTAAGCCTCATCTACAGCGTCGCCACCCTCAGCCTCAACTTCGTCTCCGGCTACATCGGCCAGACCTCGCTCGGTCATGCCGCCTTCTTCGGCCTCGGCGGCTACACCTCGGCCCTCCTCACCCAGGTCTGGCACTTGCCCTTCTGGCCCTCCTTCCTAGCCGCCGGCCTCGTAGCCGCGGCCGTGGGCGTGCCGTTGGGCGCGCCGGCCCTTAGGGTGCGCGGCCCCTTCCTCGTCGTCGTCACCTACGGCTGCGGCGAAGTCTTCAAATTCATCGCCCTCAACCTCGAGATCACCGGCGGCCCGGCCGGGCTGCCCGGCCTCATCTCGCCCTCCTTGGGTGTCAGCTTCGCCCATATCGGCCCCACCGGCAAAGAAGCCTTCATCGTCGCTGCCCTGGCCCTGGCCCTTTTCCTGGCCTTCCTCATGGCGCGCATCGAAGATTCCCGCGTCGGCCACGCTTTCGCCGCCATCCGCGAAGACGAAATCGCCGCCGCCACTATGGGCGTCAACCTCGCCTACTACAAACTGCTGGCCTTCGTGCTCGGCGCCTTTTTCGCCGGCCTGGCGGGTAGCCTTTTCGTCCACTACCTCTCCTTCGTCAGCCCCGACACCCTCAGCTCCAACGAATCGATCATGATGCTCACCATGGTCGTCGTCGGCGGCGCCCGCAGCATCCCCGGCTCCTTCCTCGGGGCCTTCCTGCTCACCTTCATCCCCGAAGGGCTGCGGTACTTCAAGGATTTCCTCGGCCTGAGCTACGACCCCTGGCTGGTGCTGTTCGGGCTGCTGCTCATCATCATGATGCGGGTCCGGCCCCAGGGCATCCTCGGCGCCGAAACCGTATTCCGTCGCTAGGAGGTGACAGACATGCTGCTCGAAACCAAACAGCTCAGCAAAGCGTTCGGCGGCCTCAGGGCCGTCGGCGGCGTCGACCTCCACATCGACGACGGCGAAATCGTCGCCATCATCGGCCCCAACGGCTCCGGCAAGACCACCTTCTTCAACGTCGTCAGCGGCATAATGCCGGCCACAGCCGGCACCATCCTCTTCAAGGGCCGGGATGTCACCGCCCTCAAGGCCCACGACATCACCGCCCTCGGCATGGCCCGCACCTTCCAGAACATCCGCCTGTTCGCCAACCTCACCGTCCGCGACAACATCGTCGTCGGCCGCTTCAGCCGGGGCACATCCGGCCTCTTCGACGGCATCCTCCACTCCCCCCGCCTCAAAGAGGAAGAACGGCGCAACGAAGAAAAAGTAGCCGAAGTACTCGACTTCGTGGGTCTCACCGCCCACCGCGCCACCGTCGCCAAAAACCTCCCCTACGGCGCCCAGCGGCGCCTGGAGATCGCCCGCGCCCTTGCCAGCGAACCCAGCCTCCTCCTCCTCGACGAGCCGGCGGCCGGCATGAACCCCCGCGAAGTCGACGAACTCCTCAGGCTCATCGCCCGCCTCAAGGAGCGCGGCCTCACCATCTTGCTCATCGAGCACCAGATGCGCCTCGTCATGGGCGTCGCCGAGCGGGTGGTCGTCTTCGACCACGGGGTCAAGATCGCCGAAGGCCTGCCCCACGACGTCCGCCGCGACCCGAAAGTCATCGAGGCCTATATCGGCACCGAGGTGGTGAAAACCCGTGCTCGCAATTGACAACATCAACGTCTACTACGGCAACATCCACGCCATCCAAGGCGTCAGCCTCACCGTCGACGAAGGGGAAATCGTCACCATCATCGGCGCCAACGGGGCCGGCAAGACGACCATCCTCAAAACCATCGTCGGCCTCCTGCGCAGCAAAACCGGCAGCATCCGCCTGGCCGGCGAAGACATCGCCGCCATCTCCACCGCCGCCATCGTTCAGCGCGGCATCGTCCTCGTCCCCGAAGGCCGGCGGGTCTTCCCCCGCCTCAGCGTCGCCGACAACCTCATCCTGGGCGCCTATGCCCGCAAAGACAAAGAAGTAAAACAGGACCTCGACCGCGTCTACCACATGTTCCCCCGCCTGGCCGAACGCAAAAAGCAGGCCGCCGGCACGCTCTCCGGCGGCGAACAGCAGATGGTCGCCATGGGACGGGGCCTCATGAGCAAGCCGCGCGTCCTCCTCCTCGACGAACCTTCCATGGGACTGGCTCCCCTCCTTGTCAGGCAGATTTTCGAAACTATCGTCGACATCAACGAAATGGGCACCACCATCCTCCTCGTCGAACAAAACGCCCACATGGCCCTCTCCATCGCCCACCGCGGCTACGTCCTCGAAACCGGCACCGTCGCGCTCACCGGGGCCGCGGCCGACCTGGCCGATAACGAACAAGTACGCAGCGCATATCTGGGGGAATAGTAATGCGTGTAACCAACCACCCTGTCCTGGGCGACGCCCCGCCCGGACGGCAGGTCACCATCTGGCTCGACGGCGAACCGCTCGCCGCCGTCGAAGGCGAGCCCATCGCCGCCGCCCTCCTCGCCAGCGGCCGCCGCGTCTTCCGCCGCACCCCGCGTTTCCACGAACCGCGCGGGGTTTTCTGCGGCATCGGCCGCTGTACCGACTGCATCATGACCGTCGACGGCGTTCCCAACGTCCGCACCTGCGTCACCGCCGTCCGCGACGGCATGGTCATCACCTCCAATCTCAAGGAGGTGCCGGCCGGTGACCAATAACTACGACATCGTCATCGCCGGTGCCGGCCCGGCCGGCCTCGCGGCCGCCGTCGAAGCGGCCCGGAGGGGCGCCCGCACCCTCGTTGTCGACGAAAACACCAAGCCCGGCGGCCAACTGTTCAAGCAGATCCACAAATTCTTCGGCTCCCACGAGCACAAGGCCGGCGTCCGCGGCTTCGCCATCGGCGAAAAGCTGCTCGCCGAAGCCGCCGAACTCGGTGTCGAAGTGTGGCTCAACAGCGTCGTCTGGGGTCTCTTCGCCAACAAGGTAGCCGTCGTCCGCGGCGGCGAACAAATAACGCTGGCGGCAAAAAAAATCATCCTCGCCACCGGCGCCTCCGAAAACGCCGTCGCCTTTCCCGGCGCCGCCCTGCCGGGCGTTATGGGCGCCGGCGCCATCCAGACCATGATCAACGTCCACCGCGTCCTGCCGGGCAAACGCGTCGTTATGCTCGGCTCCGGCAATGTCGGCCTCATCGTCGCCTACCAGCTCCTCCAGGCCGGTGCCGAGGTCGTCGCCCTCGTCGAAGCCGCGTCCGCCATCGGCGGTTACGGCGTCCACGCCGCCAAGATCCGCCGCGCCGGCGTCCCCATCCTCGTCGGCACCACCATTGCCCGCGCCTTCGGCCGCGGCCAAGTCGAGGGCGTCGTCCTCGCCAAGCTCGACGAAAGCTTCCAGCCCGTCCCCGGCGGCGAAACCACCCTTGCCATCGACACCGTCGGCATCGCCGTCGGCCTCACCCCCCTCACCGAACTTGCCTGGATGGCCGGCTGCCAGTTCGTCTTCTCGCCCCGCCTCGGCGGCCACGTGCCGCTCCACGACGCCGACATGGAAACCACTCTGTCCGGTGTCTATGTCGCCGGCGACATCACCGGCGTCGAGGAAGCCAGCACCGCCATGGAGGAAGGCCGCCTGGCCGGCATCGCCGCCGCCGCCGCCCTCGGCTACGGCGCAGCAGCAGCCGAGGCTGACAAAGCCGCCGTGCGCTCCCGTATGGATGTGCTGCGCTCTGGGCCGTTCGGCCTCGGCCGCCGCACCGCCAAGGCGGAAATCCTCGCCCAAAGGAAGGAGGCGGCCTCATGCCGGGAGTAAAATACAGCGGACGCCTGAGCGACGCCGAACTGGCCGCCGTCTTACCGCCGGCGGAAAGGCTCGCCCAGGGCCCGGTCGCCGTCATCGAATGCGTCCAGTCCATCCCCTGCAACCCCTGCGAAAAGGCCTGCCCCTTCGGCGCCATCACCGTCGGCGACGACATCACCGCCCTGCCGGCCCTCGACCGCGCCAAATGCAAAGGCTGCGGCCTGTGCATCAGCCGTTGCCCAGGGCTGGCCATCTTCGTCGTCGACGCCAGCGGCGACGAGGCTACCATCATGCTCCCCTATGAATACCTGCCCCTGCCGGCGGCCGGCGATGTCGTCGACGCCCTCGACCGCAGCGGCAAACCGGCCGGCACCGCCCGCGTCCTCAAGGTCAACACCGCTGCCGGCCTCGAAGGCACGGCCGTCGTCACCCTTGCCGTGCCCCGGAAGCTTGCCGACATCGTGCGCAACTTCCGGCCGCGCGGCCGCGACGCGATATACATCTGCCGCTGCAACGAAGTCAGCGAGGCCGAAATACGCCAGGCCGTGCGCGAAGGCGCCCGCACCGTCGCCGCCGTCAAGCTCGCCACCAGGGCCGGCATGGGCCTTTGCCAGGGCCGCACCTGCCGGCGGCTCGTCAGCCGCATCATCGCCGAGGAAACCGGCCAGCACCCGGCCGAAGTCCTGCCCGCCACCGCGCGGCCGCCGGTGCGCACCCTCCCCCTCGGCACGCTGGCGGGAGGTGAAGACGATGAATAAACAAACCTTCGACATCGCCGTCATCGGCGGCGGCGTAATCGGCACGGCCGTCGCCTACTACGCCGCCAAAGCCGGCCGCAGCGTCGTGCTCCTCGAAAAGGACCACATCGCCGCCGGCACCTCCGGGGCCTGTGACGGCTTCATTATTATGCAGTCCAAGAATCCCGGTCCCCATCTCGAGCTCGCCATGGAAAGCGCCGCCCTATACCGGGACCTCGTGGCCGAGCTCGACTACGACATCGAATACCAGCCCAAGGGCGGCATGATCATCATCGAAAATGACACCCAGGCCGCCCTCATGCAGAGCCACGTCGCCAAACAGGCCGCCTCCGGCCTCAAAGTGGACATACTACCGATAGACGAGGCCCGCCGCCGCGAGCTCGCCCTCGCCCCCGACCTGTGGGGCGCCACCTATTGCGCCGCCGACGCCCAGGTCAATCCCGTCAGGCTGGCCCAGGGCTTCAGCCGGGCTGCCCGCCGCCACGGCGCCGACCTCCGGCCCGGCACCGCAGTCACCGGCCTCATCGCCGACCGCGGCCGGGTATGCGGTGTCACCACCGCCGCCGGCGACATATACTGTCAGTATGTAGTCGCTGCCGCCGGCATCTGGACTCCCGGCCTCGTCCGGCCCCTCGGCCTCGACCTGCCCATCAAGCCGCGCCGCGGCCAGATCCTCGTCACCGAGCCGCTGCCGCCCACCATCCGCCACGTCCTGTTGTGCGCCTGCTACCTCGTCGCCAAATATCGTCCCCAGGACCTCGACCCCATCGAGCGCCACAACCGCCTGGGCGTTGGTCTGGCTGTCGAGCAGACGGCCGACGGCGGCCTTCTCATCGGCTCCACCCGCGAATTCGCCGGCTTCGATCGCGCCACCACCCTTGCCGGCCTCGAAGCCGTCGCCGCCCACGCCCGCCGTCTCCTGCCGGCGCTGGCCAGCGTCAACATCATCCGCTCCTTCGCCGGACTCAGACCCTACACCCCCGACGGACTGCCCGTCATCGGGCCGGCCGCGGACATCCCCGGCCTCATCATCGCCGCCGGCCACGAAGGCGACGGCATCGCCCTCTCGCCCGTCACCGGCCGGCGTATCGCCGACCTTCTCAAATAAACTGCAACGCAGCGGGGTGAACACTATGCAAGTGGGACTCATCGGCATCGGCCGTATGGGCCGGGAACTGGCCCGCCGCCTCCGCGACCACGTCGAACTCACCATCTTCGACCGTGACGCCGCCTTCCTGGCCACCATGCAAAACGAACTCGGCATTCCGGCGGCCGCTTCCATCGACGAAATTGCCGCCATCGGCACCGTCGTCCTCGCCGTGCCCGATCCGGAAGTAATCAACTGCATCAAAGACTTCAACCAGCTCAAAGCACCCATCACCGTAATCAACATCGCCACCAACGTCGCCAAGCACGTCCTTGAGGAAACAGCCGTTCCGCCCGTCCGCTGCATTGGCGTAAAATTCGTCGGCCAGGCCGGCGAGATGGCCCTCGGGCTAGACCCCGTTGTCGTCATCGACAGCCAGCCGGCCGAACTCGTGCCCATTGCCCGGGAAATATTCGCCGCCGTCGGCCAGGTCATCGTCGGCAAGGCCGACATCGTCAGCCTGGTCAACAACATCGCCGGGGAAAAAGCTTTAGAGGCGGCCGTCCACATCGAAGAAAGCCTGCGTCAGCAGGGCATCACCGATCCGGCCATCGTCAAGAGCGCCATCCGCATGGTCGCCGCCGGCATACTGAAAGCCTACGCCGACCAGAATCTGGGTCCCTTCGCCCGCCAGATCGTCCGCGCCGTTAGAGCTAAGATGAAGAAATAGGCGGCCGCGGATAAGACCCCATCTGCGGCGTTGCTCCTCGGCTGCCATCCTCAGCGTACGTTCCGTGTACGCTTCCGGTGTCAGCCTCCGGTGCACCTTGCATCTGGGGCCTTCTCCATGGCCGTGCGCATTTCAATATTAACGAAAACGCCCCATTTCCGGGGCGTTTATTTTTCCCCTGCAAACTGGTCGGTTCCAAATATCGCAAAACTGGCAATTGACGACAGGCCGGATTGGGAGTATGCTTCTATCATGATCCACCTCGTCCGGGAGGAAGCCCCATGCTGCTGCTCACTATCGACGAACGCAGCCCCCAGCCCATCTACCAGCAGATCATCGCCGGCGTGCGCGACATGATCGCCGGCCGCGTCCTGCTGCCCGGCGAAAAGCTCCCCTCCACCCGGCGGCTGGCCGACCAACTCGCCATCCACCGTTCCACTGTCGCCACCGCCTACCAGGAGCTCTGGGCCCTCGGCTTCATCGACCTCAGCCCCGGCTCCTGCCCGCGGGTCCGCGACCGTATGCAGATGGCCACCGCTGCCGACAGCGGCGAAAAGGGCCTCATCGACTGGCAAGCCGCCGCCTCCCCGGCCGCGGCCGCCCTCTGGCAGGCCCACCGCCGCCTCGCCCCGTCGGCCGGCCGCGAAGCCGCCCCCGCCGTCATCAGCTTTGCCAGCCTCGACATGGACCGCCGCCTCTTCCCCCTGGAAAGCTTTCGCGCCTGCCTCGACCGGGCGCTGAAGAACCACGGCGACGCCCTGCTCGGCTACGGTGCCAGGGCCGGTTTTCCGCCCCTGCGCGAATACCTCGCCCGTCGTCTCCAAAGCCACGGCATAGCCGTCACCGCCGATGAAATTCTCATTACCAACGGCTCCCAGCACGGCCTCGACCTCGTCTTTCGCATGCTCGCCGCCCCCGGACGGGCGGTCGCCGTCGAATCCCCCACCTACAACTACATCTTCCCCCTGCTGCGCTTCTACGGCCTCAAGCCGGTCGAAATCCCTCTGCGCGAAGGCGGCATGGACCTCGACGCCCTCGCGGCCACCCTCGCCGGCGAGCGGCCGGCCCTCGTCTACACTATGCCCACCTTCCAGAACCCCACCGGCATCACCACCGGCCAGGCCCACCGCGAGCGCCTGCTCTCCCTGTGCGAGGCCCACCGCATCCCCATCCTCGAAGACGGCTTCGAAGAAGAAATGAAATACAGCGGCCGCGTCGTCCTGCCGGTCAAATCGATGGATAAACGCCACCTCGTCATCTACTGCGGCACCTTCTCCAAAGTCCTCTTCCCCGGCGTCCGCATCGGCTGGCTGGCCGCCGAGCGGGAATGCGTCGAGCGGCTCGTCGCCATCCACCGTTTCAGCGAAATCGCCCCCAGCACCATCCTCCAGGCCGCCATCCACGAATTCTGCCACAGCGGCCACTACGACCGCCACATCGGCAAAATGCACCGCGCCTACCGCAAAAGAATGCAGGCGACCGTCCGCGCCCTGCACCGCCACATCGCCCCCGAATGGGCCGAATGGACCGAGCCGAGCGGCGGCTTCCTCATCTGGCTGCGCCTCAAGCCGCCCCCCCGCCCGCCGGCCGACTGGCAGGCCCTCCTGGCCGTCCACGGCGTCGAAGCGGCCACCGGCGCCGGCTTCTTCTGCGGCGAAACCCCCGGCACCTACCTCAGGTTGTCCATCTCTCCTTTGGACGAAACGGAAATCTCCGACGGCATCCGGCGGCTCGCCGCGGCGCTCCGCGAAGCTTACACCCCCGGCTGACACCTGCTTTTTTCCCGGCCAGGCAGGAACAGCCGGACCGCCGTCGTATAAAATACAAATTATGTCCCATGTTAAGACTGAATCGCACACATACAGGAGGTATAATCGCAAATGGAACAAGGCACTTTTCGTGTAAAAGCCGGCCTGGCGGAAATGCTCAAGGGCGGCGTCATCATGGACGTAACCACCCCGGAACAGGCTAAAATCGCTGAACAAGCCGGCGCCTGCGCCGTCATGGCCCTCGAGCGCGTCCCCGCCGACATCCGCGCCGCCGGCGGCGTCGCCCGCATGGCCGACCCCACCATCGTCCTCAAAATCATGGACGCCGTCACCATCCCGGTCATGGCCAAGGCGCGCATCGGCCACTTCGTCGAGGCCCAGATCCTCGAATCCTTAGGCGTCGACTACATCGACGAAAGCGAAGTCCTCACCCCGGCCGACGACAAATTCCACATCAACAAGCACAACTTCAAGGTACCCTTCGTTTGCGGCGCCAGAAACCTCGGCGAAGCCCTCCGCCGCATCGGCGAAGGCTCGGCCATGATTCGCACCAAAGGCGAACCCGGCACAGGCAACGTCGTCGAGGCCGTCAAACACATCCGCCTCGTCATGAGCGAGATCCGCCTCCTCCAGAACCTGCCTGACGACGAAGTTGCCGCCTTCGCCAAAAATATCGGCGCCCCTCTCGAATTCGTCCGCGAAACCAAGAAGCTCGGCCGCCTGCCGGTCGTCAACTTCGCCGCCGGCGGCATCGCCACCCCCGCCGACGCCGCCCTCATGATGCAGCTTGGCTGCGACGGCATCTTCGTAGGCTCCGGCATCTTCAAGTCCGCCGACCCCGCCGGTCGCGCCAAGGCCATCGTCGCCGCCACCACCTACTATAACGACCCCAAGGTTCTCGCCGACGTCTCCCGCGACCTGGGCGAAGCCATGCCCGGCCTGGAAATAGCGAACATCGCGCCCAGCGAGCGCATGCAGGAGCGGGGCTGGTAATTGTGAAAATCGGCGTACTCGCCCTTCAGGGCGCGTTCCGCGAACACCGCTGGATGCTCGAGCGCTGCGGGGCCGAGGCCGTCGAGGTCAGGAAACCGGGCGATCTCGACGGCCTCGCCGGCCTGGTCATCCCCGGCGGCGAAAGCACCACCATCGGCAAAATGCTCGTCGACTGGGGGCTCATGGACAAAATCAAGGACCGGGCCGCCGCCGGCATGGCCATCTACGGCACCTGCGCCGGCATGATCCTTCTCGCCAAAGACATCATCGGCAGCGACCAGCCGCGCCTCGGACTGATGGACATCACCGTCAGGCGCAACGCCTTCGGCCGCCAGCGGGAAAGCTTCGAGGCCGACCTCGAAGTCCCCGAATTCGGCGCCGCGCCCGTCCGGGCCGTCTTCATCCGCGCTCCCTACATCGAAAGCGCCGGGCCGGACGTGAAGATAATGGCCGCCGTCGACGACAACATTGTCATCGCCCGCCAGGGCAACTTTCTCGTCACCGCCTTCCACCCCGAACTCACCGCCGACGACCGCATTCACAAATACTTCATAGCCATGATTCAAGGCAAAGCTTAAAACAAAGCCGGTGGATAAGCATATCCGCCGGCTTTTCCCTAATGCCGAAAAAAGGCGCAATGTAAAATATGGGAGGGGTACGGCATGAAAAAAATATTGCTGTTGCTTGCCGACGGCTTCGAAGCCTACGAAGCCAGCGTCTTTACCGACGTGCTCGACTGGAACGCGGAGGAAGGCGACGGCTCGACCCGCCTGGTCGCCTGCGGCCTCCACAAGCAACTGATGTGCACCGGGCACCTTACCGTCATACCCGAACTGCTGGCCGCAGATGTCGACGTCGACGAATTCGCGGCCCTGGCCATCCCGGGTGGTTACGAATCCTACGGTTTCTACAACGACGCCTACAGCGAAGAATTCCTGTCCCTCATCCGCAGGTTCGATCAGGCGGGGAAATATATCGCCGCCGTGTGCGTCGGCGCACTGCCTGTGGGGAAAAGCGGCGTCCTGCGGGGCCGCCGGGGGACGACGTATCACCTGCGGGACGGCTACCGGCAAAAGCAGCTGGCGGCGTTCGGCGTCGACGTCGTCAACCAGCCGATCGTCGTCGACGGCAACATCATCACCTCATCGTCGCCGGCCACCGCCCTGGACGTAGCCTACAAGCTCCTGGAACTATTAACCTCGCCGGAAAACTGCCGTCAGATAAAACACCTCATGGGCTTTTGAGGAGATCGCCGTGACCATCCCCGCCGACACCCTCGCGCCGTCGAGCGCCAATTCGCCGTCGCCCCCGCCCAGGCGGCGGCCACCGCCGGCCGTCAGCCGCCGCTAGACTGGTCGGCATGCGGGCCGCCCCAGCGGGGCATATTGCCGCGGGGACTGTTGAACACCGAATTGATGGCATGGGTGGCGTTGAGCTGCGTCATCAGCCAGATATACATATCCCGCAGGCTGGCCAGGTCGAAATGGGTATTTTTCACCGCGTTCAACGTCCAGGCCACCAGCCAGATGGCCAGGAAAACGAGCGTTATCATCCCTACGCAGACATTGGGGGCGTTGACGATAAGCTTCCACATCGCGGACCGCTTCCTCCTTTCGCATGCTACAGGGTATGCGGAAGGTGCGGCCGGCGTCAATGCAAACCAAAACCCGCCCCACATCACCTGTGAGGCGGGTTATCGTTTTGCTACTTCCCCTTCTCGCGGGGCAGCTTCTCCAGCGCCTTAATCAGCAATGTCAGCACCTGATTGACCGGCGTCGCCACCCCGCGGCGCTCCCCTTCGCGGACCAGGGCGCCATTGATGGCGTCGATCTCCGTCAGCCGCCCGGCGGACAGATCCTGCAGCATCGACGAACGGTTCTGGGCGGTAGCCACGGCCACGGCCAGCACCTTCTCCACCGCGTTGTCGTACGGCAGCCTGATCCCGGCGGCGGCCGCCACCTTCACGGCCTCCTCCACCGCCATCGCCAGCACCTGCTTCGCTTCGTCGTGGTCGGCCAGTTCGCCGTTCTTCAGGCCGGTGATGCCGGTAAGGGCGTTGATGCCCACGTTGACGATCAGCTTGCCCCAGATGAGGGCGGCGACGTTGTCGTCGACCAGCGTCGGGATGCCGGCCCGCGTCAGGCAGGCGGCGACCTGCTGCGAGCGGTCGGTCTTCCGGCCGCCCAGCTCGCCGATATGCGTCTCGCCGCTGCCGCCGTGCATTATCCGCCCCGGCCCCAGCAGCGTCGCTCCCTGGGCCGTCGTGCCGGCGATCACCCGGTCCGGGCCGACCACGGCAGCGATCGTTTCGGCGTTGCCGTACCCGTTCTGGAGCGTGAGCACCGCGGCCTCAGGGCCGAGCAGCGTCGCCGCCGTGCCGGCGGCCGCCCTCGTGGCCGTCGACTTGACGAAAATGACCACGAGATCGGCGGTGCCGATGTCTTCGGGACGAGTCGTCGCCTTGGGCCGGGCAACAAAATCCTTGCCCGCGGTCGCGATGACCAGGCCCTTGTCGTTAATCGTGCGGACATGCTCTTCCCACACGTCCAGCAGCCAGACCTCTTCCCCCGCCAGCGCCAGGCGGCCGCCGAACAGGCTGCCCATGGCGCCGGCGCCGATGATGGCGATTTTCACAGCCTCACCTCCGGGCTAATACAAGCGTTTCAGCACTTCGTCCTTCATCGTGAAGCTGTGCTCCGGCCCCGGGAACTTGCCGGTAGCCACCTCTTCCGCGTAGGCGTTGAACGCGGCCACGATATCCTGGCTGACATTGGCGTACTGCTTCACGAACTTCGGCACGAAGCGGTCGAACAGGCCGATCATATCGTGCGTCACCAGCACCTGGCCGTCGCAGTGAACGCCGGCGCCGATGCCGATCGTCGGGATGGTCAGCTTCTTGGTAATGATCTCCGCCAGCGGCGCGGGGATAGCCTCGAGAACGATGGCGAACGCCCCGGCCTCCTCCAGCTTCAGCGCCTCGTTTATCATCCGCTCGGCCGCCGCCGCGTCCTTGCCCTGCACCTTGAAGCCACCAAGGGCCGACGCGGTCTGCGGCGTCAGGCCGATATGGGCCATAACCGGGATGCCGCCGTTCACGATCGCCCGCACCGTCTCCACCACCGTCAGGCCGCCCTCCAGCTTCACGCAGTCGGCGCCGCCCTCCTTCATCAGCCGGTTGGCATTATGTACAGCGTCGCTCAGGCTCGTGTTATACGACCCGAACGGCATATCGCCGACGATCAGCGTATTGCGGGCCCCCCGCACAGTCGCCTTGCAATGGTGGATCATCTCCTCCATCGTCACCGGCACCGTGCCGTCATAGCCCAGCACCACCATGCCCAGCGAATCGCCGACCAGGATCAGCTCTATATCCGTCTTATCCACGAGGATACCGGTAGGATAATCGTACGCCGTAACCATGCGGAGCTTTTTCCCCTGCTCCTTCATCTCCTTCAGAGCCGGAATAGTTACCTTCTGTTTTGCCATAAACGTACCTCCTTAAGATATTGGGATGCCGTCCGCACGGCCGTAGCGCGGCGGCGCTTCTCCTGCATTTATTCGCTGCCGGAAAATAATTCCCTGCCCCCGGCGCCAACTTTCCCCCCGCCGCCATGTATACAAAAGCCGGAAGGGCGTACCTTCACCCTTCCGGCTCAGGCGGGCGATAAAGGCCCACCTGCGGCGTTGCTCCTCAGAGCGCTTGCTTGCGTACGTCCCGCAGTACGCGGCGCGGCGCGCTCTTCCGGTGCGCCTTGCATCTGGACCTTTCTCACCAGCCTGACTTTGTCAATGATCTGAGCCAGAAGAGTGTACCTTCACCCTTCCGGCTGAACGCTACTTCCCGGCCTTGCTCTTGCCGCCCTTGCCGCCGGCGCACTTCTCCTCGAAGCCGGAGAAAGCGGCCAAGTCGCCTTGCACAGGAGCGCCCTTGGCAGTTTTATCCTTGTTCTTGGCCATGACCTCTCCTCCTCCCGTTTACTACGAACAGCCTGCGATACACTTGAACCCGCATTTCACACAGGCCTCGCCGCTCAGCACATCCTGGTCGACCGAGCCGGCGCCGCTTGCGCAGTCTGCCGCGGACTGGCTGCTTTCGGACATATTTCGTCACACCCCTTTCGGCTATTAGTTTAGCCTGTTTGGGCTGAAATATATTCTTCGCCGTCCTATTGACGGCCGTTGGCCAATAGCGCCTGCAGCCTTATGATAAACTCCGCCTGAGCTCGGTTGATTTTCTTCATCGCCGTCGCCACAGGAAAAAAAGCCGCCCGGTCGATCTCCGGGAACCACTGCTGCTGGCCGGAATGGGGCGGCCACTCCAATAGGAACAGATTGCTCGCCGGCTCCCGGCCCTCGTCCCAGTCGCCCGCGAACGCCCAGGCGTACACCGTCTTGCCGCTCGCCTGCACCACCTCGCCCAGCGGCAGGAACTCGCCTCCCGCCGTAAGCCCCGTCTCCTCGGCGAACTCGCGGATCGCCGCCGCCAGCGGCTCCTCGTCGGCCTCGATCTCCCCCTTGGGGATGCCCCAGTAGCCCCAGTCCTTATTCTTCAGGTACGGTCCGCCGGGGTGGGCCAGGAATACCTCCAGCTCGCCGGCTTTCCGCCGGTACATCATCAGCCCGGCGCTCGTTTTGCTTTTCGCCATCTGTCGCTCCTCCGGACGCCGGCAGTTGTCGTGGCCGGCACCTCCATTATAAAAGTTTTCCCGCCGCCCGTCAGCCAGAAACAGGAATAAAATCCTCCTTTCCGGAAATATTCTAGCAGCGATAATCATCCAGGGAGGTGCAAACCATGCTGTTCACCCCGTTCACCGTCAAAGACCTCACCTTGAAAAACCGCATCGTCATGCCGCCGATGTGCAACTACACCGCCGGCCGCGAAGGCCTCGCCGGCGACTGGCACTACATCCACTACGCCACCCGCGCCGTCGGCGGCGTCGGCCTCATCATCCAGGAAGCCACCGGCGTTGAAGACGGCGGCCGTATTACCGCCCGCGACCTCGGCCTGTGGCACGACGGCCAAATCGACGGCCTCAGGCGCATCGTCGCCGCCGCCCGCCAGTACGGGGCTAAGATCGCCATCCAGCTCAACCATGCCGGCCGCAAGAGCGAAGTCGAATACCTCGACCCCGTCGCCCCCTCGGCCTTGGCCTTCAGCGACAAACACCGCATCCCCCGCGAGCTTTCTAAAGATGACATTGCCGCCATCGTCGCCCGCTTCGCCGCCGCCGCCGCCCGGGCCACCGCCGCCGGCTACGACGCCGTCGAAATCCATGGCGCCCACGGCTACCTCATTAGCCAGTTCCTTTCGCCCCTAAGCAACAAACGCAGCGACGAATACGGCGGTTCCCCCGCCGGCCGCGGCCGCCTGCTCGGCGAAGTCGTCGCTGCCGTCCGCGGCGCCCTCCCAGCCGCCATGCCCGTCATCGTCAGGGTATCGGCCTCCGACTGGGAAGCGGGCGGCAACACCCCCGACGACATCGCCGCCATGCTCAACCTCGTCAAAGATCGCGGCATCGACCTCGTCCACGTCAGCTCCGGCGCCGTCACCCCCGCCGCGCCGCGGGCCTTCCCCGGCTACCAGATACCCTTCGCCCTCGCCGTCAAAGAAAAAACCGGCCTGCC
Organism: Selenomonadales bacterium; assembly: GCA_029975165.1. Lineage (GTDB taxonomy): Bacteria > Bacillota > Negativicutes > Sporomusales > UBA7701 > Anaeroselena. The sequence continues at coordinate 21,064 of JARKPR010000028.1, forward strand.
GGTCATCGGCGGCGGCCTCATCACCGAACCCATCCAGGCCGAGCAAGTCGTCAAAACCGGCGTCGACCTCGTCTTCCTCGGCCGCGAACTGCTGCGCAGCCCCTACTGGCCGCTCAGGGCCGCCTTCGTCCTCGGCGAGGAGACGACCTGGCCCGAGCCCTACCTTAGGGGCAAATTCCTGTGAGTCGCCTGCCGGCCGCAGCTGCCCTCCTCGTCATCGATGTCCAGAACGCCATCGACGACCCGGTTTGGGCGCAGCACGGGCCGCGCAACAACCCCGCCGCCGAGGACAACATGGCCGCCATCCTCGCCGCCTGGCGCCTTAGCGGCCGCAAAGTCTTCCACATCCGGCACGAATCGACCGAGCCCGGCTCTACCTACCGCCCCGGCGGTCCCGGCAGCGGCTTCAAAGCCTGCGTACGGCCGCTGCCCGGCGAAGCGGTCATCGTCAAACACGTCCACAGCGCCTTTATCGGCACCAGCCTCGAGCAAACCCTCCGCGCCGCCGGCCTCGCCTGTCTCGTCGTCTGCGGCGTCATCACCAACAACTCCGTCGAAGCCACCGTCCGCATGGCCGGCGACCTCGGCTTCGACACCCGCCTCGTCGCCGACGCCGCCTTCACCTTCGCCCGCCCCGATTACGACGGCCGTCTCAGGAGCGCCGCCGAAGTCCATGCCATGTCGCTCGCCAACCTCGCCGGCGAATACTGCCGGGTGACTACCACCGGCGAACTGCTCGCCCAATTGGAGCGTGATCCCCGATGAAAATCGCCGCCGTGAAAACCGCCAACTATACCCCAGAAGAGGTGGCGCTAGGCATAAACGACGCCCTCGCCCTCCTCGGCGGCCTGGGGCGGTTCGTCGCCCCCGGCGACCGCGTCCTCCTCAAAGTCAACATGCTCGAAGCCCTGCCCCCCGAGCGGGCCGTCACCACCCATCCGGAAATCGTCCGCGCCGTCATCCGCGAAGTGAAAAAAGCCGGCGCCGTCCCGACCGTCGGCGACTCCCCCGGTACCACCGGCACCCTCAAGGCGGCCGAGAAATGCGGCATCATGGCCGTCTGCCGCGAAGAAGGCGCGGAACTGCAGCCTTTCGACACCTCGGTCGACATGCCTTACCCCGACGGCCTCACCGTCAAAAAATTCGCCCTCGCCCGGCCGCTGGCCGCGGCCGACAAAGTCATCTCCCTCGCCAAAATGAAGACCCACACCTTCATGGGCATCACCGGCGCGACCAAAAACATGTTCGGCTTCATCGTCGGCATGCAGAAAGGCCAATTTCACCTGCGCATGCAGGCGCGAAAAGAATTTGCCGGTATGTTGATCGACCTGGCCAACCTCGTCAAACCGGTATTATCTATTGTTGACGGCGTTGTCGGCATGGAAGGCAACGGGCCGCGCAACGGCACGCCCGTTAAAGCAGGCGTCATATTGGCCGGAGCAAATTGTTTCGCCGTAGATATCGCCATGGCCGAGATGATGGGATTCAACCCGGACCGTTTGCCGCTGACGGAACTTGCCCTTGAGAAAGGATTGACCCCGTCTATTTCGGGAATTGACCTTGTCGGAAGCGCCAGAAATTTACGATTGAACTTTGTTGAGCCTCGTAGCATGATGTCGCTGACCGACCGGATGCCCAAATGGGCGGCCGGGCTTGGACGTAATCATTTGACCGCCCGACCGGAAATTGACGATGTATGCATAGCTTGTGGACGCTGCGCCGCTCATTGTCCACCCAAGGCTATGACGATTAAAAATGGCAAGGTTCATATCGACTACGACAAATGCATTCGTTGTTACTGCTGCCAGGAGCTTTGCCCGGAAGACGCAGTGCATCTTAAGGAAGGGCATGTGCTCAAACTGGCGCGGCGATTCTTGTGATATAGTGCAGGATACTTGCCAAACAAATTATAGCGCTATCTTTCGTTCCGCCTATTTCGTTTCTTAGTCGGCATGAATAGTTTTATCACCCAATGTTCAACCCACGGCGATGGCAAATAAGACATCAAGAAGCTTTCTTGGAGTTTGGAGCTTCTATTTTACTGTCAACGCCGATTTGATTTTGCACGAAAGTGGCGTTTAAATTTTGCATGTTTGTGGCGATGGGTTAATGTTGTTTCTGCGCGAACAGCGTGCTGGTGACACGCTGTTTTTGCTTTATGTACTCCTTGCGCTCTTTGAGACTGTAGCTATTATGTTCAACAAACGGCGCCGTGGGCCGTGAATTTCTTGTAAGGGTATGTCCCATAACGTGACAATTAACAGATACTTAACATAAAATATACAAAAAGATGGCGGAAGGTGGAGCGAATTGAAATATCGGGGCTTGACCGGCAAGCTAATACTCCCCGAAGATCCTGAATATAACCGGGCCAGGCAAGAGTATAACATCGCGGTCGATAAGTATCCGGTGGCCATAGTATACTGCTTTGACCAATGTGACGTAGCTAACGCCGTTGTTTGGTCAAGAAAACGGGAAATACCGCTGCGCATCCGTTCCGGTGGCCATAATTATGAAGGATATTCAACCGGTAACGGCGACCTGGTGATTGATACCAGCTGCATGAACGATATAACCGTTAATACCGGTGAAGATACGGTAGGGGTCCAGGCCGGCGCAAGGCTGTTACCCCTATATGAACGTCTATCTGAATATGGCTATACCTTCCCGGGCGGGACCTGCCCATCGGTTGCCATTTCCGGTTTGGTATTGGGAGGTGGCATAGGCCTGTCCGCCCGGCTGCTTGGTCTGACCGCGGACAGTCTTATCGGGGCCGAGATGATCAACGCCGACGGGGAATTGCTGGCAGCGAACAGCAACTGCAACCCCGATCTCTTTTGGGCGCTACGAGGAGCGGGGGGTGGAAATTTTGGCATTATAACCAACTATAAGTTCGGCTTACTAAAGAAGGCTGATAAAATAACCCTGATACAACTGCGATGGGACAATAACCTGCTGGCCAGAAACAGTTTTATAGGAATCTGGCAGGATTGGTTGCCAAATTTGGACCGGCGTCTGAGTTCGTTCAGCGGCATATATAAGCGCGGTGCCTGGATGAACGCATTTTTTTACGGACTGCCGGAAGAAGCGCAGAAAATTCTCAAGCCGATATTGGATATACCGGGAATCACCCAGGGAATCATTGAATATATTCCTTTCATCAACGCGGTAGAAAGAATCGGCGCGGGCTATCCAAAACGCGATGCCTTCCAGGCGCCGGGGCGATTTGTGTATTGCCATTTCCCAAGAAGAGAACTGGATACCCTTGCCGCTATCATGGATAAGGCTCCTTCCGAGACGGAGTCGTCCATTCGGGTATACTCGCTGGGAGGAGCGATCCGGGGCATCGAACCTGACGCAACAGCCTTTCCGGCCAGAAATGCCGATTATATCATGGTGATTACGTCCTCCTGGGAGCAAAAAAACGAGGAGCCGTTGAACCGGGCGTGGATAAAAGAGGGCTACGACTATATCTATCAAATCACCAAAGGCTCTTATGTGAATTTCCCTTATGCCCAAACACCATGTTACGAGGAAGCTTATTTCCAGGAGCATTTGCCGAGATTGCAATGTATCAAGCAAAAGTACGACCCCGATAATGTCTTCCATTTTCCTCAAAGTATCAAATTGCCGTAACGACTGGGACGCTCTTTCACACCATACGGCCAGGTGGTCAAAGCTGGAAATTCACATTGACAGTGCTTTTCAGGTGTTTATAAGATCTCTAGGTGATTCTAATATCGCCTAGAACCTCCCACCCGGAAGAGGTCTACGCGGTGCTCAAAATGCATAAGTGTCACAAGAAGGTGCCTGGCTGTTAACAGCCAGGCACTTGCCATAAGTGCTGGACAGGGGGGTAAATCCACCAGCGTCATTAATACATGCGGAGTGGCCGATAAGGATGGAAAAACACAACCCTTACAGCCGGGTCTGACAATGCTGTAAGGGGCTGAGGGAAAATAGTTTACGTTACCCGGACTAGTCTTAATGGGCCTGGGATCAGGGCGAGGAGCTGCAGTCACCGTTGGCACTCGGTTTTGGCGGGCGGGATGCTTTGCGGGAATTTGAAAATGTTTTCCGGGTCGTAGCAGGCCTTAACCTGGGTGAGTCGCTCGAAGTTAGCACCGTAGTAAACCTGGGGCCAGTTTTTGATAGCAAGGTTTGGTGAATTGACATAAACACCCCAGGTGTAGGGGAGCATCGCTTTGCGGAAATCTTCCTCCCAACGGATGCCCGGCGCTGCCCCGTTTGGGGTGTTCCAGGTGGCCCAGAGGGCAATTTTGGACCAAGCCTGGCGGTGGAAATAGGCGGTGGCGTAGCTAGGCACCCTGGCCACTGCTCCCCCCAATCCATGAAACAGGACGGTGACCGAGGAGGTGGGCGGCTCGTCGATGAAACGCCGGACTGTGCTGATGGCAGCCTCGGGCAACTGACCGTAGATGAAGGAATCAGTGCTCTTGAAGGGAGAGGGAACTGTCGGCTGGGGTGCCGACAATCGGTCAACAACCTCGAGCCAGGGCAGTTCCTCAATGGTCATCTTCCGTGGCGAACCGGTTCGCAACAAAGGCTGCAATAGATGACGCAGCTGGGCCGCCGGGCCGAGAAAGACCCCCTGCATAACCACCGGAAAGAAATCCGACGACTGCTCGCCTGCGAAATTGGTCTGCACGGGCTGCAGGCCGGAAGATATAAACAGGGTTGGGGTGAGCCGTTCGTCACTTCCAGGACGGGTATAGTTTTGCCAGGTCTTCAGCACCGATTCGAGGTCGCCCAGGTCCCAACTGATTTCCGCGAAGCCAACGGTGTCAATGCAGCGGAGGCGGAAGCAAAAGGAAGTGCAGATGCCGAAGTTGCCGCCGCCGCTTCCGCGGTAAGCCCAGAACAGGTCGGCGTGGCGGTCGGCGCTGGCGCGGAGGACGCAGCCGTTGGCATCGACCATTTCCAGCTCCAGCAGGTGGTCGAGGGTGAGGCCCCATTGCCGGGCCAACATGCTGTGGCCGCCGCCCAGCGTGACTCCGGCGATGCATGGAGTGGGGCAGACCCCGCCTGGCACCACCAACCCCTCGGACCCGAGAATGTGGTAGGAGTCGATATTCGTGACGCCGGGCTGAACGATGGCGATGCCGTGCCGGCTATCCATCCTCGTCTGCTTCATTTCGCTGGTGTCGATGACGATGCCGCCGTCCACGGACGACAAGCCTTCATAGTTGTGGCGGCCGGAGCGCATGCGGATGGGTATGTTCCAATAACGCGCCCAGCGCACGGCGTTGACGACATCCTGGGTATTCTGCGCGAAAGCTATAACCAGCGGGAACTTGTTGAAAAGAGTGTTCCACTCCTGGCGAGCCGCGTCGTAGTGCATGTCATCCGGCCAAACTATCCGGCCCGTCAGTTGAGGTTCCCTACAGAGCCTCATACAAATTACGCTCCTTTATAAAGCGCTAATACTGCCTTTTTTCGCTGCGTTTCCAGAGATTAAAGGCATCTAGGGAATTGGCTGTCGTGCATTGATAAACTTTGATTCTTCTTTCTTTATAGGGAAGACAAATATCATCATATAGCGGCTGGTCGGAAAAGTCGACACCCTGCTGGGCGGCGTCATATCTGGTAGCGGCGAAATAAATCACGGGTATTCTCGCCCAATAAATGGCCGAATAGCACATGGGGCATGGCTCGGCGGCACTGTAGATTTCGCAGTGGGAAGTCAAGCTTTTTTGCGGCAGGCGTGATTGTTCCTTGGTTATTCTACTGAGGTTGAGAACACCGAGCGATTTACAGGCATCGCGCACCACGCTCAACTCGGCGTGGGCGGTGGGATCGCTTTCCTGAGGCACATGGTTGTGCTGGATCCAATAGCGGATTACTTCATTGGTGTCATCATCAATTTGCACTATAACGCCGGCAAAAGGTCCTCCGCCGCATTGCACCGACTTCACCGCTTCATCGCAGGCCAAGTTCATCCATTTGTTTGTCTGTACTTCGATGCCGTCATAAATGATGGTTTTGATGTTGGCGGTCTGGGCGGGCAGATATTTGCATACTGCCTTGTCTTTGCGGGTGCACTCGGGGACATAGCCGTTCCAGGGCTGAATATATTCGCCGAACTTCGGTTTGATGAGCGGCTGTGGTGGGGCTTTATATGGCTGGCCTTTGCCGGGAAACGGCCCTGTTATTTCGCAATCCTGACAGGTATTTTGTGGTTTGTGCCCCGGCATGCAGCCACTGCCGCAATCGGCTTCGGCCATAAATTCGCCAAGGTTCAGGCCGCAACAGGGGCAGCAATAATGACGGGGGTCGTACTCATGACCGCAATGGGGGCACACTATTCCTTCACTGCCGGTATTGAAGGATCCCGAATAGTTATGGCAACACATATGGTGACTATTATCATAAGATCGGGGGCTCCACTTTGCCATCAGATAACCTCCTTACAAAATATCTAGTATATTCTATGTGACGAAAAAAGTTATGACGATGTGTTATGTAAAAAAGTATTTGTGGCTGCACCAGGGGGAGTTGAAAAGCAAGGAGGGATATTGGCATAAAAGCACTTCATGAACTACCTATCCGTAAATCGTCCGCGCCGTCGTATCCGGCGCCTGCGTCAGCAGTGGGCGCTGCGCCGCCCACTGCCGCCACAGGCCATGACCACCGCCGGCGGCCAAGCCCGCAATAACTCCTTTATCCGAGGAGGTTTTCTACGCCTACGATAAATCACGCGAAACTATTCGCTACCAGGACTATACTTGGGATACGCGCTTTAAAAAATTGAAACGATGTAGGTAAAATCACACACATTATGTATTGATGGCACGTTTGTCAAGTAACCCGCACCACTCACCTGGGAACCCTAAAAGTGGTCATTATTCAAACTTGCCAATCCAATATCATTTTTTAAGTAAACTAGGAAAACCACCCGGAACCCTGGGTGGTTTTCTTTATTGATATAGAGAGATAACTTATAAGGTCAATAAATGTCAAGCAATGGTATTAAGCATCCATACTTTTACATTGGATTGGAGTGGATGGAAACGCAAATTGGCAAGATGTAACATAATCAGTTTATGTTACCAAATCTCATAAAAACTAAAGATATCAATTCAACCATTTCTTATAGTTTCCTGCTATTTCGACAACTTATTTCAAAATTCTTGCTATAGGTTTAGATTCTTATATATATTATCTAAGCTCTCCTTCGTAATGCCTATATAAGCTAATGTTATGTTTGGGGTTGAATGATTAAGTAATTTTTGGATTTGAGTTATATCCGCACCATTTTTATACGCCCAGTAACCGAAGGTTTTGCGCAATGTATGCGTCCCGATAGCCTCTTTAATACCGATCATACGCGCTGCTTTATTTATAACTCTATAGGCTTGTATTCGCGTAATAGGACGGTCCCCTTTTTTGCTTTTAAATAACCAATTGTTGCCAATATTGGTATCTTTCAGGTATTCCTCTATAGCATCTTTACATGCGTCTGAAAGTGGAAAATCTTTTGATTTGCCAGTTTTTCTTTCACGCAAAATTATACGGTCTATCTCTTTTACATCATCTACTTTAAGAGATAATAAATCTGAAATTCGCAGACCGCTATTAATACCTAAAACAAAAAGTAAGTAATTGCGTAAATTATGATTTTTTAGATAATGTTTAATAGCATTGATTTGTTCTTTACTACGAATCGGCTCAACACATTCCATGCAAATCACATCCTGTAGTTAATGTAACTTACCAAGTTTAATATGTTATTTTGAGAAGCGAGAAATACCTTGTAAAACTCAGAAAAAGATGTAACATAAACTGATTATGTTACATCTTTTTGAACCCCTGACAGCCGCGTAAAAACAGACTAGACATTAGGAGTTAGGCTAAGTCCCGTGCGGATGAATACCTCGGGGGTACAGTATTTTCGCGGCTTACTGGTGTTGCCAGCAAAGGGCATGCTATTCGCATTTAATATATTATCCTAAGTTTAGAGAGAAAGAGAGGCGTACGATTTGAAGATGAATTTAGTGGGGAAGATGATAGCTTACTTCATGCTGGTTGTGATCGTCGGAGTGGTCGGTTTCGGTTTTGTTATGTACAACGTCAATATCGCCGCAGAATTATTGGATAAAGCCGAACAAGAGGACATCCCGCGATTGATGCAAACTGCGGATATCGCGCGGGATATAGAAAACAAATTTGCTTCACTGCGTGGCTTTCTTATTTCCGGGGATAAAGTTTCTCTAGATAATTTCCGGCGGGTAACGGAGGAGAGTGAAAAGCTTGAGAAAGAGTTGTTGGCTGTTTCACGCACAGAACAAGGCAAAAAGATTGTTAGTCAACTATTATCTTTGGACGCAAAATATTCGGAGATAGCCGAAAAGGTCATAATTCCCCTCAAGCAAGCGGGTAAAGATCAGGAAGCTCTTCGGGTTATGAACGGCGAGTTGACTGATATTGGCCGGCAATTGCGAGATAAAGCAAAAGAATATATGGATTTGCGGCAAGGGCAGATTAATGAATCTATGAAAAAGTCGGTGACGGCCGCCCATAACAGCGAAAAGGCTTCCATGATCGCCGGCTCACTAAGTGCCCTTCTCGGCTTTGGTATCGGCATTTTTGCCGCTCGCAGCATCTCCCGTCCGGTCAATCAATTGGCCGCCGTGGCCCGAAAAGTGGCAGGCGGAGATTTGACACAGCAGGTCAAGGTGGATAGTCAGGACGAGATTGGCCAACTGGCATCGGCCTTTAATACGATGGTTATGCAACTTAAGACGCTCATCAGGCAAATCAACACAAATGCCGAGCAATTGGCGGCCTCGTCGGAGGAACTGACCGCCAGCTCTGAGCAGTCGGCTCAGGCGGCCAACCAGATTGCCGCTTCGATTACCGAGGTGGCCGCAGGGGCCACTGAACAAATGGCCGCAGCCAACGAAACTTCTGCTGTGGTGCAGCAGATGTCCGCGGGCGTCCAGCAAATGGCCGCGAGTGCCAATCAGGTCGCCGCCCAGTCGTCCCAAGCGGCGGACAAAGCCAAGGACGGCGGTGCGGCCGTGGAGAAAGCGGTCAACCAGATGGCCCAAATCGAAAATACTGTCAACACCTCGGCAGCGGTGGTGGCTAAGCTCGGTGAGCGGTCAAAGGAAATCGGCCAGATCGTAGATACCATATCAGGCATCGCCGGCCAAACTAATCTCCTCGCATTGAACGCAGCCATTGAGGCGGCACGGGCGGGCGAACAAGGCCGGGGCTTCGCGGTCGTCGCCGAAGAGGTGCGGAAGCTGGCCGAGCAGTCCCAGGAAGCGGCCAAGAAGATCGCCGGGTTGATCGGGGAAATACAGGGGGATACCGACAAAGCCGTCGTGGCCATGAACGACGGTACACGAGAGGTCAGGACAGGGACTGAGGTGGTCAGCGCCGCTGGCGCTGCTTTCCGGGAAATTTCCGATTTGGTGACTGGAGTATCGGGTCAGGTAAAGGACATCTCTGCAGCCATCCAGCAGACGGCGGCCGGTAGCCAGCACATCGTAGGAGCAGTCAAAAAGATCGATGACCTCAGCAAGAAATCAACGGGTGAAGCCCAGACCGTCTCGGCGGCGGCGGAAGAGCAACTGGCCTCCATGGAGGAAATTGCGACTTCTAGCGAAGCTTTGGCAAAGCTCGCTCAGGAACTCCAGGTGGGGGTAGCCAAATTCCGCGTATAGAAGGAGCGGCGAAAAATATGGCAGAAGAACAATTGGTCCTGTTCAGTCTCGGCAACGAGGAATACGCAATATCAATAACTCAGGTGAAGGAAATCATCCAGTACAAAGGGGCGACGAAAATTCCCAGCATCCCGGAATACATGGAAGGCATCATTAATCTGCGCGGCAAGATCATCCCGGTGATTGACCTGGCCTTGAGGTTAAAAGTGGCAACCACCAAAACCGGTGACAAAAGGGCGTTGGTTATCGAAACGGCCGAGCGGGAAATAGGACTGGTCGTAGACGAGGTCAGCGAAGTTATCAGAATCTCGGACAGCGACATCGAGCCGCCGCCGACAAGAACCGGGAGCGGATACATCCGGGGCATCGGCAAGGAAAGAGACCGGCTACTCATACTACTGGACGTAGACAAGTTGTTTGACGAGGAAGAGATGCAGGAACTAAAGAAAGTAAGGTAACATCAAGAAGGTTCTGCCATGCGGCGGAACCTTCTTCGCCGACAGCAGCGATGTTGAGTAACTGATTACATAATCGAACTTCAGATACAAACAAGCACTTCATGAACTACGCACGAAAATCGTCGCGCCGTCCCGACCGTCGGCGATTGCCGGCCGGGGCGCCAGCCTCGGCCGCAGCCAGCTCACCGCCGGTGAATTAGCTAGAGTTTTACGAACAGGTCAGGCTATAGTCTGGACCTGTTTCATTTATTGAGGTGCGGGTGGGAACAGGCGAGGCGGGAACGACGCCTGGTGTTCGAGGTACATTCCGCTCGTTTTTTACATAAAATAAATTGACCGTACTTATTACGACAGTATCGGACAGGACTATATACAGCACGAACGGCCCGGTCATAATCCGGCGTTCTGGAATCATGACAGCATATTTTCGGATTCAACCAATAAGAGATTTAAGGAGGCTTTATGAGTAATATAGCATTGCAAGTGGAACTCTTGGCTGCGGGATCGGTCGCGCCTGGCGGCAACGTGATTTTTGATACGCTCGTGTACTCTAACGGCAACATCAGCTATAACCCCGTTGCCGGTGTCATAACCTTTAATGAACCGGGAAGATACTCTTTGAGCTGGTGGGTCGCAACGCAAATATCCACATCGACCGGTATCGTTTGCGCGTTGTCTTCTTCGCAGGGAGATTTGCTAACAGGCAACTCGCCGCTCAAAAACGGCGAAGTCGTAGGCATGGGGATTATCGAGGTCGTTGCCGCACCTGTGACGGTTTCTCTGGTAAACGTGGGTCCAGGTTCATTTGTCTACTCGGCATTTGTCTCCGTCAAAGCAGCGTTAATCGTTGTCCAAGTCGATGTCCCGCTTGCCGGCCCGACCGGCCCGACAGGGGCAACCGGTGCGACCGGGGCGACCGGTCCTTCCGAGGGGCCGACCGGGGCGACGGGCGCCACCGGTCCGATCGGCCCGACTGGAGACGCCGGCCCGACCGGCCCGACAGGGGCGACCGGTCCTACGGGCGCGACTGGGGCGACGGGCGCCACCGGCACTTTCGAGCCCAACCCGTTCGATGTCTATGTTCAGGCGGGAGCGGTCGGCGGCAACGGCACGCAGGCTAGTCCGTTCGGGACCATCCAGCAGGGCGTGGCGGCCGTGTCGCCTACAGGAACGGTTCATATACTGGGCGGGACGTATCCGCTCACTACGACAATCGCCATGAATAAAGCCGGGGTAACGCTCAAGGGCTACCCCGCCACGCTTATAATGCTGCAAGCCGCGGTCATTCCCTTCGTCGTTACCGGGAGCGGGGTGACAATAGACGGTTTGACGATTACCAGTGACAATCCGTATGCGGTGGAGTTCATCCAATTCGGCGGCACGAATCATAAGCTGGTCGATAATATTATTTTTGGGCCGCCCCAGGCGGGACCCTCGACAGGTTGGGTAGTAAATCGCGGGTTTGTGACTCAGGCCAACAATATGCTGAATCTGACAGTCCGAAATAACCTGTTCTACTCCTTGCGGCAACCGGCCTATTTGAATCCCAACACTACCGGCAATATCCTCGATAATGTAGTTTATAATACCCGGGGGTTTGTCATTGACAGGGCGGTCTTCGTGCTCTCGGGCAACTCATGGGGCAGCCCGGAAAACGCGGTCGATATCGCCTTGTTGGTCGGTACGATTACCGGACCTCCCTATGACCCGCTGGCCGACCTGATAGCGAACAACAGCACTGCTTCCATCAGCGACCAACGGTAAAAATAGAAAAGAAGTTTTTCTTGCTAAAAATTTAATATTATAGTAGAAAAATCCGGCGCACAGTGTTCGCTGATAAATTAGCGCGTAGTGATGATGGGGTCTCTTCGTGCCATTATTAGGGCGAGGTAAGACGCCATTTTTTATTTCCCGGTATCAATTTAGCCAAAGGGGATGATTATATGTCAACACATACGCAGGGAACGCCGTAACCCTCCGGAGTTCAGGCAAGTAGTATGAAACAACATTAGCCTGTCTGAGCAGGGTAAATGCGTACAGGCCATAACCTCGCTATCCCAAGCGCCGAAGACTTATTTTTGCCAAAACCCCGGCAAAAAGTCCATATCCTTTTGGCATATTATCCTGCCAGCCTATGCCCGTTCCGGTGCTTCAAGCAATTTCTATAGCCTTGACAAACCCGCCCTGTGGCCTTACACTTATAACCAGCAACAGAAGACAAGCCTTTCGCCCTGAAGGGGAGTAGCTTGCGAGGCAGAGTCAACACACTGGCGGCGACGCCTGGCTCTGCCGTCGGCTCGGCGCCGATAAGCGAGACCTTTGGTATGGCCGTTTCATCGCGGCAGGACCAAGGTCTCGTTATTTTTTACTCCATACCATACAACGGAGGAAAATCAATGACCGCCTACATCGCCTCGCTGCTGTTCGTCGTCCTCGCCGAAATGGGCGACAAAACCCAGCTGCTCGCCATGGCCTTCGCCGCCCGCTATCCCTGGCGGACAGTCATGTGGGGCGTATTCGCCGCCACCATCCTCAATCACCTTTTCGCCGTCGTCGTCGGCAGCTACCTCACCAGCATCATCCCCCTCGCCTACATCCAGCTCGCCGCCTCCGCCTCCTTCGTCATCTTCGGCCTGTGGACCATCCGCGGCGACTCGCTCGACGGCGAAGATGAAAAAACCGGCCGCAGCCCCTTCTGGACGGTCGCCGTCGCCTTCTTCTTCGCCGAAATGGGCGATAAAACCCAGCTCGCCACCGTCGCCCTCGCCGCCCAGCACGCCGCCCTCGTACCCGTATGGCTGGGCACCACCACCGGCATGCTTATCGCCGACGGCATCGGCATCATCTTCGGCATCGTCATGGGCAAAAAAATCCCCGAGCGCGCCGTAAAATGGTTCGCCGCCCTCGTCTTCATCGCCTTCGGCCTCGCCGGCCTATACCAATCCCTGCCGGCCGACCTGCGCACCGTCCCCATCCTCGCCGCCGGCGCCGCGGTCCTGGCGGCCGCGATGTACCTCGCCGCCCGCACCGGCGCCCCCGCCGGGAAAGCGGCCCCCGCCGCCGCCAAGAAATAACATCGTATCGGCCGTAACTGGACAACCGCCCTTATGGGCGGTTGTCCCCTTTCCGGGGCAAAAAACATGCGGTTGCCTTGGACTAAGTACCAATCGCCGCCGCGCTTCATATTGTACAATAGCTACGCCTACTTTCCCGCGCAGTGCCGGCTTTTTTTTTTGGCTCATCCTCAGAGCGAAGGAGTGGTTCTATTGAAAGAAGAAGAAATCGCGGCAGGACTGCCGCTGCCTCTGCCCGACGTCGACGGCGAAAAGATCAGAGCCAAGGCCAAAGGCCTGATGAAATACCTCGGCCCGGCCTTCGTCGTCAGCGTGGCCTACATGGACCCCGGCAACTTCGGCACCAACATCAGCGGCGGCTCCCGTTTCGGCTACAACCTCCTCTGGGTCATCCTCTGGAGCAACGTCATGGCCATCTTCATCCAGATACTGTCCGCCAAGCTGGGGATTGCCACTGGCGGCAACCTTCCGGACCATTGCGGAAAAGTTTTCAGCAGGCAGGTCAACTGGGGCCTGTGGTCGGTAGCCACGGTGGCAGCCATGGCCACCGACCTCGCCGAATTCCTCGGCGGCGTACTCGGCTTTCACCTGCTCCTGAAAATACCGCTGGCCTGGGCGGCCGTCCTCACCGTCGCCGTCACCTACATCATCTGTCACATGGAGAAATACGGCCAGCGTACGGTCGAAAAAGTCATCACCGCGCTTGTGGCCATCATCAGCCTCGCCTACATCTGGGAACTCTTCATCGCCAGACCCGACTGGCGTGAAGCCGGCTACCACCTCGCCGTCCCCATCCTCACCCCCGACAGCGTCCTTGTCGCCGTCGGCATGCTCGGCGCCACCGTCATGCCCCACGTCATCTACCTCCACTCCTACCTCGTGCAGCCGCGGCGCAACGGCGACATCGCCGACTGCCGCCACCACCTCCGCATGGCCAAAATCGACGTCTTCATCGCCATGAACATGGCCTTCGTCGTCAACGCCGCCATGGTCATCGTCTCGGCGGCCGTCTTCAACGCCAACGGCTACGAAATCGACAGCATCGAAGGCGCCTACCAGACCCTCGGGCCGCTGCTGGGCGAATTTGCCGCCGCCGCCTTCGGCGCCGCCCTCCTCGCCTCCGGTCTCTCCTCGGCCACCGTCGGCACAATGGCGGGGCAGGTTATCCTCGGCGGCTTTGTCGGCCTCGACATCCCCATAAACATCCGCCGTCTCATCACCATGCTGCCGGGCTTCCTCATCATCCTCGCTGGCGTCAACCCCATCGTCGCCCTCGTCCTCAGCCAGGTCGCCCTTAGCTTCGCCCTGCCGGCCGCCGTCATTCCTCTCATGCTCATCACCGCCCGGCGGGACATCATGGGCGAATTCGCCAACAGCCGCGCCACCACCGCAGTCGGTTGGGTAATCGTCAGCCTTATCGTCGCCCTCAACGGCGCGCTCCTCTACCTCCTCCTCACCGGCCAGGCGTAACGGCCGTTACCTCCGCGGGGTCCGCCAGCGACGGGCCCCGCCGCTTTTTTGCGGAGCGGCGAGATCAGGGGGAAAATCGCAAGAGACCTTTATTTCCCCCGGGGTGGCGGAAATAAAGGTCTCGCTATAGCAGTTGCGCTGCCAGTGGAACCGGGCCGGAGCCAGTGTGTCGATTCCACTCACGGAGGCGGTCCGTTAGCTACTCCCCTTTATGGGCGTATGCGGTTTCACTGTATCTTATGCCGCCGGCGCGAAAAGGTGCATACCCGACAACCCCGCCGGCTGCCGCGGGGGTTGCCAGGCGGCCCGCGCTGCGGTACACTTAACTTATGTTTTTGTGCCGAACCAGGGGGGAAATGCCATGACCATCAAAAAAACGCTGCTCTGCGCCTGCCTGCTCGCCGCCTTGGCCTTCGCCGCCGCCCCGGCTTTCGCCGCCACCGTCATCGTCAACGGCTACCCCGACGCCGCCGGCCCGCGCTACGACAGCGACGACGTCAAAACTATCGCCGCCGACGGCCCGGACCATAACATATACACCGACCACGCCAACGGCTTCAGCCTCCGCTACCCCGCCGGCATGGCTCCCGACTTGTCGCTGTCCGCCGTCCGCACCACCTTCGCCGATAGCACCACCACCATCGAAATCTACCGCGACGACTTCGCCGCCACTGCCACCACCGCTGCCGACTACATCAACTACGGCAACAAATTCGTCAAAACCTCGCCCCACCACACCATCCTCGCCGAGCACTGGCTCACCGTCGCCGGGCGTCCGGCCCACCTCCTAGCCTGGACGCGGCCGCCGCTGGCCCGTATCCCCGGCGACCAAAACCACTACGCCTCCGTCGAAATCGTCAACAACGACCGCGAAGTATACACCATCTTCGTCAAATCCGGCGCACCTATCGACAACCTTGACGACCTAATTGCCGGCTTCTCCCTCCTCGACCGCTGGGGCATAGCCCGCAACTACAAACGCTTCGCCTCCTCCGTCACCCCCATGAACGCCGAAACCAAAGCCTTCTACGACCGCTACTTCGGCGCCGCCGCCCCCCTCACCTGGGGAATCTTCGAGCCCTCCGCCCCCCAGAGCCTCGTCCCCCTCGCCGTCCTCGAAAAACGCCTCGCCTTCACCTTCCCCATCCTCCTCCACTACCAAATGTTCGACGAGCATTTCCCCGCCTGGGGCCTCGACAACGCCTACCGCAACGGCAAATACGTCGAGCTTACCCTCCAGACCGCCCGCTCCGGGCAGGTCAACGCCCTGTGGGCCCAAGACACCGGCAACGCCGGCATGGTCTACGCCATCCTCGACGGCCGGTACGATGACTATTTCATCGCCTACGCCGACAAGCTCAAAGAATTCGGCCACCCCGTTCTTTTCCGCCTCAACAACGAAATGAACGGCGACTGGTGCTGGTACTCCGCCTTCTACACCGGCAAAGACGCCGAAATGTACAAAGCCCTGTGGCGCTACATCCACGACCTCTTCGTCGCCCGCGGCGTCGACAACATCCTCTGGGTCTGGAACCCCCACGACGTCTCCCTGCCGGCCTTCCAATGGAACCACTACCTCGCCTACTACCCCGGCGACGAATACGTCGACATCGTCGGCCTTACCGGCTACAACAACGGCACCTACTTTCCCGGCGAACGCTGGCGCGAATTCGCGGACATCTACCCCGGCCTCTGCGACGAATACGGCAGCTACTTCGACAAACCCTTCATGATCACCGAATTCTCCTCCAATTCCATCGGCGGCGACAAAGTCGCCTGGATCAACGCCATGTTCGACCAGATCCGAAAGCTCGACCGCATCAAAGTCGCCGTCTGGTGGAGCGGCGTCGACTTCGACCAGAACGGCCAGCCGGGGCGTATCTACCTTATCGACGAAAACGAAGAGATACTGGACACCTTTAAGGAAAGACTGACAGAATACAAAAAGTAGCAAAGACCCGCCGCGGCGGGTCCTTCCCATGTCTACTCCAAAAGCTTGCCTTTTTCCCAGCGGCCGCTCTTCACCATGCGGCCGGCGCTGTCGTACAGCGTGCCTGTGCCGTGCAACCTGTCGCCCGCGAACCCGCCCACATAGTACGAGCCGTCCGCGTACCGCAACACCCCGTTGCCGTGAAATCTGCCGTCCACGAAATCGCCCTCGTAGCGGTCGCCGCCCGGCCATATGAATACGCCCTTGCCGGTACGGACACCGTCCACGAAATCGCCCTCATAGCGGTCGCCGCCTGCCCAGGTATACACGCCTTTGCCGGTGCGGACGCCGTCCACGAAATCGCCCTCGTACACATCGCCGGCCGACGGGCTGTCCTTGCCCCATCTGTACACACCCTTGCCGGTGCGCTTGCCGTCAGCATACTCGCCCTCGTAGCGGTCGCCGTTCGCCCAGGTGAACGTTCCCCGGCCGCTGCGCAGGTCGTCGGCGTACCCACCCTCGTAGCGGTCGCCGTTCGCCCAGGTATATATCCCTTTGCCGTGGTGCCTGCCGGCGGCGAAATCGCCCTCATAGGCATCGCCGTTCGTCCGGTGCACCTTGCCCCGGCCGTGGTACTTCCCTTTCGCCAGCGTCCCTTCAAACACCGCGTCCTCCTGATTATCCCGGAACCACTTCAAAACCCCCTGGCCGTCGGCGTAACCGTCGGCGTCCGCCCGCCCCGACCAGGTGGCCGTATCCTCCAGTTGAGGATTATCATCCCAAACCTTGTAGCCCTCCACGGTCGTCAGCCAGTAGCCGGCCGACGCGGTCCCGCCGCAAGCCGCCAGGGACACCGCCAATATAAGCCCGCACACAACAACCCGCAACGCTCGGTACATATCCGCTGACCTCCCGGTATCCGCCATGCTTCGTAGCACATCACTTCTTTATCGCGCCGCAAAACCCTTCTTTTTGTAAAATAAAGGGAAGGCCGCACACTCGGGCGGCCTTCCCGTGTCGCATAACCTATCTCGTACCCAGCACCTCACCGGTGCTCACGGCCGCCTGCGCGGCCGCCAGGCGGGCGATCGGCACCCGGTACGGCGAGCAGCTCACGAAATCGAGACCGATCATGTGGCAGAACTCCACTGAATTCGGCTCGCCGCCGTGTTCGCCGCAGATGCCCACCAGCAGGTCGGGCTGCGTCTTGCGG
Source organism: Selenomonadales bacterium (assembly GCA_029975165.1). Classification (GTDB taxonomy): domain Bacteria; phylum Bacillota; class Negativicutes; order Sporomusales; family UBA7701; genus Anaeroselena. The sequence continues at coordinate 38,901 of JARKPR010000028.1, forward strand.
CCGCCCTCCACCGCCAGCTTCATCAGCTTGCCGACCCCTTTGCGGTCGATGACGATGAACGGATTTTCCTTGAGGATCTTCTTATCCAGGTAATGGCTGAGGAACTTGCCCTCGGCGTCGTCGCGGCTGAAGCCCAGCGTCGTCTGCGTCAGGTCGTTTGTCCCGAAGCTGAAGAACTCCGACACCTCGGCCAGCTCCTCCGCCAGCAGGGCGGCCCGCGGCAGCTCGATCATCGTCCCCGACGTATAGTGGAACTTCACCTGTGCGGCGGCCATAACCTCGGCGGCGATGGCATCGATGCGCTCCTTGAAGAACCTCATTTCGTTCGCGTCGATCGTCAGCGGGATCTCGACCTCGGGCAGCACTTTGCAGCCTTCCTTCGTCAGGCGGGCGGCGGCGTTGAAAATCGCCCGCATCTGCATCTCGTACACCTCGGGGAAAGTGATCCCCAGGCGGCAGCCGCGGTGGCCGAGCATCGGGTTGAACTCGTGCAGCGTCCTGACCTTTTTCAGCAGCGCCTCCTTGGCAGGCAACTCGGCGGCGTCCTTGCCGGTAATCTTCATCTCGGCGATCTCCACCATCAGCTCCGTCATATCCGGCAGGAACTCATGGAGCGGCGGGTCGAGGAGGCGGATGCAAACCGGGTACCCCTCCATCGCCTTCAAAATGCCGTAGAAATCGCCCTCCTGCATCGGCAGCAGGTGGGTCAGCGCCTGGCGGCGCGCCTCTTCATCGTCGGCCAGGATCATCGCCTGCACGTGCGGCAGGCGGTCTTGGCCCATGAACATATGCTCCGTCCGGCACAGGCCGATGCCATGGGCGCCGAACTCGCGGGCTTTCACGGCATCCTCGGGCGTATCGGCGTTGGCGCGTACGGCCAGCCGTTTCAGCTCATCGGCCCAGCCCAGGAAAGTCAGAAACTCCTGCGACATCGTCGGCTCAACCATCGGTACCGTACCAAGAATGACGTTGCCGGTCGCGCCGTCGATCGACACCACGTCGCCTTCCTTGACCACCAGCGACCCGACGGTGAACTCCTTGCGCTCGAAATCCACCTTGATCGCCTCGCAGCCGCACACGCACGGCTTGCCCATGCCGCGGGCCACAACCGCCGCATGGCTCGTCATGCCGCCGCGGCTCGTCAGGATGCCCTGCGCGGCCACCATGCCGTGGATATCGTCCGGTGTCGTCTCCGTGCTCACCAGCAGCACTTTCTGGCCGTTCTTCGCCCACCGCTCGGCATCGTCGGCGTCGAAAACCGCCTTGCCCGAGGCGGCGCCCGGGGAAGCGGGCAGGCCCTTGGCGATCACGTTCAGCTTGGCGCTCGTATCTATCTGGCGGTGCAGCAGCTTATCGAGCTGGGCCGGCTCCACCAGCAGGATGGCGTCGCGCTTCGTGATCAGCCCCTCGGCCACCAGATCGTAAGCGATCTTCACCCCGGCAGCGGCCGTGCGCTTGCCGTTGCGGGTCTGCAGCATATATAGCTTGCCGCGCTCGATCGTGAACTCGATATCCTGCATATTCTTATAATGCTTCTCCAGCAGCTCGGCCGTCGCCACGAATTGCTTGAAAACGTCCGGCATCTCCTCCTGGAGCTTGGCGATCGGCTGCGGCGTGCGGATGCCGGCCACGACATCCTCGCCCTGGGCGTTCGTCAGATACTCGCCGTACAGCAAATTCTCGCCTGTCGACGGATTGCGGGTGAAAGCCACGCCTGTACCGCAGTCGTTGCCCATATTGCCGAACACCATCGACTGGATATTGACCGCTGTCCCCAGATCGTGGGAAATCTTGTTCAGATTGCGGTAGATGATCGCCCGGTCGTTGTTCCAGGAACGGAAAACCGCCTCGACCGCCATCTTGAGCTGCTCGCGCGGCTCCTCGGGGAAAGGTTGGCCCAGCCTCGAGCGCACAAACTCCTTATACTTGTCGATCAGTCCGCGCAGCGCCTCGGCCGGCAGCTCCTGATCGTATGTAGCCTTATAGGCGTGCTTCTGTTCCTCCAGCAGGCGCTCGAAATCGCTCTTGGGAATCTCCAGCACCACATCGCTGAACATCTGGATGAAACGGCGGTAAGCATCGTACGCGAAGCGGGGATTGCCCGTCTTATCGGCCAGGCCCTTGACCGTCGCCTCGTTCAGGCCGAGGTTGAGGATTGTATCCATCATCCCCGGCATCGAGAACATCGCCCCCGAGCGCACCGACACCAGCAGCGGATCGGCCGGGTCGCCGAACTTCTTGCCTACCTTCTCCTCGACAGCCTTAAGATTGGTGAACACATCATCCATCAGGCCGTCCGGCAGCTTTTTTCCCAACTGATAATATGCGGTGCACGCCTCGGTGGTAATCGTCATCCCCGGTGGCACCGGCAGGCCGATATTGCTCATCTCGGCCAGGTTGGCCCCCTTGCCGCCAAGCAATGCCCGCATGTCGGCCTTTCCCTCGTTAAACAGATAAACGTATTTTGCCATTACTTTCCTGCTCCCCTCTGATATAGTTCCAATATCTTAGCAGCCGTTTCTTCGACCGCCTTGTTCGTTACATCCACGATCGGGCAACCGATCTTATGCATGATGCGCTGGGCATGATCGAGCTCCTGATAAATCCGTTCCAGGCTCGCGTAATCGACGCCCTCGGCCAGGCCGAGCGTCTTCAGGCGTTCGCGGCGCACCTCGTGCAGCAGCGCCGGGTTGATCGTCAGGCCGACCACCTTATGCGGCGGCACCGCCATCAGATCCTCCGGCACCGGCACCTCCGGCACCAGCGGCACATTCGCGGCCTTGATCCCCTTATGGGCCAGATACATGCACAGCGGCGTCTTCGAAGTCCGCGACACGCCGACGATTACCAGATCGGCCTTCGTCAGCCCCCAGGGCTGCTTGCCGTCGTCGTACTTGACCGCGAAATTCACCGCCTCCATCTTGCTGAAATAAGCCTCATCCAGCTTGTGGATCAGGCCCGGCTCGTGGCTGGGCGTCCGCCCCGTAACGACGGTCAGGCAACCGATGATGGGACCCATCACGTCCACGCACATCAAATTCAACTCCGCCGCCTTGGCCGTCAGCGCCTCGCGGAGATCGGGGCGGACGAGAGTATAAACAACGGCGGCCCGACACGCCGCCACCTCCTGGAGGGCGTCCTCGACATCCTTGGCCGAAGTGAGGTACGGGATGCGCCGCACGTCGATCTGTCCGGCGTTGAACTGACTGGCGGCTGCCCTCACCACCAACTCTCCCGTCTCGCCGATCGAATCCGACAAAATATAAATTGTCGGGCACTCGAGCTTCAAATTGATACTGAACCCTCCTATTTTCCGGCTAACTGAACGAACAGCCTGGTGATATTGGTCTTCGTAAACCGGCCGACGACCTGCAGCTTCTCGCCCTCCGCCGCCGCCACCGTGCTCACGACCGGCAAAGCGTCCACCTGGTGGCTCAGGAGCTTCTGCGCCGCCCGCAGCACCGGCTCTTCCGGATAAGTCACGATAATGTTCGGCATCCGGGTCATAGAAACGCTCACAGGCAACTTATTGATATTCTTTCCAGCCATCGCCGCTTTTAGCATATCCTTGCGGGAGGCCACCCCTTCGAGGAAGCCGCCCTCGGACACCACGATAATCGTGCCGACATCCTCCACGAACATCGTCACGATCGTATCGTACACCGTGCTCGTATCCCGCACCGCGATCGGCTGGGACAACACTTCCGCCACCGTGATGCTGCCGAGCACGCCGGCGATCACATCCGCAGGAGCCTTGCCCGTCAGGTAGTATCCCACCCGCGGCCTGGCGCCCAGCAAGCCGGACATCGTCAAAATGGCCAGATCAGGGCGCAGGGCTGCCCGGCTCAGCGTCAGCCGGTCGGCTATCTCCTTGCCGGTAATGGGGCCGTAATCCTTGACAATTGCCAGAATAGCCTCCTGGCGTTTCGACAGTTCGATAGACGTTCACCTGCGCTTTCGCGAAAAGTGCTACACTAATTTTCGAGGCCGCTATTTATTATATCACTAAAATAATCTGACAACGAGGAAAAAAATTTAAGACAGGCAAATATTTTGTAATCAGGCAATTATTACATACATCGACAGTGTCGGGAGTCCTTGCTTAAAGCAGCGTAATTCGGTAAAATTTTCTCAGGGGCCTGTCCCCCGGGGAGGAGAAGACATGCACAACAGATGGCGCATAATCAGGGGCTTCCTCTTATCGCTGGTCCTGCTCGCTGCTGTCGCCGGCTGCCTGCCCACGGCCGAAGCCGCCCTCATCAGCACCAAAGAAGAAATCGACATCGGCCGCCGTGTCGCCTACGACCTTGAGCGGCAATATGGCCTCGTCAACGACCCGGCGATGCAGGAGCGCGTGGCCCGCATCGGCGCCCGCATCGCCGCCGCCAGCGACCGCCACGACATCGACTACACCTTCAAAGTCCTCAACAGCAAAGAAATCAACGCCCTTGCCCTGCCCGGCGGCTTCGTCTACGTATTCAAAGGCCTCGTCGACTACATGCCCACCGACGAAGAACTCGCCGGCATCATCGGCCACGAAGTCGGCCACATCTCCAAGCGCCACACCGTCCGCCAGATCGAGAAAAACATCGGCATAAGCATCCTTTTCGGCGTCGTCTTCGGCGGCCGGGGCGCCCTCCTCCAGAACCTCGCCATGAACGCCATCATGGCCGGCTACAGCCGCGACGACGAGCGCGAAGCCGACCAACTCGGCTTCTACCACTCCGTCAAGGCCGGCTACAATCCCTACAGCATGCTCATGGGCCTGCAAAGACTCAACGACCTTCCCGACAAAGGCAGCTACGGCCTCTTCTCGTCCCACCCCGAGCCCGAAGCGCGCGTCGCCCGCGTCCAGGGTTACCTGAACGCGGCCAACGTCCATCCCACCGTCACCGTCAAAAACGGCGCTGCCCAGATAACCGACCGCGAGCTCAACCCGCCGCCCCTCACCGCCACTTACCGCGGCATCAAACCGCCATATCGCGCCTACCTCGCCGCCGGCGCCCTCTACCTCGCCTCCCGTTCCGCCGACTTCAGCGGCGACCGCTTCATCCTCGACAGCGACGGCACATACATAACCATCTACATCGACGACCGCGCCATCATCACCCTCACGCCCCAGGACGCCGCCGCCGCCGGCGTCAGCATCGACGAACTGGCGAGGCAATACGTTGACGCCTTCAAAGCCTGGGCCCCCTACGCGAAATAACCCGGCCGCGGATAAGGCCCCATCTGCGGCGTTGCTCCTCGTCTGCCATCCTCAGCGTACGTTCGTGTACGCTTCCGGTGTCAGCCTCCGGTGCGCCTTGCATCTGGGGCCTTCTCCGCGGACTCTGGCCTTTCGCCAATGCCCAAATGGCCCGCGCCACCAGGCGCGGGTTTCAATTATTTTCTGACGAATTTCCGCAGCCTAAATACCCGCCGGCAAAAATTTTCTCCGGATTTGCAGGGTATTTGCCGCCGACACTAAATATAAAAAATAACGACATTATGTAGGAAGTGATTATTTGCTTAAGCAGAAAACCGCCCGCGGCCCCGTAAACGGCGTATTCGTCTTCACCAACGCCCCGGCGAGCGTCGAAATCCTCGGCTACGCCGGCTTTGATTACGTCGTCATCGACACCGAACACGGCCCCAACGACATCGCCGCCGTCGAAAACATGATCCGCGCCGCCGAAACCAGCGACATTACCCCCATCATCCGCGTCACCAAAAACGACCCCACCTACATCCTGCGGGTCATGGACATCGGCGCCCGCGGCGTCCTCGTCCCCCAAGTCAACAGCGCCGACGAAGCCCGCAGCGCCGTCCGCTCCGTCCGCTACCATCCCCGCGGCGACCGGGGCCTGGCCGGCATCGTACGCGCCGCCCGCTACGGCTTCACGCCGCTGCAAGACTACATCGCCGACACCAACGACAACAGCCTCGTCATCGTCCAGGCCGAAGACATCAAAGTCGTCGCCGCCCTCGACGAAATCCTCGCCGTCGACGGCGTCGACGGCGTACTCGTCGGTCCTGCCGACCTCTCCCATTCCATGGGCATACCCGGCCGGTTCGACGACCCCGAATTCAACCGCGTCGTCCACGACATCGTCGCCCGCACCGTCAAGGCCGGCAAACTCGCCGGCATGTTCTGCTTCGACGCCGCCCAGGCCAAATACTGGCGGGATAAGGGCGTGCGCCTCGTGCTCGTCGGCTCCGACACCATGCTGTTCGCCGCCGCGGCCGGGGCATTGGCACGGGATCTCAAGAGCAACTAAGGATTCCTCTCGGAATCGCAGGAAAGGGAAAACCATGGCCGATATCTACTACACGGCGGAGAAGACCTGCGTCATCTGCGACAAAAAATTCTCCGTCACCAGAGTGCGCAACCGCCTGTCCATGCTCAAACAAGACAGCGACTTCTGCACCCACTACAAAGAAGCCAACCCGTATTACTACGCGGTCTGGGTCTGCCCCCACTGCGGCTACGCCGCCCAGGACACCTACTTCGAAGAGCCGTTCGCCAAAGTGGCCACCATCAAAAACTTCCTCACCGGACGGGACGTCAAAGTCAACTTCGGCGGACAGCGGACCCGCCAGGACGCCATCAACACTTACAAGCTGGCCATATTTTTCGCCGACATGGCCGACACCCTCCCCAGCCGCCAGGCCAGCCTCTACCTCAAACTCGCCTGGCTTTACCGCGAGGGCGGGCTGCCGGACGAAGAGAGCGTCATGCTCGACCAGGCCCGCGAATACTACGAAAAAGCCTTCCTTAAAGAAAAAATCCCCATCGGCAACATGAGCCAGGTCACCCTCGAATACCTCATCGGCGAACTCCTCCGCCGCACCGGCCGGCTATCCGACGCACTCCACTACCTCGGCAAAGTCGTCGGCAGCCCCCAGGCCAAGAACGAAAAACGTATCCTCGAAATGGCCCGCGAAGCCTGGTCGCTCGCCCGCAGCGCCCAAAAAGAACAGGCCGCCGCCGCCAAAAAACCAGTAGCCGCAGAAGAATAAACCTCGCTACCTACAGCCCGGCACCTCGGTTACCGGCCAGCCACGGAAAAACAACGGGCGGACCCGCAAGGGTCCGCCTACCTTATTCCGTATATGCCGCTACAATCTCGCCGACATAAACCGTGTGGTAATCACCGTTCTTGTAGCAAGCCTCCTCTAAGCCTTTATCCAGCCGGCCCGGCGTCAGCTCGTACTTATACACCGTCCGGCACTCGTAATACACCCCGCAGCCGGCCACGACCGGCGTCGCCACTTTCTTGCCGGCCTGCAGCGTCAGCCCCGCCGCCTTCACCTTGTCCGTATCGCGCCCCGACTTGCTGCCGCAGAGCGCCAGCGCCTCCTTCATACTGCCGACGGGTACGCTCACCGTGAACTCGCTGCCCTCCTCCATGAAGCGGTGCGTGAACCGCGACGGCCGCACCAGCACCGTGAACATCGGCTTGCCCCATATAAACCCGATGCTCCCCCAGGCGATCGTCATCACATTGCTCTTGCTGCTGTCGCCGGCCGTCAGGAACGCGCCCTCCTTCAGAGCCGCCAAAGCCTTGCCGGCCTCGTCGCTGAAACTGATATCCTTCACAACCCATACCCCCTTTTTATCCTTTACCAAATATATTCTGTCCCGCAAACCGCCATTCCTGGCGGCAAAAGCCGGCGCGGCAAAAATCCTTTGGACGCCCGCGCCAAACCGCATTATAATATTCATAGCCCAGCGAAGGAGCAGAAGTCATGTTCTACACCGACCCCGCCGAAAAAGAAAAATACATCCACGGCGTCTTCACCGCCATTGCCCGCCGCTACGATCTCATGAACACCCTCTTCAGCTTTAACCGCGACAAATACTGGCGTCGCCGCGCCGTCGCCGCCACCGGCCTGGCCGCCGGCGGCCGCGCCCTCGACGTCTGCTGCGGCACCGGCCGCCTCACCCTCGAACTCGCTAAAGCCGCCGGCCCGGCCGGCCGCGTCGTCGGCCTCGACTTCTGCCGCGCCATGCTCGACGTCGCCGCCGCCGCCATCGCCGCCAGCCCCTACGGCGGGACCATCCAGCTCGTCGAAGGCAACGCCATGGCCCTGCCCTTCGCCGACGACAGCTTCGACTGCGCCACGACCGGCTTCGCCTTGCGCAACGTCCCCGACATCGCCGCCGTCCTCGCCGAAATGCGGCGCGTCGTCAAACCCGGCGGCGCCGTTGTTTCCTTAGAGCTCGCCAAACCCGGCGCCCCCGTCTTCAAACAACTCTACTATCTCTATTTCGAACGCCTCCTCCCCCTGTTCGGCAAAGCCGGTTCAGGCACCGACGGCCCCTACCGCTGGCTGCCCGAATCGCTGCGCCGCTTCCCCCACCAGGGCGAAATCCGCGACATCTTCGGCGCCGTCGGCCTGAAGAACGCCACTTACCATGAACTCACCGGCGGCATCGTTGCCGTGCACACCGGCATAAAATAAAACGCCGGACGAGGGTCCGGCGTTTTCCTACTACTCCGCTTTCAGCTTCTGCAGCGCCAGATACTTCTTCTGCAGCTCGTCCTCCAGCACCGTGATCTCCTTCAGCAGCCCGTCCACTGCCGGGCCCTCGCACTGCCCCGACAGGAACACCGCCTTGCCGTACTCCTTGAACAGGCGATCCTGCTTGGCCTCTAGGAACTCCATCTGCAGGCGGATCTCCGTTACCTCCTTCGCCCACTTCACCTCGTCGCCCAGCCCGTCCCACAGCTCCTGGGCCTTCTTCGCGAACAGCCCGCCATATTCCTTGATACGCTCCTTATCCACAGTCGACACCTCCTTTATAAATCTACAGCTATAATTCGCAGCGACGGGCGGCCGATTCCTGCCGGCAACCGCCCCCGCGGGAAATTCCGCTGAAACTTTCGCGGCCGCGGCGTATGTTCCTGGCAAAAAGACACTTGACTTTGCGGAAGGGATGGACTATAATCAAAAATAAATTTACACGACAACGCGTTGAAAGGGAAGCCAAATGTTTTCGGGCCTGCAGAGAGCCGGCGGATGGTGCGAGCCGGCGGCCGGGCATGCGGTTCCGCCCCGGAGCGGCTGGTGAAGAATCATGACGGGCGCCGCCCGATAAAGCGGCAAAAGTTGGCCGTACGGCAATATGGGTGGCAACGCGGGAAATACTCTCGTCCCTTTCGGATGAGGTTTTTTTATTTGCGGACCACTGCGCGGCGGCCCAAGCTGGGTGGCACCGCGGCTTAAAAACCCGCCCCGAAGCATGGGGCGGGTTTATTTTTCGCCAAGTAATCATAATATTTTTCCGGAAAATAATCGGGAGGGATCACATTGAAAATCCTCGTTGCCGACCCCGTATCGGAACAAGGCGTCGCTATCCTGCGCAAAGAGCACGACGTCGACGTCAGGCACAAGCTGCCACCCGAAGAACTCATCGCCGCCATCCCCGGCTACGACGCCCTTGTCGTCCGCAGCGAGACCAAAGTCACCAAAGCCATCATCGCCGCGGCCGCCAACCTAAAAGTCATCGGCCGGGCCGGCGTGGGCGTCGACAACATCGACGTCGACGCCGCCACCAAAAAAGGCATCATCGTTCTCAACGCCCCCGAAGGCAACACCATCGCCGCCACCGAGCACGCCATGGCCATGATGCTCTCCATGGCCCGCAACATCCCCCAGGCCCACCAGTCCGTCAAAGGCGGCGAATGGCAGCGGGGCAAATTCGTCGGCGTCGAAATGCGCGGCAAAACCCTCGGCATCCTCGGCCTCGGCCGCATCGGCACCGGCGTCGCCAAGCGGACCCGCGCCCTCGAAATGACCGTCCTCGCCTACGACCCCTTCATCAGCGCCGAACACGCCAAAGCCCTCGACATCGAGCTCGCCGACCTCGACGAAGTTCTTGCTGCCGCTGACTTCATCACCATGCACCTGCCCCTTACCGCCGACACCAGAGGCCTCTTTAACCACGAAACCTTCCAAAAAGTCAAGCCCGGCGTGCGGATAATCAACTGCGCCCGCGGCGGCATCATCGACGAGGCCGCCCTCGCCGACGCCATCAGAGGCGGCATCGTCGCCGGCGCAGCCATCGACGTCTTCGAAAAAGAACCCATCGACCCCGCCAACCCGCTCCTCGGCCTTGAAAAAGTCGTCCTCACCCCCCACTTGGGCGCCTCCACCGCCGAAGCCCAGGTCGGCGTCGCCGTCGACGTCGCCGAAGGCATCCTCGCCGCTTTGCGCGGCGAGCCCGTCACCACCGCCGTCAATATCGCCCCCGTCCCCGCCCACGTCATGAAAGTCATCAAACCCTACCTCGGCGTCGCTGAAAAAATGGGCTGCCTGGCCGTCCACCTGGCCGACGGCCGCATCGACACCGTAGAAGTCGAATACAATGGCCAGATCAGCGAAGTCGACTCCCGCATGCTCACCACCGCCGTCCTCAAAGGCATCCTCGGCCCCATCCTCCAGGAAACCGTCAACTACGTCAACGCCCCCGGCGTCGCCAAAACGCGCGGCATAAAAACCCGAGAAATCAAAAGCAAAGAAACGGCCAACTTCGCCAACCTCATCACCGTCCGCGTCCGCACCGACAAAGGCGGCACCATGGTCGCCGGCACCCTCTTCGGCAAAGAAGAAGCCCGCATCGTCATGATCGACGGCTACCGGGTCGACGTCGACCCCCAGGGCTGGCTGCTCATCGGCCCCCACGTCGACAAACCCGGCATAATCGGCAAAGTCGGCACCATTCTCGGCGACAACAACATCAACATCGCCGGCATGCAGGTCGGCCGCACCGAAACCGCCGGCACCAGCATCATGGTAATGACCGTCGAAGCCGACCTGCCCACCCCCGTCATGCTCAAAATAAAAGCCGTCGACGGCATCATCGGCGCCAAACTCGTCAACTTCAACATCGGCTAAACAAAGGAGGCCCCACCATGGCAACCGTCAGACCCTTCCGCGGCCTCCGTCCGGCCCCCGAACTGGCCGGGCGCATCGCCGCCCTCCCCTACGACGTCATGGACTCTGCCGAAGCGCGGGCCATAACCGCCGGCAATCCTTACAGCTTCCTCAGGGTCACCAAAGCCGAAGTCGACCTGCCGCCGGACATCGACCCCCAAGCCCCGGCCGTCTACGCCCAGGCTCGCGCCACTCTCGACGCCTTCGTCGCCAAGGGTTGGCTCACGCAGGACTCCGCCCCCCGCTTCTATATCTACAAACAGACCATGGGCGGCCACACCCAGATCGGCCTCGTCGCCGCCGCCGCCCTCGACGAATACGAACAAGGCATCATCAAAAAACACGAACTAACCCGCCCGGACAAAGAACTTGACCGCGTCAACCACATCGCCGCCACCGGCGCCCAGACCGGCGCCGTCTTCCTCACCTACCGCGCCGACGCGGCCATCAACGCCCTCATCGCCAACTGCCGGCAGCAGCCTCCCGTCTACGACTTCACCGCCGCCGACGGCATCGGCCACACCCTCCACGTCGTCGACGACCCCGCCGCCATCGACGCCCTCGAACAAGCCTTCCGGCGCGTTCCCGCCCTCTACATCGCCGACGGCCACCACCGTTCGGCCGCCGCCGCCCGCGTCCGGGCGGAGCGCCGGGCCGCCAACCCCGGCCACACCGGCCGGGAAGACTACAACCGCTTCCTCGTCGTCATCTTCCCCCACGACCAAGTCCGCATCATGGACTACAATCGCGTCGTCGCCGACCTCGCCGGCCGCACCCTCGCCGACCTCCTCGCCGCCGTCGGCGAGAAATTCCGTGTCGAAGACGCAGCCGCCGGCAGACCCGCCGCCCCCCGCACCTTCGGCATGTACCTCGCCGGCCGCTGGCACAAGCTCACCGCCAGGGACGGCACCTTCGACACCGCCGACCCCGAAGGCCGGCTCGACGTCACCATCCTCCAGCAAAACCTCCTCGCCCCCCTCCTCGGCATCGGCGACCCGCGCACCGACAAACGCATCGGCTTCGTCGGCGGCATCCGCGGCCTGGCCGAACTCGAAAAACTCGTCGACAGCGGCCGCTACGCCGTCGCCTTCGCCCTCTACCCCACCGCGGTCGACGAACTCATGGCCATCGCCGACCGCGGCGCCATCATGCCGCCCAAATCGACCTGGTTCGAGCCGAAATTACGCGACGCCATGATCATCCATCTCATCTAGAAACCATATCCGCCGCAACGGGACAGGCGCACGCCTGTCCCGTTGCTATTATTTTCCCAGGGAGGAATTGGCAAGATAAATGTCGAAAAATTCCCTTAATATTTTTATGTAGAAATGTCCACCCCCCAAACCAGAGGAGGGGCAGCGTGATGAAAAGCCAGAATCACCGGGTAGCCGGCAGAGTCGCCGTCATCTACGCCATCGTCGCCGGCCTGTGGATCATCTTCTCCGACAAGATACTCCTCCTGTTCGTGCAGGACTCGGCCGCCATCACCGACCTGCAAACCGCCAAAGGGTGGTTCTTCGTCCTATCCACCGCCGCCATGCTCTTCTGGCTTGTCGCCCGCGACCTCGCCACCATCGGCCGGTCGGAGGAAACGCTGCTCGAGCGCAACGAAGCCCTCACCCAGGCCAACGAAGAACTGACTGCCGTTGAAGAAGAACTGCGGCAGCAATTCGACCAACTCTGCACCAGCCAGGGCAAGATCCGCCGCCAGAACGAATGCCTTCAAACGTTGCGGGAGACGGCCTTCGCCCTCATGCATGAGCTCGACGTCGACGCCCTCCTCAGGCTCATCGTCGAAAAAGCGGCCGCTATCGGCGAATCGTCGCACGCCTACCTCTACATACTCACCGACGACGGCCAGGCCATGGAACTCAGAATCGTCACCGGCACCGCAATCCGGGAAATCGGCTTCCGGCAAAAACCGGACGAAGGCGTCGTCGGCAAGGTCTGGGCAAGCGGCCGACCGCTCGTCATCCAGGATTACAACCACTGGCCGGAGCGCCTGACAACGGCAGGCTTCGACGTCATCCGCACCTCCACCGGCTTCCCCCTCATCGCCGGCAAACAGGTAATCGGCGTCTTCGGCGTCAACTACTTCGACCACCGCGAACTCGACGAAAACGAACGCGACCTCCTCGGCAGCTTTGCCGAACTCGCCTCCATCGCCCTCGTCAACGCCCGCCTCCACCGTTCCCTGCGCGAAGAACTCGCCGAGCGCCGCAAAGTCGAAGCCAGCCTCCAGCGCCAGCAGGCCCGCACCCAGGGCATCCTCGACGCCATCCCCGACCTCATCCTCCGCATCGGCCTCGACGGTATCCTCCGCGAACAAAAAACAGGTATCGACATGCCGACCACCGTCAACTTCCAAGAAAACGTCGGCCGCCACCTGCGCGCCTTCACCCCTCCCCACGTCGAAAAACAAGTCGTCCGCTGCATGCGGCGGGCCGTAGCCACCAGGGCCACCCAACAGTTCGATTACGCCGTCACCGCCGCCGACGGCACGGAATATCACCGGGAAATGCGCATCGTCGCCGTCGGCGACGACGAAGTCATCGGCATCGTCCGCGATATAACCCGGCGCCGCCAGATGGAGCAAGAACTCGGGCAGATGGCCCTCACCGACCAGGCCACCGGCCTCTACAACCGCGCCTACTTCGAAGCCGAACTGCAGCGCCTGTCCGACAAGCGGAACCTGCCTGTCGGCGTCATCGTCGCCGACATCGACGGCCTGAAAATCATCAACGACTCCCTCGGCCACGAAACAGGCGACAAGCTCATCGTCGCCGCCGCCGCCATGGTCGCCGCCTGCTGCGGCGCCAACGACCTCGTCGCCCACCTCGGCGGCGGCGAATTCGCCGTCATCATGCCAGGCAGCGACGCCGCCGCCGTCCAGGCCGCCTGCGAGCACCTCAACAGATCGGTCGTCGACTACCGCGAAACCAGCCAGATGCCGCTCAGCCTCTCCGTCGGCATGAGCATCCGCACGAACGGCAACGACACCTTAAGCGACACCTTCAAAGCCGCCGACCGCAACATGTACCGCGAAAAACTCCACAGCAAACAAAGCGGCCACAGCGCCATCGTCACCACCCTCGCCCAGGCCCTCGAAGCCAGGGACTTCGTAACCGACGGCCACGCCGACCGCCTCCAGGATCTCATGGAGCGGCTGGCCCTCGCCGCCGGCCTGCCGAGCAGCGACCTCCCCGACCTCAGGCTGTTCGGCCGTTTCCACGATATCGGCAAAGTCGGCATCCCCGACCACATCCTCTTCAAACCCGGCCGTCTCGACGAAGAAGAATTCGCCATCATGAAACGGCACTGCGAAATCGGCTACCGCATCGCCCTCGCCTCCCCCGAACTCGCCCCCATCGCCGACTGGATCCTCAAACACCAGGAATGGTGGAACGGCGGCGGCTACCCACTCGGCCTGGCCGGCGAAGACATCCCGCTGCCCTGCCGGATGCTGGCCATCGTCGACGCCTACGACGCCATGACCAACGACCGACCCTACCGCCGGGCCATGTCCCACGAACAAGCCGTCGCCGAACTCATCCGCTGCGCCGGCAGCCAGTTCGACGCCAGGCTCGTCGAACAATTCGTCAAAATAATTCATCCCGAAAAATAAGGTTGCCCGGAAAATCTTCCAGGCAACCCCTCGCTTGGCCGCTGCCGCCCCGCCGTGCATAAAAAAACCGCCGCCATAAAAAGCTACAACTGTCCCCTCCTTGCCCGCCGCACGGGAAAATCCTCCGCTCGGGAAGGATTGTCCACGGCGCGGACCGAACATAAAAAGCAAGACCGGCTATAAAAAGTCAAGTGGGAAGGAACGTTACATGGCCGGGAGATAAGGAGCGTTGTCCCGAAGAACAGCAAAAATGATGGAAGTCATTTTGCGGCAGACATGACCGACAGCGGTCATGTGGGACTTTCCATG
>JARKPR010000033.1 GCA_029975165.1 Selenomonadales bacterium
TCCTCGAAATCAGAAGCGAATACAACCCCGCCTTCGGCGGCGTCAACCCCGAGCCCATCGACAAAAACCTCGCCGCCCTGCGGGCCGGCATGGCCGCCCACAAAGCCGCCGTAGGTCTCGCCACCGACGGCGACGGCGACCGCATCGGCGCCATCGACGCCGACGGCCGCTTCATCAACGCCCACCAGATCATGGCCCTGCTCACGAAATACCTCGTCGAGAAACGCGGCTGGACAGGCGGCGTCGCCCAGACCCTCACCGTCTCCGAGCTCGTCAAAAGAGTCGCCGCCAAATACGGCCTCAAGCTCTACGAAACCCCCGTTGGCTTCAAATACATCGCCAACCTCATGCTCAGCGAAGACATCCTCATCGGCGGCGAAGAATCCGGCGGCATCGGCATCAAAAACTACATCCCCGAACGCGACGGCGTCCTCCTCGGCTTCCTGCTCATCGAAGTCGTCGCCGCCTACGGCAAAACCCTTGGCCAACTCCTGGACGAAATGATGGCCGAGCTCGGCCACTTCTACTACGGACGCGAAGACCTCCACCTCGACAACGAGCGGAAAAACCGCCTCATGGCGGCCCTCGTCCCCGCGCCGCCGGCCGCCCTGGGCAGCCTTAAGCCCCGCTCCTCTGACTGCACCGACGGCTGCAAGCTCTACGTCGACGGCGGCTGGGTCATGTTCCGCGCCTCCGGCACCGAGCCCATCGTCAGAGTCTACGCCGAGGCCGACAGCCCCGCGGGGCTGGCCTCCATCCTGAGCGAGGCGGTGAACTATGCCAAAAACGCGTAAAATTCGCAAAGCCGTCATCCCGGCCGCCGGGCTCGGCACGCGCTTCCTGCCGGCCACCAAGGCCCAACCCAAAGAAATGCTGCCCATCGTCGACAAGCCGGCCATCCAGTACATCATCGAAGAAGCCATCCAATCCGGCATCGAAGAAATCCTAATCATCACCGGCCGCAACAAACGCGCCATCGAAGACCACTTCGACCGCGCCGTCGAACTCGAGCTCACCCTCAAAGCCCAGGGAAAATACGACCTCCTGGGCCTCATCGAAGAAATCTCCAACGTCACCATCCACTACGTGCGCCAGAAAGAACCGCGCGGCCTCGGCCACGCCGTCCTCTGCGCCCGCCAGTTCGTCGGCCCCGAGCCCTTCGCCGTCCTCCTCGGCGACGACATCATCGACGCCGCCGTGCCCTGCCTCAAGCAGCTCCTCGAAGTCTACGAGGACCACCCCGGCACCATCCTCGGCGTCCAGGAAGTCCCGCAGGCCAAAGTATCCAGCTACGGCATCGTCAAGCCCGTGCCGGTCGGCGAAAACATCTGGCGGGCCGCCGACCTCGTCGAAAAACCGCCCCAGGCCGAGGCCCCCTCGCGCCTCGCCGTGCTCGGCCGCTACATCATCGAACCCGAAGTCTTCGACATCCTTGAAACAACCCCACCCGGCCGCGGCGGCGAAATCCAGCTTACCGACGCCCTGCGCGTCATGGCCGCCGACCGGGCCGTATACGCCTACCACTTCGACGGTCGTCGCTACGACGTCGGCGACAAACAGGGCTACCTCGAAGCCACCGTCGAATTCGCCCTCAAGCGCCCCGATCTCCGCGACCAATTCCTCAGCTACCTGATGAAAACCGTCAAACCGCTCCTCGGCGGCGACGAAACGGCCGCCACCTGCAGCGGCAAACCGGGACAAACCGGGAAATAGGGGGCCGGCATGAACGTACTCGTCACCGGCGGGGCCGGCTACATCGGCTCCCACACCGTTCACGAACTCCGGAACTCCGGCTTCAAGGCCGTCGTTTACGACAACCTCGCCAAAGGCCACCCCGGGGCCGTGCCGGCCGGCGTCCCCATCATCGCCGGCGACATCCGCGACCGGGACAAACTCGCCCGCGCCATCGCCGACCATAAAATCGACGCAGTCGCCCACTTCGCCGCCGCCAGCCTTGTCGGCGAATCGATGAAAGAGCCCGCCGCCTACTACAACAACAACGTCGCCGGCACCCTCGCCCTCCTCGACACCCTCCTGGCCGCCGGCGTGAAAAAAATCGTCTTCTCCTCCACCGCCGCCGTCTACGGCGAGCCGGCCGTCTGGCCGATCGAAGAAGACATGCCCACCGTGCCCACCAACGTCTACGGCCGCACCAAGCTCGTCATCGAGCACATGCTAGCCGATTTTGCCGTTGCCTACGGGCTGGCGTACGTATCGCTGCGCTACTTCAACGCCGCCGGCGCCCTGGTTGCCGGCACCATCGGCGAAGACCACGCCCCCGAAACCCACCTCATCCCCCTCGTCCTCCAGGCCGCTCTCGGCCGCCGCGACGGCGTGGCCATCTTCGGCACCGACTACCCCACCGCCGACGGCACCTGCATCCGCGACTACATCCACGTCACCGACCTCGCCGCCGCCCACGTCCTCGCCCTGCGCCACCTAACCACCGGCGGAGGTCCGAAAATCTACAACCTCGGCTCGGAAACAGGCTACAGCGTCCGCCAGGTCATCGACCAGGCCAAAGCGATCACCGGCGCCGTATTCCCCGTCCGCGAACAAGCGCGGCGGGCCGGCGACCCGGCCGTCCTGCTCGCCTCCTCCCGCCGCATAAAGGCCGAGCTCGGCTGGCAGCCGCTCTATAGCGACCTCGACACCATCATCGCCTCCGCCTGGCGGTGGCACAGCACCCATCCTGACGGCTTCCGGGAGTTCGCCCCGGCTCCGCAACAACCATAAACATAACTAAGGCTTCCGCAGTCGCGGAAGCCCTTTTGTTGTGAGAAAATCCCCCGGCTACGCCGGGGGATTATTATTGTTCCGGTCCAAGTTCCCTATCTCGTGACGGGCCAGGGACGGTCAGCGCCTGCGCCCCATCGTTTCCAGCACGTGCAGGCACAAATAGCCGGTCAGGGTTATGCCCAGTAACAGGCCGATGATAAAACCGCTGACAAAACTGAAATTAACCAAGCCACCCCACCCGCCCCTTGTGAAGCCGTTGCAATACCAAGCAAAACAATCATACCATATATTTACAAATTTTACCAGTGACATTTTTGCTGGACGCCTACCAGTGGCACGGCGGCGGCAGGTTCGTCACAGATTATGGAACGCGGCCGCTATATCAGGGACGCCGTTGCGGTAATGACAGGAAAGTTTTTTGCGGCAAAATAAAGTATTTGGTACCCGACAGTTTGAACGAAGTGAAATGCCAGCTTCAGGTGCGGGCAAGTATTATGTCCGCCTGGGGCCCATGCTAACCTACCCGATAGACATGGCTCTGACTGACACAGCTGGACAGGAAACAACAAAAAAAGTATATGGTAAAAAATGGCATACAATGATAAAATGATTGTGTAACTGGGAAAAATTAGGATGTAGTGCGACAAAATCCCGATTCATAGATATATTTTGCCGCAGCTATACCCCCGGCAGGAGGCGACTCAAATGGAAACCTGGCTAGTAACCGGCGGGGCCGGCTTCATCGGCAGCAACTTCATCAGGCACATATTGGCCCAAAATATGGTGAAAATTGTTAACCTCGACAAGCTCACCTATGCCGGCAACCTGCTGTCTCTCAGCGATATAACCCATAATCCCGACTACACCTTCGTCAGAGGGGCGATAGAGGACCTACCGCTGGTTCAGGATCTTCTCTGTCGCTGCCGGCCGGCCACCATCGTTAACTTTGCCGCCGAATCGCACGTCGACCGCTCGATAGACGGCCCCGGTCAATTTATTCAGACCAACATCGTCGGCACCTTCCAGCTACTAGAGGCCGCGCGTGCTTACTGGCTCCAGGCGCCCCCCGGAACAAAGGCGGCATTCCGCTTCATTCACATCTCCACCGACGAGGTGTACGGATCGCTCGGAAGCAGCGGCCGCTTCAGTGAACGGTCGGCCTACGCGCCCAACTCGCCCTACTCGGCCTCCAAGGCGGCCGCGGACCACCTTGTCCGCGCCTACCACCACACCTACGGCCTGCCGGTGCTCACCACCAACTGTTCGAACAACTACGGCCCGTTTCAGTTCCCGGAAAAACTCATCCCGTTGATGACCCTTAGCGCCGTGGCCGGCAAGGAGCTGCCGGTATACGGGGACGGTGGCAATGCTCGCGATTGGCTGTACGTGCTAGACCACTGCCGGGCCATTCAGGCGGTACTGGTCAAAGGCACCCCCGGACAGGTGTACAATATTGGCGGCGGCAACGAAAAAACCAACCTGGAGATTGTCCACGCCGTCTGTGACCTGTTGGACCGGTTACAGCCGCGCAAAGACGGCCACAGCTACCGCCGGCAGATAACCTTCGTCCAGGACAGGCCAGGACACGACCGGCGCTATGCTGTAGACGCTGGCAAGATAAGGCGGGAATTGGGCTGGAACCCGAAGGAGACCTTCGACCTAGGACTGCGGAAAACGGTAGAATGGTACCTCGGCAATCCGAACTGGTGCCGGGAGACCTTGAGAGGCAGCTACTACGGAGAACGGCTGGGCCTGGGCACCACTGCCTGAAGATGGAGGAAGAACGATGATCAGAAAGGGAATTATCCTGGCCGGCGGCTCGGGAACCCGCCTTTTCCCGCTCACCACCGCAGTGAGCAAGCAGCTCATGCCCATCTACGACAAACCGATGATCTACTATCCTCTCAGCATCCTGATGATGGCTGGCATCGACGACATCCTCCTCATTACAACCCCGCGGGACAAAAGCCAGTTCCAGGAGCTGCTGGCCGACGGTAGCCAGTGGGGCCTAAACATAAGTTATGCCGTCCAGCCTAGCCCGGACGGACTCGCCCAGGCCTTTATCATCGGCGAGCGGTTCATCGGCGGCGAGGGCTGCGCCCTCATCCTCGGCGACAACATCTTTTTCGGACAGAACCTTCCGGAAAGCCTGGTGCGGGCGGCAGCAGGCAACACCGGGGCGACGGTCTTCGCCTACCGGGTTCAGGACCCCGAACGTTACGGGGTCGTCGAGTTCGACGCCGCCGGCCGGGCGATAAGTCTCGAAGAAAAGCCGTCCAGCCCCAGGTCCAACTTCGCCGTGACCGGTCTCTACTTCTACGACGACCAAGTGGTTGACATGGCCAAAAGCCTCAAGCCCTCCGCCCGCGGCGAGCTCGAGATTACCGACATCAACCGGCTATACCTCGAACAGGGCACCCTCCGCGTCGAAAGGCTGGGCCGCGGCAACGCCTGGCTCGACACCGGCACCTACGAATCTCTTTTGCAGGCCTCGTTGTTCATCGAAACCATCCAGCAGCGGCAAGGCCTGAAGGTTGCCTGCCCGGAAGAGATCGCCTACCGTCGCGGCCTGATAAACGGCGAACAGGTACTCCGAATCGCCAACCTGCTCAACAAGAACAGCTACGGCGAATACCTGTTCAGTCTCGTCAGCGGGGACAGACCGGCATGAGGTGCCTGGAAACATCCATCCCCGGAGTGCTTATCGTCGAAACCGACCGCTTTGTCGACCACCGCGGCTACTTCCTGGAAACATGGAACGCCGGCCGCTACCGGGAATACGGACTTCCGGGCCGCTTCATCCAGGACAACCTGTCCTTTTCGGTCGCCGGTATCCTTAGGGGCCTGCACTTCCAGCATCCCCACGCCCAGGGCAAACTGGTATCCGTGCTTCAGGGGGAAGTGTACGACGTGGCTGTCGACATCCGCCTGGGTTCGCCGACCTTCGGCCAGTGGGTGGCCGTTATCCTCTCCGGCGACAACGGACGGCAGCTCTATATACCCGAAGGTTTCGCCCATGGCTTCTGCGTTACGGGCGCCTCGGCCCTCGTCAGCTACAAATGCACCCGCGGTTACGCCCCATACGCCGACGGCGGCATCACATGGGACGATCCCGACCTTGGGATAGATTGGCCGGTGGGCAAGCCCATCCTCTCAAGTAAAGATCGGTCCCTGCCCCGGCTAAAAGACCTGCCGGCGGACCGCCGGCCGCTGTTCGCCGGACCGCCGGCACCCCAAAGCGCCGCAGCCCCCGTCAAAAGGAAGGAAGCGTCCGGTCTAGGCCCAAAACTCCAGGAGGGAAAAACACATGCGGATACTGATCACCGGCGCCGCCGGACAACTTGGCCGGGCGCTGACGAACAATCTCCAGGGGACCGACTATCTGGCTACTGACCTTAAGGAAATGGATATAACCTCTCTCGCCAGAACCAAGACGGTACTCGGCGCCTACCGTCCCCACGCGGTAATCCACTGCGCCGCCTACACAAGCGTCGACGCCGCCGAGGAAGACCCCGCCAAAGCTTACGCCATCAACGCTGCCGGCACGCAAAACGTGGCCGCCGCCTGCCATGAAACCGGGGCAAAAATGATTTACGTCAGTACGGACTATGTCTTCGACGGCCGCAAGGGCTCGGCATACAGCGAAACCGACCGGCCAAACCCGCTCAACGCCTACGGCCGAACGAAGCTGGCCGGTGAGACATTGGCCCGCCGCACCCTCAAGCGGCTCTTTATTGCCCGCACCTCCTGGCTATACGGCGACGGGGCAAACTTCGTGCGGACCATGCTGGCTCTGGGCCGCGGCCAGAAGCTGCTGAGGGTGGTCGACGACCAGATCGGCTGCCCCACCTACGCCGTGGATGTGGCGAAACTGCTGCTCCACCTGGCGACGACCGACAACTACGGCATATACCATGTAGCCAACCGCGGACAAACAAGCTGGTGGGGTTTTGCCCGCCGCATTTTCGAGTTTGCCGGCCTGCCCCAGATCGAGATTCTGCCGGTTACGACCGCCGAATTCTGTCGCCCGGCAATAAGACCGGCTTGTTCGGTCCTCGGCAGCGTCATGCTGGAAAGCGTCCTGGGAACCGAAATGCGCCCATGGGAAGAGGCCCTGCGGGAATATCTGGCCTGCGAGGGCTACCCGGCAAAAGACGGCCTGGCGGGTTGAGACATCTTTTACCGGCAAGGGTTTTTCGGAAACGGGTTGATTGCGAGAACTTGTCCGGTGCGTATATTGGCGAACAAACGTGGAATATTATGGATTGAATGTCGAACAATAAAAAAACCGGTCGTCAGCCCGGACAAGCCGGCCGGCGGTCAAGAGGCGACATTCGCGACAGAGCAGGAGGGCAGGCAACCAGGTGAACACTGCGCCTAAAGTATCGGTCATCGTCCCGACCCTGGACGCCGAAAACACGATAGCGCGCCTTCTGGCGCTACTCAAACGCCAGCGGCCGGCCGTCCCCGAACTCATCGTCGTCGACTCGGCATCGGCCGACAGCACGGCGGCCATCGCCGCCGCCGCCGGCGCCCGCGTCATAACCATCCGGCGCCAGGAATTCGACCACGGCCTGACGCGGAACCTCGGGGCCGTCAGGGCTTCCGGAGACATCCTCGTCTTCATGACCCAGGATGCCAGCCCGGTCGACGAAGACACCATCCGGCTCCTCGTCGAGCCGGTCGCCGCAGGAACGGCGGCAGCGTCCTATGCCCGCCAGATTCCCCCTGCCGACGCCGATCCGATCGAGACATTCTGGCGCAACCACAACTATCCCGAAAAACCGGCGGTGAAAACCTTCCAGACGGCCTACCGACGCTACTTCTTCTCCAACGTCTGCTCGGCCTTCCGCGCCGACCTCTTCTTCGCCCTGGGAGGGTTCGAGGCGACCGTGATCGGCGAAGACACGCTGATGGCCTACCGGCTGATAAACGCCGGTCACGCCGTCGCCTACCAAAGCACGGCCAGGGTTTTCCACGCCCATGACCTGCGGTTGGCCGAAAAAATCAGTCGTTATTACAAGATCGGGGCCTTCAACCAGGCCCACCGCTATCTCACCGCCGAAGCCAGCCACGAAAGCGACGGCATCGCCACGGTAAGGAAACTGCTCGCCCAACTGTGGCGGACCCGTCAGCACAGGTACATCGCCGTCGCCCTTGCCGACATGTTTACCCGCTACATGGCTTACGCCGCCGGCCGCCTGGTCACAACCTGCGGGAAGACGGCCGACCGGGTGCCCTCGGGGAGGCTGGCCGAGCGATGACGAAACATTTCCGCCCGCCGATTTTTTTCGCCCTCGACCTTTTCCACTGCCGGCGGCTCATCTGCCAACTGGCCCTTCAGGACATCAGGACCCGCTACCTGGGGTCGTATCTGGGCATCCTGTGGGCCTTCATCCAGCCGACGATAACCGTCCTCATCTTCTGGTTCGTATTCGAATGCGGCTTCAAATTCGCTCCCGTCGAAAACTTCCCCTTCATCCTCTGGCTTGTCTGCGGCATAGTTCCCTGGTTCTTCGTCGCCGATAGCATCGCCGGGGCCACCGGCTCGATCCTGGAGAGCAGCTACCTCGTGAACAAAGTCGTGTTCAGGGTCAGCATCCTGCCGGTCGTCAAGGTTTTCTCCTCGCTGGTCGTCCACCTATTTTTTTTGGCCGTCACCGTCGGGCTGTTCTGGCTGTACGGCTTCCGCCCAAACCTGTATTACCTGCAGGTCGTTTACTACCTTACAGCCATGGCCGTACTCGTCACCGGCATATCCTGGGCTACCTCGGCCCTGGTGGTATTCCTCAAAGACATCGGCCAAGTCGTCGCCATGCTGCTACAATTCGGCTTCTGGCTGACGCCGATATTCTGGCCGATTGCCTCGATCCCGGCCAAATACCAGGCCATCGTCAAGCTCAACCCGTTCTACTACGTCGTCGAAGGCTACCGGGCGACCTTCATCAACCAGCGGTGGTTCTGGGAGGACGGCGGGGCGGCGGCGTACTTCTGGCTGACAGCCCTGACGGTTCTTTTCCTCGGGGCGGCGGTTTTCCGCAGGCTGCGTCCCCATTTCGCCGACATGCTGTGAGGAGTGGAAGATGAATCAGACGGCGATAGAAGCTCGACACCTCACGAAAATCTACAAACTGTACGACAGTCCCTTCGAACGGCTCAAGGAATCGATAAACCCTTTCGCCGGCAAACGCCACCGGAATTATTACGCCCTCGACGACGTAAGCTTCACGGTAGCCAAAGGGGAAACCGTCGGCATCATCGGCAAGAACGGCTCAGGCAAATCCACCCTGCTCAAGATCATCGCCGGCGTGCTGACCCCCACCGCCGGCACGATAGCGGTCGAGGGCAAAGTGGCCGCCCTGCTGGAACTGGGCGCCGGCTTTAACCCGGAGCTCACCGGCGTCGAGAACATCTACCTCAGCGGCCTCATCATGGGCTACAGCCGGGAGCAGATGGACGCCAGACTTGCCAACATCGTCGCTTTCGCCGACATCGGCGAATACATCCGTCAGCCGGTCAAGATGTACTCCAGCGGCATGTTCGCCCGTCTGGCCTTCGCCGTCAACACCAACGTCGGCCCCGACATCTTCATCGTCGACGAAGCCCTGGCGGTGGGAGACATCTTCTTCCAGGCGAAATGCGCCCGGCAGATGAAAAAAATGGTCGACAACGGCACCATCCTCCTGTTCGTCAGCCACGACCTGGACGCCGTCAAGAGCCTGTGTCGCACGGCGTTATGGCTGAAGGAAGGGAAAATGCACTTCCACGGCGACGCGAAAAGCGTCACCATGGAATATTCGAAAAAAATTATCGAAGAAATAAACTATTGGTCGGCCGATATGCCGGCCGACTGCGCGAATGCCACGGTGGAAAAGACGCTGGTCGTGGAGGCTTGGGCCGCCGAAACCGATGAATTTGGCGATGACCCCGGACACTTCCGGGCCGGCAACGGAGCCCTCCGGTTTATGAAAGTGGAGGTTCTGGATAATGAAGGCCTTCCACTGCTGCATACGGCGGAATTCAACAAGGAGATTGCGATAAAATGCTTCGTCCGGATAATTAAAGACTGTACGAATTTCGCCATCGGCTACCATATCAGGAACAAGCAGGGTCAGGAAATCCTCGGTAATGACACCTACACCGCCGGTACGGACATCTACGCGCGGAAGTGGAAAAAGGGCGATCAGCTGATAGTGAGTTTCAAGACCAGGCTGCCCCTCCTCCACGGCGTTTATAGCCTGAATCTTCTGGCCTCCGGTTTTTCCGATCCTGCCTGCCCGACGGACGTGGTATTCCTGGACTGGGTCGAGAACGCCTATGTGTTCGAGATGAAAGTCCGAAGGCCGGCCCCCTTGTTCGACCTCATCTACCTTAAGGGGGCGGTGAGCTATGAGGCTTTTTAGGCGCCTATTCGCCAGCGGGAGCCTTGTCATCCTCGACGACTACTTCCCCAACCTTTACGAAGCCTACAAAATCTCCGAGTACAACCACTATCTGGCAAGCTTCCGTGACTGTCGGATTTACTCCTCCGCGGTCGACTACGACCCTTTCTACGAGCAATATCGGGAAATCTACCCGGGGAACGCGGGCCGGGTGAGCCGGCTCGAATGGGGCGGGCGGTACCGCTGTTCGCTTTTCTACACCATGTTTCTCAACGCCGTTTACAGCTTTCTGCCGATATTCGAATGCGAACGGACACCCTTCGTTTTCACGCTGTATCCCGGCGGCGGCTTTTGGCTGGACAGCCCGGAAAGCGACGCCAAACTCGCCGCCGTTTGCGGCTCGTCGCTCATGAAAAAGGTCATAGCCACCCAGAAGGTTACATACGACTATCTCCGCAGAAAAAAGTTCTGCGCCGCCGGCAATATCGAGTACATCTACGGCGGCGTGCCGCCCCGCCGCTATTTTGACAGCCCGCCGGCAGTCAAAAGCTTCTATAAAAAAGACAAGCAGACCTTCGACATCTGTTTCGTGGCCGTAAAATATATGGAAAAGGGCATCGACAAAGGTTACGACACGTTTATCGATGTCGCCTGCCGCCTGAAGGACCTGGCGAACGACATCATGTTCCACGTTGTCGGCAACTTCGGCGAAGCCGATATAGACGTCGGCCCGCTGGCCGGCAGGATCAGATTCTACGGTTTGCGCGAAACCAGCTTCTTCCCCGGTTTTTTCGCCGGAATGGACCTCATCATCTCACCGCATGTCCCCTTCAAGCTCTTCCCCGGCAATTTCGACGGCTTCCTCACAGGTGGCTGCGTCGAAGCCGGCTTCTGCGGCGTCGCCGTTTTCACTACCGACGCTTTGGCTTGCAACACCCACTTCGTCGACGGCACGGATATCCGCATCATCAACGCCGACGCCGGCGAGATAGCGGCTCTGGCGGCTTACTACCGCGCCAACCCGGCTGAGCTTTACCGGCTCGCCGCCCTGGGCCAGCGGAAATTCCGCCGGGTGTTCGGCTACGAAGAGCAGCTGGGCAGGCGGGTCAGCCTTCTCCGGCAATATCTTTAGGCACCGCAAATCCGTAGCGAGGTGAATGGTCGTGTCCAAGGGGTTTGCGTATCCCATCTATGTAACAAGGCCTTTGCTGCCGGACCTAAACCGGCTGCAAGCAAAAATGGCCGAGATCTGGGAGTCTAAATGGCTCACCAACTGCGGCTCGCAACACGCGCGGCTGGAAGAAAGACTGACCGGCTACTTGGGCGTCCCGTGCCTGTCGCTGTTCAACAACGGCACCATCGCCCTGCTGACCGCCTGCCAGGCGCTGGGCCTGAGCGGCGAGGTCATAACCACTCCGTTTACCTTCGCCGCGACTCCCCACGTCCTGGCCTGGAGCAACATCCGGCCCGTATTCTGCGACATCGACCCGCACTCTCTCAACATTGACCCTGCCCGAATCGAGCCGCTCATCACCCGGCGGACGAGCGCGATAATGCCGGTGCATGTCTTCGGCCATCCCTGCGATGTCGACAGCATCCGGGACATCGCCGACAAGCACCGGCTCAAGGTGGTCTACGACGCCGCCCATGCCTGCGGCGTCGGCCTAAACGGCGTCGGCATAGGGAACTTCGGCGACGTCACCATGTTTAGCTTCCACGCCACCAAGCTGTTCCACACCGTGGAAGGGGGGGCGCTTGCCTGCAAAGACGGCTGCCTCAAAGAAAACTTCGAACTGCTGAAAAACTTCGGCATCCAGGATGAAGACACCGTCCTGCTGCCGGGAATTAACGGCAAGATGAACGAGGTGCAGGCCGCCATCGGCCTGCTGGTGCTCGACGAACTGGCCGCCGAACAGGCCAGGCGTAAACGGCTGATAGAGACCTACGCGAATTGCCTGCGGCCGGTCGAAGGCGTCAGCTTTTACCGGGACCCGATCGGAGTCGACTATAACGGCCAATATTTTGTCGTCCGCATCAGTGAAAAGGAGTTCGGCTGCTCGCGCGACCAGGTCTACGAAAAACTCAAGGAGTACAACGTCTTCGCCCGCAAATACTTCCACCCCCTCTGCAGTGACTTTCCGTCCTACCGCCGCCTGCCCTCGGCCAACCACGCCAACCTGCCGGTCGCCGCGCAGGTCGCCCGGGAAGTACTGTCCCTGCCGCTGTTCGGCGAACTGACCACAGCCCAGGTCGAAAAAATCTGCTCCATCCTGGCGAGTTTCCGGCGGCCGCTCAAAGCGTATCCGCCAGCTTCCCAGGGGAGCTGTGGCAAGGGGGCGGCCGACAGTGGACCAGACGCTGGTAAACTTATATCAAACCTCTGAGTTCGCCGAATGGGCCTGGATGCGGCAACTGGAAGAACCGGAGCGCAAAGTGCTCGGCAAATACCTGTTAGCCGGCGCCGACCGGCACATGGCGATACTTGACGTGGGCACAGGCGGCGGCCGCTTCCTGGAAGAACTGGCCATGCGCGGCTTCGACCACCTTTTCGGCATCGACATATCGGCCTCACTGCTAGCGGCTGCCGGCAAACGACTGAGCGTATACCCGGTCGGCGTGAAGCTTGAGCAAATGGACATGCGCGCGTTGACCTACCCTTCCGAAAGCCTCGACTGCGTGCTGGCCCTCCAGCAGGTCGTCTGCGGCATCGACGACCCGGCCGGACGACGGCAGGCCCTGGCGGAATGCTTCAGGGTCCTGAAACCCGGCGGAATCTTCCTGTGCAGCGTTCTGGATTACTCGCGCCGGCCGCTGAACCTCCTAGTTTCCTTGATCAGCTGGCCCTTTAAGCTGCTGAAGGGAGAGTTCAGATACATGAGCTACCAATACCTCCCGCTGCTCAAGTTAGGCGGCTGCTGGAACTGGCAATATCCGTGCCGCCGGCAGCCGTACGCCTACTGGTACCGGCGGTCGGAAATCCTCCGGGACCTGCGGGCCGCGGGCTTTGTGATCCACGAGACTTTGGCCGCCGAACGGCCGGGCCGCCACCGGTTCGGCCTGTATCTGGCCTGCGGAAAAGCGACAGGGGGGAAAACGCGGTGATTTCAAAAGTCAGCGTGATACTGCCCACCTACAACCACGAGAAATACATCGCCCCAAGCATTGAGAGCGTCCTCGGCCAGGATTTGGCGGACTTCGAGCTCATTGTCGTCGACGACGGCTCGGAGGACGGCACCGTCAAGGTGGCCGAAAGCTTCGCCGACCCGCGGGTCAGGATCATAAAATTCGCCGCCAACAAGGGGCTCAGCGTCGCCCTCAACCAGGGCATCGCCGCAGCCGTCGGCAAATACATCGCCATACTTCATTCCGACGACACCTTCCTGCCGGACAAACTCGGCCGGCAGGTCCGCTACCTGGAGGAACACCTCGGGGTCGGCGCCGTTTTTTCCCACGTCCGGCTCATCGACGAAACCGGCAACGAATTCGCGAAAAAAGACCATTACTATTACGGCCTGTTCGACCAGCCCAACCGCACCAGACATCAATGGCTGAACCATTTTTTCCGTCACGGCAACTGCCTGTGCCACCCGAGCCTCATGATCAGGAAAACCGTGTTCGATACCGTCGGCGGTTACGACGAACGGCTGGCCCTGCTCGAGGATATGGAGTACTGGATACGACTGTGTCTCGTCAGCGACATCCACGTCCTGCCGGAAAAGCTGGTCAGATACCGCATCCGGGACTACGATCTCAATGCCAGCGGCCCGCGGCCAGAAACCCGGATCCGCTGCTCGTTCGAAATGATCCGGGTGCTGCAGCACTATTTGCGATTGAAAAGCGCGGCCGAGTTCGCGGCCATTTTCCCCGAGGCCGGGGTCTTGGCTAAGGGCAAGGACATGGCCGTACCCTACTGCATCGCCACATTGGCCCTCGGGGTTGATTCGCCCGAGTACCGCTACTTCGCCGTCGATACCCTATACAAGCTGCTGGCTGACCCGGCAGTCGCCGAATTTTTGCAGGCGGAGTACGGCTTCACTCATGTCGACCTTATAAAGCTTACGGGGCAGCATGACGTCTTCAACCTTGTCCAGCCCAGCCTCTCCAAAATATACCTCGACACCGGCAAAGGCTTCAGCGAAGCGGAAAGCCTTTCCTGCGCGGCAAGCATACCCCGGTTCGACGTCGAGCTGCCGTTTCCGGCCGCCACCAGGCTGAGAGCCGTACGCTGGGACCCGGCGGAAGGCATTTTCTGCCGAGTGAAAATCGACCGGGCCTCCTACCTGGACGGGAGGGGCCGGGAAAAACGATTGAACGACCGCGGCATCCAGGCGAACGGAGTCCGTGAACAAGACGGTTCCTACCTCTTTGCGACCTTCGATCCACGCATCGAATTCAAAATCGACGACAAAATCAGCCGGTTCACAGTCCGGGGCTTTTGGGAGCCGCTTAGCTTTGCCGAAGCCGAACAAATCCTCCAGAAAAAGAACGACCTGCTGCGGAGCCTGGATCAACCTGCTGGCCACGGGCGGTCGATCCTGCCGGTCGGCAGCGGGCTGACAGGCAAGCGTATCGCCATGCTGGCAACCGGTTATAACGCGATGGCCGGTTCAAAAAAACTTATCGCCGAATTCATCAGGCGTCTGCAAAACCGGGAATGCGTGCTGGCCGTCTCCCACTCCGACTACCAGCGGGTTCTCGGCGGCACCGAAAAGGTGCTCAGGGCTGAACAGGCGCTACTGGCCGGGAAAAAAGTATCCTATGTGCAGATATACCCGGCGGAAACGTTTACGGCCTTGCCGGCCGGCGACACCAACCAGATCATCGGCGTGAACGTAGATGGCCAGACCGTCGGTCTGTTGAGCACCGGCCAGCTCGGCCTGCTGCTGGGCCTGCTGCAGGGCCGCGGCTGCCTAAAGGTCAGGGCTTGCCACATCCATCACCTCAAAGGCTTTTCGCCGCCGGCTGTCGACTCGCTGCTGCGGCAACTGGGCGGCACGCCTGTGCGCATCTTTCTCCACGACTACTACACTCTATGTCCCCAGTACAACCTGCTGGCCAATGACAGCACGTACTGTGGAGCCCCTCCGGTCGGCTCGCCGCACTGCCAGAGCTGTACTCATGGGCGGGTGCGCACCATTCATTCGGAAGCCATCGGTAAAATACTGAAAAACACCGGCGAATTCATCGCCCCTTCGCCGACGGCGGCCCAAATATGGGGCGGGGCCTATCCAGCCCTTGCGCCGCGAATAAAGGTCATACCCCACCAGATATGCGCAAGCCGGCCGGCCCGCGAAAACGAGCCGGGCAAACGCCGCATCCGGGTCGCCTATGTTGGCTACCAGGCGGCCAACAAAGGCTGGGAAGTATGGCGCGACCTTGCCGGCCGCCTGGACAGGCGGTATTACGAGCTCTTCCATTTCGGCAAAACCTCCGACAAGCTGCCGGGTGTGAAACACATACCCGTCCCCTTCCTTGACGAAGGGAAAAACGCTATGGCCGCCAAGCTCCGCGAATGGGGCATCGACATCGCCTTCCTGTGGTCGGTCTGGCCGGAAACATACTCCTTCACCTTTTTCGAAAGCATCGCCGCCGGCTGCTACGTAGTCACCGGCAGCGTCAGCGGCAACATCGCCGCCCAGACTGAACAGACCGGGCGGGGCAGGGTATTTGCCGGCGAAGAGGCGATGTTCGGCTTTTTCCGCGACCTGGAGGGCGTGCGGCAGGTCTTGCGGGAAACCCGTGCGACCCAGCCTCCTGTCGACCTCGTCTTCAACCCGGCCCTCGGCGAACTCGTGCCGCCCTCGCCGGCGGCAAAAACGCGGCCTGTCACCAGGCGAAAGGATGACAGCAAGGTTTTGCGGCTTTTCGACCAGCAGACGACGCTTGTCCGGAAAGTTCTCGCCTTGGACGCGGCGCTGCGGGATGCACGCAGCCCGACGAACGGCAGGCAGGGAACCGAGGAGACTAGCGGCCCGGCCTCAGGCCCGTGGCGGTCGTTGGCGGCCACCGGGACCGAGGCCGCCAGGGGCTTCATTCGGAAATACCCTTTCTGGCATCGGCATTTGAGAAAACTGATTTCGTTATACAAGCACAACTGACATCGTCCGAGGAGGATTCCTTCATGCACTGCTTCACAAGCATAACGGCCAACTACCTGCCCAAGACCAGACTGCTGGCCCGCTCCCTCAAACGGCACAATCCCGGCGCCGTCTTCCATGTGGTCTTTTCTGACAGACTGCCGGCGGGATTCGACTTGTCGCGCGAGCCGTTCGACTCGCTGGTGTCGCTGGACGAGCTGGGCATCCCCGGCCTGAAGGCCTGGATATTTAAACACTCGATTGTCGAACTGTGCACGGCGGTCAAGGCGGACGCCTTCCTTAAGCTGTTCGCCGCCAC
The DNA here is from genome assembly GCA_029975165.1 of Selenomonadales bacterium. GTDB lineage: Bacteria > Bacillota > Negativicutes > Sporomusales > UBA7701 > Anaeroselena. The sequence continues at coordinate 16,518 of JARKPR010000033.1, forward strand.
CGGCGCAGACAAACTCATTTACCTGGACCCCGACATAGTGGTCTTCAACAGCCTGGAGGAAATCGCCGGCCTGCTGGACCGCGCAAGCATCATCCTGACGCCTCACCAAACCGTGCCCGAAACGGCCTCCGGCGCCATCGAAGACAACGAAATCTGCAGCCTGCAGCACGGCGTATACAACCTGGGCTTCCTGGCGGTGCGGCGGAGCGGCGAGGGAATGAGATTCCTCCGATGGTGGCGGGACAGGCTGCGCGACTACTGCTACGCCGACATCGCCAACGGACTGTTTACCGACCAGCGATGGATCGATCTGGCGCCGGCCTTTTTCGACGATCTTTATATCCTACGAGACACCTCGTACAACGTCGCTACCTGGAACCTCACCAACCGCGAACTGAGCCGGCGACAAGACGGACTTTACGTCGACGGCAGGCCTTTGAAATTCTATCACTTCTCCGGCTACGACTCAGGTGCCTGCCGGAACATGATGCAGCGGTTCGCCGCCGGCAACCGCCTGCTCGGCGAGCTGTACGAATGGTACAGCCGGGCGATAGATAACGAGGGGCAGGGGCAACTGGGCCGGTTGCCGTGCGTATACGCAAGCTTCGACAATGGCGAAGAGATTACCCGGGATCACAGGCTGCTGTACCGGACGAGGACCGACCTCCAGCGGGCCTTCCCGGACCCCTTCGCGTCCGGCGACGGCCAGGCCTCTTACTGCCGGTGGTTCCAAAACGAAATCGGCCAGGTACCGCTGGCGTCGTCCTTTGAAGAGAAATGCCGCCTCCTGGAACGGGAGCTGCGAGCGCTCGTCAACTCACGTTCCTGGCGGCTGACAGCGCCGCTGCGGCGGCTCAAAAGGTGGGTCCCTGTATGAACACGGTCCCGGTCAGAGACTTGACCGGCCGCAACGGCAGGGTATGGACCGGCCTTCTCCCCCCCGGCAGCCCTCTCTGGCAAAACATGCTGGCGGCGGTGCGGCACGACGTTTACCATCTGCCCGAATACTGCGCCCTATGGGCCAGGCGCGAAGGCGGCCGTCCGGCCGCGTTCTTCGCCGAAAGCGACGCAGGCGAACGGTTCCTGCTGCCCCTAATCGTCCGCCCGGTTCCCACGTGTCTGGCCGGAGGCCCCTTCTTCGACGCCACGTCCCCTTACGGCTACCCTGGGCCGCTTGTAGACTCGCCCGCCGGCGGTGAAGCCTTTCTGGGTGCCGTTTTGCCTGAACTGGTGCGGCTGCTGCGGGAAAACGGCATCATAAGCTTGTTTTGCAGGCTTCACCCGTTGCTGCCGGTTCCCGCTGGACCGCTGGCGACGGCCGGAAAACTCGTGAACCACGGAGAAACGGTCTCCATCGACCTCGCGCTGCCGGAGGAAGAGGCCTGGGGCCAGTATGACCCGGATCACCGCCGGAATATAAGGCGATTTGACCGGGAGGGGCACCGGGCGTTTATTGACGAAGAGTGGCGATATTTCGATGAATTTTGCGACTTATACAACCAAACGATGTATAGGTGCAAAGCCGACTTATTTTACCACTTGTCCGGCGATTATCTCGAAGTTTTGCGACAGAGCCTCTCTCCGTGGATGCGCATGTGCGTGGTCGAAATCGAGGGTCAGACGGCCGCAGCCGGGATAATAACCGAATCCTGCGGGATAATCCAGGGCTATCTGAACGGTACGAGACAAGAATTCGTCCGCCGAAGCCCGACTTTACTCATGTACGACTATCTTCGCCGCTGGGGCAAAGCCCGCGGCAACCGCTGGTTCCACCTCGGCAGCGGCGTCGGCGGCCGCCAGGATTCCCTTTTCGATTTCAAGGCCCGCTTCTCGAAGGTCCGCCATCCCTTTCTGACCTGGCGGCTGGTCGCCGACGAAGCGGCTTGTCGCGCCCTGGTCGCCGAATGGGAAACCGCCGCCGGGATGCCGGCGGACGCGGGCGGCGGCTTTTTTCCGGCCTACAGGAAACCCGCCGGGCAGATTCTCCCTGCCGGGTGCGGACGGCTGAGCCCGTAATAACGCGCGGAGGCTGAACATGGCTGACGACAAAGCGCTATCGATTTCCTGCGAACAAAGAACATATGTGCCCGTGCCGGCGGGTATCAGGCTGCGGGCGGTCCTGCTGCCGGCCTGGCTGGTGGCCGCCGATTACGCCGCCGTCCTGGCGGCCGTATGGTCGGTTTACCTTTTCCGGCAGGACATCCTCCCGCGTCTGCTGCCGTTCGAGCTGCCGCCCTTCGACATACCCGGCCCGTACATGTTCGTCATCATCCCCTTCGCCTATATCTGGTTCATGGTCTTCGACGACCTCTACACCCGCCGGCTGCTGTTCTGGCAACAGGCGGCCAAGGTATTCAAGGTGAGCGTGTACGCGATGGCCTCGGTGCTTGTGGTCATGTACCTATCCACCGAAACCAGGACCATGTCCCGCTTCTTCATGATACTGACCTGGGCGACAAGCGTGGCCTACCTCGTCGCCGGCAAATCCCTACTCAAAAAAGCCATGATGGCCATGGGCCTGTGGCAGGTGCCTGCCATCATCGTCGGCGCAGACGAAACCGCCGGGCGGCTCATCGACGCCTTCCGGCGGGACAGCGGCCTGGGCTACAAAGTGGTGGGCCTCATCGACGACGCTGCCGATGCGGAGAAATTCAGCGGCTGCCCGCTGCTCGGCCCCTTCGCCCGGGCCGAGGAATGCATGCGGCGCTTCGGGGTCAAGGATGTGCTGATAATCGCGTCGCGCCTGCCGCGGCAACAGATCCTCAGCCTGGTCTATCGCCTCCAACCCCATGTCGACAGCATTACCGTCGTACCAGACCTGTTCGGCGTGCCGGTGGGCGACATGCAGCTTGATACCCTGTTCAACGAAAAAGCGGTCCTGCTTAAGATCCGCAACAACCTGGCCCACGGCTACAACCGGTTTATCAAGCGCTGCTTCGACATCGCCGGTGCCTTGACGGGGCTCGTCCTCTGCGTGCCGTTGTTCGCCGCCCTATCTCTGCTCATCCGCTTCGACAGCCCGGGGCCGGTCATCTTCGCTCATAGGCGCATCGGCAAGGACGGGCGGGCATTCCAGTGCTACAAGTTCAGGACGATGATCGCCGACGCCGAGAAAGTGCTTGGCGAACACCTGAAAAACGACCCGGCGGCCCGCGCGGAGTGGGAGCAGAACTACAAGCTGAAAAACGACCCGCGGATAACCGGGCTGGGCCGTTTCCTGCGGAAGAGCAGCCTCGACGAACTGCCCCAGCTCTTCAACGTCCTGAAAGGCGAGATGAGCCTAGTCGGCCCGCGGCCGATCGTCGAGGCCGAAGTCCCTAAGTATGCCGGCTATATCCGCGATTTCTACGACGTGCGCCCCGGCCTGACAGGCCTCTGGCAGGTCAGCGGCCGCAGTGACGTCAGCTATGACGAGAGGATACAGCTGGATTCCTGGTATGTGAGAAACTGGTCCCTGTGGCTGGACATCACCCTCATTCTCAGGACGGTGGGCGGCCTGCTTGGCGGCAGAGGGGCCTATTGACAGGAAGGAGGCGCCGCCGTTGACCATATCAGCAGTACCCAAAAGAATGCTCGCCGAGCTGGACAGGCACGGCGGCTTGTGGAACCTGGTGCGCAAGACCGTCAGATTGTACAACAGCCACGGCGTTTCTGGCCTCAAACACGTGGTCCGCAAAAAGATGGCGGTGATTCTCCACAAGCCGGCGGTGGCCCCCGAAGCTGACTACAGATGCTACTACGAAACCTACATGGAGCACATCGTCGGCGCCAGGACCAAATCACCCGAATTCGTGCCGCGGCGGCCCGATCTAGCCGGGCGGGTGCCCACCCCCGTCAAGCTGATCGCCTACTATCTGCCCCAGTTCCACCCCTTTCCGGAAAACGACCGCTGGTGGGGCGAAGGCTTCACCGAATGGACCAACGTTACCAAGGCCCAGCCTCATTTCGTTGGCCACTACCAGCCGCGGCTGCCGGCCGACCTCGGCTTTTACGACCTGCGGGTGCCGGAGGTCCAGCGGCAGCAGATAGAGATGGCGAAACAATACGGAATTTACGGGTTCTGCTACTACTACTACTGGTTCAGCGGCAAGCGGCTGATGGAAAAGCCGTTGCGGCAGTTCTTGGAAAACGACGGGATCGACATGCCGTTCTGCATCTCCTGGGCCAACGAAAACTGGACGCGACGCTGGGACGGATTCGATCAGGAGATACTCATCAAACAGGAATACGCCCCCGAAGATGAGCTGAGTTTTATCCGGGACGTCGCGCCGATAATGCAAGACCGGCGGTATATAAGGATAGCCGGGAAACCCTTGATCATCGTCTACAACATCCACGAACTGCCAGCCCCCCGCCGGGCAGTGGACGTCTGGCGTCATTACTGCAGGGAGGCGGGAGTGGGCAACATCTTCGTGGCGGCGACAATCAGGCTGCCCGGCCTCGACCCGCGGGATTACGGCTGCGACGCCGCCATCCAGTTCCCGCCGGCGGCGATGGAACTTGTCATGGACGCTCACAAGCAGAAGTTTTTGTACCCCGGTCACCAGGGAGGAGTATGGGATTACCGGCGATGCATCGACGAGGTGGCGAAGAGCATCGCCCGTAAAAGCGATTTTCCGGTTTTCCACGGGGCAATGCCGTCCTGGGACAACACGGCGCGGCGGCCGGATGGCAAAGGCTTCCTGTTCACCCACGCCTGTCCCGGGGAATATTTCAAATGGCTCCGGCTGGTCTGCGAACACACCGAGCAGGAGCATCCGGCAGAAGAAAAGCTGGTTTTTATAAACGCCTGGAACGAATGGGCCGAAGGGGCATACCTCGAACCCGACCGGCGGTACGGCTACGCCAACCTGGAAGCAACCGCCCGGGTGATGGAGATTATCGAGGCCGGACGCTCAAATCGGGCCCTGGAGGATAAGGGAGAGGGATGCATTGGGAGCTGAGGCGACACGTGACAAAGAACGCTTTCTGACGTTCGGGGCGCCGGCAATCGGCGAAGCGGAAATCGACGAAGTGCTTGCCACCTTAAGGAGCGGCTGGCTAGGGACCGGGCCAAAGGCCGCCCGCTTCGAGCAGGACTTCGCCGCCTACAAAGGGGTGGAGAACGCCGCCGCGCTCAATTCCTGTACCGCCGCCCTCCATCTATGCATCCTGGCCGCCGGCCTTGGTCCCGGCGACGAAGTAATCACTACGCCGCTGACCTTTTGCGCGACGGTCAACACGATAATCCACGCCGGAGCGACACCGGTGCTGGCGGACGTCGATCCGCTGACCATGAACATTGATCCCGAAGCGGTCGCCAAAAAGCTCGGCCCCAGGACCAAGGCGCTGGTCCCCGTCCACTTCGCCGGCCGGCCCTGTGACATGGACCCGCTGATGGCTATCGCCCGCGACAACGGTCTGGTGGTGATCGAAGACTGTGCCCATGCCATAGAAACCGAGTACAAAGGGTGCAAGGCCGGCACCATCGGCGACTACGGCTGTTTTTCCTTCTATGTCACCAAGAATGTCGTCACCGGCGAGGGGGGGATGGTTCTGGCGCGTTCCGACGCCGATCTCGCGAAAATAAAAGTACTGGGCCTGCATGGCATGAGCCACGACGCCTGGAAGCGCTATGGCGACGAGGGCTACAAGCACTACCATTGTGTAGCCGCCGGTTTCAAGTACAATATGATGGATCTTCAGGCAGCCATTGGCATCCATCAGCTAAGGCGGGTGGAAGCCTACTGGGAGAGACGGCGAAGCATCTGGCGGCGCTACAGTGAAGCCTTCGACGAGACCCCGCTCGGCATGCCGGCGGCCGTCCCGGCGGGGCACCGTCACGCTTACCACTTATATACGCTGCTGGTCGATGAAGAAAAAGCCGGCATCAGCCGAGACGATTTCCTCCGGCATATGACAGCCAGCGGCATCGGCGTCGGCGTACACTACCTCAGCATCCCCGAGCATCCTTACTATCAGGCCTCTTTCGGCTGGCGGCCGGAAGACTACCCCCAGGCGATGCGGATTGGCCGACAGACAGTCAGCATACCGCTCTCGGCCCGCCTGAGCGACGAAGATGTGGAAGACGTCATCGCCGCCGTCCTGCGGGGACTTCGCCGGTATTAAAGACACCGCCCGCCAAAATAGCGCGAAGAAGGGGATTGGATGACCGTCAGCCCGCTCGACAAGGCAATATTTTACTCGCTGCTGCTCTACGCCCTGGCCTCGAGCATCTCCATCGCCGCCGCCAACATCGCCGTCTGCCTGGCGCTGCTCCTGGCAATCGTCCGCTGCGCCCGCGCGCCTGTCGCCTTCGACCTCGACAGCCGGCTGGCGCGGGCCATCTTCGTTTTTTGGGCGACAATCCTGATGTCGGCGCTGTTCGCCTATGACCGCGACATCGCCTTCAGCAAGCTGTGGGCTTACATCTACCGCGGCCTGCCGTTCTTTCTGGCGGCCGCGTTCGTCGACTCGCGGCCAAAACTCGTGGCCATCCTCGTCGCCATGGGCGTCTCGATCGGCGCGGCCGACCTTTGCGCAGTCTGGCAGGGCCTTTACGGCGCCGCCCGGGCAAAAGCCTTCAGCCACTATATGGCCTTTGCCGGCAACCTCCTGCAAATGTTGCCGTTAACCATGGTTCTGACGCTCGAAGGCAAGAACCTCGCGCCACAGGTCCGCGCCGCCTTCGCCGCCGTCTGCCTGCTGTCCTCGGCGGCCCTTATCGCCAACGCCACCCGCGGCGCCTGGCTGGCCGTCCTGGCCGCCGTAGTCCTCTATATATTCCTCAGCCTGCGGGCCTGCAGGAAGGTCGCCATCGCCCTGTGCCTTGCCCTGGCCGTCTACGGCGGCGTATTTTGCTACTTTCCCGGCCTTCACGCGCGCGCGGCCTCTATCGCCGACCTGTCGGCGGCCGGCGGAAACGCCGAGCGCCTGCTGCTGTGGCAGGGCGCCTGGCGGATGTTCATGGACCACCCGCTGGCCGGCGTCGGCCCAGGCAACTTCAAGGACATCTACCTCGGGCAATACATCGCCCTCGAATCCAGGGAGCGACTGAGCCACGCCCACAACAACTTCCTACAGTTGCTGGCCGAAAACGGCCTCATCGGCTTTGCTGGCTTCACGGCACTGTTCGCCTACATCCTGGCCTACCTCTACAAAAAAGGCGTCGGCCGGCGCGAGCCGCTGGCGCTGGCCGTCCTGCTAGCCACGGTGGCCCTGCTGGTGCAGGGTCTGACAGAGTTCAATTTCGGCGACTCGGCGGTCATAAGGATGTATTGGTTCCTGCTCGGGCTGGCGGCGGCCAAACCTGCGGAAGAGCTTGGCCGGGGTTCGGCGAAATTCAGCGGACTTTAGCCCACCGTTGCCCCCTCCCGGGGCTTTTGCCTTTTCTCCCCACCCACCGCTATACAAAAGCCGCGCCGGTAAGGTATAATTTTCCTGTAAAGGGAATAATACCGGCAGGCCGTTTCCGCCGGCAACCCAACTCCAAGGGAGGCGCCCCATGCCCACAGCAGCCGTCATCGGCACCGTCTTCATGGACTGCAAAGGCTTCGCCAAACAAAAATACAACCCCGCCGGCCGCAACCTCGGCAGCGTCAAATTCGTCCACGGCGGCGTCGGCCGCAACGTCGCCGAAAACCTCGCCAGCCTCGGCATCGACACCCGCTTCGTCGCCAGCGTCGACCGCAGCGGCATCGGCCGCGAGGTCACCGCCCGCCTCGCCAAAGGCAACGTCGACACAAGCTGCATCATCGAAACCGACACCCGCGGCATGGGTCTGTGGCTCGCCGTCATGGACGACAGCGGCGACCTCGCCGGCTCCGTCTCCCAAATGCCCGACCTCCACCACCTCGAAAACTTCATCAGCCAAAGCGGCGCCGACATCGTCCGCCAGTCCGGCCACATCATCCTCGAACTCGACCTCAACCAACACATCACCCAAAAAGTCCTCGACCTGGCCCGCGAACACCGGCGCCCCGTCTACGGCATCCCCGGCAACCTCTCCGTCATCATGGGCAATCCCGCCATCCTCGCCGACCTCGACTGCTTCATCTGCAACAACGTCGAAGCCGAGCGGCTCCTCGGCGTTCCCATGCCGGCCGGCGACACCGCCGCCCTCGAATGGGAAATGGCCCGCTTCGTCGCCGGCAAAGACCTCGGCAGCATGGTCGTCACCCTCGGCAAGAGCGGCTGCGTATACTACGACGCCAAGCAAGGGACGGCCGGCCACCAGCCCGTCTTCCCCGTCACCGTCCTCGACACCTCCGGCGCCGGCGACGCCTTCTTCTCCGGCACCGTCATGGGCCTCATCCGCGGCCTGCCTCTCAAAGACGCCGTCATCTGCGGCACCAAAGTCGCCAGCTGGACCGTCCAATCCGACGAAAACACCTGCCGGGACCTCGCCGCCAAAGCGGCTGCCGACCCGATAATGATGGAAATCCCCGCCAGCTGACCACCGGAAAGGAGAAGCAAGCCATGCTCACCCTGCAATCAGGATTCGCCTTCGACTACACCAACCTCTACGGCGAAGGCAAAATCATCGCCGCCGACATCAGCGGCCTGGCCGGCCGCATCGCCGCCGCCCATGCCGCCGTAGAGCATATGCGGGCCAGCGGCGAAATACGCGGCCACCTCTCCAAAGACGGCACCCCTGAAAAAGTCCTCTTCAGCCAGCTTCCCTATGTCGCCGCCGGCAACCTCAACAGCCCGGAATCCATCGCGCGCCTCAAAGCCTTCGGCGCCTCCCTGCGCCACCACGCCGACGCCGTCATCCACTTCGGCATCGGCGGCTCCTACCTCGGCAACCGCGTCATCTTCGACGCCCACTGCGGCGAATTCTGGAACAGCCGCACCCCGGAAGAGCGCGGCGGCTACCCCGAACTCTACTTCAGCGGCAACAACATCGACCCCCTGCGCACCGGCGACCTCATCGGCCACATCCTCGCCGCCGCCCGTGCCAAAACACCCTACCGCCTTGTCCTCGTTGTCGTTTCCAAATCCGGCGGCACCCTCGACACCATGTCCAACTTCCTGGTCGTCTACCACGCCCTGCGGCAGGCCCCGGGGCTCGAAATATCCGTCGTCGCCGTCACCGACCCCGCCGAGGGCGCCAACGCCACCCTCCTCAAAAAACTCGCCCGGGAAAACGCCTGGACCACCTTCGCCGTTCCCGACGGCATCGGCGGCCGCTTCAGCGTCTTCTCCGAAGTTGGCCTCGTCACCGCCGCCTGCGTCGGCTTCGACATCGACGCCTTCCTCGCCGGCGCGCGGGCCATGGATGAAGCCTGCCGGCAGGCCGACCCCTGGACAAACCCCGCCCTCCTCAGCGCCGTCCTCAAATACCTCGCCGCCGCCAACCACGGCCGCAACATTGAAGTCTTCATGCCCTACGCCGACCGCCTCAAAGCCGTCGCCGAATGGTACATCCAGCTCCTCGCCGAATCCTTGGGCAAGCGCACCGACCGGCAGGGGAGGGAGGTCCTCTACGGCCGCACCCCCGTCGTCGCCGTCGGCACCACCGACATGCACGCCCAGACCCAGCAGCACCAGGACGGCCCCCGCGACAAAATCGTCCAATTTCTCCGCATCGCCGCCTGGGACCGCGACCCCGTCATCCCCGCCGCCTTTCCCGCCGCCCGCCAGCTCACCGACCTCGCCGGCCTGCGCATGAGCCAGGCCCTCGATGTCGCCCTCGACGCCAACGCCGAAGCCCTCGCCCGCGACAGCCGCTTCAGCGCCGTCTATCACCTGCCGCGCCTCAGCGCCTTCCACCTCGGCGAACTCCTCTACCTCCTCGCCCTCGCCGTCGCCTACGAAGGCGAACTCGCCGACGTCGACGCCTTCGACCAGCCCGGCGTCGAAGCCTACAAACGCATCATGGCCCCCAAGCTGGAAGCTTTGAAACATAGCGGCCGTTGATAAGCCCGCATCTACTGCGTTGCTCCTCAGACGCTCGATCGCAAATGACGCCCAATCACAAAAACAGGGAACGCATCGCGTTCCCTGTTTTTTGTATACCTGTCACTCGTCCGCCTTGGGCTGCGATTCCTCGACGAGCTTCAGCAGCCGCGACCCGGACGCATTCTGCGTCGCTGCGGGCGCTGTCGCCGCCAGTGCCATCGCCGGCACGCTCGCGTCCTGCCGGACAATCTCCTTGCTCTTCTTGCCGCCGGTCCGCCAGGTCACCCCGACGCGGCCCATCTTCTCGCCGCCGGAGATCGAGAACCCGGCGTTCAGCATGACATCCTTCTTCGTGTAATGGTAGACGCCGATTGCCAGCGCCTGCTCGCCGTTATAAGTGCCGGCGGCCATCGAAATCTGCGTCGGCTGCTCGGGGTCGTAATCAAGCGGCGCTAGGCCCGACAGGGCCGCCTCCGAAGCGCCCGCACGGTCGATGCGGGTGAAGAGCGCGTTCAACTGGCGCATATTCACGGCGTCGAAATCGTGGATGCCGTCGGCCACATTCGTGACCCGCCGCTCGTTGCCGGACGACCCCACCGACACCGTGTTGGCCTCGTTGGCCACCGAATTCGCGCCGAGGGCGGTACTGTTGGGCGCAGTCGCCTGCGCGCCGGCCCCGAAAGCGCTGGTATTCGGGCCGATCGCCCGGCTGTCCGCGCCGGTCGCCGTCGCCTCGAAACCGACCGCGCTGCTGCCCGAGCCGGTCACCGTAGCTCCGTTGCCCAGCGCGAAACTCTGCGCACCGGTCACCGTCGCGTTCTCGCCCACCGAGAAGATGTTCGCGTCGGTCACGGTGGCGTTCTCGCCTACGGAAAACCGGTGGCAGTGCCCAAATCATCCGCGATACTATAAGCTCCCGTAGCGGTGCCGAAAGAACCGTTGGCTTGCGCATTGGTGCCGACGGCCATGTTTGCCAAGTTGCCGCTGCCGTTGGCTCCGGCTTGCGCATTGTCGCCGATGGCCGTATTACCCAGATTCAAGTTACCTTTGGTTCCCGCCTGAGCCTTGTTACCCATGGCGATATTGCCTATGTTGCCGTCGCCGTTAGTGCCTGCCAGGGCATTGTTGCCGATGGCGACATTGTTGAGATTAACGTCGCCGATGCCCGCCTGGGCGTTGGTTCCAATGGCGACGTTATTGAAGTTACCATTGCCGACGCCGGCCTGGGCATTGGTACCGTTCGCGATGTTGCTGACATTCAAAGTTCCGTTGCCGGTCTGGGCGTTGTTGCCGAACGCTGCGTCGCTCTCGTTAGCGATACCGTTGCCGGCCTTTGCCTCGTCGCCAACCGCAGTTTTCTCTTTGTTCAGCGAGCCGTTGCCCGCCTCGGCAAAACTGCCGATAGCCGTGTTCTCGTCGTTGTCGCCGAGCAAGCCATTACCCGCTCGAGAACCTGCTCCTGCGGCCGTATTGTTACTGCTGAGAAGATGGAGTTGAGGCAAAAGTATTCAGGCTCCTGGCGGCAAACTTTCCGTCGCTTTATTATTTTCCATAATTTTACAAAAAATATGTCTATATGCGCCGCTCGGCCCGGAAAAAAAGCGACACGAACCCCCGCCGAGCAACAAAAAAAAAGACCGGCCGCCGCCAGGGCTGCGGGCTGTCCGGCCGGCACAACCCGGCAGGCCCTGTCCGTCCCCGGCCATACGGCCGGTAGCGCGGAGCGTCATGAGCAACGCCCCGCGAAAAAAGTCGGAACATTTTCCCGATTGCTGCAAATGCGCCGGCGGACTTGTGTCGTCTCCTGCGGCCCGTCAGTCCCCTAGCGTCACATCCGCCACGATCTTGCGGGCGTGGCCCCGCCGCCGTCCCTCCGGGGGCAGCGCCATATGATCGTCGTATTTCTTGCGCAAAAAGGCATCGCAGTCCGCCGGGACGAAAAACCGGTGCCCCTCAAACTCGATCTACCTGAGCGGACAAATATCTTGTCCCGGATGAACCCCCTGTGGCGAACCATCCCAGCAGCGTACCTCTCGCCAGCCAATACTCGATACCGTGCCGCCGGCAAATATGATCCACCACGCGCAACATCCGCAGCATCACATACTGCACCCGGCGCAGGGGCGTCTCCCCCCGCAGGCGGTCGTCGGTAAACATCGCCTGCAGACTATCCGCCATCGTCCATCATCCCTCCCGTGCTCTCGCAATCCAATGCCGATTCCCCGTATCGTCCGCATGGACTCCCCGGGGCGGCACTTTACCCGCCATTATTTTTACATAAACTGTCAATAAAACTTGTCTCATTTAGGCACCGGCCCTCGGAAAAAAGCGACACAATAGCCCGCCGGATAGCAAAAAAATGCTCCCGGCGGTCGGCGGACCATCCCGGGAGCGAAAGTCTCGCCACGCCCGGTCCTGGGCGCGCACAGCAGAAACGGAGCGATAATCGCCGCCGGACAGGCGGCAATAAAAGGTCGGAAAAAGTCGGAACATTTCTCTTGAACTGGTAAAATATTACATATATTATAGAGGCAGGCAGAACAGTTTGCGGAGGGCTTCTATGGACAGCCAGCTCGCCCGGATATACGAACTGAAAACCCAGCTGCTCCAGCTCGGCTACCACGGCGTGCAGGTAGACGCCATGCTGCGGAAAGTCGTAGGCGCCGCCATCCCCGAGGAAGTAAGCGCCGAAAAGCGCCAACAGATCATTGAAACCCTGGAAAAATACGCCCACTTCGCTATCAAAGCCCGCGGCGGCCGCGGCCGCAACCTGCGCCGCCATCCGGGAAACAGCCGCTTATCCTAGACATACTGGCCAAAATCTACTGCAGCCGCCGCGCTTCCTACCGTTACCTGTGCGGCAAAAACGGACTGACAGCGGCTCGACAGGCCGACCGCTCCCGGCAGGCCGTCATAAAGCCACAAAACAATCCCGCGCAGACAATAGCGCGGGATTGTTTTTTGCCCCGTCCCCGCCTCCCGCTCGTCCGGGATAAATAAAACCGGCTTTTCCCGGCGCTTCTCAAGGAAGCTTGGTAAAAGCCGGTTTACTTTACAGGATTTCTTGGGGTGGCGTCGAATATTGTGGACAAATAAGGTATTTTGCATTATCCGACAATAAATATGGTAGAGTGGAGTGTCGAAAAGATGTCGCCGAAACCCACGGCCTCCTCCCGGTGGCGGCTTCCCTTTCTCCTCGTCATCCTTGCCGTCCTCCTCGGCGTCCTGTATTACCAGCACATGCCGCAGACGGTACCCGCCCCGCCGGCCGGCGCTCCGCCGCAAACAGCCGGACAACCGGCCGGGCAGCCCGTGGCGGCGGTCCAATCCGGCACACCGGTCATGCCCAAAGGCTACCAGCCCCAGCTCGCCGTGCGCGACCCCTTCGCCGTGCCGCCCGAATACCTCGTCCGCACGCCTGGCGCCGCCGCGGCCCCTAGCGACAAAAACCAGCCCAAGGACGCCAAGCCCGTGCTCACCGGCGTAATCGTGGCCGGCAACGTCGGCTCGGCCATCATCCAGTACGGCAGTGACAGCCGTTCCTACCGGCGGGGAGACCTCGTCGGTCCCTACCAGGTAGTGGCCATCGGCAACCAGTCAGTCACGCTCCAGGGGCCGGAAGGCCGGTTCGACATCGGACTAGTGGGAAGGTGAGGAAAAAATGCGGGCCGTTAAAAAAATCCTGATCCTGGCCGCCCTGCTCATGCTGCCGCTGTCCGCGCCGGCAGCCGCCGCGCCGCTCGTCAACATGAGCGTCGTCAACACCGACGTGCGCGACGTGCTCACCGCCCTGGCCGCCGTCGGCGGCGTCAGCATCATCGCCGACGACTCGGCGACAGGCAAAATCACCATCCAGCTCAACAACATCCCCTTCGACACCGCCCTCGAGCTCGTCACCAGAACCAAAGGGCTGGTCTACCAGCAGATCGGCCGCGTCATCGTCATCGCCGCCCCCGACAAACTCAGCAAAGGCTTCGGCAGCGTCCAGATCATCAAAATCGCCTACGGCAAAGCCGCCGACATCAAAAAAGCCCTCGCCGCCATAATCCCCGAAGACCGCCTCAAAGTCGACGAAGCCAGCAACTGCATCGTCTTCACCGGCTCGCCCGCCGAAGCCGAAGACATCCGCGCAACCGTTGCCGAGCTCGACATCCCCTTCCGGCAAATCTCCCTCGAAGCCCAGGTCATCTCCATCACCAAAACCGCCGGCAAAAACCTCGGCATCGACTGGAAATGGTCGGGAATACCTGCCAAAACGGAATACGACACCTCCTCCGGCAGCGGCAGCACCGTCACCCGCGAATACCCCGGCGTCATCAGCTTCGGCCGCAACCCCGAGGGCAAACGGTACGAATGGACCTTCCAGGCCACATTGAACGCCCTCATCACCAAAGGCGACGCCAAAATCCTCGCCAGGCCCAACGTCACCACCATCGACGGCAAAGAAGCCAACATCCTCATCGGCGACCGCATCCCCGTCCTTATCGACAAAACCCAAAACGGCACCACCACCACCACCATCGAATACGTCGACGCCGGCATCAAACTCAAATACACCCCCCGCATCAACGGCGACGGGCAAATAACCGCCGCCGTCCACACCGAAGTATCCACCCCCACCCTGGTCCCGGAAATGAAAGCCTACCGCATCACCACCCGCGAGGCCGAAACCAGCGTCCGCATGCAGGACGGCGAAACCATGGTCATCGGCGGCCTCATCGGCAACGAAGAATCGGGCGGCAAAAACAAGGTGCCCTTACTGGGCGATCTGCCTATCCTCGGCAAACTATTCCAAAGCGAAAGCAAAGAAAAAACCGAAACCGAAGTCATGATCTTCCTGACCGCCAGGATCGTCAAATAGCGAAGGGATGTGAGAACCGTGCCGATCCGGATTCTGATCGCCGACGATCATGCCCTGCTGCGGCAAGGCATCAAAAACGTGCTCGAACTTGAACAAGACTTCGTGATCGTCGCCGAAGCCAGCGACGGAGAGGAAGCGGTGCGAAAAGCCGCCGAAGTGGTTCCCGACATCGCCCTGCTCGACATCAACATGCCGCGCATGAGCGGCCTTGAAGTCACCAAACGTATCCGCGCTGCCCAGCCAGGCGTCAAAGTAATCGTCCTCACCATCCACGACGACGAAAGCTACGTCGTCGAAGTCGTAAAAGCCGGCGCCGCCGGCTACCTCCTCAAAGACATCGAACCCGGCATGCTCATGAAAGCCATCCGCACCGTGAACGAAGGCGAATCCTTCATCTACCCTACCCTTGCCAGGAAACTCTTCGGCGAAATCACCCGCCTCGAAGAAGAACGGCGCCACGGACCCGCCAACATCCTCCAGCACGGACGCGACGAGAGGCTCACCCTCAGGGAGCTCGAAGTGTTGCAGCTCATCGCCAAAGGGCTCAGCAACCAGGAAATCGCCCACAAGCTCTTCCTCAGCGAAAAAACGGTCAAAAACCACCTCACCAACATCTTCCGGAAAATCGATGTCGCCGACCGCACCCAGGCCGTACTGTACGCCATAAAAAACAAGATCGTCGTCCTCGACTGAACGGGCAGGCACGCCCAAGCGCCTGCGGCACATATAATATCCTATCCCGCAAAAGGGGGTAGGATATTTTGCTTATACCCTACTGGCTGACCGTCATCATCGTCACTCTAGCCCTCTACGGCCTGTGGCACTTCGGCCGCGACCTCTACAGCCTCACCCTTGGCCGCCGGCCCGCCGGCCCGGCGGGCGCCAGCCTGCTCATCCTCGTCCGCGACGCCGAAATCACCATCGAATACCAACTGCGCCGCCTCCTATACGAAACCGCCCTTGAAGAAGCATGGGAAGAAATAGTCGTCGTCGACCACGGCTCAAGCGACCTTACGCCAGCAATCCTCGACCGCCTGGCAACCGTCAACCCGCTCCTCAAAATCCTCCACCTGCCGGCTGCGGCCCGGCCGCTCGGCGAAGCCCTGTCCTTCTGCCGGGGCGACATCGTCGTCATCCTCGACACCGTCGCCCGCCTGAAAACCGCCGACCTCGGCGCCGCCGCCCGGATGCTCGCCCGGCGGTCCGCCGGGCCGCATAAATTTGCCAGCGGCGGAAATACTGCATAGCAAGCGACAAGGAGGGACTGACAATGGACACACTAGCGGACAACGCCGAAACCGGATACAAGTGCAGCCGCTGCGGCGGCATGTTCGGCAGCCACGCCGAGCCCGTCATCCGCTGCCCGTTCTGCAACATGCTCTGCGAAGAGACAAGCTGCCGGGTGGTCGATTTCAGCAACGAAGAATACTGAAAGGGAGGTAAAGGGCCCCCGCGAAGCGAATAGGTAACAACAACCAAAAGCGGCATCAACACATCGCACATCGCCGCCCTCGGCGCAAAATAGACCACCGCTTCAGCGGGAGAGGGGAGACCGGCCATGCGGCTTGTTATCAGCGCCGTCACCTGGGATCGTTACCTGCGCTCGGGAATGTGCCAGATGGAACTCGTGCCGGTAGCCGACAAATACGGCTGCGCCGGCATCGAATTCCGCCCCTACTGGCGCAGCCCCATCGAAGAACTCTACGAAATCCGCGACTTCCTCGACGAATACGAACTCGAATGCACCTACGCCGCCAACGAATGCCTGCTTGGCGCCGGCGAGGCCGGCACCCGCCAGGCGCTGCAGGGCGTCGAAAACTGCCTCGCCAGGGCAGTGCGCCTCGGGGCCAAAGTCCTCAGCATCGGCGTTGCCGTCGGCGTCTTCGACCGTTCCCTTCTGGACGCCGGCTGGTGGCGGCAGGCCGTCGGCCAACTCATCGCCGCCGCCGCCGACAAAAACATCCTGCTCACGGTCGAAAACGCCCCCAACCCCGCCTGCGGCGACGCCGTCCTCCTCAGGGACATCGTCGCCCCGTTCGCCTCGCCCTGGTTCAAAGTAACCTTCGACACCGGCAACTGGCTGCCCGCCGGCGGCGACCCCTACCAGGCCGTCGACATCCTCGCCGGCCACATCGGCTACGTCCACCTCAAAGACATGATCATCCGCCCCGACGGCGTAGTGCCCGCCTACCCCGGCGGCGGCGACATGGACCTGCAAACCGTCATCGCCAAACTCCGCCAGACCGGCTACCAGGGCCTCTACGCCCTCGAATTCCCCGGTGGCGGCAGCCCGGCCGCCGCCGTCAAAGCCAGCTTGAAGTACCTGCGTGAAGAGAAAGTAACAGCCTAAGTCTTGCAGCGATACTTTGCTGCCGTTGATAAGCCGCCATCTGCGGCGTCAGCCCTGCGAGCGCTTGCTAGCGTACGTTCCGAGTACGCGCGATGCTGTTAAACTCGGCCTCTGCAAACCATGTGTGCGTACTTGGTCGCGGAGTAAACGGTGCGGCGCGTTCTCGATCTTCCTTACATCTGACGACTTCTGAACGGCAGCGGCAGTTCAAAGAAGCAACGATAGAAAAAATCGCTACTACAAAACAAACATAGAAACAGCCCTGACAATTGTCAGGGCTGTTTTATCCCCCAAAACTAACGGAACATAACGACCACCGTCACCACGGCATACGCCAAGCCCCAGAGCAGGGCGGCCTGCACGAGGTAATCGGCCGTCCGCGCCGGCTTCACGATCGAACGGCGCTTGTAGTAGTGATAGCTATACATATCCTCTTTCAACTAGCTCTCACCCCTATAGGAGATCGCCCTTAAGACTTCAACGGACGGCGAAATATTCCTGCCAAATAAAAGAAAAATATTGCAGGATTTATGGAAAGTTGCTGCGAATCTATAGAACTGTTGTTTGGGTGGGAGGAGGCAGGCCATGGAAACGCTCACCGGCACGGTCGACAGCATCGTCTTTCAAAGCGGCAGCGGCAATTTCGCCGTCTTCCGCCTCGTTCCCGCGCGCGAATCCGCCCCCGTCACCGTCGTCGGCAACATCCCCGTCCCCCTCGTCGGCGAAGAAATCGAACTCGGCGGCCAATGGGTCGAACACAGCCGCTTCGGGCGGCAGTTCAAAGCCGCCGCCTGCCGGCGCATGGCCCCCGCCACCGTCAAAGGCATCGAACGCTTCCTCGCCTCCGGCGCCATCAGGGGCATCGGCCCGGCCACCGCCGCCCGCCTCGTCGCCCGCTTCGGCGACCGCACCCTGGAAATGCTCGAAAACTACCCCCATCGCCTCAGCGAAGTCGCCGGCATCGGCGCCAAAAAAGCGGCCGTCATCCGCGCCTCCTACGCCGAACGCTCCGAACTCAGGGAAATCGTCCTCTTCCTCGAAACCCACGGCGTAAGCGGCGTTTACGCCACCAGGATATACAAACACTACGGCGCCGCCGCCCTCGAAGTCCTGCGCGCCAGCCCCTACCGGCTCGCCGCCGAAGTCGACGGCATCGGCTTCCGCACCGCCGACCACATCGCCCTCGCCCTCGGCCGGGACACCAGCCACCCCGACCGGCTGGCCGCCGGCATCGAATTCGCCCTCCTCCAGACCGCCCAGGCCGGCCACTGCTGCCTGCCGGAAGAAACCCTCGTCCACGAAGCCGCCAAACTGCTCGGCGCCGACCGCCTCGCCATCGCCGACAGCCTCGCCGGCCTCATCCGCGACAACGCCCTCCACACCGAAGACAGCCAGGGCGCCACCCTCATCTACCCCGGCCTCCTCTACCACGCCGAGACCCAGGTCGCCGCCCGTCTGCGGCGCCTCCAGACAAGAGCCGTGCCGGCGCGGAGCGCCGACGCCGAACAAGCCGTCGCCGCCTGGGAAGACCAGGAGGGGGTCACCCTCGCCGCCGCCCAGCGCGAAGCCGTCGCCGCCGCCCTCCGCCACGGCGTCCTCGTCCTCACCGGCGGGCCGGGCACAGGCAAAACCGTCACCGTCAAAGGCATCCTCGCCGTCCTTGCCGAGCAAGGCTTCAAAATCCTCCTCGGCGCGCCCACCGGCCGGGCCGCCAAACGCCTCAGCGAAGCCTGCGGCCGCGAAGCCGCCACCATCCACCGCCTGCTCGAAGCCACCGGCGGCCGCGAAGGTGCGCCCCTCTTCATGCGCGACGACCGCACCCCCATCGATGCCGACGTCGTCATCATCGACGAAGCCTCCATGATCGACATAACCCTCATGCACTACTTCCTGCGGGCCGTCCCCGAAGGCTGCCGCGTCGTCCTCGTCGGCGACGTCGACCAACTGCCGGCCGTCGGGCCCGGCTCCGTCCTCAAAGACATCATCCGCTCCGGCGCCTTTCCCGTCGTCCGCCTCAGCGAAGTCTTCCGCCAGGCCGGCGAAAGCATCATCGTCATCAACGCCCACCGCATCAACCGCGGCCTCTTCCCCGACGTCCGCTCCAACGCCGACTTCCAATTCCGCGAACTCGCCGACGAAACCGCCGTCGCCGACGCCGTCGTCCGCCTCTGCGGCCAAGAGCTCCCCGCCGCCGGCTACGACCCCCTCACCGACATCCAAATCCTCTCGCCCATGCACCGCCAGCACTGCGGCGTCGAAAACCTCAACCGCCTCCTCCAGGCCGCCCTCAACCCCCCCGACCCCGCCCGGCCGCCGGTCGGCGGCGGTACCGCCGCCTTCCGCCTCGGCGACAAAGTCATGCAGACCCGCAACAACTACAACAAAGGCGTCTTCAACGGCGACATCGGCTTCATCGTCGGCGCCGACAACGGCATCGCCCTCGTCCGCTACCCCGACGGCGACATCCTCTACGAGCGGGGCGAACTCGACGAACTCATCCTCGCCTACGCCATGAGCGTCCACAAAAGCCAGGGCAGCGAATACCCCGTCGTCGTCATGCCCCTCGTCGCCGGCCACTACATAATGCTCCAGCGCAACCTCCTCTACACCGCCGTCACCCGCGCCAAACAGCGCGTCATCCTCCTCGGCGCCAAAGCCGCCCTCCACACCGCCCTCGCCAACGACCGCACCCGGCGGCGCTACACCCTCCTCGCCGAACGGCTCCGAGGTGAGGACCTGTGCTGAAAGACTGGTGGGCCGCCCTCCTCGACATCATCTACCCGCCCCGCTGTCCCGTCTGCCGGCGGCCGGTAGATCGCGGCGGCGCCTGGTGCCCCGTCTGCCTCGCCGCTAATTTGGCCGAACGCGAGCTCAACCTCGCCGGCCGGCGCATCGCCTTCCTCGCCTCCTGCTGCGTCCTGTGCGACTACGCCGGCGGCGTCAAAAAACTCATCCACGCCCTCAAGTTCCGCGGCGACAGCCATGCCGCCGCCTCCTTGGCCTGGCTGCTGGCCGCGCGGCTTGACGCCCGCCGCTTTGCCGCCGTCCAGGCCGTCGTCCCCGTTCCCCTGCACCCCGGCCGCCGGGCCGAACGCGGCTACGACCAGACCGCCCTCATCTTCCGCGCCTGGGCCGAGCGGCAGGGCTGGCCGTGGCATGACGCCCTCGCCCGCACCCGGCCCACCGCCCCCCAGTGGGAACTCGCCCCGGCCGCCCGCCGTCGCAACATCCGCGGCGCCTTCGCTGTAACCAGCCCCCACCTCATCGCCGGCAAAACCATCCTGCTTGTCGACGACATCGTCACCACCGGCATCACCATGAGCGAATGCGCCAAAATGTTAAAGAGGGTAGGGGCCGCGAAAGTAATCGGCTTAGCATTAGCTTCATCCGATTACGGCCGTTGATAAGACCTAAAGAAATACAAAAGCCCCGGCTGCTTTCGCCTCCGGGGCCTAGCCCAGCGAATCGATGAACGCCCGCACCACTTCGCTGTCGAACAGCGTGCCGGCGTGGTCGTTCAGCTCGCGGGCCGCTTCCTTCTTCGTCTTCACCCAGTGCTGGGTGCAGGGATTGATGAACTTGTCGTAATGATTGGCCACCGCGATAATACGGGCGCCGAGAGGGATATTCACCCCCTTGAGGCGTTTCGGGTACCCCTGGCCGTCCCAGCGCTCGTGGTGGTAACGGATATACGGAATTATCTCCTGGCAGGCGGGAATATTCTCCAGCATCGCGCTGCCGGCGTTGCAATGGTTCTTGTACACGCTCAGCTCGCGGGTCGACAAATACGGCAGCTTCGCCAGCACCGAATTGGGCACAGTCGTCAAGCCCACGTCATGCAGGACGGCGGCCACCCTGATCCGCTCGATCTCGTCCTTCGGCAGGCGCATCTTGGCGGCCGTGCTCACGGCATAGTTCGCCACCTGCTGGCTGTGGAGGAAAAGGCGGTTATCCTTCAGTTCGATCAGGCGCATCAGGATAGGCACGATCTCCCGGAGCGTCTCCACGGCGTCGGCGCCATTTTCAACAGCCTGCATGAGAGTGAGCATATACACGGAACTAACGACCTTCCCGTCACATAGTCAAGTATATTTTATTTTAGCCATTCGCGGAAATTATCCTGCCCGCGCGGGAAAAAAAAGCGCCCCGAATGCAAATTGGGCCGAAAGGCCTAGAAGAATTTGCGCAATATGGTATAATTGCCTTAGAAAGGGGAGAAATGGCACATGAAGCTGACCAACTGCCTCGAATGCGGCAACCTCTGTGTCGAAAGCCTTACCAACCTCTGCCCCAAATGCATGCGCGCCGAAGAAGACGCCGAAGAACGGGTCGCCGAATACCTGCGCAACATCGCCAGGGCATCGGTTGAAGAAATCCACCAAGCCACGGGCGTCAAGCACCGCGTCATCCTCCGCATGCTCAAGCGCGGCCGGCTCTTCACCGACGCCATCATCTCCTACCCGTGCGAAACCTGCGGCGCCCCCATCACCGAAGGCCGGGTGTGCAACAGCTGCAACCGCAACATCGTCAGCCAGCTCAAGCCGGCCGCCGAGGAATGGAAGCCGGAAAAGCGACCGGAATCGGTCCGCAAAGACGAGCAGATGTACACCAAGGACATGATCCAGCAGAAAAGATAACCGCAGGCACAGCCCTTTGGGAGAGAAAAACGGCAAAAACGCGGCTAACGCCGCAGAAAAATTTCTTAAACGGCAAGTGGCGGGGTTAAAGTCCCCGCCTTTTTTATCGATAATATAACAGGAGTCTCTATGCAAGCGAGGTGTACCCCGTGATTATCTCCGGGAAACAGATCCAAAGCATCATGAAAGTCTACACCGACCAGAACAAAATCACCCAAAGCCAACGGCCGGCCGGCGTCGCCCCGGCCGGCAAAAAAGACGAAGTAATCCTCTCCACCCAGGCCCAGGAATTCGGCCAGATCTACCAGGCCATCAAAGCCATGCCCGACGTGCGCGAAGACAAAGTCCGCGAACTGTCCGCCAGGATCGCTCAGGGCAACTACAGCGTCGACGCCAAAGAAGTGGCGGAAAAGATGCTCGGCCGCATAATGGCCGACCGCATCCGCTAGGAGGAAACCCGTGGCCAACTGGGACAAACTCGTCGCCATACTCGACCAAATGGTCGAACTATATCAGGCCATCCTCGACATCAGCCGGCGCAAGCGCGAGCTCCTTATCGCCGTCAAGCCGCAGGAACTCGAAGCGCTCACCAAACAGGAAGAAGCGCTCATCCTGCAGGTCGGCAAACTCGAAGCCGCCCGCGCCAAGCTCGCGGCGCAGCTCGCCGCCGCCGGCGGCGTGAGCGCCGACGGCCTCACGCTCGCCGCCCTGCAGCAGCTCGCCGGCCCGGACATCGCCGACCGCATCGGCAAGATCGCCGCCGACTTCGAGCGCATCCTGGCCGAACTCGCGCCCGTCAACAAGCTCAACGCCGAACTCATCCAGCGGGCCCTGGGCTTCATCAACTACAACATAAACATCCTCACACGGAGCACCACCGGGCCGACCTACGCCCCCCAGGGCAAAAACAGCGCCGAGGCGCAAGTCCGCAAACTGGTGGACAGAAAAATATAAGCCACGACAACATCGCATAGCGGGGTATGAGACATGCGTTCAACCTTCAGCGGCCTCAACACCGTTGTCCGCGGCATCTACGGGCAACAAATGTCCCTCGACACCGTAGGCCACAACATCGCCAACGCCAATACCGAAGGCTATTCCCGCCAGCGCGTCAACCTGGCCACCTCCCGGCCCGAAGTCGTCTACGGCGGATCGGGGCTCCTCCAGGTCGGCACCGGCGTCACCATCGAATCGGTCACCAGGGCGCGCGACATCTTCGCCGACCGCCAGTTCTGGAAAGAGAACTCGGCGCTCGGCTACGGCATAAGCGCGCAAAGCACCCTCAGCCAGATCGAAGACATCTTCCACGACGACGCCGACACCGGCATCCAGACCATCCTCAACAACTTCTGGCAGTCCTGGCAGACCCTCGCCACCAACGCCTCCAACGACAGCGCCCGCACCGCCGTGCGCGAGCGGGGCGCGGAACTCGTCACAGCCATCAGCCACGCCGCCGGACAACTCAAAGACCTCGTCGCCAACATCAACCAGACCCTCGAAGCCAAAGTCAGCACCATCAACAGCATGACGGCCGAAATCGTCGCCCTCAACAAACAGATATCCAACATCGAAGTCGGCGGCCGCGACAACGCCAACGACCTCCGCGACCGGCGCGACCTGCTCGTCGACAAGCTCTCCGCCCTCATGAACGTCCGCGTCTACGAAGACGCCGACCACAACTACGTCGTCCAGGGCGGCGACATCATCCTCGCCGACGGCAACAGCAGCACCCCCCTCGCCCTCAACAACCCCAGCACCGCCAAAGACGGCGACTACGGCTACGAAGTGCGCTACCTCGTCGTCCCCGGCATCAACCAGGCCGTTAAATTCACCGGCGGCGAACTCGCCTCCCTCCAGGAGACCAACTCCGTCATCGCCAAAGACTACCTCGACCAGCTCTCCACCATGAGCCGCTACCTGCTGCAGGAATTCAACGCCGTCCACCGCGCCGGCTTCGGCAGCGACAACACCACCGGCAACAACTTCTTCGGCAACCCCTCCGTCGACTACGCCTCCGCCGCCACCGCCGCCTACAGCAAAGGCGACTGGCTGGCCGCCCTGTCGATAAACAGCGACCTCTACAACACCGGCGGCATCGCCAAGATCGCCGCCAAAACCCTCATCAGCAACCCCGTCCAGCAGACCAACCCGGCCGGCGGCCTCGGGACCGTCGGCGGAGCCTATACCGGCACCGGCGTCACCTCTTACCAGGTCAGGATCCTCACCACCGATCCGGCCACCGGCCAGGTTCTGACCGCGGAATACTCCACCGACGGCGGCGTAAACTGGGCGAACGCCACCCCCGACGATCCCGCCAACCCGGCCTACTTCACCCTCGACAACGGCATGACCATCGCCATCGCCGCCGACGCCGACAACCGGGAATACGACGCCGGCCCGCCCGTCGTCGCCGACCTCTACACCTTCAG
Source organism: Selenomonadales bacterium (assembly GCA_029975165.1). Lineage (GTDB taxonomy): Bacteria > Bacillota > Negativicutes > Sporomusales > UBA7701 > Anaeroselena. Next base: position 40,677 of record JARKPR010000033.1, read on the forward strand.
CGTCCCTCAGGGCAACGCCAGCGGCGACAACGCCACCCTCCTGTCCGCCGCCCTCAAAAACCCTACCTCCAAAACAGCCTCCGTCCTCGCCGGCTCCTCGCTCGACGAATACTACGGCTCCCTCGTCGGCACGCTCGGCGTCGAAGCGCAGTCCGCCGCCCGCCTGGCGGAAAACCAGCAGATCCTCATCGACCAGATCACCACCTGGCGGCTGTCGACCGCCGGCGTCAACATCGACGAAGAAATGACCGACATGATAAGATTCCAGAAAGGCTACAACGCCGCCGCCCGCGTCCTCACCAGCATCGACGAAATGCTCGACAAGCTCATCAACGGCACCGGCGTAGTAGGCAGGTAGGAGGTAACGACATGCGCATCGCCAACGGCACGATGATCAACAACTATCTCAGAAGCCTCAGCAAATCCGAGCAGCGGATGAAAATCTACCTGGAGCAGCTTTCGGACGGCAAAATCGTCCACCGCCCCTCCGACGACCCCGTGCGCGCCATCCGCAGCCTGCGCTTCGGCACCGACCTCTTCACCACCGACCAATTCACCACCAACGCCAAAGACGGCACCGAATGGCTCAAGCAGACCGACAGCACCCTCTCCAACCTTGGCGAAATCAGCCAGACCGCCAAGGAACTCACCATCCAGGCTATTGCCCCCAACCCCACCGTCGGCTTCGAGGCCGTCAGCAAGCAGCTCGACGGCCTCATCAACCAGGCCGTCAGCCTTGCCAACTCCCAAATGGGCGACCGCTACATCTTCGCCGGCCAGCAGGACAAAATAACCGGCGGGCCCTTCGAGCGCATGACCATCAACGGCACCGAATACGTCATCTACAAAGGCGACGAAAACAAAATCTCCATGCCCCTCCAGACCGGCGCGCCCGACCCCCGCAAAGACAGCGTCAACGTCACCGGCGGCGAAGTCTTCGGGCCGCTCGTCACCGTCGTCGACGCCGCCACCGGCCAGACCTACCAGGTCGCCACCTTCTTCAGTGACCTCCTCGCCATCAAGAACGAACTCGCGAAACCCGCCCCCGACATGGACTACCTGTCCGGCACCGCCCTCACGAACATCGACAGCGGCCAGGAGCGCATGCTGCTCGCCCAGACCGAGATCGGCGCCCGCATGGCCAGCTACGAAATGGCCCAGAACATGATGGAGAACAACTACACCACCATCGCCGAAAACGCCTCCGCCAACGACGACATCGACCTCGCCCGCGTCACCATCGACTTCAAAAACAGCCAGAACATATACGACGCCGCCCTGGCGCTCGGCGCCAAAATCCTCCCCAAATCGCTCGCCGACTTCCTCAACTAGCCCGCCGCCGCGGCCGCACAACGGACAAGAGGTGACAAAATTGGTCATAGAATCAACCCGGTTCGGCACTCTCGACATCGACGACCGCGACATCCTCAACTTCCCCGCGGGCCTGCCCGGCTTCGGCGCCGAGAAGGCCTTCGCCTTCCTGCCCTACGGCCCCGACAGCCCCTTCGCCTTCCTGCAGTCCGTCGCCGAGCCCAACCTCACCTTCCTCATCGTCGAGCCCTTCCCCTTCTTCCCCGACTACCAATTCGTCCTCCCCGACGACATCGAAAAAGCCCTCGGACTCTCGAAGAAAAACCTGCCGCAGACCTTCGTCATCGTCACCGTTCCCGAAAAGCTCGAAGAAATGACCGCCAACCTCCTTGCCCCCATCGTCGTCAACCCCGGCAAACGCACCGCCGTCCAGATCGTCCTCGAAAAAGCGCCCTACGCCACCCGCCACCGCCTCTTCCCCCAAGGCTTCCCGGTCAAAAACGCCAAGGGGGACAAATGACCGATGCTGGCACTCACGCGCAAACCGGGCGACAAAATCTTCATCGGCGACAACATCGTCATCACCGTCGTCGACATCAAAGGCGACAGCGTGCGCCTCTCCTTCGACGCCCCCCGCGAAGTCAGAATCTACCGCGGCGAACTCTACGAAGCCATCGCCGCCGAAAATAAGCAAGCCGCCGCGCCGTTGCCCGCTCTCGGCCTCGACGCCCTCAAAGGCATCCACAGAACCAAATAACACCGCGGGAGAATGTCCTCTCCAGGGCACTCTCCCTTTTTGCGTCCCACTCTTTCCCGCAAGGAGGCCGCCGTGAAAGAAACCCCCATCCTCATGCCCCGCTACATGAAAGACTTCCGCTGCATCGGCGCCGCCTGCCCGGCCAACTGCTGCCACGGCGTCATCGCCATCGACCGGGAAACCTACCGGAAATACACCGGCGTGGGCCACCCGGCGCTCAAAGAAAAACTGGCTGACGTCCTCGTCGTCCGGAAAGCCGCCGGGCGGAGCGCCGACAACTACGCGGCCATCGACAACGCCGGGCAGCCGTGCGTATTCCTCGACGCAGGCCGCTGCCGGATCCAGCTTGCCCTCGGGGACAGCTACCTCAGCCGCGTCTGCCACACCGTGCCGCGGGTAATAAACAAAATCCACGGCATCACCGAAATATCCTGCAAAATGCTCTGCCCCGAAGCTGTCAGGCTGGCGCTCGACAACCCCGAACCCATGAGCTTCGACCTCACGGCGGGCGAACTCGACGCCCGCTACCAGATCGCCAGCGACCTGCCCGACGCGGCGGTCGCCAAAATGCAGCCCGCCTACTTCGCCATCCGCGACCTGGCCATCGACATCCTCCAGGACCGAAAGCATGACTTTCCCGCACGCATGATCCGGCTGGGGGCCGTCATCGCCGAAATCGACCGCCTCGGCTCGGCCGCGGCGATAGAACAGCTCATCGAACAACTCCGGGCCGGCTTCGACGTCAAAATTGCCGGCGTGGATGACGCCGCCGACCTTTGCGGCCACTATCTCGACCTCATCCTCGGCCTCTTCGTCGCCCCCACCCTCAAAGCCAACGGCCCCCGCTACCACCACTGGCTCGCCTGTTTCCTCGCGGGGCTGTCGATAACCTCCACCGTCACCCCCGCAGTCGTCGCCCGCTACCGGGACGCCTGCGTCCGCCACTACCAGCCTTTCATCAGCGAACATCAGCACATCTACGAAAACTACTTCGTATCCTACCTCTTCGCCCGGCTCTTTCCGCTCCGCTCGGCCGGCACCGCCCTCGACGAATACCATAAACTCATGTGGTGCTACCTGGCCCTGCACACCCTCCTCGTCGGCATAGCGGCCCACCGGGGCGGACTCGACAAAGCGGCCGTCCTCGACTTCATCGCCCGCTTCTCCACCGTCGTCGAAGCCGGGGCCGACATCGAAAAACCGCTGCTCAAAGCTGCGGCCGGCCGCCGCCTCAACGACCTGAAGCTTTTCCACGCCTACCTGCGCCCCGGCAGCACTGAACCGTCGCCCGCATAACCGGCCGCCGCCCCCTGTCCGGGGAAGCGGCCCTTTAATTTGCCGAAAAAGGATGAAACTCGGTATAAAGCCGTGCTATTTTCCCCAATCAGCCTCATTTGGCACAAATTAGTCTAATAATGTCGAAAAATACATCTTATTAATAACTCGCCCATAGACGATAAAATAAGTGAAGATGTCCATCCCCTCCGCTGTCCGGCGGCCGACGGACGGCAGGAGAGTGGCTATTCACCGCAGGCAGGGACGCCTGCGGAAAAAGAATTCAGGGAGGAAGAAAAAAATGATTATCAACCACAACATCGCGGCGCTCAACACCTACAACAAATTGTCGGCGAACAACGCCACCAGCAGCAAGGCCCTTGAGAAACTGTCGTCCGGCCTGCGCATCAACCGCGCCGGCGACGACGCCGCCGGCCTCGCCATCAGCGAAAAAATGCGCGGCCAGATCCGCGGCCTCGACCAGGCCACCCGCAACGCCCAGGACGGCATCTCCCTCATCCAGACCGCCGAGGGCGCCCTCAACGAAACCCACAGCATCCTCCAGAGGATGCGCGAGCTGGCTGTCCAGGCCGCCTCGGACACCAACACCGACGGCGACCGCGCCGAGATCCAGAAGGAAATCACCCAGTTGAAGGCGGAAATCACCCGTATTTCCACCGACACCGAGTTCAACACCAAGAAACTCCTCAACGGTAACATGGGTAAACTCCTCACCGACCTCGGCACCGGTTCCGTCGCCTTCAAAGCCGGCGTATCCGGCCTCGCCGCCACCGGCAGCGACCTCGGCGGCAGCTATCAGCTGGTCCTCGCCGCTGTCGGCACCAACACCGCCGCTATCAACAGCAACAGTATCGCCACTGGTCTGGCAGCCGCCAACATTACCGCTCAGACCGGCCAGCACGCCGAATACGGCCACTATCGCCTCGAAGTGTCCAACTTTGGCAGTACCGCCGATCTCACCCTGACCGGTCCCGACGGACAGACCTATACCTCCACCGGCGCGGGCCTTGGCGCCGACATCAGCCTTGGCGGCATCACCTTCGCCTTCAGCGCCCATGCCATCACCGGCAACGGCGCCCTCGACTTCGACTTTACCGCCAACGGCCTGCAGATCAACCTCACCGGCGACAAGACCGTCACCACGACCGCCATCGCCTCCTACGCCGGCGAAAAACTCAACATCGGCGGTTTCGAGTTCACGCTCCAGACTAACCATGGTATCCTCAACGACCAGATCAACATGACCGTCCAGGACAAATCGGTCAAATTCCACATCGGCGCCAACGCCGGCCAAAACGTCACGCTGGCCATCAACGACATGAGCGCCACCGCTCTGCGCGTCAACGACATCGACCTGTCGACCCAGACCGGTGCCAACGCCGCCATCACCACCATCGAGACCGCGCTGGAAACCGTCTCCTCCGAGCGCGCCAAGCTGGGCGCCATGCAGAACCGCCTCGAGCACACCATCAACAACCTCACCACCTCGAGCGAGAACCTGAGCGCCTCCGAATCCCGCATCCGCGACGTCGACATGGCCAAAGAGATGATGAACTTCACCAAGACCAACATCCTCTCGCAGGCCGCCACCGCGATGCTGGCCCAGGCCAACCAGCAGCCCCAGGGCGTGCTCCAGCTTCTCAAGTAACAGCTTCCGCAGGCGGGGGCCCTGGGAAACCAGGGCCCTTCTTGCAACTTGACTCTTCGCGTCTATTCGCTCCGCCAGGAGCCGGAATATAGAATTAGCACGAAATGAGGTGGGGACATGGCAATCGCCCCCGCGACAACTCTCAATCTGGTCATTGGCGGCCCGACCGTCGATATCGCCGCGGCCCGTTCCGACGTGGCCGCGAAGGCCGCCGCCGTGCCGACTCCGGCCGACAAAACCGATAAAGCCGACAAAGTCGACAGGGAAATCTCCCGGGAAGACCTCCTCAAAGTCACCGGCACCATGAACGACTTCCTGCAGATGGTCAACACCGACATCCGCTTCTCCATCCACGACGGCACCAAGCAGCTCATCGTCCAGGTCGTCGACACCAAAGACCAGCGCGTGCTGCGCGAGTTCCCGCCCCACGAACTTTTGGACACCATCGCCGCCATCCGCGAATACGTGGGCGTCCTCCTCGACAAAAAAGCTTAACAAGCGCCCGCCGGAAAGGATGATATTCCATGGCTACCAGAACCTACGGCCTCAGCGGCTCGGGCATCGACGTCGACCAGATGGTCAAAGACCTCATGAAAGCCCGCCGCGCCAGCTACGAAGCCCTTATCCAGAAAAAAACCCGGGCCGAGTGGAAAAAGACCGATTATAATACGCTCTACAACAGCATCAAGACCTTTCGCAACAGCACCGTCTTCAACTACAAGCTCGAGAGCACCATCAGGCCCCAGAAGGCCACCTCCAGCAACGACGCCGTCGTCACCGCCACCGCTTTGGCCGACGCCGCCGCCATCGAGCACTCCCTCCACGTCGACCAGCTCGCCGCCGGCGTCAAAAAAGCCAGCGCCGCCGCCATCACCCCGGCCGGCAACGCCAAGACCTCGCTCAAGACCCAGTTCGGTCTCGACGCCGGCGAATTCACCATCAAACTCACCAACGGCGCCGACAGCGCCGATATCAAAGTCAACACCTCAGGCAGCATCTACGACTTCGTCAGCAGCGTCAATTCCGCCGGCATCGGCATCCGCGCCGCCTACGACACCACGCTCGACCGCGTCTTCCTCTACACCACCAACACCGGCAGCGCGTCCTCCATCGACTTCGGGGGCAGCAGCACCGAAGGCTTGGCCTTCCTGCAAAACAACCTTCAGATCAACACCCAGGCCACCTTCCGCGGCAGCTCGGCCTCTATCACCACCGGCAGCGGCACCGCCACCCTCGGCGAGCAGCTCGGCATCACCGGCAGCTTCGACATCACCATCCACAACGGCGCCTCCTCGGCCCTCGTCCACGTCGACGCCGCCATGAGCATGCAAGACCTGGTCGACTCCATCAACAGCAAAGGCATCGACGTTCAGGCCGCCTACAACGCCGCCACCGACCGCTTCACCCTCCAGACCACCAACAGCGGCGCCGCCGCCGGCATCACCTTCGAAGACACCGGCGCCGCCGGCCTCGCCTTCCTCGAAAACAACCTCAAACTCAACACCGCCGAATACGCCCAAAACGGCGTCGACGCCATCTTCGACCTCGACGGCCTCACCAACCTTTCCCAAGCCACCAACGCCTTCACCATCTCCGGCGTCTCCTACACCCTCAAAACCACCGGCGACGCCACCGTCGCCGTCGCTCCCGACATCGACGCCACCATCACCCGCGTCAAAGCCTTCGTCGACGAATACAACAAAATCCTCGCCGCCATCAACGGCGAGCTCAACGAAGACGTATACCGGGACTTCCTGCCGCTCACCGACGACCAGAAGAAAGACATGAGCGACGACGAGATCAAGGCCTGGGAAACCAAAGCCAAGAGCGGCATGCTCCGCTCCGACCCCACCCTGCGCAACATCCTCTACACTCTGCGTAACGACATGGCCGACAAAATCCAAGGCATCGCCGGCAAATACAAAAGCCTCGCCGACCTCGGCATCACCACCGGCAAATACTTCAGCGACAACGGCTCCTTCAACACAGAATGGACGGAAGGCGGCAAGCTCTACATCGACGAGAACGAGCTGCGGAAAGCCCTCGAGACCGACCCCGACGCCGTTGCCAAGATCTTCAGCGCCGACGGGGCCGACGGGGCCCACGACGGCATCGCCAGCCGCCTCTACGACGACCTCCAGTCCGCCCTCAAGAAGATCGAGGCCAGCGCCGGCAGCACGGCCGGCTACTCCAGCGACACCACCAGCAACCTCGGCCGCACGCTCAACGACTACGACAAGCGCATCGCCAGCATGGAGCGCCTGCTCAAAGCCGAGGAAGAGCGCTACTACAAGCAATTCGACGCCATGGAAGCGGCCATCAGCCAGCTGAACAAACAAAGCGCCTGGCTTGCCCAACAATTCTCCACCAACAGCAACAGCTAACGCCGACCGTCAATCGCCACGCCAAAACATAACCCGGGAGGAATGGCTAATATGAACAGCGCCGCAAGCGCCAACGCCTACAAAAGCCAGCAGATCCTGACCGCTTCCCGCGAAGAACTCACCCTCATGCTCTACAACGGAGCCATCAGGTTCATCGCCGAAAGCGTCGCCGCCACCGAGAAAGCAGACTTCGCGCGGGCCAACGACCGCAACCAGCGGGCCCAGGACATTGTAAGCGAATTCATGGCCACCCTCGACATGAAATACGAAATATCCAAGAACCTCTGGGCGCTCTACGACTACATCAACTACCGCCTGGTCCAGGCCAACCTTCACAAGGACGCCGGCCAGCTCGAAGAAGCGAAGAGCCTCCTCACCGAGCTCCGCGACACCTGGGCCGAGGCCATGAAAAAGAACCGCATCGCGAAGGTGGTCGGCGAATAATGGTTGTCAAACCGGCGCAGGACCTGTGGAGCGACTACCTCTTCCTGACAAAGGAAATGGGTAAATTCCTCGCCAGAGGGGACATGGACACCTTCGACGCCCTCCTGCAGCAGCGGGACCAGCTCCAGAAACTGATCGACGACCAGGGCGACCGCGCCTTCACCGCCTCCGCGGAAGGCCGCAAAATCCTCGACCTCATCCGCGACCTCGACATCAGGCTGAAACAGGGACTTCACTCGCGCTACCACCGCCACAAACAGCGGGACAACCTCGAACTATCCTACGCCGGGGGCATGGCCGCCGCCGCCACCGGCATCCTTATGAACAGAAAAGGCTAGCCATTCCCGGCGGGTAACGGATTACCCGCCTGTTTAATCCTCATCTGAACTCACGGAGGAGATCACGATGAAAATCGCCAGCTACGGCTTAGCCATGCAAAGCAGCCACAGCCTCATCGAGCAGGACGCAAAACACGAATCCCTGCGGCTGTGGACCGGTAACCGAACGGCCGTGCGCGCCGTGCGCACGCCGCTCGCTCAGATCGTCGCCAACCTCAAACAAGACAGCGTCCAAATCTCCGCCGCCGCCCGCCGCCAGCAACAACTGCAGCTCAGGCAGCTCAGCTCCGCCCCCGCCGACAGCGCCGCCGCCTTCGAACTCAGCGACGCCGACAAGGCCAAGCTCCAGCTCATCCAGGACTTCATCGAAGCCCTCACCGGCAAAAAAATCCGCTTCGTCTTACCCGATGACGGCAAAGTCAAGCTCCAAATCGCCGCCGACCGGATAACCCTCCGCCTGAGCGGCCAGACCATCTCCCAGCCGCGCCCCGACTGGGGCCTGGCCTACGACTTCCACCAATCCCACTACGAAGCCGAGCAGACCACCTTCGCCGCCGCCGGCTTCGTCAAAACCGCCGACGGCCGCGAAATCGACTTCTCCGTCGCCTTCGCCGCCAGCCGCCAGTACAGCACCGAAACCAACGTCAGCATCCGGGCCGGCGCCGCCCTCACCGACCCCCTCGTCATCAACTTCGCCGTCCCCACCGCCAGCCTCACCGCCGCCAAATACGCCTTCGACCTCGACGCCGACGGCGACAACGAACAAATCTCCTTCCTCGGCCAGGGCAGCGGCTTTCTCGCCCTCGACAAAAACGGCGACGGCGTCGTCAACGACGGCAGCGAACTCTTCGGCCCGCAAAGCGGCAACGGCTTCGCCGACCTCGCCGCCTACGACGCCGACGGCAACAACTGGATTGACGAAAACGACCCCATCTACCAAAGCCTTGTCATCTGGACCAAAGACGAAAACGGCAACGACCGCCTCTTCACCCTCGGCCAAAAAGGCGTCGGCGCCATCTACCTCGGCAACGTCGCCACCGACTTCAGCTACAAAAACAACGCCAACCAGCTCCAAGGCCAGCTCAGAACCAGCGGCGTCTTCCTCCGCGAGGATGGGGGAGTGGGGACCGTCCAACAAATCGACCTCGCCGTCTAGCTACGGCCGCCCAGCAGCCGCCATCTGCGGCGTTGCTCCTCAGAGCGCTTGCTTGCGTACGTTCCGAAGTACGCGGCGCGGCACGCTCTTCCGGTGCGCCTTGCATCTGACGGCTTCTGAACGGCCTAAGCAAGTACAGAATAATAATATTTTAGACCCGGCGCAATGCCGGGTCTTCTTATGCTACCTGTTGGCGGGGCAGACCTGGCGGCATTGCCAGCACTGCAGCACCGCGAAGCCGCGCGGCAGCTTTGTCCAGCAGTGACGCCGGCAGGCGTCCTGATTGACCGTGCGATCGCCATTGATGGCCTTTGCGGGACAAGACTCCACACATAACCGGCACCCGGCCGGGCATAGCTCATCGCTGACAAGCGGATCGGGTTCGACCGGTAAAGCGGTGATAACCGAAACGAGATTAACCTTATTCCCATATCGGGGAGTGATCAACAGCGAATTTTTCCCCATCACCCCCAAACCGGCGGCAACGGCCGCATGCTTATGCGACAAATCCCCTGCCGCATACCCTTTTTCCTCATCCCAACGAAAGTACGGGGTCATCGCCGGTACCGGGATAGTATCGGCCGCGAACTGGTCCTCGATAAAACGCGCCAAATAATAAGCATCACCATCCAGGCGGCCGATATTCCCCTCATGGACGGCAGTATAACTTGTCCAGTGATTATTTACCATCGGCCCGGCCAGACATCTCCGGGCCAACACCACGACCGAGCGCGCCGCCGGCATAATATCGGCAGGCTTGTGGCCCTGCGGCGCCGCCGCGAATCTCTCGACCGGCGCGACCCCTATCAAGTCAATACCTAACCCCTTCGCTACCTGCGCTAACCTCGCTCTTGCCTTCGACGCCGGCAACACGGCCATCAACTCCTTTTAAGAGTAATTATAGACCGCATTTCGTCAACAATCGTCCCGATTTGTGCCGTTTAATTCCCGGGCCGCAAAAGGGCCGACAACCTCGCCGCCCTCGTTCGCGGACTGTTGCTCGACCTCTTCGGCCGGTATAAGAGTAACTGGCTTATTTTTTTACTTGCTTTTTTTTGTCACCGTCAATTATAATTTGGTTAAAGAACCTTTTGCTTAGGTCTGTGGTTGAAAATCGATGCCAGTCGCAGGCGAAACGATCCACGTAAGGGGTCAAAAGAGACTCTGAGCATGGTGCGGCTTAGAAGTAAGCCCTGCCGGCGGGCGCTATAGGCGCAACGGCCGAGAGAAGCAGTAGTGAGGGGATTGAATTCCTAGTAGCGAACCTTCCAGCAGGCGGGTGTGGGGGAAAAGACCAGGTCGGCTAAGCAATGGTCCTTTAAGTCTGAAGGTGAGGGGATTTCGAGTAATGGCTTTCCAGGACAAGACATTAAAGTGCAAGGACTGCGGGGGTGACTTCGTCTTCACGGCCGGCGAGCAGGAATTCTACGCCGAAAAGGGCTTCGAAAACGAGCCGGCCCGCTGCCGCGAATGCCGCGATGCACGCAGGCGCGGCCGCGAGGGCGGCGACGCCAGGGCCCCGCGGGAAATGCACGAAGCCGTCTGTGCCGAATGCGGCGTGACCACTCAGGTACCCTTCAAACCGCGCAACGATCGTCCCATATACTGCCGCGAATGCTTTGCCGCCAAAAAACAGAGCTGACTGAAATCGCCGAACAATGCCCGGAATTCATTCCGGGCTTTATTTTATCCGTTTTCAGCCACCCGCCCCTGGGGGGGCGATGCCCTTCTCCCCGCGTTATCCCCATGCAAAACAGCGACATTACACTTTATCAACATATTTATCCACATTATCCACAGATGGCAAACGAAAAATTATGTAGAAATATGTCAACCCAAAAAGCCCGCATCAATTGCAAAGTCATACGTAAATGCGCATGATTATCGATGAATGGAAACTTAACAGGGAAGGACCCCAGGTCCTAAAAATCCTCTCCGCTCTGCTGCCGGGGCCTTCTCCTTCAACGAACACTGCATCGTCCGGACGGACGGCAAAGACACCAAAATAGTCGGCCGGCTCTCTAACGCAGAGGTATATGAATTAATATGCATAAGCTATCCAAGGATACCCCCTGGTACGGGGGGTATTTTTTGTGCTTTTATCAACATATCTGTCGAAATTGGTGACACCGTGAACTTCGACATCGGACTCATCGTCCGCGCCGCCCCCCTCCTCCTGGCCGGCGCGTCCTCACCGTCCAGACCACCGCCCCCCAGCGTCGGCTTTGGCCGCAGAAGGCCCGTCCGGGCAGAGCTTCGCCGCCGCCCGCGAACCGCGCCCCCGGGCCTTCCTGTGCAAGATACCGCAGTCCTCATCGGCGGCTGCCTTCGTTGACACATCTATCCAGGTGTGCTATATTAAAATCTGTGGCCATATTTTGGTCCGGCAACAACTGTTAGGAGGAATTCAGCAACATGATCGGCAAAGTAAAATGGTTCAGCGCGGAAAAAGGGTATGGCTTCCTTGAAAGGGAAGACGGCGGCGACGTTTTCGTGCACTTCTCGGCCATCCAGTCCGAAGGCTTCAAAACCCTCAACGAAGGAGAAAAGGTCGAATTCGAGATCGTCGACGGCGCGCGCGGACCGCAGGCCGCTAACGTCCTCAAACTGTAAAAGCGCTTGTCCGACCCGGCCTACGGCCGGGTTTTTGGTTGCCGGTAGTTATGTCGCCGGCAGCAACCCGGAACAATTTCAGGCGCGGTGAATATTTGAAAGGAATTTTTTGCTTTCTCGGGAATAATATTATTAAGATTCTGGAAGGGAGATGAGGTCTGTGGCAATAACCGTACGAGGCAAGAACATCGATATCACACCACCTCTGAAGGACTACGTCGAAAAACGCGTCGGCAAGATCGCCAAATACTTCGAAACCCTGGGCGAGATTACCGTAGTCCTCACCGTCGCCAAAGGACGCCATATCGTCGAAGTGACCGTGCCCCTCAACGGCATGCTGCTCCGCGGCGAAGAATCGACCACCGATATGTACACCTCGATCGACCTCGTCATAGAAAAACTGGAAAGACAGATCGAAAAATATAAGACCAAGCTGGCCCGCAAGCTCAAGACCGGCACCTTCAAAGGCGACATCGGCAGCGCGGCCCGCGACACCGGCGACGACGAATTCCGCATCGTCAAAACCAAGCGGTTCGCCGTCAAGCCCATGACAACCGAAGAAGCCGTAATGCAGATGAACCTCATCAACCACGACTTCTACGTCTTTACCAACGCCGAAACCGAAGAAGTCAACGTCATCTACCGGCGCAAAGACGGCGGCTACGGCCTCATCGAACCCGAATTCTAGCCAGGTCGGCACCCAGGGTCAAGCCCTGGGTGTCTTCGCTTCGCCGCCTGGCGAAACCGTCGGCAGAACAATAGGGGAGAGGATAGCATGACCGTCAACAAGCGCTACTTCCGCGTCTTCCTCATATTCCTGATTCTCTTCGGCGCCTACCAGATGTACGAAATCAACACCCTCCAGGACCCCGGCGTATCAGAGATCGTCATCACCGGCGCGATGATGCTCATCGGCGTAGTCATCGTCAGCGCCATCTGGTTCCTCAAAAATATTCGTTGACGGCCGTTGATAAGCCCCCATCTGCGTTATTGCTCCTCTGCTGCCTTGCATCTGACGGCTTCTGAACGGCCGCGGCAATTCATTATCCCCACAAACGCAACAACCCCCGGGGCATCCCGCCCCGGGGGTTCCCGTTCATTTTCCCAGCACCCGCATCCTGCGGCTGGCGATGACCTCCGCCAGGCTGGCCTCCTCCAGCTCCCGCGCCTTCCGCGCGAACTCCTCCCGCGTGAACACGCCTTTCTCGATCAGCAGCTCCACAAGCACCGCCGCCGCCAGCGTATTCCGGTAATCCGTATCCTTCAGGTCCGCGATATGGCCGGCGATCTCCAGCACACTCAACGTCATGGCCATCCTCCTCAACGGCGAAAAAACATCCTTCCCCACAGTCATGCCCGGATCACGCCCCTGTTATACATAGGCGCGACCCCGCTCGTCTTATGCCGCTTTTTTTAGTTTTGTTCCTGCCGCATCCGCGGCTTCTCATCGCCCGATCCTACGCCGCCTGACGCCCCGTCCCGCCGCGGCAAGCGCGGCCGCCGGCCGCCGCCGGCATACAAATGCCCCAAATGCATAACAATAGCAATAACGGCCACGCCACCTCCGCCCGTCACCCGCCCCCGCTTCCGTGCAGACGCGGAGGCCGCTGCGCGGCTTCGATTCAGTTCCTGTTCCTCCCGGTTAAGAAGCTGCCTCCCGTTCCCTTGCCGGTGGCGACAATCGCTATCGCAGACGGAGGCCGCAGGCAGTCGGCACCGCAGACGGCTTTTGACTAATCCCCGCGATTCTGCTAAAATTTTAAGATAGGTAAATCCAGCCACCTCCGGATTGCGACGGAGGCCTCAGGCTGTGCGGACATAAAGGAGATGACACTGCTTGCTTAAGTTCCTCAAAAAACTCCTCGGCGACGACAACGAGCGGGAAATAAAGCGCCTGACGCAATACGTCGAACAAATCAACGCCTTTGAACCCGAACTGCAAAAGCTCAGCGACACCTCGCTGGCCGCCAGGACGCCCCGGCTCAAGAGCCGCCTCGAAGCCGGCGAAAGCCTCGACGACCTCCTGCCCGAGGCCTTCGCCGTCGTGCGCGAAGCCTCGCGGCGCTCCACCGGCATGCGCCACTTCGACGAACAGCTCCTCGGCGGCATGGTCCTCCACGCCGGCAACATCGCCGAAATGCGCACCGGCGAAGGCAAAACCCTCGTCGCCACCCTGCCCGTCTACCTCAACGCCCTCGCCGGCAAAGGCGTCCACGTCGTCACCGTCAACGACTACCTCGCCCGCCGCGACAGCGAATGGATGGGCAAAGTCTACCGCTTCCTAGGCCTCTCCGTCGGCCTCATCGTCCACGGCCTCGACTTCGCCGAACGCAAAGCCGCCTACGCCGCCGACGTCACCTACGGCACCAACAACGAATTCGGCTTCGACTACCTCCGCGACAACATGGTCGTTCACCCCGACCAGATGGTGCAGCGCGAACTCAACTACGGCATCGTCGACGAAGTCGACTCCATCCTCGTCGACGAAGCCCGCACCCCGCTCATCATCTCCGGCCCCGGCGAAAAATCCACCGACCTCTACTACGTCCTCGCCAAAATCGTCCCCCGGCTGCGCGAAGGCGAAGACTACACCATCGACGAAAAAGCCCACGCCGTTGCCCCCGGTGAAAGCGGCATCGCCAAAGTCGAAAAAGCCCTCGGCGTCAAAAACCTCTACGAAAACGAAAACATGCAGCTCTCCCACCACTTCAACCAGGCCCTCAAAGCCCACGCCCTCATGAAGCGCGACCGCGACTACGTCGTCAAAGACGGCGAAGTCATCATCGTCGACGAATTCACCGGCCGCCTCATGTTCGGCCGCCGCTACTCCGACGGCCTCCACCAGGCCATCGAAGCCAAAGAAGGCGTCAAAATCGAGCGCGAGAGCCAGACCCTCGCCGCCATCACCTTCCAGAACTACTTCCGCATGTACAAAAAACTCGCCGGCATGACCGGCACCGCCAAGACCGAAGAAGAGGAATTCCGCAAAATCTACGGCCTCGACGTCATCGTCGTCCCCACCCACATGCCCATGATCCGCGAAGACCTCCCCGACGTCATCTACAAAACCAAGCGCGCCAAATACAAAGCCGTCGTCAACGACATCATCAAATGCTACGGCGCCGGCCAGCCCGTCCTCGTCGGCACCACCTCCATCGCCCAGTCCGAGGACCTTAGCGCCCTCATCAAAAAACACGGCATCGAGCACAACGTCCTCAACGCCAAGTTCCACGAAATGGAAGCCCAGATCATCGCCCAAGCCGGGCAGCGCGCCGCCGTCACCATCGCCACCAACATGGCCGGCCGCGGCACCGACATCGTCCTCGGCGAAGGCGTCCCCGCCCTCGGCGGCCTCCACATCGTCGGCACCGAGCGGCACGAAAGCCGCCGCATCGACAACCAGCTCCGCGGCCGCAGCGGCCGCCAGGGCGACCCCGGCTCCTCCCGCTTCTACCTCTCCCTCGAAGACGACCTCATGCGCCTGTTCGGCTCCGAAAACATCGCCTCCATCATGGACAAATTGGGCATGGAAGAAGACGAACCCATCGAACACGCCCTCATCACCAAATCCATCGAAACCGCCCAGAAAAAAGTCGAAGCCCGCAACTTCGACATCCGCAAACACGTCCTCGAATACGACGACGTCATGAACCAGCAGCGCGAAATCATCTACGGCCAGCGCCGCAAAATCCTCATGGGCGAAGACCTCAAGGAAAACATCTTCCACATGATCGACAAACTCGCCGACCGCGGCATGGAGCTCTACGCCAACGAAAAGGTCTACCCCGAGGAATGGGACTTGGGCGGCCTCATCGAATACTGCGACAACCTCTTCACCCCCGTCGGCCACCTCAAAAAAGACGCCCTCGACAAACTCAGCCGCGAAGAACTCAAAGACGCCCTCATGGACGCCGCCCGGGCCGGCTACGAAGCCCGCGAAGCCCTCTTCGGCCCCGAAAACATGCGCGAACTCGAAAAAGTCGTCATGCTCAAAGTAGTCGACAACAAATGGATGGACCACCTCGACGCCATGGATATGCTGCGCGAGGGCATCGGCCTAAGGGCCTACGGCCAGAAAAACCCCCTCATCGAATACAAAATCGAAGCCTACGACATGTTCCAGGCCATGATCGACAACATCCAGGAAGACATCGTCCGCTACATGTACCGCGTCAACATCGTCACCCAGCCCGACGACCACCTCCAGCACGCCCGCGCCGCCCACGGCGGCGAAGAAGCCGCCACTCGCCAGCCGCTCGTCAACAAGGATAACATCGGCCGCAACGACCCGTGCCCCTGCGGCTCCGGCAAAAAATACAAAAAATGCTGCGGGGCGGGAAAATAGCTTTGGCTGCCCCAAAACGCGCCTAACATCGTTGCTCCTCGGGGCAGTTGCTGGCGTACGCAACCAGGTACGCGTCGCTGCCTGCCCCTCCGGTGCGCCTAATTATGCGCGCTTTGGAACAGCCTCGGACTATTTTCCTGTGAATACTAATATACTTAGGGAGAGATGCAAATTGCTATTGGAAGAACTGCGCCGCGAAGTGGAAGAACAGGCCGCGAGGCTGGAAGAAATAAGGGCTTCCCTTTGACGTTGCCGGCAAACAGCAGCAAATAGCGGCCCTCGAGCATAAATTGGCCGCCCCCGGCTTCTGGGACGACCCGGCCGCCGCCCAGAAAGTCATGCAAGACCTCACCCGCCTCAAAGACAGCCTCGGCCAGTACCGCGAACTGGCGGCCCGCCACGACGACGCCGCCACCCTGTGGCAGCTCGGCATGGACGAAAACGACGACAGCGTTTATAGCGAAGTCGCCGGCTCTCTGGCCGCCCTGCGCAAAGACCTCGAACACCTCGAACTCGCCCTCATGCTCTCCGGCGAATACGACGGCAACAGCGCCATCGTCACCCTCCACGCCGGCGCCGGCGGCACCGAAGCCCAGGACTGGGTGCAGATGCTCCTCCGCATGTACGTCCGCTGGGCGGAGAAAAACAACTACAAAGTCGAAACCCTCGACTTCCTCGCCGGCGACGAAGCCGGCGTCAAAAGCGCCACCATCCTCGTCGCCGGCAAAAACGCCTACGGCTACCTGCGGGCCGAAAAAGGCGTCCACCGCCTCGTCCGCATCTCGCCTTTCGACGCCTCCGGCCGGCGGCACACCTCCTTCGCCGCCGTCGACGTCATGCCCGAGATCGACGACACCATCGAAGTCAGCATCAACCCCGCCGACCTGCGCGTCGACACCTTCCGCGCCGGCGGCGCCGGCGGCCAGCACATCAACAAAACCGACTCCGCCGTCCGCATGACCCACATCCCCACCGGCGTCGTCGTCCAATGCCAGAGCGAACGCTCCCAGATCCAAAACCGCGAACAATGCATGCGCCTGCTGCGCGCCAAACTCTTCGAGCTCGAACGCCGCAAGCACGACGAGAAAATCGAGGAAATCGGCGGCGACTACCAGGCCATCGAATGGGGCAGCCAGATCAGATCCTACGTCTTCCACCCCTACAGCCTCGTCAAAGACCACCGCACCGGCGCCGAGATCGGCAACGTCCAGGCGGTCATGGACGGGGAAATCGACGCCTTCATCGAAGCCTACCTCAAAAGCGGCGGCAAAAGCGTCGAAAAATAACTGGAGGCGTGCCCATGAAGCGCCTAGCCGTAATAACCCTCATTATATTGGCCCTCGCCGTCGCCGGCGAATTCGCCATGCCCTGGCTCGTCGGCAGCCTCGTCGCCCGCGGCATGGGCGGCGCCACCGGCAGCGACGACATCACCGCCGAAGTAGCCAAGCGTCCGGCCATCCTCATGCTCGACGGCCGCTTCGACAGCATCGTCATCCGCGCCCGGGACGCCAGGATCGACAAGATAACCTTCGCCCAGCTCGACGCCGCCCTCCAGGACGTCGCCCTCGACATGCCCGTCCTCCTCGGCCAGCGGCGCGTCGCCGTAAAGACCGTGCGCGACATCGACCTCACCGCCGTCATCACCCAGGAAGAACTCAGCCGCTACATAAACCAGACCGTCAAAGGCATCAAAAACGCCCAGGTAGCCATCGGCAGCGGCGCCGTCAAAGTCAGCGCCAACTTCGCCCTCGGCCAGATCGCCAGCCTCGCCATCGCCCTCGACGGCAAAATCGTCGGCGACGGCTACCGGATCAAATTCGTCACCGACCGCTTCCTCATCAACAACACCGCCGTCGGCAACATCGGCGGCGCCGTCCTCACCGAAATCCCTCTCGTCGACCTCCGAAAACTCCCCTTCGGCGTCAAGACCCGCCAGGTCACCATGGACAACGGCCGCATAACGATCATGGCCGACAACCGAACCCCTTGAAGCCAGCTGCCCGGCGGTCAAGCCGGGTTTTCCTTTGTTTTCCCGCCCCCCAGGCAGGACATTCATCGACCGTGGCAGAATACCTTAATGCTTACATGTCTTGCCAACAGTGCATAAACATTGGTTAATTCAGGAAAAATATAGTGTCCCGCTAAAGCCGCCCTTACCCGCGCAAACTCTGACAAGGTGGGAGAATGTTGACACATTTTCGATATAACCCGGTCCTCGTCGCCCTCATCGCCATAGGACTCATCGCCGCCCTTGCCATCGGCTGGCAGCGCCACGCCGTCGAGACCGGCAACTCCCGGGTCGAAACCGTCATGGACTACGAAGACATCATCGAATTCGCCCGCATGGAAGGCATCGCCGTCCCCGACATGATGCGCCGCCTCAAAGAAGCCGGCCTCACCTCCATCGCCGTCTACGAAACCACCCTCGAAAAACTCCCCTCCAGCGGCACCTTCGCCGTCATCCCCGGCATCGACCTCATCGCCCGCCAGCGCAGCGGCGAACTCGCCCAGCCCCTCTTCAGCGACAGCGGCGGCCGCCTCGACCCCGCCCAGGTATACATCTTCGCCGCCCCAAATGACGCCGGCGCCTTCGACGAACTCGCCGCCGACTTCGCCCGCCGCCTCGGCCCCGGCCGCGTCCACCGGCTCGCCGCCGCCGACGGGCGGCTCGCCATGGCCGTCGACACCGACTACGCCAAAACCCTCAAAGCCAACCTCGGCCTGCCCACCTTCCAGCTCAAAGACGTCGCCGACAACGGCTTCAACATCGTCGCCCGCCCCAGCAACTACACCAAAGCCACCGCCGACGACGTAGGCGCCGTCTTCGCCCGCCTCGCCCCCTTCGCCGCCAACGTAAGCGGCATCATGTTCGTCGGCGACGAAGCCCTCGGCTTCCCCGGCCAACTCGCCGTCACCGCCCGCCTCATCGCCGAAAACGGCTACACCCTCTACATGATCGAAGCCCCCGTCCAGCTCAAATTCGTCCGCCAGGACGGCATGCTCGACATCGCCGCCGCGGCCGGCTACCTCGCCGCCCGCGTCTACGTCATCCCCAAGGAAGAACAGCCCAAACTCGCCCTCGCCACCGCCATCAACCGCTGGGCCCTCTCCGACCAGGAACGCAACATCAGGGTCAACCTGCTGCGCAAATACGACAAAGCCGTCCCCGGCCAAAACCTCACCGAAACCAACCTCGCCTACATAAGCGGCATCAAAAAAGCCGTCGAAGCCAAAGGCTTCGCCCTCGGCCGGGCCGGCGTCTTCGCGCCCTACTTCGCCCCGCCCTGGCTGCTGGCCCTCGTCATCCTCGGCGCCACTGCCGCCGGCGTCCTCTTCCTCACCCTCGTCTGGCCCTTCCCCGCCCGCTGGCAATACACCATCCTCGCCATCCTCGCCCTCATCCTCACCGTCCCCGTCCTCGCCGGCGGCGGCACCCTGGCCCGCCAGGCCACCGCCCTGACATCCGCCATCCTCTTCCCCGTCCTCGCCGTCACCTGGCAGCTCGACCGCTGGCGCCGCCGCGAACCCCGCCAGGGCGCCGCCCTGGGCCGCATCCTCGGCGACGGCCTCGGCGGCCTCGCCCTCGCCACCGCCCTCTCGCTGGCCGGTGGCCTCTACCTCGGCGCCGTCCTCGCCGACATCCGCTTCCTGCTCGAAATCGAAATCTTCCGCGGTGTCAAGCTCACCCTCCTAGCGCCCCTCCTCCTCATCTCCGTCATCTACGTCGTGCGCTACAACCCGCTCGGCGGCGAACCCATCGACAGCCACGAAGCCATCGCCAGGCAGCTCCGCCGCGTCCTCGACTACCCCGTCCATATAAAGACCCTGCTCCTCTTCGCCGCCGGCGCCGCCGCCGCCTGGATCTTCATCGGCCGCTCCGGCCACACCGCCGGCGTCCCCGTGCCCGCCTTCGAAATCAAGCTCCGCTCCTTCCTCGAGCAAGTCATGTACGCCCGGCCGCGGGAAAAGGAATTCCTCGTCGGCCACCCCGCCTTCCTCCTCGCCGTCATGGCCCTCTACCGGCAATGGCCGCCGCTCCTCCACTACCTCCTCATCGTCGCCGCCACCGTCGGCCAGAGCTCGATGGTCGAAACCTTCGCCCACCTGCGCACCCCCATCCTCATGTCCTTCGTCCGCGGCCTCGACGGCCTCCTGGTCGGCGCCATCCTCGGCGTCCTCGCCGTCCTCGCCGTGCAGATACTGCACTACCTCTCGTTCTTGCTGGGAAGGAGAACAACCCCCCATGAGTGAGATCGTCATCTCCGGCTACTACGGATTCGGCAACGCCGGCGACGAAGCCATGCTGACCGCCATGATCGAAGCCCTCGGCGACGTCGACCCCGCCGTCGGCATCACCGTCCTGTCCGGCTGCCCGGCCGACACCCGGCGCCGCCACGGCGTCAAAGCCGTATTCCGCCTCAACTACCCGGAAATCCTCCGCGCCCTCAAAAAAAGCGACCTCCTCATCAGCGGCGGCGGCAGCCTCCTCCAGGACGTCACCAGCGACCGCAGCCTCTACTACTACCTCAGCATCATGATGCTCGCCAAAAAACTCGGCCGGGCCGTCATGCTCTACGCCCAGGGCATCGGCCCCGTGCGCGGGGCTTTGGCCAAAGGCGCCATGCGCCACATCGGCAACATGGTCGACCTCGTCACCGTCCGCGACGAAGGCTCCCGCAGCGAACTCGCCGCCCTCGGCGTCGCTGCCCCCCCCATCCACGTCACCGCCGACCCCGTCCTCGCCCTCCACCAGGTCGACAAAGGCATCGGCCGGGCCATCCTCCGCGAACGCAACCTCGAAGGCAACGCCCCCCTCATCGGCATCTCCGTCCGTGAATGGAAAGACTGGGGCTACTATAAAGCCATCCTCGCCGAAGCCGCCGACAGGCTGGTCGCCGAATACGGCGCCCGCATCGTCTTCCTGCCCATGCAGTGGCCCGGCGACATCAACGTCGCCCGCAGGATCGCCGGCCGCATGCGGCAGCCGGCCGCCCTCCTCGAGGAAGAATATACCACCGGCGAACTGTTATCGCTCGTCGGCAACCTGGATATGCTTATCGGTATCAGGCTTCACGCCCTCATCTTCGCCGCCGTCATGCACGTGCCGCTTGTCGGCATATCATACGACCCCAAAATCGACCGCTTCCTCGAAACCCTCGGCGACACGGCGGCCGGCACCCTCCAGACCGTCACCGCCGACGGCCTTTTGGCCAAAGTGAAGGCCCTGTGGCCGGAAACCCGCCAACCCGGGCGGGAAAAATCCGAACGCATCGCCAGCCTCAGGCAGAAAGCCTTCCGTAACGCCGAACTGGCCATCGCCCTGATCGAGGGAGGCAAGAGAGGTTAGGTATGCCCAAAGGCTTCCGCACCTACGCCGGGATCACCCTCGGCGCCGTCCTCACCGCCTTCGCCCTCAACATATTCCTCATCCCCAACAAGGTGGCCGCCGGCGGCGTAAGCGGCATGGCCACCATTCTTCATTATCTTCTCGGCGCCCCCGTCGGCGTCACCATGCTCGCCCTCAACATCCCCCTCTTCCTCGCCAGCGTCAAAATCCTCGGCGCCCGCTTCGGCCTCAGGACCCTCTACGGCGCCGCCATCCTATCCGTCGCCATCGACCTCGCCGCCCCCTTCACCCCCGTCCTCACCCACGACCTCCTCCTCAGCTCCCTCTACGGCGGCGTCCTCTCCGGCATCGGCATGGGCCTCGTCTTCCGCTACGGCGGCACCACCGCCGGCACCGACCTCGCCGCCGCCATCATCAACAAACTCACCCGCATCAGCGTCGGCCAGGCCCTCCTCGCCGTCGACTTCTTCGTCATCGCCGCCGCCGGCATCGCCTTCCAAAGCGCCGAACTCTCCCTCTACGCCCTCATCTCCCTGTGGCTCACCAGCCACATCATCGACCTCGTCCAGGAAGGCCCCAGCACCGCCAAAGCCTTCATCATCGTCAGCGGCGCCGCCGACGAAGTCGCCCGGCGCATCCTCGCCGAAATGGACCGCGGCGTCACCTACCTCCACGGCAAAGGCGGCTACACTGGCCAGACGCGCGACATCCTCTTCTGCGTCGTCACCGCCAGCGAAGTCGTCCGCCTCAAAGAAGTCATCACCAGCATCGACCCGGCCGCCTTCGTAATCGTCGCCGACGCCCACGAAGTCATGGGCGAGGGCTTTACCCGCCGCGAATTCTAGGGGAGATTATTGAAAACGCCCATCTGCGGCGTTGCTCCCTCAACTGCCATCCTTAA
Organism: Selenomonadales bacterium; assembly: GCA_029975165.1. Lineage (GTDB taxonomy): Bacteria > Bacillota > Negativicutes > Sporomusales > UBA7701 > Anaeroselena. The sequence goes on from JARKPR010000033.1 coordinate 63,217, forward strand.
CCTCAAGCTAAAACGATAATCCCCTTCAAAGGAGGTCTCATAAATATGTCAGACAAGCTAACCCCCGAAAAGGCCGCCGAACTGGCCAAACGCGCCCACGCCGTGCGGCGCAGCATCCTGGAGATGGTCACCTGCGCCAAATCCGGCCACCCCGGCGGCTCGCTGTCCGCGGCCGACATCCTCGTCACCCTCTACTTCGCCGTCATGCATGTCGACCCCCACGCCCCCGCCGACCCGGAGCGCGACCGCTTCGTCCTCAGCAAAGGCCACGCCGCCCCCGTCCTCTACGCGACCTTGGCCGAGCGCGGCTTCCTCCCCCACGACGAACTCTGCACCCTCCGCCGGATCGACAGCCGCCTGCAGGGCCACCCCAGCATGAAACACATCCCCGGCATCGACATGTCCACCGGCTCACTCGGCCAGGGCCTCAGCGCCGCCAACGGCATGGCCCTCGCCGCCCGCCTCGACGGCAAAGCCTGGCGCGTCTACGCCCTCCTCGGCGACGGCGAACTCGAAGAAGGCCAAATCTGGGAAGCCGCCATGCTCGCCGCCCACTACAAGCTCGACAACCTCACCGCCTTCGTCGACTACAACGGCCTCCAGATCGACGGCCCCATCAGCGACATCATGTCGCCCCTGCCCATCGCCGACAAATGGCGGGCCTTCGGCTGGCACGTGCTCGAAATCGACGGCCACGACCACACCGCCATCTACGACGCCACCCTGGCCGCCCAAACCGTCCAAGGCAAACCAACCATGATCGTCGCCCGCACCGTCAAAGGCAAAGGCGTCGGCAGCATGGAGAACATCGCCGACTGGCACGGCAAAGCGCCCACATCTGAGGAGTGCGCAAAGTTCCTCGCAGAACTTTGCTAACCAGGGGTCAGGCCGGATAAGGCCCATCTGCGGCGTTGCTCCTCAGAGCGCTTGCTAGCGTACGCACCCAAGTACGCGTCGCGGCGCGCTCTTCCGGTGCGCCTTGCATCTGGACTTTCTGCGGCCTGACCGGCAATCCAAGAACGAAAGAACCCTAAAAGAGGTGACATACATACATGGGCAAAGCAACGCGTGACGCTTACGGCGAAGCCTTGAAAGAACTCGGCGGCCGCTATCGTGACATCGTCGTCCTCGACGCCGACCTCTCCAAATCCACCAAAACCGCCGTCTTCGCCAAAGCCTACCCCGACCGGTTCATCAACGTTGGCATCGCCGAACAGAACCTCGTCGGCACCGCCGCCGGCCTCGCCGCCGCCGGCAAAATCCCCTTCCTCTCCACCTTCGCCATGTTCGCCGCCGGACGGGCCTTCGAGCAGATCCGCAACTCCGTCTGCTACCCCCACCTCAACGTCAAAATCTGCGCCACCCACGCCGGCCTCACCGTCGGCGAAGACGGCGCCAGCCACCAGGCCATCGAAGACATCAACCTCATGCGCGGCCTGCCCGGCATGACCGTCCTCGTCCCCGCCGACGCCACCGAAACCCACCAGGCCGTCGCCTGGGCCGCCGAATACAAAGGCCCCGTCTACCTCCGCCTCGGCCGCAGCTCCGTCCCCGACATCTTCGGCGAAAGCTACCGCTTCGCCCCCGGCCGGGCCGCCCTCCTCGCCGAAGGCGCCGACCTCACCATCATCGCCTGCGGCATCATGGTCGCCCCCGCCCGGCAGGCCGCCGACGAACTCACCCAAGCCGGCCTCAGCGCCCGCGTCCTCGCCATGGCCTCCATCAAGCCCATCGACCGCGACGCCATCGTCAAAGCCGCCCGCGACACCGGCGCCCTTGTAACCTGCGAAGAACACAGCATCATCGGCGGCCTCGGCAGCGCCGTCGCCGAAGTCCTCGCCGAAAACGCCCCCGCCCCCCTGGAGCGTGTCGGCGTCCTCGACACCTTCGGCGAATCCGGCACCCCCGACGCCCTCCTCGCCAAATACAACCTCACCGCCGCCGACATCGTGCGCGCCGCCAAGCGCGTCGTCGAACGCAAACGTTAGCGTCTGCGGACAACATATAAAGGGACCTGCTTAAGCATATATTTAAGCGGTCCCTTTTTCTGTACATTTTGCGACATATCGGCAGAAGGCTAAGGGCGGAGGGCCCGCGAAACGCAGGCGACTTTGCGGAGGCGGTTACGCGCCGTTGACGCAGCAAGCCGCTAACGACACCGTAAGGCCGACCGCGGATGGTCGGCCTAGTCCGCAAGGAGCCGGATGCGACTTTTGCGGACGGTACGGCGGAGTCGGCGCAAGTCTACGGCGCGTTCCGCCGGAGCCACGGAGCAGGCGTTCGCGGGCCCTCCGCCCGCGTCGAGCCACTATTTGCATACACCGCACAAACCCATCTCAGGGAGGTGCCCGCATGGCCCTATGGAAAGTCGTCCACCTCGGCAACAAGCTGATCCGCCGCGCCGGCATCTGCCTCGTCGCGGTGGCCGCCGCCCTCGGCCTCGGCGAAGCCGCCGCCATGGCCGCCACCATGCTCCTCTCCCTGGCCGTCTACGCCCTCGCCTTCGGCTGGAAATTCGCCGTCGGCCTCACCGTCCTCCTCCTCGTCCACGAACTCGGCCACTTCGCCGCCGCCCGCATCGTCGGCCTCCGCTCCTCCACCCCCGTCTTCGTCCCCTTCCTCGGTGCCGTCATCCGCCTGCGCCAGCCGCCGATAAACGCCAAAATGGAAGCCAACATCGCCGTCGGCGGCCCGGCCGCCGGCACCCTCAGCGCCCTCGTCTGCCTCGTCTTCTTCCTCTGGACCGACAGCACCCTCATGCTCGTCCTCGCCTACACCGCCTGCCTCATAAACCTCTTCAACCTCATCCCCTGCGCCCCCCTCGACGGCGGCAAAATCGTCGCCGCCATCTCGCCCCGCATGTGGTGGCTCGGCAGCCTTGCCGCCGGGGCCTTGTTTTTTTACACCCGCAACCTCTTCATCCTCGTCATCTTCGCCTTCTCCCTCATCCAGCTCTGGCAGGGGGGAGGGGAGGAGGTGACCGGACGCTACTACCGCCTCGGCCTGGGCCAGCGGATAAAGGTCGCCCTGTGGTACTTCGGATTGGTTGGGGTCCTCGGAGTTTCTACCGTCTACCTCGTTGAACTCTTGCGCTAATACTTTGGGCGGCCGTTGATAAGGCTCCGTCTGCGGCGTTGCTCCTCAGATGCCATCCTCAGCGTACGTCCCGTGTACGCTTCCGGTGGCATCTTCCGGTGCGCCTTGCATCCGGGACCTTCTGAACGGCCGCGGCGTTTTACATGGGGACGAGGGAAGGCAAACTTACGGAGCCGCGAAACGTAGGCGACTTTGCGGAGGCGGTTACGCGCCGTCAGCGAAGCAAGCCGCTAACGACACCGTAAGGCCGACCACGGATGGTCGGCCTAGTCCGCAAGGAGCCGGATGCGACTTTTGCGGACGGTACGGCGGAGTCGGCGCGAGCTTTACGGCGCGTTCCGCCGGAGCCACGGAGTCGGCGTTTCGCGGCTCCGCAAGTTGTTTTGCGACAAATCACCCCCCGCCGCCCCCCGCGCCACCATCCGCTACAATGCGGACAATTTCATGCAAGAAAGAAGGTTTTTCGGCAAAAAAGTCGAAAACTACAAAGTTGAATGGACATGACTTGAAAGTCCAAAGCCTTCTTCGCAGCAGCTTACACGCAAAAGGGGGAAATGACAAACCGTGATACACATGGCTGGAGTCTCGAAGATATACGCCAGCGGTCTCGTTGCCCTCGACGACATATCCATCGCCATCGAAAAAGGCGACTTCGTCTTCCTCGTCGGCCCCAGCGGCGCCGGCAAATCCACCTTCGTCAAACTCCTCTTCCGCGAAGAACTGCCCACTAGCGGCACCATCTACGTCAACGGGCGCGACGTCGCCGGGCTCGAGCCGTCCGAAGTCCCCTACCTCCGGCGGGGCCTCGGCATCGTCTTCCAGGACTTCAGGCTCCTGCCCAACAAAACCGTCTACGAAAACGTCGCCTTCGCCATGGAAGTCATCGAAGCCCCGCGGCGCGAAATCCAAAAACGCGTCAACCACGTCCTCGACCTCGTCGGCCTCAGGCACAAAGCCCGCACCTACCCGGCCCACCTCTCCGGCGGCGAGCAGCAGCGCGTCGCCATCGCCCGCGCCATCGTCAACAACCCCGCCGTCGTCATCGCCGACGAACCCACCGGCAACCTCGACCCCGACACCTCGTGGGAAATCATGAAAATCTTTGAACGCATCAACAAAAACGGCACAACCATGGTCATGGCCACCCACGACAAAATGGTCGTCGACGGCATGAAAAAACGCGTCATCGCCATAGAACAGGGCCGTATCGTCCGCGACCAGGAAGGGGGCCAATACGGCTATGAGAATTAGAACCTTCGAATACTTCGTCCGCGAAGCCCTCTCGTCCCTGCGCCACAACGGCCTCATGAGCATAGCCTCCGTCAGCACCGTCGCCCTCTCGCTCCTCATCCTCGGCATGTTCCTCATCATGGTCCTCAACCTCAACCACATGGCCTCCGCCCTCGAATCCCAGGTCCAGATCTCCGTCTACCTCCAGGACAACCTCGGCGACCGCGACATGCGCGAAGTCGGCACCCGCATCACCAAAATCCCCGGCGTCGTCCAGGTCACCTTCGTCGACAAGGACGAAGCCCTGACCCGCTTCAAGCAACGCCTCGGCGAACAGCAGGGCCTCCTCGCCGTCCTCGGCGACACCAACCCCCTGCCCAACGCCTTCGAAGTCAAAGTGGACAAGCCCGAGAGCGTCAAGCCCGTCGCCCAGGCCGTCGCCCAGCTCAAAGGCGTCGAAAACGCCCGCTTCGGCCAGGAAATCATCGAACAGCTCTTCACCCTCACCCGCCTCATCCGCCTCATCGGCCTGGCCCTCATCATCTTCCTGGCTTTGGCCGCCCTCTTCATCATTGCCAACACCATCCGCATCACCGTCTTCGCCCGCCGCAAAGAAATCGGCATCATGAAATACGTCGGCGCCACCGACGCCTTCATCCGCTGGCCCTTCGTCATCGAAGGCATGATCCTCGGCTCCGCCGGCTCCCTCATCGCCGTCTTCCTGCTCGTCGAAGCCTACACCGTCCTCACCGAGCAGATCTACCAGAAGCTCGTCTTCCTGCCCCTCATCCCCAAATACCCCTTCCTCAACTATATCAGCATCCTGCTCGTCGTCGCCGGCACCATCATCGGCGCCCTCGGCAGCACCATATCCCTCAGACGGTTCATGAAAGTATAAGGAGGCATTCGATGGACAAGAGGCGCATCATGGCACTGGCACTGGCCTGCCTGCTCACCCTCGGCAGCTCTTTGCCCGTGCTCGCCGACGAAATCGAAGACCACCAGCGTCAGCTCGAAGACATCCAGCAACAGATGCAGCAGCGCCAGCAGAAAGCCGCCGAAGCCCAGCGCCAGGTCAGCAGCTTCTCCGAACAGCTCCGCCTCATCCAGGCTGATCTAGACAACGCCACCGCCGAATACGACGCCATCCAGTCGCGGCGGGCCTACATAGAGCAGCAGATCACCCTCAACGCCGACATCCTCGCCAAAACCGAAAAAAGCCTCGCCGAGCGGACCAAGATCCTCAACAAACGCATCCGCGACATCTACGAAAACGGCCAGGTCAGCTACCTCGACGTCCTCCTCGGCGCCACCGACTTCCGCGACTTCACCACCCGCGCCGACCTCCTCAAGCGCGTCCTCGCCCAGGACGCCGCCCTCATCACCAAAGTCCGCGCCGAGCGCGCCCTCATAGCCCAGAAAAAAGCCGAGCTCGAGCGCGACCGCGCCGCCGTCATCGAACTCGAAAAAGTCGCCGCCGCCCAAAAAGCGGTCGTCGAAAACCGCCGCAACGAGCGCCGGACCGTCCTCGACTCCGCCGTCTACCAGCGCGACGTCAACGAGCGGGCCTACCAGGAACTCCTCGACACCTCCCGCCGCATCGAGCAAATGATCCGCAGCATCAAATCAGGCGACCGCGCCGCCACCGGCGCCACCGGCAGCATGATCTGGCCCATCACCGGCCCCATCACCTCGCCCTTCGGCTGGCGCACCCATCCCATCTTCGGCACCGCCCGCTACCACAGCGGCCTAGACATCGGCGCCGACTACGGCGACCCCATCCGCGCGGCCGACGGCGGCATCGTCATCTCCGCCGACTGGCTGGGCGGCTACGGCTACGCCGTCATCATCGACCACGGCGGCGGCCTCTCCAGCCTCTACGGCCACAACAGCGAACTCCTCGTCAGCGAAGGCCAGCGCGTCTACAAAGGCCAGATCATCGCCCGCGCCGGCTCCACCGGCTACTCCACCGGCCCCCACTGCCACTTCGAAGTCCGCCTGAACGGCTCGCCCGTCAGCCCGCTCAACTATTTGCCCTGAGGCGAATAGGCGGCCGGGATTCTACATATAGTTAACGGGAGATTGCTGTCGCAAATGCGAATAGAGGTGTAGATCTTGTCCAAGCGTCGCCTTATCTTCGGGGCCGCCATACTCGTGGCGGCCACCTTCCTCCTGACCTCCTGGCTGTACCTCTCCCTTCTCCAGGCCTGGACCGGCGACGCCAAAAACGCCGTCAAGCTCTTCCGGGTCATCCAGCAGGTCAGATCCCGCTACGTCGAAGACATCCCGCTAGAGGTGCTCATGGACGGGGCCATCAAAGGCGCCGTCGGCTCCCTGGGCGACCCCCACTCCGTCTACATGGACAAACGCATGTACCGCGAATTCATGATCGAAACCGAAGGCTCCTTCAGCGGCGTCGGCATCGTCATCGGCGTCAAAGACAAAATCCTCACCGTCGTCTCGCCCATCGAAGGCACCCCCGGCGACAAAGCCGGCATCAAAAGCGGCGACCAGATCATGAAAATCAACGGCCAGGACACCAAAGACATGGCCCTCGACGAAGCCGTCGGCAAAATCCGCGGCCCCGAAGGCACCCAGGTCACCCTCACCATCCGCCGCGGCCAGGACAGCAAAGACTACGCCCTCACCCGCTCCAACATCCAGCTCAAAACCGTCACAGGCAAAATGCTGGAGGGCAACCTCGCCTACATCCGCCTCTCCATGTTCAACGAACAGACCGGCGCCGACTTCGCCCGCAAATACCAGGAACTCGAACAGCAAGGCATGAAAGCCATCATCCTCGACCTCAGAGACAACCCCGGCGGCCTGCTCGGCGAAAGCGTCAAAGTCGCCGGCCGCCTCGTCCCCAAAGGCCCCGTCGTCTCCGTCGTCCAAAGGAGCGGCGAACGCGAAGTCCACACCTCCAACCTCCAAGCCGTCAAATACCCGCTCGTCGTCCTCGTCAACGGCGGCAGCGCCAGCGCCTCCGAAATCGTCGCCGGCGCCGTCCAGGACACTAAAGCCGGCACCCTCGTCGGCACCAAGACCTTCGGCAAAGGCTCCGTCCAGGCCGTCCTCAACCCCTTCGCCGGCCTGCCCGTCAACTGGGGCGACGGCACCGCCATCAAGCTCACCATCGCCAAATACTACACCCCCGCCGACCGCTCCATCAACGGCACCGGCATCGACCCCGACATCGTCGTCGAACCCCCGCCCGACAAAGACACCAGCGGCAAAGACCCCCAGCTCGACAAAGCCGTCGAAATCCTCAAAAACAAAATAAAATAATCGACCCGGCCCGGCCTTTCACAAGGACCAGGCCGGGTTTATTCCTATTCGCACCGCGCCATCGCTCCCCGGTCAACGCCCCCGCCCGACCTTGGCTTATCGGCCGAAGTCGGGTATAATTCTTTTATACGCGGTCTCGACGCCGCAATACATACACCGCCCCCCCGAGGTGAACCATGGCCACCCTGTCCGCCGACAAGCTCGGCAAAGCATACGGCGCCGACGAAATCTTCCGCGACGTCGCCTTCGAAATCCAGGCCGGCGAAAAAGTCGGCCTCATCGGCGCCAACGGCGCCGGCAAAACCACCCTCATGCGCTGCCTCCTCGGGCTCGAGACCCCCGACGGCGGCCACGTCCGCCTCACCGCCGGCGCCACCGTCGGCTACGTCGAGCAGCAGACCGCCGCCGGCCGGGCCACCATCGGCGAATACCTCGCCGAAGCCTACCGGGACGTCATCGACTGCCGGCAGCGGCTGCAGGACACCGAGCGGCGCATGGCCGCCGAACAAGACCAAACCGCCCTCGCCGCCCTCATGGCCGCCTACGCCGCCGACACCGCCTACTTCGAAACCCACGGCGGCTACCGCTACCAGAGCGACATCCGCCGCATCGCCTTCGGCCTCGGCTTCACCGACGACGACTTCGCCCGCCCGGCCGCCACCCTGTCCGGCGGCCAGCAGACCCGCCTCAACCTCGCCCGCGCCCTCTGCCGCCAGCCCGACTTCCTCTTCCTCGACGAGCCCACTAACCACCTCGACACCGTCATGGTTGAATGGTTGGAAGAATACCTCCAGACCTACGCCGGCAGCGTCTTCATCATCTCCCACGACCGCTACTTCCTCGACAACACCGTCGGCCGCATCCTCGCCCTCGACGGCGGGCGGCTCACCGCCTGGCACGGCAACTACAGCCGCTACCTCGAGCAAAAGGCCCACGCCGACGAAGCCCTCCTCAGCGCCTACGAAAAACAGCAGCGCCAGATAGCCAAAACCGAAGAATACATCCGCCGCTACAAAGCCGGCGTCAAGGCCAAGCAGGCCCGGGGCCGCCAGTCGCAATTGGGCCGCCTCGAACGCATCGAACTCATGCGCCGGGACAAAGTGCTCGCCTTCGACCTGCCCGCCCCGGCCGAATGCGCCGACCGCGTCGCCGAACTCCTCGAAGCCTCCGCCGGCTACGGCGGCGATCCCGTCTTCGCCGGCCAGTCGCTGCTCGTCCGGCGGGGCGAAGCCGTCGCCATCGTCGGCCCCAACGGCGCCGGCAAAACCACCCTCCTCAAGCTGCTCGCCGGCGAACTCGAGCCCACCGCCGGCCGCATTAAGCTCGGCAGCCGCGTGCGCATCGGCTACTTCGCCCAGCAGCACGAAAACCTCACCGGCGCCGGCACCCTCATCGACGCGCTCACCTACGGCTTCGGCCTCGGCGAAGAGCGGGCCCGCGGCCTCCTCGGCCACTTCCTCTTCTGCGGCGACGACGTCTTCAAGCGCGTCGGCGACCTCAGCGGCGGCGAAAAAGCCCGCCTCGCCCTCCTCCACCTCATGCTCTCCGGCGCCAACCTCCTCCTCCTCGACGAACCCACCAACCACCTCGACATCGCCGCCAAAGAAGCCGTCGAAACCGCCCTGGCCGTCTTCCCCGGCACCATCGTCGCCGTCTCCCACGACCGCTACTTCCTCGACAAAGTCGCCGGCCGCGTCGTCGAACTCGACAACGGCCGCCTTACCGAATACCTCGGCAACTACAGCGACTACCGCCGCGAAAAACAGCTCGCTGCCCGCCGCGCCGCCGCCCGGGCCCCGGCCGCCAAACCGGACGCCGCCGCCAAGCCGGCGAAAAAACGGCCCCCCGACGCCGCCAAGGCCGCCCGCAGGCTCGAAGAAGAAATCGCCGGCCTCGAAGCCGCCCTCGCCGCCTGCGAAGCCAACCTCAACGACCTCGCTACCCACAGCGACCCGGACGCTTCCCGCCGCGCCGCCGACGCCTACGCCGCCTGCCAGGCCGAGTTAGACGCGAAATACGAGCAGTGGCTCGCCCTCACCGAACAGTAACCAGGACTGATTCCTGACCCGAAAGGAGAATATGCCATGCCGACTTTGGCCGAACAACTGGCCCAATCCCTCCACGCCCTGGGGGTCAGATACGCCTTCGGCATCCCCGGCGGCCCGTCCATCCCCTACATGGAGGCCATGCGCACCAGCGGCATAAAATTCGTCCTCACCGCCAACGAACAAAGCGCCGGCATGATGGCCGACATCTGCGGCCGCCTCACCGGCATCCCCGGCGTCTGCCACGCCACCTTCGGCCCCGGCGCCACCAACCTCGCCACAGGGGTAGGGGGGGCGCTCCTCGACCGCTCGCCCCTCCTCGCCTTCACCACCGAAGTAAAAGCCGCCGACCGCGGCCGCAAAGTCCAGATGAACATCGACCACCAGGCGCTCTACAAACCGCTCACCAAATGGACCACGCGCCTGTCCGGCGGCAACTTCAGGGAAACGCTCGCTACCGCCTTCAGCATCGCCACCGCCGAAATGCCGGGCCCCGTACACATCGGCCTGCCCGCCGACATCGACGGCGAAATCCTCGACCCCGCCGCCGCTGTCGCCGGCTTCGACCAAACCGTCCTCCCGCCGCCCGCCCCCCAAGCGCTGGCCGCCGCCGCCGCCCTGCTGCAAAAAGCCAGGCGACCCGTCCTGGCCATCGGGCTCACGGCCGCGCGCCTCGGCCTGCACGAGCAAATCCGCCGCTTCGTCGCCGCCAACAACATCCCCGTCGTCCTCACCCCCATGGCCAAAGGCATCATCGCCGCCACCCATCCCTGCTACGCCGGCGTCCTCTTCCACGCCGGCAGCGACCTCGTCGCCGCCGTCTACCGCCAGGCCGACCTCGTCGTCGGCCTCGGCTACGACCCCGTCGAATTCAACTACGAGTCGTGGATGCCCGCCGTGCCGCTCCTCCATATCGACACCCAGCCGGCCGACATCACCGCCGACCAAGCCATCGCCGGCGAAGTCACCGGCGACCTCGCCGCCGCCCTCGGACACCTAAGTAGCTTATCGCTGCCGCGCTACGCCTGGGACCTGGACGAAATCGCCGCCACCAGGCGGAAAGTCTTCCAGGCGCTTGTCCCCCCCAGCGACGCCTTCACCCCCTCCCAAGCCCTCGCCGTCCTCCGGGACGTCCTGCCCGCCGACGGCATCGTCACCGGCGACGTCGGCGCCCACCTCCACCTCCTGGGCCAGCTGTGGAAAGTCGACGCGCCCCAGCGCTTCATCATCACCAACGGCTGGTCCACCATGGGCTTCGGCATCCCCGCGGCCATCGGCGCCAAACTCTGCCGGCCGGCCAGCGCCGTGGCCTGCGTCACCGGCGACGGCGGCTTCCTCATGAACTGCGGCGAACTCATGACCGCCCGCCGCCTGGGGCTGGGCGTCACCGTCGTCGTCCTCTGCGACCGCAGCCTCAGCCTCATCGAAGTCAAGCAAAAGCGCAAATCCGTCCCCCCCTACGCCACCGCCGACCTCTACCAAGGCGAATACTTCGCCGCCGGCCAATTCCTCGGCGTCCCCGTCCTCCCGGCCCGCGACCCGGCCGAAATGCGCGCCGCCCTGCAAACGGCCCTCGCTGCCGCCGGCCCCGCCATCGTCGCCGCCGTCGTCGACGGCTCGGTCTACGACAATCTGATTGCAAGGAGCTACAAATAGGATGAAAACCAAACGCATCATCCTCTGCGGCCTGGGGAGAGTGGGCCATGCCTTCCTCCGGCTCGTCGCCGAGCGCGGCCCGGCCGTAGCCGAACAATACGGGCTCGACCTCCAAATCGGCGGCGTCGTCGACCTCGGCGGCGCGGCCATCGCCCCCGCCGGCCCCCTGCCCCTGGATGACTTTCTCGCCCACACCCAGGCCGGGGGTCGGCCCGAAGCCTTCCCCGGCTACGGCCGGAGCGGCCTGGCCGGCGTCGACGCCATCAGCGGCCACGACTTCGACATCCTCGTCGAAACCACGCCCACCAACCTGCAGGACGGCGGCCCGGCCTACCAGTTCGTCACCGCCGCCATCGGCAAAAGCATGGACATCGTCGCCGCCAACAAAGGCCCCTTCGTCCTCCACTTCGCCCGCCTCAAAGAGCTCGCCGCCCGGAGCGGCAGCCGCCTCTTCATCAGCGCCGCCACCGGCGCCGCCCTGCCCACCCTCGACGTCGGCAAATTCAGCGTCGCCGGCGCCGGCATCACCGCCATCGAAGGCATATTGAACGGCACCACCAACTTCATCCTCACCAAAATGTACCGCGAGAAAACCTCCTACGCCGACGCCCTCAAAGAAGCCCAGGCCATGGGCATCGCCGAAACCGACCCCACCCTCGACGTCGCAGGCTACGACACCCGCAACAAACTCGTCCTCATCGCCAACACCCTCCTCGCCGGCAGCTTCGGCATCGGCGACGTGCCGGTGCAGGGCATCACCGCCATCACCTACGGCGACATCAAGCGCGGCGTACGCGACGGCCAGGCCCTCAAGCTCGTCGCCACGGCTACGGTCGAAAACGGCCAAACAACCCTCGCCGTCGGCCCGAAATACATCGACGCCAGCCATCCCCTGGCAGCCGTCAACTTCGCCGAAAAAGGCATCACCTACACCACCGACACCATGGGCCAGATCACCGTCCTCGGCGGCAAAAGCTCCCCCCAAGGCGCCGCCGCCGCGCTCCTCAAGGACGTCATCCATACCCACATGTTCTCGAACGAAAGCCGGCGGCAATAGTCGCCGGCTTTCCCCTTCCGGCAGGAAAATACTGCAAAATACAGAACATCTAGCACATAAAGCCACAACAGCAAAGGGAGATCAGCCATGCAGAACAAAATCCGCACCCTCGCCGCCAAGCACCACCCCGCCGTCGTCGCCCTCCGCCGCCACCTCCGCGCCCACCCCGAGCTCGGCGGCGCGGAAACCGCCACCCAGGCCAAAATCATCGACACCCTCGCCGGCCTCGGCCTCGCGCCCGCCAAAATAGCCGGCACCGGCGTCGTCGTCGACATCCAAGGCGCCGCCAGCGGCAAAACCGTCGCCCTCCGCGCCGACATCGACGCCCTGCCCCTGCAGGACGAATGCGGCCAGCCCTACGCCTCCACCGTTGCCGGCATTTCCCACGCCTGCGGCCACGACGGCCACACCGCCGCCCTCCTCGGCGTCGCCATGGTCCTCGCCGCCATCCGCGACAACATCCCCGGCACCGTCCGCCTCCTCTTCCAGCCCAGCGAAGAAATCCTCCCCGGCGGGGCCCTCGGCATGATCGCCGCCGGGGCGCTCGCCGGCGTCGACGCCATCGCCGGCGCCCACCTGTGGCCCTCCGTCCCCGTCGGCAAAGTCCAAATCGCCCGCAGCCGCATGATGGCCTCGGCCACCGCCTTCCGCATCACCGTCCTCGGCAAAGGCGGCCACGGCTCCATGCCCCACCTGGCCGTCAGCCCCATCCTCGTCGGCAGCGAAATCCTCGCCGCCCTCCACGCCATCCCTGGCTGCAACACCGACCCCCTTGAGACGCTCGCCCTTACCGTCGGCTGCTTCCAGAGCGGCGAAGCCGAAAACATCATCCCCGACAAAGCCCTCATCAAAGGCACCCTGCGCTGCTTCGACGAAAAACTCCGCTACGCCACCTTAGACCGCATCGAACAGCTCTGCCGCCACATCTGCGACGCCAACGGCGCCGGCCTCGCCCTCGAAAAAGTCATCGGCTACCCGCCCCTCATCAACAACCCCGCCGTCGCCGACCGGCTCATCGCCGCCGCCCGGACCGCCCTCGGCCCGGACGGCGTGGAAGTCGTCGGCCCCGTGCTGGCCTGCGAAGACTTCGCCCACTACCTCGACAAAGTTCCCGGCGCCTTCATGTTCATCGGCGCCGCCCCCCAAGGCGACATCTACCCCCTCCACCACCCGCGGTTCGACTTCGACGAACAAGCGCTGGCCGTCGGCGTCGAAGTCATGGCCAATGCCGCCCTCGGGCTGCTCGCCCCCTGACCGCCTGCGGCAAGGAAACAACGGGAGGTTCGACAATGGACAACCACAAACCCCTCGGCTTCTGGCGGCTGAGGTACACCATCCTCGTAATCATCATCCTCGGCTGGATTTTCTCCTTCCTCGACCGCATGGTCATGAGCCTGGCCCTGCCCTTCGTCGGCAAAGAATTCGCCCTCGACGCCACCGGCCAGGGGGCCATCCTCAGCGCCTTCTTCGCCGGCTACGCCCTCTTCCAGATCCCCGGCGGCTACCTCGCCGACCGGTTCGGCTCGCGGCGGACCATGTCCGCCGGCATCGCCTGGTGGTCGGCCTTCACCGCCCTCACCGGCTCGATCGCCTCCTACCCCCTCATGCTCTTCTGCCGCTTCGTCTTCGGCATCGGCGAAGGCTGCTTCCCCGGCGCCTCCTTCAAAGCCGTCGCCACCTACTTCCCCTCCACCCAGAAAGGCACCGCCATCGCCGTCATGGGCACCATCAACACCCTCGGCCCGGCCATCGCCACCCTCCTCGGCGCCGGCATCATCGCCGCCTACGGCTGGCGGGCCGTCTTCATCGCCATGGGCCTGCCCGGCTTCCTCGTCGCCCTCCTCATCTGGCGGTACTACAAAGACAACCCCGCCGACCACCCCCACATGACCGGGCAGGAGCTCGCCGAGCTCGACGCGCCCGCCGCCCCGGCCGCCGCCGGCAGCAAAGTCTCCTACGGCGAAGTCCTCAAAAGCCCCGTCCTCTGGCAGATGCTCATCATCTGGTTCCTGTTCGCCATCACCTTCTGGGGCTTCATCTCCTGGCTGCCCTCCTACCTCATGAAAGCCCGCGGCTTCTCGCTCATCAGGACCGGCATCTACGGTTCGCTGCCCTTCTTCGTCGGCACCTTCGGCTCGCTCCTCGGCGGCTGGCTGTCCGACTACGTCAAGCGCGGCCGCAAATGGCTCTTCATCGCCAGCTCGGCCCTCACCGCCCTCTTCCTCTACCTCACCTTCACCGTCCCCGCCGCCGGCCTCGCCGTCCTCTACCAGTGCGTCGGCGCCTTCTTCCTCCTCTTCGCCCTCTCCTCGCTATGGGGCATCATCATCAAACAATTCCCCGCCCACATCATGGGCTCGGCCTCCGGCACCATCAACGTCGGCAGCCAGGTCGCCGGCTTCATCTCGCCCCTCGTCATGGGCTACCTCATCGACCGCGGCCAGGGCTCGTTCGACGGCGCCTTCATCTTCCTCATCCTCGCCGTCTCCGCCTCCGCCCTCCTGGCCCTCACCATCCGCGACCGCCAGACGGCCAAGCAATAGGGGAGGGGAGACGCAAAATGGCCAAAATAAGCGACAGCATCGTCATCCGCGGCATCCGCATCAAAAACCGCATCGTCATGCCCCCCATGGTCACCTTCTCCTTCCACGGCGACGACGGCCACTACTACGGCCGCCAACACATCGCCCACTACACCGCCCGCGCCCAAGGCGGCGCCGGCCTCGTCATCGTCCAGGCCACCCGCGTCGCCGGGGCGGCCGACGGCACCGGCATGTGGACGGCCGGCAGCCTCGCCGCCCTGGCGGACATCGCCGCCAACTGCCGCGCCCACGGCGCGGCGACCATCATGCAGCTCTCCTGCGGCGACACCGACATCAACGCCCTCGCCGCGGCGGACATCGCCGCCATGCAGGCCGACCTGCGCCAGGCCGCCCTCATCGCCTGCTCCTTAGGCTTCGACGGCGTCGAATACCACTTCGCCCACGGCTTCACCCTCTGCAAATTCCTCGACGCCGCCCACAACAAACGCACCGACCGCTTCAACGGCGACGCCGCCGCCCGCACGCGCATCCTCACCGAGCTGCTGCCCGCCATCCGCGCCGCCACCCGCGCAAACTTCATTATCGGCGTGCGCATGGGCGAATACCTGCCGGACAGCCGCGACGGCGTCACGGCAGCGCAAACCTTCGCCGCCGCCGGCATCGACCTCCTCCACATCTCCTTCGCCATGCGGCCGCCCACCCACGCCGTCCCGGCCGGCTTCCCCTGCAGTCCGACCACCTGGAGCGCCTGCAAAATAAAAAAAGAAGTATCCGTCCCCGTCGTCGCCGTCAACGAAATCCGCACCGCCGACCAGGTCCGCTGCCTCATCGAAAGCGGCTGCGCCGACCTCGTTGCCGTCGGCCGGGGCATGCTCGCCGACCCCGAATTCGCCAACCGCGTCCTCGCCGGCCAGCCCGTCAACCCGTGCCACGGCTGCGGCCGCTGCCTGTGGTTCACCGACCACGCCAAATGCCCGGCAAGCGCGCAGGGATAACCGCCTTCCATATTCTTACTTTACATTTCTCCCGGAACGTCTATAATTAACATCTATGAGACACTACCTCGCCGCCCTCTCCGGGCCGGCCGTGGCCGGGTACCTCGCCGGCTTCGCCGCCCTCGGCATCCTCTACGTCTACGCCTTCGGCTTCGAGCGCTTCCAGCCCGAAACCGTCCGCGACGCCATCCTCGCCCTCGGCTGCTGGGGCCCGCCCCTATACATCCTCGCCAACGCCGTGCGCCCCTTCCTCTTCTTCCCGGCCCTGGTGCTGGCCGTCGCCGGCGGCCTGGCCTTCGGCCCGCTGGTAGGCACGGTCTACCTCGTCCTCGGCACCGCCCTCGGCGCCGCCCTCGTCTTTGCCGCCGCCCGCCTGCTCGGCCGCGGCTGGTTCGAGCGGGCGAGGCCGGCCTGGCTGCCGCTCGCCGGCCGCGACGCCCACTTCGCCGGCCGCGGCTTCCGCACCATCCTCCTCCTGCGCCTCGCCCCCATCCTGCCGTGGGACGCCGTCAGCGTCCTCGCCGGCCTGTCGGCCGTCCGCTTCCGGCCGTACCTGGCCGCCACTGTGCTCGGCAGCCTGCCCGGCGCCCTCGCCTTCAGCTACTGCGGCGAAATCCTGCGCCACTCCCTGGCCCTGGCCCTGGCGGTCGCCGCCGTCGCCGTCGCCGCCGTACTCTACCTGCGGGTATTCACCAGCCGCAAATTACCCTTCTCGGACTGGCGATAAAGGCCCGTATGCGGCCTTTGTTCCCCGGAGCGCTTGCCGGCGATCACCTTGTCCGCAACCGGCCCGGCCCGTCGCGGTCCCGGCCGGTCTTAATATTATTGGCGTCATCCGCTCCCGGCGGAGGATTTTCATGGTGAAATATAGTAACTATACAAAAAGCTTTTTTTCCGGCCGGGAAGTCGAACGTTCGCCTGGCCAAGAAAAAGGAGGTCGATGACACCATGACCGCCGTACGGGACAGCAAATTCTCCCCCTGCACCGGCATCGTCCACATCAGAATCAAGCCCGGCGCCGACCTGCTCGCCGGCATCCAGGAAGGGCTGCAAAAGCACGGCATAACCTCGGGCGTATTCCTGTCGGGGCTCGGGGCCCTCAAAAAGGCGGTCTTCCGCAACCTCCGCGTCTTCCCGGCCAGCTACCCCGTACAAGCGCAGGACAGGCTCTACTTCGAAGTCGAAAAACCCATCGAGCTCCTCGCCATCAACGGCTGGATCGCGGAAAGGCCGGACGGGGGCGCGGAAGTCCACGCCCACATCACCGCCAGCTACGTCGAAGGCGACAAAGTCGTGGCCGTCGGCGGCCACCTCATGACCGGCGTCATCGCCGCCATCAAAGTCGTCGTCGCCGTCGGCATCCTGCCGCCCGGCTCGCTCCCCATGTCCTTCGACGCCGAATCGCAAAGCCTCGACATCGACCTGTCCTGAAGTTTTCCCGCCCCCGCAGGAATAGCGTCGCCCGTACCGAAGAATAATCCTCATTAACACCTTGCCCCGAAGGAGTGATACCCGTGCTCATCATCGACATCGCCGGCCGCGAATACCCCGTCGAACTCTATGACAACCCGGCCGCCCAAGCCCTGGAGGCCGCCCTGCCCCAGACCGTGTCCATGAGCCGCTGGGGCGGCGAATACTACGGCCGGCTGGCCGTCGCCCTGCCGGTCCGCGGCGAGCAGCGCGACGACTACGCCGTCGGCGAAGTCGCCCTCTGGCCGCCCGGCAACGCCTTCTGCATCTTCTTCGGCCCCACCCCGGCCAGCACCGGCGCCGGCCCCAAGATGGCCTCCCCCGGCGTTCCCCTCGGCAAGATCACCGGCGACGCAAGCTCCTTGGACAGTCTCGGCGCCGCCGTCAAAGCCACCCTCAAACGCAAAGACTAAGGAGGAACAACCATGCTCATCGTGACCGCCACCCTCACCGTCAAACCCGGCCAGAAAGACGCCCTCTTCGCCTACGCCAAGGACGTCATGGCCGCCACCAGAAAAGAAGACGGCTGCTTCGGGTACACCCTCCTCGACGACCGCACCGACGACTCCCGCTGCATGTTCTACGAAGAATGGCGCGACAAAGCCGCCCTCCAGCAGCACCAGAAGAGCGACCACATCGCCCTGTGGCGCCAGCAGTCCAGGCCGCTGCTCGCCGCCCCCACCGTTATCAAGCTCTACGATGCCGCCGAAACCGGCATGTAAGTCAGATTGGCGATAAAGGCCCATCTGCGGCGTTGCTCCTCAGAGCGCTTGCTTGCGTACATTCCGATGTACGCGGCGCAGCGCGCTCTTCCGGTGCGCCTTGCATCCGGACCTTTCTCGCCAATTTGACAGGCTTCCCCTCATAAGGCTCATCTGCCTTAAACAAAACCACCTGCGCCTGCAGGTGGTTTTCCGTTTTCCCGGCGCCCCGCCCTTGCCCGGCAGCGTAAAAGCGGTATTTGTCGACATTTGTAATAATTTAAAAATAAAGGTATTTATTGTAAATATAAAGAATAAAGTATGTGGAAAGAACTGGTCGCTGAACCTTCGCCGATTCTCCGCTCGCCGCGGCATCTGGGGTGATAATTTGTTGCACGTTCTTCTGCTTCGCCGCCATCGTATCCTGGGCATCATCCTCGCCGCTGTTCTCCTTGCCGCCCTCGCCGCCGGGCCGGGTAACGGCCGGGGGATATCTGCCGCCGCTCCGGAAAAGGCCGAGAAGAAGGTTCTTCTCCTCTACCCCCGCAGCATGGACTTCCCCTTTTACGCCGGCTTCACCGCCAGCTTCAAGCAATGCCTGCATGCCGACCCTTCGCTGGACATCCGCTACTATCACGAGAACCTGGAAGTCCTGGCCTATTCCATGGACGAACCGATCGCCCGGGCCGTGGCCGAAGTCCTCCGCCAGAAATACCGCAACGACCGGCCGGACATCATCGTCGTCCACTCCCTCATCAGCATCAAATTCCTCGACCAATACTGCCGCGACATCTTCGGCGACACCCCGGTCGTCGTCTACAACACCCGGCCCGTGGAAATCGACCCCGCGCTGCGCCGGGCCAACTACACCTTCTGCCACCCCGCGCTCGAGCCGGCCAGGAACGCCGCCCTCATCCTCGACCTCCTGCCGTCCGTACGCCGCCTCTATGTGATCGTGGATAAATCCGCCGGCGAATGGAAAGTGTACCGCGAACTGCCGCACCACCTGTCCCCCCTCGCCGTGCGGGTAGAAATAACTTATCTCACCGCCTCCGCCCAGGGCGAACTCCTGGAGCGTGTCAGCGCCATCGCCGGGCCGGACGCCGCCATCCTATTCGTCGATTTCGTCCGGGAAGCCGACGGCACCGCCCTTGTTCCCGCCAGCGTCGTCCGCGCCGTCGCCGCCGCGGCCAGCGTCCCCGTCTTCGGGAGCTACTCCACCCACATCGGCGACGACGGCGCCATCGGCGGCTACGTCCTCAACATGGACAACCTCGGCCGCAAGGTCGGCGCCCGCGCCCTCGCCATCCTCCAGGGCCGGGCCGCGCCCGGCGCCATCGAGGAACTGTCCGTCGGCGAATACCGCTTCGCCTGGGCCGGGCTGGAGCGCTGGCGGCTCGACGCCGACCAACTCCCGCCCGGCAGCATCCTCCTCAACCGTCCGACCGCCTTCTGGCGCACCTACTGCTTACCCATTGCCGGCGCCGTTTTCTTCGCTGTCCTCGTCTTCATCTTCCAGGCCGCCCTCATCGCCGGCCAGCGCGCCAGGCGGCGCAGCGCCGAATACCGGGCGGCGCTGGGCGCGGAGCTGATCGCCGAGCAGCGCGAGGTCATCGTGGAGCGCACCAGCGAACTCCACGATTCGGAAGACCGCTTCCGGAAGATCTTCCGCCACAGCCCGGCGATGATCGCCATACGCTCCATGGCCGACGGCCGATACGTCGAGGTCAACCGGAAATTCCTCGACATCCTCGAATACAGCCGCGAAGAAGTCATCGGCCATACCCCCGCCGAACTCGGCCTGCGGGCCGACCCTGACGACCGGCAGGCGGACGAGATGGCGGACGACCTGCGACGGGCGGGGGAAATGCCTTCCCGCGAAGTCAAACTCAGGACGAAAAGCGGCCGGCTCGTCGTCGTTATCGCCACCGTCACCCTCATCCCGATCGGCGCCGACCAGTGCCGGATAGCCATCATGCAGGACCTCACCAGGGAAAAGGCGCTCGAAGCCGACCTGCTCAGGCTCGACCGCCTCAACCTCGTCGGCGAGATGGCCGCCGGCATCGGCCACGAGGTGCGCAACCCCATGACCACCGTGCGCGGCTACCTGCAGATGTTCCGGCGCAAGGAAAAATTCCGCGCCCACTATGGCCAGATCGACACCATGATCGAAGAACTCGACCGGGCCAACGCCATCATCAGCGAATTCCTCTCCCTCGCCAAAACCAAGGTCGCCGACCTCCGGCCCGGCGACCTTGGCGCCTCCCTCGCCGCCATCCTTCCCCTCCTCAAGGCCGACGCCCTCTGCTTCGGCTGCGCGCTCGAACTCAAGAACGGCCCCATCCCCGCCATCCTCTTCGACGAAAAGGAACTGCGCCAACTGGTGCTCAACCTCGTCCGCAACGCGCTCGAAGCCACCCCGGCGGGCGGCATGGTCACCATCGCCACCCGCCACGAAAGCGGCAAAGTCCTGCTCGTCGTCCAGGACACCGGCCGCGGCATACCGCCGGCCGTCGCCGATAAAATCGGCACCCCCTTCCTCACCACCAAAGAAAACGGCACCGGCCTCGGCCTATCGGTCTGCTACCGCATCGCCCAGCGCCACGGCGCCGCCATCACCTTCACCACCGGCAATAACGGCACCGCCTTCTTCATCGTCTTCCCGCCCGCCCCCTGAGTCGCCTTGCCGCCGCTCCTCCCGGAAATATCCCCGCCCGCGATGGGCGGGGATATGTTTTTTAGGGATATTTTCCCGCAGACAACCATATTTTGTAGTGATAATCCGGATTCGACAGGGGGGTGGCATATGTATCCGCACATGATCCTCGTCCGCCAGAAATTCGCCGCCGGCCATATCGCCGACGTCGCCGCGGCCGTCAGGGAGGAAATCGCCCGCATCCTTCCCGCCACGGCCATCAAGCCCGGCGACAGCGTGGCCGTCACCGTCGGCAGCAGGGGCATCGCCAACCTGGCCCTCATCGTCCGCACCCTGGTAGCCGAGCTCAAGCGCGCCGGGGCCGAAGTCTTCCTCGTCCCCGCCATGGGCAGCCACGGCGGCGCCACCGCCGACGGCCAGCGGCAGGTGCTCGAGCACTACGGCGTCACCGCCGAAGCCATGGGCGCGCCGGTAAAATCGGCCATGGACGTCGCGGAAATCGGCCAAACGCCCGACGGCGTCAGCGTCTTCGTCGACCAAAACGCCCTCGCCGCCGACCACATCGTCGCCTTCAACCGCGTCAAACCCCACACCGACTTCCGCGGCGACATCGAAAGCGGCCTGCTCAAAATCATGGCCATCGGCCTCGGCAAACACCGCGGCGCCCAGCACTACCACCAGGCCGCCGTCGGCCTCGGCGGCGAACGCGTCCTCCGCACCGTCGGCAGCGCCGTCCTCGCCCGCTGCCCGGTCGCCTTCGGCCTGGCCGTCGTCGAAAACGCCTACGACGAAACGGCCGTCGTCGCCGCCCTGTTGCCGGCGGCCATCGAACGCGAAGAGCCCGCCCTGCTGCGCACCGCCAAAAGCCTCATGCCCCGGCTCCCCTTCCCCCGGGCCGACATCCTCATCGTCGACCGCATCGGCAAAAACATCAGCGGCACCGGCATGGACACCAACATCGTCGGCCGGATCATGAACATCTACACCCCCGAACCCCCCTGGCCGAAAATCACCCGCATCATCGCCCGCGACCTCACCGACGAAACGGCCGGCAACGCCGTCGGCATCGGCATGGCCGACTTCACCACCCGCAAACTGGCCGCCAAAATCGACACCCACGCCACCTACACCAACTGCGTCACCGGCCTGGTCGTCGAAAAAGCCCGCCTGCCCATCGTCTGCGCCGACGACCGTGAAGCGGTCGGCTTCGCCCTCAGGACCATCGGCACCATGGCTCCCCGGGAAGCGAAAGTCATCTGGATCAGGGACACCCTCTCGCTCGGCGAAGTGCGCGTCAGCGAAGCCCTGCTGGCCACCGCCGGGCCGGAGGACGACCTCGAAGTGCTCGGCCCGCCGGCGCCGCTCGCCTTCGACGCCGCCGGCACCCTCGCCGGCGCGTGGTGACGCGCCGGCGCCGCGGCCCCATCCCAACAAAACGAGGGAGGTAAAAGTTATGGGAGAGGCAAAAACAAGCAAACCCGACGACAAAGTGCTGCAGAACCTGGACGTCGAACTGCGGACCGCGCTCCGCCCCGAAGACGTCAAAATGCCCCCGGTCACGCTGGCCGGCACCCTCAAGGCCCTCGGCCCCACCTTCGTCCTCGCCGGGGCGATCGTCGGCTCCGGCGAACTCATCGCCACCACCCTGCTGGGCGCCAAAATCGGCTTCATCATGCTCTGGGCCATCATCGTCAGCTGCCTCGCCAAAGTCATGATCCAGGAAGCCATCGGCCGTTACATCATCGTCACCGGCAAAGGCCTCCACGACATGCTCGACGAAATCCCCGGCCCCCGGCTGGGCGTCTCCTGGGCTGTCTGGTGGGTCATCCTCCTCATGGTCTCCCTGCTCGTCGTCATGGCCGGCATCTTCGGCGCCCAGGGCCTGGCCCTCAAAGGCCTGTTCGGCGGCGGCAGCGCCGACATCTGGGGCGTCGCCGCCGGCATCGTCGGCATCGCCCTCCTCTACCGCGGCATCTACGACGACCTGGAAAAACTCGTCGTCTTCATGGTCGTCGCCTTCTCGCTCATCACCGCCGCCCTCGCCTTCGTCGGCCTCCAGTGGACCCCCTATCCGGTCAGCGTCGCCGAAATCGCCGCCGGCCTGGCTTTCGGCTTCCCCGCCGCCGGCGTCGCCGTCGCCCTGTCCGTCTTCGGCATGACCGGCCTGTCGGCCAACGAAATCGTCCAATACACCTACTGGGCGAAAGGCAAAGGCTACGCCGCCTGGACCGGCCCGCAGACCGCGGGCGGCTGGCTCGGCCGCGCCAAAGGCTGGATCACCGTCATGCGCTGGGACCTCGGCCTAGCGGCCGTCGTCTACACCCTCGTCACCATCGCCTTCTACGTCATGGGCGCCGCCGTCCTCCACCGCATGGGCATCACCCCCGGCGGCTTCAAGCTCGTCGACGAACTCGCCAACATGTACACCCAGACCCTCGGCCCCTGGTGCACCACCCTGTTCATGTTCGCCGCCTTCGTCGTCCTCTACTCCACCTACATCGTCAACACTGCCGGCATATCCCGCATCGTCGGCGACGGCCTCATCAGAATGAAAATCCTCCGCGCGGACGACACCACCCGCGTCCTCTTCTGGCGGCGGATCATCCTCATCCTCGGCCCCGTCATCATGTTCCTCCTCTACTACGTCTTCCCCAGCCCGGCCCAGCTCGTCATCCTCGGCGGCATGCTCCTGTCCCTCTCCCTGCCCGTCATCTCCCTCATCTCCCTCCACATCGACAACAAACTCAAAAAAGAGTACCCCGAAGTCGCCCTCGGGCCGACCGGCACCTGGCTGCTCCGGCTGTCGGCCCTCACCTGCGTCGTCTTCGTCATCGCCGGCTACATCATGCTCTAGAGCGCCGTCACGCCTGGCCGCCCTCCCGCATATCCTACACCATCAACCTCCGGAGGGATGGCCATGCTGCGCTCCGTCATACGGGCGTGCGTACTTTGTCTCACCGTCGCCGCCTGCCTCCTCGCCGTCGCCCCGGCGTCCGCCGCCCCCAACGTTGACTGGCGGACCACCGGCTGCTACTTCGACGACAACGACAAACCCGTCCTCGTCGGCCACTTCGTCAACGACGGCAGCGAACCCGTCCTCATCGCCAGGCTGCGTCTCCAGCTCTACCTCCAGGAGCAATCCGGCGACCTCGTCCTCATCGCCGCCGGCGTCTGGGACGACGTCGACACCGTCCTCCGGCCGGGCGAGCAGTCCCGCACCTTCCGCCTTCGGTTCGGCGACCACGACGGCCGGCGCTTCAGCCTCGACCGCTGCATTCTGCGCGGCGACGTCACCTACCGCATCTTCCGCGGCGCGGACGCATAACCCGCAAAAAAAAAAGAGCCTCGCTCCCCTGGATGGGGAGCGAGGCTCTCGGCCTTCGTGGCCTCACGCCGCCGCCGGCCGGCGGTACAGGACAAGCTGCTGCACGATCTGGATCACATTGCCCGCCACCCAGTACAAACCGAGCCCGGCCGGGAAATGGACCGTCATATAACCGATGAACAGCGGCATCCCGAACAGCATCGCCTTGTTCTGGCCCGACGCATCCGTCATCGTCTGCCGCGACGACACATACGTCGTCACCGCCGCCAGCACCGGCAGCACATACCACGGGTCGCTGCCGGCCAGATTGCCGATCCACAGGAAACTCGGCTGGCTGGTGTATGCGAAATCCCTGATCGCGTAAAAAATGCCCGTCAGAAACGGCAGCTGGATCAGCATCGGCAGGCAGCCGGCCAGCGGATTCACGCCCGCCGTGCGGTACAGCCCGGCCACCTCCGCCTGCAGCTTCGCCTTATCATCCTTGTACTTCTCCTGCACGGCCTTCAACTGCGGCCCCAGCGCCTGCATCGCCCGCATCGACCGCACCTGCGCCGCCGTCAGCGGATACAGCAGCAGCTTGATCGCCACCGTCAGCAGAATGATCGCCAGGCCGTAATTCGGGAACCCCAGCCTACTCGTAACATGAAAGCAAAAAGTCAACGCCGTCTGCATAATGTGACTGAAAAACGCGAACAACCGGCCACTTCCTTTACACTAGAATTGCCGCGGCTAAAACCGCATAATACATGATACCATCCCCCGCCGCGACATTCAAGCCCCGGCATCGCAAACTCAATGCAGCACCTCCACGATCCCCCGCGTCCCGTCCACCCGTATCCGGTCCCCGTCGTGGATCTTCCGCGTCGCCTCGTCCACCCCCACCACCGCCGGGATACCGTACTCGCGGGCCACCACCGCCCCATGCGTCATCTGCCCGCCCACCTCCGTCACCAGAGCGCTCGCCGACACGAACAGCGGCGTCCAGCCCGGGTCGGTGAACGGCGCCACCAGAATATCCCCCTTCGCCATATCCGCCTCCTCCAGCCGCGTCACCACCCGCGCCCGCCCCTCCACCGTCCCCGCCGACACCGGCATCCCCGCCAAAGCCCCCGCCGGCAAATCGCGCCGCCCGTACGAACCCTCGATCGCCTCCCCCTCGCTCGTCAGCACCCGCGGCGGCTTCAGCCGCTCATACTCCGCGTACCGCTCCCGCCGCGCCGCGATAGCCCGCCGGTCGGCCCGCCCCGTCCGCACCGCCGCCGTCAGCTCATCAAGCGACAGATAAAAAACATCCTCAGGCATATCCAGAACACCCTGCTTCACCAGCAGCGCCGCCTCCTCCATGATCGCCCGCTTGTACTCGTCCAGCAGCCGCACCAGAATATACTTCGGGTACTCCCTCAGCCCGATGAACCGCCGGTACGTCG
Organism: Selenomonadales bacterium; assembly: GCA_029975165.1. Classification (GTDB taxonomy): domain Bacteria; phylum Bacillota; class Negativicutes; order Sporomusales; family UBA7701; genus Anaeroselena. The sequence continues at coordinate 88,706 of JARKPR010000033.1, forward strand.
CCACCAGCCGCCCCATCAACCGCGCCTTCGCCCCTCCGCCCAGCTTCCTCTTCAGTCGCCGCTTTAGCTCCGCCGCCGCCCGCTCCGCGTCCGCCCGCCCCTGAGCGAACCGCCGCCGGTGCTCGCCCGCTTCCATACTGTTGATATGGCTGGCTATCGCCGGCACCAGCTGCGTCGGCCGCTCCCGCCAGCGCGGCCGCGTAATATCGATCTCCCCCGGGCAGCGCATCCCGTACTTATGCAAAAACGCCGCGAACGCCGGCCGGATAACCTCGCCGCCGGCCACACTCGCCAGCCCCTCCAGGAACGTCGCATCCTCCGCCGCCCGCAGATACGCCAGCGCCTCCGGGTACGGCCTGATCACATCTGCCAGATCGCCCAGCTCCAGCCCCATCTCCGTCGACACATTCCCCGGCGCCGACTTCGTCAGCTCGTCCAGCAGCGACGGCTCCCCCAGCCAGCGCCGCGCCAGCCAGCCGATCAGCATCGCCGCCAGCCAGGCCGCGAACACCGGCCGCATAATCTCGTTCATCATCGCCTCGAACCCCGTGCTGAAATGCCCGGCGATATACTCCAGCCGCTCCGCCCCCGACCGCCGCCGCAGCTCCTGCCGCAGCCGCACCAGAATAACCGTCGCCACCCCCTCCGCATCCGGCGTCTCCAGCCGCTTCCCGAACAGCAGCCCGAACGCCGTCCCCGCCATCATCCCCATCGTCCGCCGCATATACGACGATTGCCCCGTCTTCGGCCGCTTGCGGGGCCTAAGCGTCGCCACGAACTCGCGGCGGCGGATCACCTCCGCGATCGCGCTCGCCATAAGCGCGTCCGCCCTACTGTACATAAGCGCCGTCGTCCTGCGCCCCAGCCACGACGCCAGCGAATCCGTAATATCCAAATACAGCCGCCCCCCGGCCGCCACCGGCGTATACTGCGCGTCGATCGCCCCCATCGTCCGCTGCCATACCGCCATCCCCAGCGGCCTGATCGGGTCGGTCATCATCTGCACATGGCCGAACGACACATACACCCCCGGCCCCTCCGCCGCCTCCGGCAGCGGGAACAGCGTCGTCACCGGCCGGCTCTGCACCACATACAGCCGCCCGGCCGCCCACGCCCACTCGATATCCTGCGGCCGGCCGAAATGCGCCTCGATCCGCCGGCCCACCCCCGCCAGCTCCAGAATCGCCGCGTCCGGCAGCGCCTGTTCGCGCTGCCGTCCCGCCGGCAGCTCCCTTTCCTCCGTCCCGCCGTCCGCCAGCGGCACGATCGCCAGCCCCTTCGCCGCCACCCGCCGCTTCACGATCCGCCCTTCCCGCACCTTGTACACATCCGCGTTCACCAGCCCCGACACCAGCGCCTCCCCCAGCCCGAACGCCGCGTCGATCGACACCACCTTGCGGTTGCCGTTCACCGGATCGGCCGTAAACATAATCCCCGCCGCCTCCGGGAACACCATCCGCTGCACCACCACCGCCAGCCGCACCCCCGCATGGTCGAACCCGTTCCGCGCCCGGTAAGCGATCGCCCGATCCGTAAACAGCGACGCCCAGCAGCGGCGCACATGCGCCAGCACCTCGCCCCAGCCCCGCACATTCAAATAAGTATCCTGCTGGCCGGCGAACGACGCCCCCGGCAGATCCTCGGCCGTCGCGCTCGACCGCACCGCATACGCATGCCCCTCGCCCGTACGCCGCCAGGCCGCCGCGATCGCCGCGGCGATAGGGGAGGGGACAGGCAGCCCCTCCAGGTGGGCCCGGATGCGGCTCCCCAGCCGTCCGATCTCCTCCCGCGCCGCCGCATCCACCCCCGCCAGCGCCGCCAGCAGCGCCGGCAGCTCCCGGCTCGTCCCCGTAAACGCCGCGTACGCCTCCGTCGTAACCGCGAACCCCGCCGGCACAGCCACCCCAGGAATACGGCACAACTCGCCCAGATTCGCCCCCTTGCCGCCCGCCAGCGCCAGGCTGTCCTTATCGATATCCGCAAAATCCAGCACAAACCTCGCCATCGTCCGCCCCCCTTTTCTCCCCATAGCCTTCCCACCTGCCGGCAAAAAATTATGGGGGAGAGAGCTTTGATTGACTTCGGGCGGTTGCGTACCTTGAAATTCGGCGAGCGGAGGGGACGCAGGCGCAGGGCGACTTTGCGGAGGCCGTTACGCGCCGTCGACGCGAAACGCCGCGAACGACACCGTAAGGCCGACCACGGATGGTCGGCCTAGTCCGCAAGGAGCCGGATGCGACTTTTGCGGACGGTACGGCGGAGTCGGCGCAAGTCCTAGGGCGCGTTCGGCCGGAGCCACGGAGCCCCGCGCCTGCGTCCCCTCCACCGCGGACAAGAGACGTAACCGGTCCCTCTTAAAATGCCTGATAATCTCCCGCAAAATCTGATATAATCGTAACTGTCGGAACATACGCCATCGAGGAGGTCTTCCCGTGAAAAAACAACTCGCCGCCATAACCATACTTATCGCCAGCCTCGCCCTGCTCGCCGCCGGCTGCGCCGCCAAAGCCCCGCAGCCGCCCCCGGCCCCGCCCGCCCCCCAGCAGCAGGCCCCCCAGCAGCAGGCCCCCCAGGCCGCGCCCGCGCCGGCCGGCAAAAACAGCCTCGCCGTCTTCGAAACCTCTATGGGCACCTTCAAAATCGAACTATTCGAAGACAAAGCCCCCCTCACCGCGAAAAACTTCATCACCCTCAGCGAAAAAAACTTCTACAACGGCCTCAAATTCCACCGCGTCATCGACGGCTTCATGATCCAGGGCGGCGACCCCAACGGCAACGGCACCGGCGGCCCCGGCTACGCCATCCCCGACGAATTCCACCGCGACCTCAAGCACGCCGAAGCCGGCATCCTCTCCATGGCCAACGCCGGCCCCAACACCGGCGGCTCCCAATTCTTCATCACCCTCAAAGCCACCCCCTGGCTGGACGGCAAACACGCCGTCTTCGGCAAAGTCGTCGAAGGCCTCGACATCGTCCAGGCCATCGGCAAAGTCAAAACCGGCGCCAACGACAAGCCCCTCACCGACGTCGTCATCAAAAAAATAACCATCGTCAAACAGTAAGCGCCGGAAAGCGCACAAGCGCCACTACCCACCGGCAGCTCAAAATTGGGGGAACGCCGATGAAAACTTCCGCGCCCGCCCTGGCCGGCGGCCAAGTGGCCGACTGCCAAAGCTTCCTGCGGGCGGCGGTCGACGAAGCCGTCCGCGGCGTCGAGCAAGGGGAAGGCGGACCCTTCGGGGCGATAATCGTCAAAGACGGCAAAATACTCGCCGCCGCCCACAACCAAGTGCTCGTCACCAACGACCCGACCGCCCACGCCGAAGTGCAGGCCATCCGCAAAGCCTCTGCGCTGCTCGGCCGGTTCGACCTATCCGACTGCGAACTGTACGCCTCCTGCGAGCCTTGCCCCATGTGCCTGGGAGCCGTCCACTGGGCCAAACTGCGCAGCGTCGTATACGCCGCCACGCGCCATGACGCCGCCGCGGCGGGCTTCGACGACAGCTATATCTACGAAGTCATCCAGGGAACGGCCCAAGAACTGCAAGTCGACCTGCGGCGGCAGCCCTGCCCCGAAAGCGCCGCCCCCTTCGCCGCCTGGGGCCGCAAAACCGACAAAATCCCATACTGAAGCAAGCCGAAACGCCAAACGTCCCCCGACCCTGCGCCAGGGTGGGGGACGCTTGTTGCCGTCCGGGGTTGGCCTGCCTTCCCCGGCGTCAATCCCTGTCTATATCCAGCACGAAATCATCCGTGCCGATATGGAGATGGAACTCGCTGTCATTGTCGCGGTGCCACTGGTACCACTCATGCCACTCCTTAGCCTTCGCCTCCCGCCAGCGCCGGTCGTGGCGGTGCGCCTTCCACTCGCGGTCGTGCTCCTTCCATTCCCTCTCATGGTCACGCCACTTGCGGTCATGGCTGTCCTTCCACGCCTTGCCGTGATGGGGCGGGGCATGGTGGGGCGGGGCGGCATAGGCGGCAAGGGGGAGGAAAGTCGCGGCCACGGCAACGGCCACGGCAACCAGCATCTTCTTCATGGAAAACCACTCCCTTTATGTATTTGTCCTCATAATACTGCATTATTATGACAAAACTGCGACAACGATGCCGGATCGGCAACCTCGCAGGGCGCCGGCCTGCCGCAAACCACGGCCGCCAGAGAGGATAACGGTCCAACGAACAAAACCCAGGAACCGGGATAATCCCGGCAATCCTGGGTTTTTAACATGCCTATTTGCCTTTAAGAAGTCTTTTGGCCGCACTCGGGGCAGAACTTGGCGTTGGGAGTGAGCTTCGCCCCGCACCCGGCGCACTCCTCGGCGGCTTTCAGCTTCTCGCCGCACTCGGGACAGAACTTGGCATTGGTGGCCAGCGGCGCTTCGCATTTGGGGCAGGAGGCCCGGATCGTCTCGCGCCAGTTTTCCACGGACAACTTCTTGTCCTCCTCCGCCATGGCGGCGTGGGCCCACACCTCTTCCACCGAGCGGCTGGCCTGGGCCGCCGACATCTCCACGCCCAGGTCGGGGGCGCAATGTTTGCACAGGCCCCGTTTCGTATTCCAGCAGCTTTCGCGGCAAACCCACGACGAACAGCGAGGACACTGGACAAAATCGGGCCGTATCTCCACCGCCGCCTCCGGCTAAAAACATTTTTACTTAATTTTAACAAACATGGATAAATAAAACAAGAACTTGCTCCGGCGCGCCGCCATCATGGCCGTCTTCCCCGTCGCCCCGGAGCAATCCCGGCGACACCGTCCCCTATATACGGCGATAATAACGCCATCCTCCTTTCCGATAACGTATTTTTTGGCTTTCCTGGACGATTTTAGCAGGAAATTAGCGTTTGTTATAAGAAAATGTTTATAGCAATTAAGAAATAAAAACGCAATACACGGCGTATAAACTTCAACAGCCAAATGGAGGCGGAAGTCATGTTCAACTTCTTGAGGAAAAACGCGCCCTGCGAAGAAGCGCTCTGCATCCTCCAAAACGTCGAGGACAGGCTGAGCGGCAAACCGGCCGGACCCATCCGGGTCGCGTACCCCATCCACCAGCGCGTGCTCGGCAACTTCGACAAACTGCTCGCCAGCGAGGCCAAAATGGCCGGCGCCTGCAAAACCATGCTCGGCACCGTCTCGGCGCTCAGCGAATTCGACGTCAGGATGACCCACTCATCCTACAGCCTGATGAACTTCGCCAAAGAAATGGCCACCCTCAGCGAATCCAACCTCGCCATCGTCGAGGAAATCACCGCCAGCATGAACGACGTCAACGAAACCATCGCCCAAACCTCGCAGAAAATGGTGCGCCTGTCCGCCGCCTCCCAGAACCTCATCGCCAAAAACGACGAAAGCCTCGTCCAAATCGGCGAAATCAACGCCCTCAAAGAAAACGTCGTCGCCGACACCACCCTCATGCGCGACCAGATCGAACAGCTCGTCGACATGGCCACCCGGGTCAACGACATCGTCGACGGCGTGGCCGCCATTGCCGAGCAGACCAACCTCCTCGCCCTCAACGCCTCCATCGAGGCCGCGCGGGCCGGGGAATTCGGCCGGGGCTTCGCCGTCGTCGCCGACGAAATCCGCAAACTGGCCGACAGCACCAAAGCCAACCTCAACGACATGCGGGTCTTCGTCAACAACATCCAGCAGGCCGCCCAAGGGGGCCGGGAAAGCCTCGGCAACACCCTCCGCTCCACCAGCTCCATGAACGGGAAACTCGACAACATCTCGGCCACCGTCACCGAAAACGTCGTCATGCTCAAAACAGCCGTCCAGGACGTCGACGACATCTCGGCCCTGATGGTCAACATCAAGGAATCGGCCGGGCAAGTCAACCAGGCCATGTCCCTGTCCGCCCAGGACGCCGAAAAGCTCCACGGCATGACCCAGGCCATCCACGACGACGCCGCCCAGAGCGCCGCCAACGCCAAGCAGATAACCAAGATCGACGAAGAACTCAGCGCCATTGTCCGCGACATGGTCTCCGCCCTCAACGGCGGCATCCACGCCATCTCCAACGAGGAACTCGTCGCCAACCTCCGCAAAGCCAAGGAAGCCCACGCCAACTGGATGCGCAACCTCAGGAAGATCGCCGACGAAATGAAGACCTACCCCATCCAGACCAACTCCCGGCGGTGCGCCTTCGGCCACTTCTACCACGCCATCACCATCACCCAGCCCGACGTGCTCCGCGAATGGGCCGCCATCGACGCCGTGCACAACGACATGCACGCCATGGGCGAAAAAGTCATCGCCGCCGTCAACGCCGGCGACGCGGCCGGCGCCCAGGCCCTCTACACCCAGGCCGAGGCGCTGTCGCACCAAATCTTCGCCCACCTCGACGCCGCCATCCGCGTCATCGAAGCCAAAGCCCAAGCCGGCGAAGCCGTCCTGCAATACGCTTAAGCCCAAGAAATAAAACCGTCCCCGGCCCCGAAAAGGGCGGGGACGGTTTTTGTTGGGGTTACGTTTGGCCTGCCGCCTAATTCCCTTAGCGGGGCCGCAAACCTCCGGCTCCATAGCTCCGGCCGAACGCGCCGTAAGACTCGCGCCGACACTGCCGTACCGTCGCCAACAGTCTCCTGACTGATGGCTCCTCGCCCGGCCTTCCATGGCCGGGCGTACGTTGTGTTACCGGCTCGCTTCGTCAACGGCGCGTACCGTCCTCCGCAAGTCGCCGTCAGTTTGCGCCCCCGCGAAGAACTTAGTCAGAACCAAGGTGAAAAAGAGAATTTGCGTTTTAATAGCTTGAAGCCCGTTTCTTTTTTGCCAGGTCGCTGTAGGGTAAATTACACAAAAGGCAAAAAAAATGCAGGATTTTCCTTTTGAAGGAACAATTACAAATATATGCTAATTATTGTGGAAGAAATTAAATTCAAGGAGGTATTGGTATGGCTTTTGATGCTCAACAGAGAAAAATCTATGACATATTTGCAGGTGATTTTAAATATGTAATACCTCGCTATCAAAGAAAGTATGTTTGGGAAGAGAAGCAATGGCGAGAACTTCTTGATGATTTAAAGTATTGTATTGAAGTAAATGTTAGCGACGAGAAGAATAATGAGTGGTCTCATTTTTTGGGTAGTTTTGTTTTCGAAAAAGACCAGAAAAATATGATTGTTATAGACGGCCAGCAAAGAATGACAACCATTACCTTAATGCTTTGTGCAATTTGTGTATTGTTTAACGATTTGGGGGCAAAGGATCGCTTTAAGGGTGTCGTAAAGTATATTTTAGGTACTGACGATTTGGGAAAAGATTTTTCTAGAGTAGACAATCAAGATTTACTAAATTTTCAATTAATAATTGAAGAGACAACAAAATATGATGATCTACAAAATAAAAGTAAATTGTTCAGTAGCTCATATCTTGAAGATGCACCTAAAGACAACGTTAACGTTAAAAGATGTTTTCAATTCTTTTATAATCAATTCCAAGATATGATTGGCAATACCTCTAAGTCCGCTGAACTTGAGCTTAACAATATAAAAGATAAAATAATCGGATTAGATGTTATTGACATTAAGGCGACAAATCAACAAGAAAGTTATAATATCTTTGAAATTTTGAATGCTCGAGGTGTTGATTTAAAACAACATGAACTAATAAAAAACTATGTTTTTAAATATATTCATCCTCGTGCAAATATTGATTCAGCCAAAATAAAGTGGGATAATATGGAGAAAAAACTATTCCTTAATAAGAACTCGGTTCTGGAATATTTTTTTACACATTACGTTGCTCATAGATATGAAAAGCCTGTACAAGATAACACGGAATTCAGAATTATTAAGGCGCACTGCCCTAAAAGTAATATGACGAGTTTTCTAGATGACTTGTATAACAAAGCTAATATATATCGTTGGTTTTATTTACCTGAAGAGTGTGATAATAATACTATAAGAGCGGCCCTACAGTTTTTTAATGATAATAACCATCGTCAATTTAGGCCTATACTAATGTCAATTATTTCGGCATACATCCAAAATAAGATTAATAAAGATACAGCAGAAAATTTCTTTATCTTTATTCAAAATTTTTATTTTGCATACGGTATGGTCGGAAATGGAAAATCAAATTTAATTGAGGATATGGTCTATAATTATGCGAGAAAAATTGAAAATGAGTTTTCGAAAGGCATTATTGACGAGTTTATGGATAAACTACAAGGATATTATCCCTCTTTTGAGCAATTTTTGACAACGTTTAAGTTGCTCGGATATTCAAATACACTTAAATCTTATAGAACATCAAGCAAGAAAAAAGACGTGCAATATATTCTAAAAAATATTGAAGACTATTATCAAGACCGGCTATAAAAAGTCAAGTGGGAAGGAACGTTACATGGCCGGGAGATAAGGAGCGTTGTCCCGAAGAACAGCAAAAATGATGGAAGTCATTTTGCGGCAGACATGACCGACAGCGGTCATGTGGGACTTTCCATG
>JARKPR010000038.1 GCA_029975165.1 Selenomonadales bacterium
GGTCGCCGTCGCCGTCGGTGGCGAGACCTACGGCGGCTTTGTGGGCGGCCATGCCGGCCCGCAGGGCGGCGAGGTTTTTGTCGATGGGCTCGGGGTTGACGCCGCCGAAGGCGGGGTTGTATTCGCTTCTGATTTCGAGGAGGTCGAGGCCGTGGCGGGCGGCGAGCCGGGCGGCGTAGCCGCTGGCCGCGCCGTGCATGACGTCGAAAAGGATTTTGCCTTTGCTGGCGGCGAGGATGGCGGGAGATAGAATAGTATCGACATGGTCGAGGTAGGGGTCGTGGGGGGCGAAGGCGGCGACGCCGGCCGGGTCGGGGACGGGAGGATACGGTTGGCCGCCCTCTTCGCGGCGGCGGACGTATTCTTCGATGCCGGCGATGATTTCGGGCGAGGCCGAGCCGCCGTAGGAGGCTTTGAATTTGAGGCCGTTGTATTCGCCGGGGTTGTGGCTGGCGGTGATCATGACGCCGCCGGCGGCCTGGCGGTCTTTGACCTGCCAGGTGAGGGCCGGGGTGGGCAGGATGGCATCGCTGAGCCAGGTGGTGATGCCGCGGCCGGCTAAAGCACCGGCGCAGTCCTCGGCGTAGCGGCGGGAGAGGAAGCGGGCGTCGTAGCCGACGACGACGCCTTTGGTTTCTTCGCCGCGGCCGAGGATGTAGTCGGCGATGGCGTGGGAAACGAGCCGCACGTTGTTGAAGGTGTAGTCTTCGCTGATTATGCCCCGCCAGCCGTCGGTGCCGAATTTGATCATGGCGTCGCCTCCAAATCGATAATACAGTTTTCCATTATTCCCCGAGTAGGTAAAAAATATTTCGACGTTGCGGCCACTTTTTTCCTGCTTCTGCCTGTTTTTCCTATGCCCGTAAGTAAATTACTCCCAGCAGAGGCCGTTGATAAGCCCCGCCGTATCGGCTCATGCCCTACCGTAGATGTCGTCGAAGCGGACGATGTCGTCCTCTTCGAGGTATTTGCCGTTTTGGACTTCGATCATTTCGAGCGGCACTTTGCCGGGGTTTTCCAGGCGGTGTTTGGTGGACGGGGGGACGAAGGCGCTCTGGTTTTCGTGGATCATCTGCTCGTTGCCGCCGATGGTTACTTTGGCGGTGCCGCCGATGACGATCCAGTGCTCGCTGCGGTGGTAGTGGAGCTGGAGGCTGATCCGCTGGCCGGGGTTGACGACGATTTTCTTGAGCTTGTAGCCCGGCCCTTCGCCGAGGACGGTGTAGCGGCCCCAGGGGCGGTAGACGGTGGTATGCTCGGCCGCTTCGCGCCGGCCGCGGCTCTTTAGCTCGGCGACTAGGTCCTTGACTTTCTGGGATTGGCCTTTTTGGGCGACGAGGATGACGTCGTCGGTTTCGACGACGAGGAGGTCTTCGAGGCCGATGCCGGCGATGAGGCGGCTGCGGCCGAGGATGAGCGAGTCGCGGCAGTCGATCGGCAGGCAGTCGCCCTGGAGGACGTTGCCGGCGGCGTCCTTGGGCAGGACGTCGTAGATGGCGTCCCAGGAGCCGATGTCGCTCCAGGCGGCGTCGAGGGGGATGGTGACGACCCGGTCGGATTTTTCGGCGATGGCGTAGTCGAGCGATATGTCGGGCATGGCGGCGAAGTTTTCGAATGCTTCGGCGTACGACCGGTCTATGCCGGCGTATACGGCCGGCTGGTACCGGGCGAGTTCGTCGATGAGGGTACCAATGGTGAAGGCGAACAGGCCGGAGTTCCAGTAGTAGTTGCCGGCAGCGAGGTACTGCCGGGCGGTGGCCAGATCGGGTTTTTCTTTGAAGGAGTCGACGATAAAGCCGTCGCCGGTCTTGGCCCCGGCCTGGATGTAGCCGTAGCCGGTCTCGGGTTTGTCGGGCTTGATGCCGAAGGTTACGATGCGGCCGGCGGCGGCTAGGGCTTCTGCCTGGCGGATGGTCCGCGCGAAGACGTCGGGCTGGCCGACGATGTGGTCGGACGGGGCTACGAGCAGCAGTTCGCTTTTTTCGGCGCCGAGCTCGTCGCAGCAGTAGCGCGTCGCGAGCGCGGCGGCGGGGGCGGTGTTGCGGCCGACGGGTTCGAGGATGATGTGGGCGCCGCTTGCTCCGCAGGCCGCGAGTTCAGCTTTGACGTGGTGGAGGTGATCGTGATTGGTGACGATGATTATGTCGCCGGCGGCCGCGAGCGGCAGGAAGCGGGTCACGGTCTGCGCCAGCAGGGACAGCCGGCCGCCGAGCTTGAGGAACTGCTTGGGGTAGTTGGCCCGCGAGAGGGGGAACAGCCTGGTGCCGCCGCCGCCGGCGAGGATGACGATTTTCATCGGTATCTCCTTTGCACGCTCTTGAGGCTTTATTAGTATTATGATTTACTTCGCGGCTTTAAACTCTTATCCTGCCGGGGAAGGGGGAAATGAAAGGCCATGCGATTGAAGTGAACCCCGAAAAGGGAATGTGCAAAAGAAAGCCTCTGTTGTAGGATGAAAATACAATAGGAGTTGTTGCTGCTGCTGCATAAAGTCCATCAATTGACGTTGGATACTGTCCAGATGTTGACGAAGCGTTGGCCGCAAGAGGGAGTGAGAATCACCTGATTCTCACTCCCTCTTGCGGCCACTTCGGGCCTCGGCAGTCA
>JARKPR010000054.1 GCA_029975165.1 Selenomonadales bacterium
CGGCTTTTTCGAGGCCGCCGTGGTCGAGCCGGCCGGACCGGCCGATCCCCGTGAACTGGCCGACGCCCTGCGCCGGCTGCTCGTCCCGGGCGGCGTCGTCGTCTGGCGCGTGGACTGCCGCGAGCCCCTGGAGCGCTACCCCTCCCACAGGCTCCTTTTCTCCACGGTCGCCGGCAAGCGTCTGGCCGGCCCGGACCCCTGCGGCCCCTGGCGCTGCGACGACCATGTCGCGGCCCTGACCGGGGTCGGCTTCGACGTGACCGTGCCGGCCTACGACAGCGACCCCGAGGCCTTCGCCTTGATCGCCGAGCGCCTGCACCCCGACCACGCCCGCCGCGACCCGGGCTTGCTCGCCGTGACGCGCGCCACGCTCGTGGGGCGCCTCCGGCGGCCAGGGGAGGCGCTGCCTCCCCTGGACCCCTCTGCCGGGGGGCATGATGCCCCCCGGACCCCCCCACAAGGGAATAAAGGGTAGGCCAATATGGCTATGCAACCCCCCATTAAAAGTTTTGGGGAGGAGAGAGCGCGAGAGAGGAACCCTTTTTCCCAAAAAGGGTTCCTCTCTCGCACTTCTTTGCGCCTTCTCCTCCTCAATTACGAGTACCCCCCGCTGGGCGGGGGGGCGGGGAACGCCACGGCCAACATGGCCCGGGAGCTGGCCGGGTTGGGCCATGACGTGCGCGTGGTCACGGCGGCGTTTCGAGGCTTGCCGCGCCTGGAGAAGGCCGACGGGTTCGAGGTTCGCCGCATACCGGCCGTGCGCCGCCATGCCGATCATTGTTCTCCGTTGGAGATGTTGTCCTTCATGGCCAGCGCCGGCGCGTATCTGCCGGTCATGGCCGGGGCCTGGCGTCCCGACGCCTGCCTGGCTTTTTTCGGCATCCCCTGCGGCCCGGCGGCTTGGCTCTTGAAGCGCCTTCGCGGCACGCCCTACGTGGTTTCGCTGCGCGGCGGCGACGTGCCGGGGTTTCAGCCCTACGACCTGGCCGGCTACCATCGCCTGACCGCGCCGCTCATCCGCTTCCTGTGGCGCGGGGCCGCCGCCGTGGTGGCCAACAGCCGCGGCCTGGCCGATCTGGCCGCTGCCTCGGCCGGCGGCGTGCCCATCCGCATGATCCCCAACGGCGTGGACGCGGCGCGCTTCGCCCCGGCCGGGGAGCTTTCGCGCGAGGGGCCGGTGCGCTTGGTCTTCGTCGGCCGGCTGGTGCGGCAAAAGGGGCTCGACGTGCTGCTCGAAGCCCTGGCCAGGCTCCCGGCCGAGGCCTGTTTCGAGGTGGAGATCGTGGGCGACGGGCCGCTTCGGGCCGAGCTTGCGTCCCTGGCCGGGCGGCTGGGCCTTGCGGCCAAGGTGCGCTTCTCCGGCTGGGTGTCCCGGGCGGACATGCCGGAAACGCTGCGCCGGGCCGACGCCTTCGTCTTTCCCTCCCGCGACGAGGGCATGCCCAACGCCGTGCTCGAGGCCATGGCCTCGGGGCTGGCCGTGGCCGCCACGCGCATCGCCGGCAACGAGGAGCTGGTGGAAGACGGCCGCACGGGGTTTCTCGTGCCCCCGGACGATCCGGCCGCCCTGTCCGCGGTCGTCGCCCGCCTGGTCGCCGACCGCAACCTGTGCTGGCGGCTCGGGCAGGCCGGTCGGGAAAAAGTCGTGCGCGAATACTCCTGGCGCGTGGTCGCCGAGGCGTATGCGGCGCTGTGCGCTCAGGCGGCGCGCTGACGCGGCGGGTTGCCCTTTATCCGTCGTTATAAAAAAATAGCGAAAGGTGGCGATCTGTTATGTGCGGCATTTGCGGATTCGTGAGCCTGCGGGGCGGGGAAGGGGAGGTCGGCGAGATCCTTGCCGCCATGACCGACGCCATCGCCCATCGCGGCCCGGACGGCGAAGGCCTCTACCGCGACCTGTTCTCCTCCGGCGGCGGCGCGGCCCTGGGGCACCGCCGGCTCGCCATCATCGACCTCGTCACCGGCGACCAGCCGCTTTTCAACGAATCCCGCACGCTCGCCATCGTCTTCAACGGCGAAATCTACAATTTCGCGTCGCTGCGCGAGGAGCTTGCGGCCAAGGGCCACGTGTTCGCCACCTCCGGCGACACCGAGACCATCATCCACCTCTACGAGGAGATGGGTCCGCGCTGCGTCACGCGTCTTCGCGGCATGTTCGCCCTGGCAATATGGGACGCCACGAAACGGGAACTCTTCCTGGCCCGCGATCCCTTCGGCAAGAAGCCGCTTTATTACACGGCGATTCCCGGCGGCGGCATCGCCTTCGGCTCCGAGCCCAAGGCGCTTTTCGCCCATCCGGACGTGCATCCGCGCCTCGACCCCACGGCCGTGGCCCATTACCTGACGCTCCAGCACGTGCCCGAGCCGGCCACGGGCTTTGCCGGCATCCGCTCCCTGCCGCCCGGTCACGCCATGACCTGGCGAGAAGGCCAAGGCCGGCCCAAACGCTATTTCCAGCTCGACTACCTGCCCAAGCTCACGGGGAGCGCGGACGACCTCGCCGCCGAACTGCGCGCGCGCGTGACCGAGGCCGTGCGCCTGCGCCTCGTTTCCGACGTGCCGCTCGGCGCGCACCTCTCAGGCGGCGTCGATTCCGGCATCGTCACCGCGGTCATGGCCGGGCTGACCGACCGGCCCGTGCGCACCTTCTCCATCGGCTTCACCGAGGAAGCCTTCAACGAGACCGACAAGGCCCGGGCCGTTGCCGCGCGCTACGGCACGCAACACACCGAGTTCACCGTCGGCTTCGACGCCGCGCGCGCCGTCATGGAAGACGTGGTCGCGGCCACGGACATGCCGTTCGCCGATCCCTCCGCCCTGGCCTCCTGGCACCTGTGCCGCCTCACTCGCGAACACGTGACCGTGGCCCTCAACGGCGACGGCGGCGACGAAATGTTCGCCGGCTACCAGCGCTACTGGCTCGATCCCCTGGCCGACCTCTACGCGACGCTCCCCCACGGCCTGACGCGACGCCTCGTGCCCTGGCTGGCGGAAAAGCTCCGCGCCCGGGGCGACGTGCCCGTGGAAGCCGATTGGCGCGCCGGCCTCAAGCGCCTGGCCCAGGCCGTGCGCGTGCCCCGTTCCGCCAGCCTCGTGCGCTGGGGCTCCTACTTCTCCCCCTGGGACCGGGAGGCGCTCCTGCGCCTGGATTTCGCCCGCGCCGCCAGACCCGACGACACCGTCGGCCTCTACGCCGAAGCCTTCGCCGCCGCCACGGCCGACAACAACCTCGATCGCGGCCTGTTCGCGGACGTGAGCGTCTACCTGCCCGGCGACCTCCTCGTCAAAGCCGATCGCATGGCCATGGCCCACGCCCTGGAAGGCCGCTCGCCCTTCCTCGACGTGGAACTCGCTTCCTTTGCCGCGCGCCTGCCCGCAGGACTCTAACTGCGCGGCCGCACCGGCAAATACCTGCTGCGTCGGGCGTTTGCCGACATGCTGCCGCCGCGCATCGCCGGCCAGCCCAAACGCGGCTTCGGCCTGCCCGTCAGCGGCTGGTTTCGCGGGCCGTTGCGCGAATTCGCCCGCGATCTGCTGACAGGCGGCCGGGTGGCGCGCGACATCGCCCGCCCGGAAGCCGTACAGGGGTTGCTCGATGCGCATGCGGCGGGAGTGGCCGACCACGGCAAGCGGATCTATGCGCTGGTCATGCTCGAACTGTGGCTGCGGCGGTATTTGTGATGGCGGATGTGGGTACGGGAGAATGGAAGAGAAGAGAAAGATGCCTCCGGCGGCCAGGAGGGGGTGAACCCCTCCTGGACCTCCTCGATGGATGGGCATGCGGGAGGATGGGAGGCGGGTGGACGTGTCGGCGTGGGCGGGAGTGCGTCGGCGATGCCGTCGCTGCGCTCCAGACCCGTCGCCCCTTCGGGGCGAGTTTGAAGGAATTTAACTTTGAAAGCCTCTTAATGACCTTAAAGGAATCTTCTAAAAATGCGGCGCTTCGCCGCTGGCGCCC
>JARKPR010000091.1 GCA_029975165.1 Selenomonadales bacterium
CGGCTACGGCGTCTGCGAGGAGTACCCTATCGCCAAGCAGTTCACCGACACCAGATTCCTGACCATCACGGCCGGCACTTCCGAGGTGCAGCTTCTCATCATCGCCAAGGAGTTGGGCCTGTAAACCGGCCGCAAATATGCAGCCGCCCTGATTATTGACGTAAGACCGGTTATGGGGCTTGCGCTGCGAGACTTTAAGCCCTTCGACCGGTCTTTTCCTTTCACTTTTGCAGCAAAGCGGCACAAAAAAATCCCCTGGCTTACTCACGGGAGGCCAGGGGATTTTGTGCTACTTATCGTACTTATAGAAGCCTTGGCCGGATTTGCGGCCGCAGTGGCCCTTCCCGACCAATTCCGCCAGAAGCTTCGGCGGGCGGAGCTCTTCCTTGCAGCCGCTCGCTTTATACTTTGCCGTGCGGATGTCCAGAATGGTGTCCAGCCCGGCAAGGTCCAAAGTCCGGAAAGGACCCATGGGGTGCCCCAGGCCCTTCTCGGCGCCGGCGTCGATATCCTGGTAGGTGGCGTAGCCGTTTTCCACCAGGAACCAGGCCTCGTTGGTGATCGCCTGGAGGATGCGGTTGACGACGAAACCTTCGATTTCCTTCCGCACCGTGAGCGGCGTCTTGCCGATCTTGCCGGCGAAGGCCACAAGGGCGTCGATGGTTTCCTTGCCGGACTGCGGGCCGACGACCACTTCCACCAGCGCCATGTGCAGGGCGGGGTTGAAGTAGTGCAGGTTCGCCATCCGCTCCGGCTTCTTCAGGGCGACGGCCATAAGCGAAGGCGGGAAGGTGCTGGAATTGCTGACGATGATTGTTGAATCCTTGCACACTTTTTCGATGTTGGCGAACAGTTCCTTTTTGGCGTCCAGGTTTTCCACGATCGCCTCGATGACGAGGTCGGCATCGGCGACCGCGTCTTTCAGCTTGGGAACAAGGTGGAAGCGCTTGCTCACCGCCTCCGCCGCGGCGCTGTCCATTTTGCCTTTGGCCACCCGGCCGTTCAGGTACTCCTTGCTCCAGGCGGCCACCTTATCCAGTACGCCCGGGAAACTGTCGGTGAGGTAGGTTTCGACCCCGCCGATCGCCGCGTTGAGGGCGATCTGCCTACCCATGGTCCCGCCGCCTACGACGGCAACTTTCTTGATCTCGATGGCCACAACAATATCCCCCTTCTTCTCTGTCGTAAAACCGTACCCCCGGCTTAGCAGCGCTCGAAGATCGTGGCCATGCCCTGGCCGCCGCCGATGCACATGGTAACCAGGCCGTACTTGTGGCCTTTGTTTAACATTTCGTAGATGAGCTTGGTCGTCAGGATGGGCCCCGTGCCGCCGATGGGATGCCCGAGAGCGATGGCGCCGCCGTTGGGATTGGTTTTCGCGATATCGAGGCCCAGGTCTTTTATACACGGCACCGCCTGGGCGGCGAACGCTTCGTTCAGCTCGACGACACCGATATCGGCGAGGCTGAGCCCCGCCCGCTTCAGCGCCTTGCGGGTCGACGGCACCGGGCCGTAGCCCATGATGTTGGGGTCCAGGCCGGCGACGGCATAGGTCACCAGGCTGACCAGCGGCTTGAGGCCCAGCTCCTGGGCCTTTTCCGCCGACATCAGGACCAGCGCGCCTGCGCCGTCCGCTCTGGGGCACGAATTCGCCGCCGTGGTCAGCCCGCCTTTGAAAAGCGGCGGCAGTTTAAGCATCGTCTCCAGAGAAGCGTCGTAGCGCACGCATTCGTCGGTGTCGATCACTTTTGTGCCTGTTTTCGTTTTTAATTCTATCGGGACGATCTGGTCTTTGAAGGCGCCATCCTCAATCGCCTTGGCCGCTCTTTGGTGCGACAGCAGCGCGAACTCGTCGCATTCCTGTCGGCTGATGTTATGCCGTGCGCCCAAGGTATCGGCCGTTTCCGGCATCGAGGGATTGCCGATTTCCTCGATCGACACGCTGTTGGGCAAAAAGGCCGGCGGCTTGTAGGAAAAAGCCGCAGCCGGCTTCTCCAGTTGATACGGCGAACTGGTCATGGACTCCACCCCGCAGGCCACGGCAATATCGCCGTAACCGGCCAGGATGCCGAGCGCCGCGCTCACCACCGCCTGGGACCCCGACCCGCACTGCCGGTCGATGGTCATGGCCCCGCATTCCAGCGGCAGCCCGGCCAGCAGGGAAGCCCTGCGGGCGATGTTGCCGTGCTGGGCGTGGATATTGCCCATGACAACATCTTCGATTTCGCTCGGGTCAATCTTCGCGCGCGCGACCGCTTCCTTTATCGCCGCCGCGGCCAACTGGTCCGGCGAAATCGTCGACCATTGGCCTACATGCTTGCCGACCGCCGTACGCACCGCCGAAACGATGACAACCTTTTTCATATACATCCTCTCCTTTATCTGATACCCAGCTCGCCCAGGAAGACGCCGATCACCATGACTATCCCTTGCAGGACGACACCGATCCAAAAATAATGATGATAGATTTCTCTGTGCGACAGCCGCAGGATGGCAAACGCGCTGAACAGCGCCCCGTTATGAGGCAGCAGGGAGCCGAAGCACGCCGCCGGTCCCGTGAGGCGGTGCATAATCTGGACGTCGACCACAGGAACATATTGCTTGGCCAGGGCGTCCAAAGCGATGGTCTGCCCGGCCGAAGCCGAGCCGGCGATCCCCGCGCCGACCGCCACGGCCAGCGCCAACTGCAGCGTTGCCGGTCCCGGCATGGAGGAAAGGGCGGTGACAATCATTTTGAACCCCGGCGTCGACGCCACCACCGCGCCGAAGCCCGCCGCGGCGCAAACGCTCAGCACCGGCGCAAAACACATCGTCGTCGCCTCGTTGATCGACTTTTTCACATTGGTGAACTCGGCGCGGAACAGCAGGTAGGTGAAAACGATCGCGATTGCCAGGGAAAGCGCCGGGTCGATTTGGAAATAGTTCATGGCGACGATGGGGATGGGCAGCGGGAGCAGGCACTTCCAGAGGGGATGGACGACCCTCGCCTCCTGCTTTATGCCGCTGGCGGCAAAATACTCTTCTATGCCCTTGCCGGTATCGATATAGCGCTCGCCGCGCTTTATCGACCTGTCCACCATATACTTCATGTAAGCCACCCCGAGGATTAGCATGATGCCCGTCATCACGATCCCCAGCGTGGGCGCGGCCAGCGGCGTGGTGCCGAAATACTTCATGGGAATGAGATTCTGGATCTGGGGCGAGCCGGGCAGCATCCCGGTGGTGAAAGTCGCCGAGCCGAATATGCCGAACCCGTAGAAATGCCAGGGGATATCCAGTTCCTTGTACAGGTCGCGGACGATGTACATCATCGTGAACACCACCACGAACACGCTGATCCCCGAATAGGTCAAAATCGCGTAAATGGCCGGTACGCCCAGGCAGGCCACGAACTTTTTCTGCGAACCGCTTTTATTGGCCAGATCGGCGATCTTCTTCCCCAGGGAATAGGCGACCCCAGAGTCGCCGATGAACCGCCCGAAGATGGCGCTGGCCAGGAACAGCAGGAAATAGCTGCGCGCAAACGCGACGAACGCCGTCATGAACGGCCCCGTAAGCGTTTTGGTCATATCGCCGCCGGAAAAGAGGATGACGATCACCGACGCGAGCAGCGATAGCACCCAGATGTTGTACCCGCGGAATATCAGATAGATATAAACGGCGGTCGAGACAATTATCCCCATAAGGCTGATCGTCGCAGTGTCCAAACAAAACATGCCTCCCCCCAAAATTATCGCATTGGAATCGCCGTGACGAAATCTGTCACGCTCCTACACCATATACGACCCGCCGTTGATCTGGATGGTCTGGCCGGTGACGAAATCCGCCAGCGGCGACGCCAGGAAGACGACGACGTTGGCGACATCCTCCGGCTGCCCCATCCGGCGCAGCGGGATCCTGGCGATCATCTGCTCCTTCACCTCGGCCGGAATCTTGTCGGTCATCGGCGTCTGGATGAAGCCGGGCGACACGGCGTTGACGCAGATGCCCTTGCCGGCGAGCTCTTTCGCCAGCGTTTTCGTCAGCGACGCTACCGCCCCTTTGGTCGCCGAATAGTTGGCCTGGCCGATGTTGCCCATGAAAGCGGCCGCGGACGAAGTATTGATGATCTTGCCGGATTTCTGCTCCATCATCAGCTTCGACGCCGCCTGGCAGCACAGGAATGTGCCGGTGAGGTTGACGGCCATGACCTGATTCCACTGCTCGATCGTCATCTTATACGACATCGCGTCGGCGGTGATGCCGGCGTTGTTGACCATAATGTCCAGGCCGCCGCACTCCTGCTTGATGGCCGCGAACATCGCCGCCACCGAATCGGGGTTCGCGATGTCGGCGCTGATGCACAGCGCTTTCCGGCCCAGGTTTCTCACCGCGGCGACGACCTCGTCGCTCTCGGCGATCGTTAGATCGTTAAGAATGAGATCGGCGCCGTACTCGGCCAGCTTGACGGCAATCCCCCGGCCGATCCCCCGCCTGCAGCCCGTAACCAACGCCCTTTTGCCAGCTAACATCTGTAAGGCTCCTTTCCTTTACCGATGATAATCTAAAGAGTCTTCACGACCTTGCCGTCCTTCAGCCCGGCAATCTGTCCGGCCGCATAACCCAATTCTTTGAGAATTTCCTCCGAATGCTCGCCCCGCATCGGTCCCCGGCTGTCGGACGGTAGTCCCAGCGCGGCCGACCGGATCGGCGAGCTCGGCAAAATCCCCGTCTGCCCGTTCGCGAAGGTGTGTTCGTAGACGAAGCTGTTGGCCCAGGCCTGCTCGTCCTTTTCGATCTCCCGATAGTGCCGCAGCCGGTCGTGGACGATGTCGGCTTCCCGCAGCAGCACCAGCCATTCGTTGCTGCTTTTCTTGATGAAAGCTTCCTCGATGAGGGGAATGATCGCCGCCCTGTTAGCCATCAAACTGGCCTCGCTGCTGAACCGCTCGTCCTCGATCAGGTCCAGACGGCCGAGGAGCTTGCAGAACGCCGGCCAATACCGCGCATATTCGAGGATGGTTATAAGTATCCATTCGCCGTCCTTGCAGCGGTAAGGAATGGCCAGCGGATTGCCGTCGAACCGCTCCTTCGGCCACTTGTTGCCATATTTCGCCTGCGCCGACGTTATCATGACGCCGGCATACCAAATGGCGGCTCCGTACAAAGCCACACTCACCTTGTCGCCCTTGCCTGTCTTCTCCCGGTTGAGAAGCGCGGCGCAAATCCCGGCGAACAGCGAGGTGCCCACGGCCAGGTCGCCCAGCCCGGCGGGGGTGTAAATACGCGGCGCATCCGCCGGCACCATGTCGCCCAGGAAGCCGCTCCGCCCCCAGAAGGCGACCGTGTCGAACCCCGGTTGATTGACATCCGGGCCTTTCTCCCCGTAGCCGGTCACCAGCGCGTATACCAGGCGCGGATACTTCTCCCGCAGGGTTTCATAGTCGAGCCGCATGCTTTGCAGCGCGTCGGCCCGGTTATTGGTCACGAAAACATCGGCCTTGGCCAGCAGCCGATGAAGCACCTCCATCCCCTGCGGGTTGCGCAAGTCCAGGGAAATGGACCGCTTGCTGGCATTGGTGATGTCCCATGTCGGGCTATGATCTTCCTTGTTCGGCATCGCCATCGTCCGCCCGTAGGAACGCCACGGGTCGCCGGCCATGGTTTCGACCTTGATTACATCCGCACCCCATTCAGCCAGCAATCGCCCGCACGCCGGCGCGGCGACAAAAGTGCTCAACTCGATAACAAGATAATTGCCCAGCGGTTTTTGCCCTGCCATTAGCCTGTCTCCTTTCGCTTCTGTTTTTTTCGTCCGTATCTGCTATGGACGCCGAAATGCTTCAAACGCAAAAACCGTGCCAATATATACGGCATAACCCCGCTGTGCAATGACCCCGTTAGTGGCGCCGCTTTCTTCCGCTTTGTTCCAGAAAAAAACGCCCTACCCCCTCAAAAGCGGTCGTTTTTATCAGAACTAAAATTTCAAATTGGAATTCATGTTGTAATAACGAATCAGCTAACTTATAATTTTAACCAGGCAAAGCAACAAAATGGAAAGGTGACGATTATGGCGCGTATCGGTATAATCACCCACACCCCGCGCATCAAGTCTCTTGCCGAAGAAGTCGCCACGGAGACGGGCCACGAACTGATCGTCGAGTTCGGCATCCCCGACCGGCAAGTGCTGAATATCGCCCATCAGCTACAGTCACGACATCAGGTCGGAGCGCTCATCGCCCCCGGCGGCACATACGAAGTCCTCCTCGGGCAGGTCAACCTGCCGCTGATCAGGCTGGAGATGACGAACTTCGAACTGCAAAAAGCCCTGCACCAAGCTTACAAAAAAAGCAACAAGGTCGTCCTGGTGGAATTCAGGCGCTCGAATTCCGTCAAGTACGACCCGGAAATGCTCAAGCAGATTTTTGAATACAGCGTCGACCGGATTACCATGCTCAACGTCGACGAGCAGGAACAGATCGTCGACATGATCGTCAAGAGGGGCTACGAGGTTGTCATCTCCGCCGCCCGCTGCATCCTGCACAAGGTTCCGTCAAATATTGGAACGATCGAGCTAATGTATAACAAAACAGACCTAATCGAGGCCGTTTCCCTGGCCGCCCAGGAAATTGAAGCCAAGACCAGGGAGAAAGAAAAAATCCAATGGATGCAGGCCGTGGTGGAAAACATCCAAGAGGGAATACTGACTCTGGACAAAAAGGGCACCGTCGAGTCGTTCAACGCGCTGGCGATAGAAATTACCGGTATCGCCGCCCAAGAAATCGTTGGCCGCAACATCACCGAACTTCTGAGCAACGAAGTTATCGGCAAAATTTACGGCGACGGCGGCAGCTCCACCTTCGAAATGGTTTCCCTGCCGATAGGAAAGCTGATTGTCAACAGGAGTCCGATTTTCGTCGGCCGGGAACAGCGCGGGCTGATAATAAAGATCCAGAAGGTGGCGAAGATCCAGGCCTTAGAGCACGAAATCCGCAAAGGGCTGTACGCGAAAGGCTTTGTTGCCAAAGAAACCTTCACCGATATTGCCGGCAAAAGCCCGAAAATGCTCGAAGTGATCGCCATGGCTCAAAAATACGCTTCTTCCCTGTCGAACATTTTAATCACCGGGGAAAGCGGCACCGGCAAAGAACTTTTCGCCCAGAGCATCCACAACAGCAGCCCCTGCCGCAACGGCCCCTTCGTCGCCGTGAACTGCGCAGCCCTGTCGGAGTCGCTCCTGGAAAGCGAACTCTACGGCTATGAAGAGGGCGCTTTCACCGGGGCGAAAAAAGGCGGCAAAGCCGGCCTGTTCGAGTTAGCCCATAACGGGACCATCTTCCTCGACGAGATCGGCGACATGCCCCTGCCGCTCCAGTCCAGCCTCCTCCGCGTCATCCAGCAGAAAGAGGTGATCCGGCTGGGCGGCAACCAAGTCATCCCCATCAATAACCGGATTATCTGCGCCACGAACAAAAACCTGGCCGAAGAAGTGGAAAAGGGCCTGTTCCGGAAGGACCTCTACTACCGCATCAACATCCTCAGGATCAATATTCCCCCCCTCCGGGAGCGCCCGGAAGATATCCCCGTCCTCGGTCAGATGATTTTCAATAAAAAATGCCGGGCTTTCCGGAAGAATATCGCCATCGATCCCAGCCTGCTGGAAACACTTAAAAGATACAGTTGGCCGGGTAATGCGCGGGAAATCGAGGCTTTCGTGGAACGGCTGCTGGCGGTGACGGATAAGCCTGTCGTCGAATACGAGGATATCGTCCGGCGTCTGCGCGACGTTGAAGAAACATCGCAGCCGACGGTCGATACCAACAACAACCTTTCATTGCTGAAAGAGGGGAAAGTGCTAATTAATATCGGCGCTATTGCCGATATGAACAATGAGATCATCGACCAGGTATATCGCTATGTCGGCTGTGACAAGCACAAGGTCGAGCAAATTCTGAGGATCAGCAGGACGACCCTTTGGCGCCGGATAAAAGAAATAAGCTCGCCTAACGTATCCCCGAAAGCCCCGAACTGACCGAAGCCGGCTGCTCTTATCGTTATCCCGCGTATATGTTGGAGTCCATCATCCTTAAGAACAACGAAAGCCGGAAGTCGCGCGAAGTTGCGCGGCTCCTGGCTTTCGTTCGGCCCAATAATAAACGACCAACAGCGCGATTTATTGCTCCGTAAACTGATAAGCCCTGCCTTTGCCGGCGATGGACTGGGTCGTCAGCGTCCCGGTCAAACCGTATACATCTGGCACTATCCTGCTCCTCGTCCCGATTACGACTGTCAGTTGCCCGTCGCGGGCAGTCACGGTCAGCGGGGTCGTCCGCGTGACCGCCGCGAGGCGTTCGGTAAGGACGGCCATCTGCCGGTTCATGAGCCTTGCCTCGATCATGCCGCCGCCGAAACGGAAGATCAGCCAATCTTTGCCCGCGTCGGTAGTGACATAAACAACCAGTTTCGCTCCTGCGCCGTAAAGGTTCCGCAAGTCGTAGAATTCCACCTTGCCCGGCCCCGGCTCGTCGAAAAACGAATAATCCAACGGTGTAACCGCATTGTCCGCGACGACATCGAACTCCTGGACGAGCACCGGTGCCGGCGCCGCCGCCGCCTGCCCGGCCATAATAATGCCGAGGAAGCAGATTGCCACCAATATTTTCCGCATAATACACACCTCTTTTAAAATCGACTAGAACGACGTTCGGAAAATCCGTGAACCGCATGAACATGAAAGGCCGTTGGCTAAGGCCGCTGTCCTTGTAAGGCCGGCCGTCCTTATTGGGATAACGCTGGGTTACACCTGACTGCGCAGAATCCGCCGCTTGCTTTTGCGCTGAGCCGGATTGATCACACCCCTACTTCACATACTCCGCGACCGTGAAAAGCCCCTGGCTTTGAAACATCCAGTCTCCCCCCAATGGATAGGAAGCGTTGTTGTTTATTATGATTTTATAATTTTTCCGCCGCTCTATATCGGCCGTGATTGTCCAGGGATAGTATTTATCGCCGATAGAGGCCTCGCCGATTTTTCGGGCGAATCCCCCATCGTAAGCGATAAGCCAAAGGTATACTTTCGGGCCGAAATTGCCCGAATACGTCCAGGTGATATTGTGGGTCCGCCCTTTATACCACACTTCCCCGCCTTGGGGGGAGGTTAGTTTTAGGTTCAGCAGGGAGAAAGCGTCGCTCGTGCCTTTTATATTGGGGTAGCTTTTATTCGTGACCACGACGCGGTAGCCGTCCCCACCGGCGACGCTGTCCGGGATTATCACCCCTGCGCTGCCTTTGCCCGAGCCATCGACGGCGAAATCACCGGTGAATTTATACGCGACAGCCGTCCCCTTGAACAGGGCGATTTCGAATTTGTCGGCGCTATTGCCGCTATAGGTCCAATGGACGGAACGGGAACCATGGCCGTCGCCGATCAACCATGTGTCGCCGCCCTTCGGGGCGGTAACCGTGATGGTCTGGCGACTCGGTTTTATTGTCTGATCGCCCGGAGTTTTGCCGGCCCCGGGATTATTCTGAACGGCGGCGAAGGCCGCCGCCGCGGTCAACGCCGCCAGAACGAACGCCAGCAGCACCGCCAGAATTTTGCCTGCCCGCATTTTCTTCTCCTCCTTATGGTACGCAACTAAAACTTATGGGTAACGCCCACGCCGAATCCGGAAGCTTCCGAGTCTAGTCTTGCGCCTAAACCAGTTGTAACAAAACGATTAATTTTCAGTTCGCGGTAGGATATATTAAGCTCGGTGTTAGGCATAACCTCAAAGGAAATGCCTGCCACCCAGTTTGTCAAGTCCCGTCCGACGCCGACAATGCCATAACCGGTCGTTTTGCTGCCTAGTTTCGTGGTCGCGACTAAACCAAACTGCCAAATGTTGCGGGTATGGGTATCGGCAAAAATAAGGGACCAATCCAAATCTTTAAAAGAGGCGTTTGCCTGCATAATTCCGGTATAAACCGCGAACTCGGGATTAAACCGGTACATGAGATTATATTGTTGCGAGGATAGCTTGCCGGTGAAAGGATCTCCAAAAAAATCCGGCACGGCTGTAGTCTTGGGCGTTGGGTTGAATACATTATATTGGACAGCGAAATTGTTGCCCAGACCGATGGTAATCCCACCGTCTACGGAATATTTTTTGTCAAAGTCTATCGCGTAATTTCCGTTGTAATTTCCCTGAAGCTCCGTGTTGCGCCAGTCAAGATCGATAGAGACTTTACCCGCGGAGTAGTCGGTTAAGGGCGATGCCGTCGCAACGCCGGCAAACAGAATTAGGCTGGCAAAAATACCAAATAGTTTTCTCACAAAGCATCTCTCCTTTTTTTGTTTTTTTCGGATGGGCAGGAATAGTCCTACATGGGCGGTTCGGGCTGGGGATCGAGCTTATCCCGATCCCCCGGCTTTGGCTTGGCGGACGTTTTCGTGATATCGGCGGGTTTGATTGTCGGCGGCCCGGCAACGGTGAAATTGTTGTCGCTGTAATCAATGAAATTCTTGTTATAAAAGCCATTGCCCAGCCAGATTTTGTAGTCTTTGCCCGGCTCTACATCGGCAAAAATCTTCCATGAAAACGACCCGGCGCCGTTTGCGCCGGCCGGCGCTTCGCCGAGTTTGCGGAATTTAGCCGGATCGCCGCTGGGAACCAAGGTAATGATCACTTTCTGATTTGGGTCGGCGATATGTGTCCAGGTAATGTTGTAGGTTTTACCTTGGTGCAAGACTTCCCCGCCGTTGGGCGAGATTACCTTTATGGTCGGCTGCTGTTTCGGATTGACGATCGTAAACCTCTGGCTTGACGCTCCGATGTTCGCCGAACCGATATCGATCGTGTAGGTATACCCTGTCGGAACGTCGGGCACCATCCAGCTCAAGGAGCCGTGTCCGCCGCTGCCGGCAGGCGCCTGGGGATGGATCAAAACATCGAACAGCCCGTGGCCGGCGTGATGGATCAAGCGGATGTACAGCGGGCCGCCGATATCCCCGCTGTAATTCCAGGCGATGGTGGCCTGCTCGCCGCAGCTTAGCACCTGGCCGCCCTGCGGCGCGGTAACGGTTATCCGGGCCGGTTTGACGGCGATGCCGGGCGATTTGCCCGCCGTCCCGGCGGAATCGCCCGCCTTCGCCGCCGCCGTCATGGCAAAGGCGAAGGTCATCGCCAGCACCAGCAACGATACCCGCTTGATAATCATCTTCCTGGCCTCCTTCAATTCGTTGTTATGGTTGCCGCATGTTCGGCCCCCCCATACCGGACAAAGCACCGGCAACTCACATCCTACGATTTTATTGTAATCAATCACTTCTCAACAAATACTCAACATGCTTGCCGCGGCTGGAAACGAAAAAAGCACCGGCTTTTAGCCGATGCTTGCCTGGTGAGGCGCCTATTCTATAAGTTTGCGGCACAAGTCGCGGATAGCGCGGGAGGGCGAGAGGCCAAGCTCGTTTTTCAACACAGCTTCCAGCTTCTGATACTGTTTTTTCACCGCCGGCCGGTTTCCCTGCCTGGCATAAGCGGTCATCAGCAGCCCATGCACCTCTTCGTCGAAGGGGCTGTATTCTTCGGCCGTTTGCAGGTGGGCGATCGCCCGGGCGTAGTCCGGAGCCTGCAGATAATAGCCGGCCAGGCGCAGGCGGGCCTTGATGCAGGCATGTTTCAGCTTTTCCTGGTCGGGGATGAGCCACGGGTAATCCAAATCCGCCAGATAGTGCCCGCCATAAAGACCTACCGCTTGTTCCAGCCGGCTGGCCGCCGCGTCCGGGGCGATATCGGCGCGCAGGCCAGCCGTCACGAGCTCCTCGAACTGCTGCCGGTCGCTGCCGGCAAGCCCCGGCCTGAGCCCATAGCGGCTGCCGTTATAGATAACGGCCTCCCGGCAGCCGGCTTTGTCCAGGAACCGGCGCAGATAGTACAGCGTGGTATGGAAGATGCCCATGGCCTCCTCCGGGTTGAGGTCGGGCCAGAGATCTTCGAAAATTTCCTCCTTGCTTACCGGCGCCCGATTATGGCAGAAATAGGCCAGCAAGTCGCGGGTCTTGGCGGTGCGCCAATTTGCCGCGCCGACGCCCGCCGCCCCCCAGGAAACCCGGAACGGCCCGAAAGTGGCGACCTGCAGCGGCGTTGGCGCGGTCTCAACAGGATTTGCCGCCACCGCCAGGATGCCGATCCGCCGGGTGGCCAGCCGCGCCGTCTGCCGGACTTCTCGGTCCGGATCGCCCGCCAGGCGGCGGATTGTTTCTTCCGTCCGCGGTCCGCCGATTTCCGCCAGGGACGCGATCGTCCGGCGACGGACCGCCGGATCGGCATGGCTGGCGAGACAAGTCAGCGGCTCCAGGGCCTGTTCGCCTAGGCACACCAGAACCCGCTGCACAAACGGGACTTCATAGCCCTTTTCCAGCCCTAGTTTCAGCACCGGCTGTAGTTCCAGCACCCGGTAGCGGCCGAGAAAAACTTGCTGGTAATTAAGCCTGGCAAGAATTCCAAAGGCTTTTTCGGCCCGTTCCCCGGCTGCCGCAATGTTCCCTTCATGGCAATAACGCAGTGCTTGGAAGGTATAAACAAAACCCAGCAGTTTTTTGAGCCCGATTTCTTCCAAATCCCTCGCTGCCGCCGCGAGCATCTCTCTGGCTTCGCGGCTATCCTCCGTCTGGAGGAAAATCATCGCCCCCAGTGCCCGACAAATAGCCCACGCCAGTCCGCCTTGCGGCCGCGCTTCATCCAGGGCTTCCTCGGCCTTGATTCGTGCCTCGGCCCACCGGCCTTGCAGGCATAGGCACTCGGCCAGGAAAATCAGGTTTAAGGCCAGATAAAAACGCTCGCCGTTATTTTCCCGGATCAGGTTGATTGCCTGGGCGAAGTATTTTTCCGCCGGTCCCCATTCATTGTGGTCGGAGTATAGGAGAGCCACCTGGATATAGGCGGAAGGCAGGACTTCGGTAAGGCCGAAATTTTCCTTGAGGATCACGTTTCGCTTGGCATAATCGAAAGCCCGCTCCCATTCCCCCCAGTCATGATATATTAAAGAAATGCTGTCCTGCATGTAGTAGCTTGGCAAAATCCGGTCGGGCGAAAGCTCGGCCGCTTTTTGATACGCATGCAGCGCCTGGGGATATTTTCCCTGCACGCAACAGACATTGCCCAATCCCTCCAACAGATTCGCCCGGCCGTAATTGTCGCCGCTCCGCTCTGCCGACGCGAGAGCAACGGTCAGCACCGCCTCCGCTTTGGCCAACTGCCCGGACATGAGCAGACACAACGACTGTTCCATAGACAGGTCGAACCGCTCGGCTATTTCTGCGCCGCTCATCGGCTGCATTATCTGGCCGAGAAGAGCCAGGCTTTCGGCGTAGCGGCCCCGGCACCGCATTATCCGGGCCTTAAGCAGCCGGCATTCCGCCAAGCCGGCTGCTTCTTCGCCGCCGTCGGTCAGCGTAGCCGCTCTGTTCAGCCAATATTCCGCCTCGTCCAGCCGGCCCCGGTACAGTTCGACCTTGGCCCGGTACAGCGCCAGCCAGGGGTCGGCGGCCAAAGCCGCCGCCGGCAAGGGTTCCAGCCAGCGGGCGACCGTCTGCCACTGGCCGCGGCCGAACGCCTTGTTGCCCGCCTCTTTGATCACGGCCGGCACCTCATCATAAGCGCCGGCGGCGGTCAGATACTCAACGGCGCTTTCCAGCTCGCCCGCCTGCCGGGCCAGCAGCCCGGCCCGCAGTAGCAGGGCCTGGCGCTCCGGTCCCAACCGGTCCCGGAGGAATTCCCTGAACAGATCGTGGTAGCGGTAAGCCTGTCTCCTGCCGGCCAAGGGAATAAGGAACAATTGCTGTTTCGCCAGGAAATCCAGCATCGCGCGCGAATCCGTCCGCTCCAGCAGCCGATCGCAAAAGGCGGGGGTAATCTCCTCCAGCACCGACGTGCCGCGCAGAAAGTCCCGCACCCTCTCCGGCTGACGGTCAAAGACTTCCACTGCCAGATAATCGTAAATTTTTTGCGTTTCTCGGTCGGCCAGGAAGTCGGCACCACTAGCGGACGCATCGCCGAGCAGCCCCAGGGCGGCCGGCCAGCCGGCCGTTTTGCGTTCCAACGCCTCGATAGCCTCGTCCGCCGTCTCCCCGCGGCTGCGCGCCAGAAAATCGCCGATTTCCTGGCGGGTGAACCGCAGTTCCTCCCAACCGGCAGTACACACCTCTCCCTGCAGGTTAAGGCGGGAAAGCGACAGCGGCGGCGCGGTCCGGCTGGCGATAACGATCTGAACGCCGGCGGGAAGATGGTGTAGCAGTTCCCCAATAAAGCTGTGGATCACCGGCTCGGTTATCACCTGGTAGTCGTCCAGGGCGATCACCAATCCCCCCGGAGCCTGTTTCTCCAACCCGTTGACCATCGCCGTCACCAGCAGCCGCAAGCGCGGTGCCACGCCGCTCTGGGCCACGTGCAGCAGCGCCTCTTTGCCGAAATCGGGATAGTGCTGCCGTATGCCGGCGACCAGATACTGCATAAAAACCGCCGGGTCGTTATCATAATCGTCCAACTGGTACCACACCAGCGGTTTTTTGCTCGCCGCCGCCAGTTGCACCATCAAAACGGTTTTGCCATAGCCGGCCGGCGCGGCGATAATCGTCGCTTTCCGCCGCGGGGCCTGGGAGAGCAGCGCCAAAAGACGCGGCCGCTCGATAAGGCTTGTCCCGGCATAGGGCGGCAGCAATTTACTGACCATAATAGCAGGCATCGCGGTAGGCATCGCGGCACCTCTTTGCTATCAAAAACTTCCTCGCAAACGTGCTTTCCTCGTTACAATGACCTGATACTGACTTTATATTACAGTTGAATAATAAATATTGTCAATTTAATTGCATACCGACAATCAAGCCCACAATTCCCTGGCAAACCAGGCGGCGAATAAAAAAGCGCCGGCGGATTAACGCCGGAGCAACTGAGCGCGGCCAGAATCCGTGCGGAGAAACATTAAGGAACAATGCAATGGCCAAAGCGCACCATCTTGGTGTCCGCTTTGGCCATTCGGTCTTTGCCGCTCCCGGCTGTTACTTTTTCTCGGCCAATATCTTGGCCAGCGCGGCGATTTCCTCTTCCGGCATCTTGTACGTGTGCTCGGCGTCCACCGGGAACTTGCCTTCCCGTACTTCCTTCACATACTCAGCGAATGCTCCGGTGAGCACTTCGCCGACATTGGCGTATTTTTTCACGAATTTCGGCGTGAAGTTGTCGTACATGCCGACCATGTCGGCGTAGATGAGCAGTTGACCGTGGGTGCCCGAGCCCGCCCCGATGCCGAGGATGGGGATGCCGGCCTGTTCGGCGATGGCTTTGCCGACTGCCGTGGGCACGCCTTCCACCAGGATGCTGCACGCTCCCGCTTCTTCGATCAGTTCGGCTTGCTTGATG
>JARKPR010000099.1 GCA_029975165.1 Selenomonadales bacterium
CTCCGAAAAAGTTTATTCTTCGGAGCCTTGAATGGCTCGTTGAATCGATTGTGTGTTTTTGACTGTTCACTCCGAAAAGTGACAGCCCGCACATCTGGCTTAATTTCCTTACATTGTTCAGTTTTCAAGGAACACTGGCCGGCTTCAGGCCGGAAGCTTATGTTAACATAGCCTTGCGGCTTTGTCAACTTTCGCTTTTTTCCATTCTTGCCGCTGCTTGCCTCCCCTGGCCTTTTGCTCCAGTTCCGCTTGCGGCGACTTTGTTATATTAACATAACCCACGGATCATGTCAATATGTATTTTTTGGTTGCCCATAGGGGGCAGCTTTTATATGATAGCATGGCGTCGCGCCCACTGTCAAGTCGGTCGGCGGCCCTTTTCACAATTATCGTAATATATTTTGTTCAACTAAGGAAAAGAATATGTGCCTGGTCAAAAAAGGCGCCCTCGTGCGGGCGCCTTCAACTGTTAGGCAGGAGCTCAGTCTGTCTCTACTTTCTTTTCGACGGCGGCCACCGCTACGAGGTGGTCGTTTTCATCGATGCGCATCAGGCGCACGCCTTGGGTGTTGCGGCTGATGACCGATATTTCGCTGACGTCGATGCGGATGACGACGCCTTCGCCGGTGATGAGCATTATCTCCTGGCCCGGTCGTACGACTTTGATGCCGACGATTTTGCCGGTTTTATCGGTTACTTTGTTGTTGATTATGCCGACGCCGCCCCGGTTCTGCGGCCGATATTCGTCGAGGGCGGTTCGTTTGCCGTAGCCGGCTTCGGTGACCGTCAGCAGTTCGCTGTCCGTTTTGACGGTTTCCATGCCGACGACGCTGTCGCCTTTGCGTAAAGCTATGCCGCGCATGCCGCGCGTCGCCCGCCCCATCGACCGGACGTCGCTTTCCGGGAAGTTGATGGCCATGCCTTTCTCCGTGCCAAGGAGGACGTTCATTTCGCCGTTGGTGAGTTTGACGTCGATGAGGTCGTCGTCTTCGTCGAGGACGATGGCGATCAGGCCTACCCGGCGCGAGGTGTCGTATTCCATGAGTTCGGTTTTTTTGACTACGCCCTTCTTGGTGGCCATGAACAGGTAGCGCTTGGCGTCAAACTCCTTGACCGGTACGACAGCGGTGACCTTCTCGCGGTTCTCCAGCGTGAGCAGGTTGACGATCGCCGTTCCTTTGGCGATGCGGCTGGCTTCGGGTATTTCGTAGGCTTTGAGCCGGTATACCCGCCCCCGGTTGGTGAAGAAAAGGATGTTGTGGTGGGTGGTGGCGACGAAGAGATGTTCGACGAAGTCTTCTTCCTTGGTGCCCATGCCGGTGACGCCGCGGCCGCCGCGCCGTTGGCTGCGGTAGGTGTCGACGGGCAGGCGTTTGATGTAGCCGCTGTGGGTGAGGGTGATGACGACGTCTTCTTCGGCGATGAGATCCTCGACATCGAGGCTGGAGACGTCGCCGGTGATGACGGTGCGGCGGGCGTCGCCGAAACGTTTTTTGACGTCGAGTAGTTCTTCTTTGATTACTTCGAGGACTTTGTGTTCGTCCGCCAGGAGGCCTTCCAGATACTGAATCGTTTCCAAGATGTCCTTGTATTCCTGCTCGATTTTTTCCCGTTCCAGGCCGGTCAGGCGCTGGAGACGCATCTCGAGGATGGCCTGGGCTTGTTTTTCGCTGAGGCTGAAGTTGGTCTGCAGGGCTGCGCGGGCGATGTCGACGGTCCGGGATTGGCGGATGGTGGAGATGACGGCGTCGAGGTTGTCGAGGGCGATTTTCAGGCCTTCGAGGATGTGGGCGCGGTCTTTGGCCTTGGCCAGTTCAAATTTGGTGCGGCGGACGATGACGTCTTTCTGGTGGTCGATGTAGTAGCGGATGACTTCGGCCAGGTTGAGGATCCGCGGCTGGCCGTCGACGAGGGCGAGCATGTTGACGCCGAAGGTTTCCTGCAGTTGGGTGTGCTTATAGAGCTGATTGAGGAGGATGTCGGCGTTGGTATCTCGCCGCAGTTCGATGACGATGCGCATGCCGGTGCGGTCGCTTTCGTCCCTGAGGTCGGTGATGCCGTCGATTACCTTGTCGCGCACGAGGGCGGCGATATTTTCGATAAGCCGCGCTTTGTTGACCTGGTAGGGGATTTCGGTGACGAGGATGCGCTGTTTGCCGTTACTCATCTTTTCGACGCGGGCACAGGCACGCATTTTGACGGAGCCCCGTCCGGTATTATAGGCGTCCCTGATGCCGGCATGGCCGAGGATGAGGCCGCCGGTGGGGAAGTCCGGCCCTTTGATGACGGTCATAAGTTCTTTTATGGTGACGTCGGGGTTGTCGATCATCATGACGACGCCGTCGACGACTTCGCCCAGGTTGTGGGGCGGGATGTTGGTGGCCATGCCCACGGCGATGCCGGCTGAGCCGTTGACGAGGAGGTTGGGGATTTTGGACGGCAGGACGCTGGGCTCTTTCATCGATTCGTCGTAGTTGGGTACGAAGTCGACCGTGTCTTTGTCGATGTCGGCGAGCATTTCTTCGGCGATGCGGGCCATGCGCACCTCGGTGTAGCGCATTGCCGCCGCCGAGTCGCCGTCGACCGAGCCGAAGTTGCCGTGGCCGTCGACAAGCATGTAGCGGATGGAAAAGTCCTGAGCCATGCGGACGATGGCGTCGTATACCGATGAATCGCCGTGGGGATGGTATTTGCCAAGCACTTCGCCGACGATGCGCGCCGATTTTTTGTGGGGCTTGTTCGGGGCCATGCCGGCTTCCTGCATGGCGTACAAGATGCGCCGGTGAACCGGTTTGAGTCCGTCCCGCACGTCGGGCAACGCCCGCATGACGATTACGCTCATGGCGTAATTTATATAGGAGGTTTTCATCTCCTCTTCAATCCTGATAGGTAGGACTTTTCCCAAACCAAAATCCACGTTCTCACCTCAAAAAAAATTGCGTATTTTACCCTGACCTATATATTTTCCCTCTCCAGGGCAAAAAATCCTGCCTGTCAGTTCCGGTGGTCACGGTCGGCTTTTTCCGCCTGTGCGCTGTCCAGCTCCCATGACCACAGCAGGGAGACGCACCAGACAAGCCAGGTGGCGCCGGCGACATAACCGCCGAGCACGTCGCTGGGGTAGTGGACGCCCAGATAAATGCGACTGAGGCCGATGACGATGACGAGCGAGGCCGTAAGACCGTACAGCAGAAGCTGCGGGCCGAGCCGCGGGATATGGCGGCCGACAAGGTAGGCGACCATGCCGTAAAAGCACAGGGAGACCATGGCGTGGCCGCTGGGGAAGCTGTATCCGGCGGCGCTGATGACTTTGAACATGTCGGGGCGGGCCCGTTCGAACAGATGCTTGAGAAGAAAGTTGAGTAACGCCGCTCCCCCCAGGCAGACAGCCAGCGAGACGGCTTCGCGCCGGCGGCCGAGCCACAGCGCCCGCCCGGCGGCCAGCGGCGCGAGGACGGCGTAGATAACGCCCGAACCGAAGGTGGTGATGACGATCATCACCTTGTCGATCGCCGGGCTGGCGAATTGGCGCACAAGCCAGATGACGGCATAGTCGACAAGGGCGGCTTCGTTGTGAAAGGCGGTCTCGGCGGCTATGTGAACGAACGCCGCCAGCAGCAAGCCGCTGACGGTCACACCCACGAGGGCATAGAAGCCCGGCCACCGTTGCCCATACGCATGCAACCAGGCCAGCGCCCGGCGCAAAAGACCGGTACGGCGCATGAACCCGGCCAATCGCCGAAGCAGCCAGATAGCGGCAAGAATCGCCGACATAGCGCCACCGCCCAGGAGCCAAGGCAACGCGGCGATGAGCGGCGAAGCGGGCGGCAGAACGAAGTGAAAGCGGGCGGTAGCGGGCGGACCGGCCTCATTGTGGAGATTGCCGCCAAGGATGAATAGCGGGCCGTCAACCCGGCCGCCCGCCTTGAGGACGATATCGCCATCGACGACGGCGAGCCAGCCGGCCACCCGCCCGTAAACAACGGCATCGCCGTCGGCGACCAGCAGTTTGCCGACGATCTGAGCCGTGCCTACAACGGTGCCGCCCGACGAGAATATGCCCGGAGGCTCGGTTTCGGGCTGACGGAAGTAAGGCAGGACGACCAGCAGCGCCGCGATGAGGATGAGTGCCGCACCGGCCAGCCATTTATGCGCGATAGTCATCGTGAGCCCCCATCACTGGTCTTAATACAATTACAGCAGGCGGGCCAGGCCGATCCCCAGCCAGGTGGCGGTAAAGCCCAGCGTTACGTTCAGCAGCAGGTTAGAAAATGCCAGCGCAGTCTGGCTGTCTTCCAGCAGTTTGAACGTTTCATAGCTGAACGAGGAAAAGGTGGTAAGTCCGCCGATGAAGCCGACCGTCACCAGCAGCCGCCAGTAAGGGCTGACGATGATCCGTTCGGTGGTCAGAGCCATGAATACGCCGATGATAAAGCAGCCAACGACGTTGGCGATCAGGGTGCCGTAAGGGAAGGCGGCACCAAAGCGGTCTGCGGCCCACAAGGACACGAGGTAGCGAGCCACCGCTCCGCAGCCGCCGCCCACGGCGACGACGACGATTTTCAGCATCGATTGCTTTCGCTCCGTTCCGTGCCGCTAGCGCCTAGGCGGTTTTCGACCGTACTTGATGACTTCGATATCGTCAATTGTGACCATGCCTTCCTGCACCATCTCATCCAGAAACGGGAGCAGCTTGGCGATGTATTCCTCGCTGTCGATGAGCTCCACCAGCACCGGGAGGTCGGCCGAGAGGTCGAGTATCCGGGCGGTATGGATGCGGCTGTTGGCCCCGTAGCCTTCCAGGCCGCGAAATACGCTGGCTCCAGCCAGGTCCAGCTCCTTGGCCTTGCGGACGATGGCTTGGTATAGCGGCTGGCCACGCCAAGTATCCGCCTCGCCTAGGTAAATGCGCAGCCGTTTGGCCATGCTGGTTATTTTCGGCATGATATATCCCTCCCTACCGCATCTCTTTTATTTCCGCAGCGACGGCCGGTTTCCTTCTGCGGCACAGGATAATCTGCCCTGGGCCGCAGCCTGTTATGCTAATCCATGTCGCCGGGCCGCCATGTAGAGGGAGTGCATAAAACGCGCAAACTCCGGGCAACGGCCCGGAGTTTTTTCTTTGCCTGCCGAGGATTCAGAGGCTGCCGACCGCCGGCGGCCTGAACTCCGCCTCCGGCCTTTTCAGCAATGCGTCGATGGTGGCCAGCATCGCCGGTTTATCGTCCGGCAGTCGGCCGTTGACATAGGCGAAATTGTTGTTGTGGTCGCTGTAAAGCAGGCTGGCGACGGTGAGGTTCTCTATAAACAGTGCCGTCTCCCGCAGCGCTTCGTGCGGGGAGAGCAGGCCGAACTCGCCCCGCAGGTACTCGTCGTAGAGAGGGGTACCTGGTATGGGAACATAGGTGCGCAAACGGATGAAGTCCGGATCGATGGCATTCAGGACGGCGGCGCTGGCGGCGGCGTGCTCGCGGCTACTTTCCCGGCCGCCGATGCCGATCAATACGTATTCGCTGAGCTCCATGCCGGCCGCCTTGATTTTCAGTCCCGCGGCGATGATTTCGGCTGCCGTGGCGCCCTTTTGGA
This sequence comes from Selenomonadales bacterium, assembly GCA_029975165.1. Lineage (GTDB taxonomy): Bacteria > Bacillota > Negativicutes > Sporomusales > UBA7701 > Anaeroselena. The sequence goes on from JARKPR010000099.1 coordinate 5,587, forward strand.
CGCGGGCCAGGATGGCATCGTCGCCGCTCTCCATGCCGGAGTGAATCCTGGTGAGGCCGGCAGCCCGCAGATGGCGCAGCTCGGCATCGCTTTTCCGGGCGATGAAGCGGGCCGAGCCGTAGCAGGTGATTCTCTGCAGGCCGGGAAAAAGTTCGCGGGCATAATGCAGGATTTCGGCCAGTTGCTCTGTTTTCATGAGGATGGTGTTGCCGTCGGGCAGGAAGATCGTCTGCACGCCATCGCCGTAATATTCCCTGGCCGCACGCAGGTCTTCCCTGATTTCGCCCACCGGCCTGATACGAAACGCCGTGCCTTTGTACATGGGACAGAAGGTGCATTTATTGTGGGGACAGCCGATGGTGCACTGGATGAGCAGGCTGCCCGCCTCGCTCGGCGGACGGTAAACCAGGCCCTCGTAGCGCATGTAGTCGCTGCCTCCTTTTAGCGTTTTTTTAATAGTATATTTCTTGGCTGCCGCTTATGAGATATTTTCCTCGGCCGGGGTTAAAAACCTTTTTTGTTCGGGGGAGCGACCGGCAGGATATTGGACCGGCGGCAAGAAACTAGGGAATATATGTCACGGGAGGGTAGCTGCGATGAAACTTTGCCGACTTGTCGGCACGGCCGTCCTGCTGTGGGCGGCGCTGATCGCCGGTCCGGGCGCCGCCGCCGGGCTGGCCGCCCATACGCTGGCCGTCGACGGCCGGACGCGCACCTATACTGTTTATGTTCCGTCCGGCTATAGCGGGCAGCAGCCGGCACCGGTCGTCGTGATGCTCCACGGCGCTGGTGCCACCGGTCCGGGCGTGATCGGGGAGACAGCCTGGGACCGGAAGGCCGAGCAGGAGGGGTTCCTCGCCGTCTTCCCCGATGCCGTGCGGCCCGATCCTGCTTCGCCGCCTGCATATCTCACCAACCCTCAGTTGTGGAACGACGGATCGGACCGCGTCCCTGACTTTCTCCGCACCGTGGATGATGTCCGCTTTCTCGACCGGCTCCTGACCGACCTGGCGAGCAAATACGCCGTTGACACCAGGGCAGTCTTTCTCACCGGTTTTTCGGCCGGGGCTTCATTGACTTTCCGGGCCGCCGCTCTCCTGCCGGACAGGTTTGCCGCCATCGCCCCGGTCGCCGGCCCCTGTTGGCCGCTGCCGGTCGTGCCCGCTCGCCGTTCGTCTATGCCCACCCTCTTCATCGCCGGGACGGCCGACCCTATCAACCCCTGGAACGGGGGTCCCGTCAGCCTCCCTTGGGGCACGTTCGCCCAGCCGCCGCTCCTCGCCGGCCTGGAGGAATGGGCCAGACGGAACGGCTGCGCCGCCGGCCTGAAACCCACGCCCGGCCAACCGGGGATTAAGGTGTTGTCCTGCCCTGACGGCCGGCCGCTACGGGCCTATCTCGTGGAGGGGCTGGGCCATATGTGGCCCGGCGGCCAGCCGCAGTTCCCGGCCGCCTTTATCGGCACTGACCCCGGTACGCTGCCGGCCACCGATGTCATATGGGCTTTTTTCGCCGCCGTCCGGGCACAAAAGCGCTAGGGGGTCCGCCATGGTTGTCAAGGTTCTTTTCGCGGTTTATATCATCCTGTGGCTCTACCTGGCCGTCGAGCCGCTCGACAGATTCGACTGGATTCTCGACAACCTGCTGGTATTCCTCCTCGGGCCGCCTTTCCTGTACTCGGTCCGGCGGTTCCGTTTCTCCGATATTTCCTATGTCCTCATCATCGTATATCTCATGCTGTGTGCGGTGGGCGCCCACTGGTCCTACAGCTTCGTGCCGGCCGGCGATTGGCTCCAGCAGGCCTTCGGGTTCGGACGCAACCACTACGACCGCCTTGTCCACTTCTCTTTCGGCCTGCTGCTCGCCTATCCCCTAAAAGAATGGCTGGTACGGGTAGTTAAGGTGCCGTTGCCCTGGCCGTACTATTTCTCTCCCCTGCTGCTTTTGGCGTTAAGCGCCTTGTTCGAATGCATCGAAGCCCTCGTCGTCGAGGCGGTCAACCCCGAGTTGGGCATGATTTTCCTCGGCGCCCAGGGAGATATGTGGGACGCCCAGAAGGATATGATCGTCGCTCTGTACGGCGCCGCGATCGCCATGATCGTCGCCTGGATTGCGGCCCGGCGGACAACGCTGTGAAGCTTCCCCATAAAAACGACGGGGTGGGCCCGCATGAGGTTGCCTGGCGATAGGCATGACAAACCGGCGTCAGCAATAACTGGCGCCGGTCGGTATTTCCGCATCGTCTGGCAAATGCTTTTCGTCTAACGGATGATCGTCATTATTTCCTCCAGCGGCTTGCGCGACGGCTGGGAGCCTGAACTTGACACCGGAACGCCGAGCGGGGTGACGGCCGCCAAATAATAGCCGGACTTAATATTGGCGGCGCCTATGTATGCGGTTATCTCTGCGGAGGCGCACGTCGGGCCCGTCATCCAGCAGGTGCCGTAGCCAAGGCTGGCGGCGGCCAACTGCAGGTTTTCCATGGCGGCGGCGATGCTCTGGATGCCCGGGGCCGGCTGCGTGAAGTGAGCCGCTTCCTCCGGGGTGATGGCCCCATCGGCCAGCAACGTATCGCCCAGCGTGACGTACGGGCCGGCGTAAACCAGCACCAGGACCGGCGCGTCCCGGAAAAGGGTGTAATACCGCACCATGCCCCGCAACTCTTCCGCCTTCGACTGGTCCTTGAACCGGGCCGCCAGTTCGACGTTCTTCTTCTCCACCAGGACGGCGATTTCCTCGATTTTGGCTTTGTCGACCACGACGACGAATTGCCAGTTCTGGACGTTACTCCCTGAGGGGGCGAAGGACGCGGCCTTGACAAGTTCGCGGATATGCTCCTCCGGCACCGGGTCGGCGGTGAATTTGCGGACGCTGCGCCGCCGGTAGATAAACGCCAGTTCTTCCATAGGCCACCTCTCCTAAACGATTTTTTCGCCCTGGTATATTTCGCCGCCGGCCTCGGGCAGCAGGCCGTAGCGTTTCGTCCACAGGGTTTTGTACTTGACCGCCTGGGCGTGGATCTGCGGCCATTCGTCGGGAATGGTTTTGATGACCTTGGCCGGCAGCCCCACCACCAACGAGTGCGGCGGGATTATCTGTTTTTCGCGCACCACCGCCCCGGCGGCGATGATGCTGCCTTTGCCGATAACCGCCCCGTTCAAAATCACCGCTCCCATGCCGATCAGGCAGTGCTCCTCGACGGTCGCGGCGTGGATGACGCAGTTGTGGCCGACGGTGACGAAATCACCGATTATGGTCGGGTAATCGTCGGCGACATGGAGGACGCTGTTGTCCTGGATGTTGCTGTAGCGGCCGATCTCGATGCGGTTGATGTCGCCGCGGACGACCGCGTTGAACCACACGCTGCTGAATTCCTTCAGCGTCACGTTGCCGATCACCCGCGCTCCTTCAGCGATAAAGGCGTTTTTGTCTACCTCAGGCCGGTTGCCTTCGAATTCCATCTGCTGCCCTCCATCTAGCCAAGTATGTCTTGCTTCACTTTCTCCAATCCGAGGCGGTCGATCATCCGGCCCATCCGCTCGTATTTTTTGGCGTTGGCCTGATAATATTTGATAATTTCGTCGACCAGCGGCAGTACATCCGCTGCCGGCACGTCCTGGGCAAGGACGTCGGCCAGGCGGGGAACGCCGCTGGCACAGCCGCCGATGAGCACCCGGTAGCCCTTGGGCATGCCGATGAGGCCGATATCTTTGACCGCCGGCTCGCTGCAAGAGTTCATACAGCCGGCGACGGCCATCTTGAATTTCGACGGCAGCTCCATGCCATGGTAGCGTTTGTCGAGTTCCAACCCGATCGTCACGGCGTCCTGCTGGGCCAACCGGCAAAAGTGGGTTGCCGGGCAGATCTTCACGCTGCGGACGCACAAGCCGACAGCCGCGCCCTTCGCCATGCCAAGCTCCGCCCAGGCCTGATCTATCTTGTCCTCTTCAAGGCCCACGATGGTTACGCGCTGAGCGCTGGTGAGCTTGATCGCCTTGGCGCCGAATTTTTCCGCGACAGCGGCAATTTTCCGCAGAAGGCCGAAGTCGAGGATAATGCCGCCCGGAATGTGGGGAGCAATGGCGTACGTTTGTTTGTCGCGCTGCAAAATCGCCCCTTTTTCCGGCAAATCGCTTTTTGTTTCCATATATTATTCCCTTCCCGCCAGCCGGCAGACGAGTCCGCCGGCGATATTTTTGCTCCGGATTTTTATTTCGCCTCTTCCCTCTCTTCTTCCTGTTATTATAGGATCAACTATTATAAGAACAGACACATGTATAATAACAGACACATGAAAAAGGCCGCCGCCCGAAAGGGCACGGTCTTTCGTCCGTCATAAGTCTGCTTTTTTCCTTGTTTATCAACATTTGTTTTGAAGGAATGCGGGTTGATGACGGGCGTCGATATTGTCCTGTCTCAAGCGACGGCCAGGTCCTTGCCGGCGGCCGTCATTTCTATGCCCGCCGTGGCCGCCTCGCCGGCGAAATGCCGCAGTAGGCCGGCGGTCGTCCGCTGGGCCAGCGGCAGCAGAACCGCCGTTGCCTTATGGTAGGACGTCTCATCATTTTCCCGGACGACCATGTCGAAGAAGTCGGCGGCGACGACGGCGTTGGCGACAAGCAGCGAGCAGGCCGCCCGCCCTTCGCCGTATACGCCCTGGGCATTGACAGCATAGCGGCTGCAGCATTTTTCGGCCCATGTTTCATATTGCTTGTGGCCGTCGAGCATCTTGGCCCTGGCGTGGTGAGGCACGCACAAGTCCTGCACCAGATGGGCGGCCGCGCCGATCCAGAATACCGCCTTGCGCGGGTCGGTCTGCCGTAGGGCGGTAAGAGCCAGCCGATAGTACGCCTCGAACTGGTCGAGCGCGTTGGCGAAGTGCCACAGGCCCTTGCCCGAACCGGGCTCGAAATAGTGGTGGATGTTTTTCCACCCCTTATCCGCCCAGTAAACGCCGAGATTGAGTTCGCGCTGGAACTGCTGGAGAAAGTCGGCGTAGGAGGTGAAGCCGTCGCTGCGCAGGATTTGCAGTGCTTGGCGGTTGCAGAATTCGTGGGTGACGCCGGGACGGTCGAGCATGCCCTGCAGCGGGGAGACGGCGGTCAGGAATATGTGCAGGCAGGCTTCGCCGAATATTATTTCCGGTGCATGTTTCATGCCTTCCTCCTTGCTGTGCCGGCCCGCTCAGCTGGCCGGCGTGATCTGTCTGTGCGGCAAGTACCCGCCGATGGCGGCGGCAATCGTCGCGGCCGCCTCCGGCCGGCCGAGCGCCAGCGACCGCGTTCGCATCCTTGCAAGCATGTCCGGCCTCGACAGCAGCCGGGCGACGACCCGGCCGAGGTCGCCGGCATCGGCCGCTCTCACCGCGGCGCCTCGGCTGACGAGGTAGGCGGCGTTTTCCTCTTCCTGTCCGGGCAGAGGGTTGAGCAGAATCAACGGCGCCCCGGTAGCAAGCGCCTCGCTGCATGTCAGGGCCCCCGGCTTCGTGATCAGCAGGGCGGCTTCAGCCATCAAGTCGCGAATCCTGTCGGTGAAGCCCAGCACTTCGATGCTGTGCGGCGAGTTAGCGGCGGCGGCGCTTAGCCTTCGCCGGAGGGCTTCGTTGGCGCCGGCCAGGGCGGTGATGTGCAGGCGTCTGCCCACAGCCGCCAGGTCTGTGATGGCCTGCTCGATCGCTCCCAGGCCCAAGCCGCCACCCATGATGAGTACCGACGGCTCCCGGTCCGGCCGGCAGCGGGCCGGCGGCCCGGCGAAATCGGCGGCGACCGGGATGCCGGTGACGTGGATGCGGTCGCCGGGTATGTTGAGGGCAACCAGTTCTTTTTTCATCTCCTGGCAAGCCACGAAATACAGGTCTATCTCCTGGTGGACCCACAGGCGGTGAACGGCGAAATCGGTTAACACGGACGCCGTGGGCAGGCTGAGCCGCCGGCGGCGGCGCAGGGCGGCGGCGGCGCAACCGGGAAAGGGATGGGTGAAGACGATGACGTCGGGACGATGCTTTTCCACCATCTGCAACAGTTTCCTCTTCATGACAAGCGCGGTCAGGCTGCCCAGGTTGGAACCCGGGAGCGGCTCCTGCGTCCAACGGTACAGGTAATCGTAGGCAGTGGGAAATACGTCAAGCATTTTCAGATATGCGTCCTTGAGAAACCGGCTGGCCGCGTCCCTACTGTCGAGAAAATCGGCCACTGTCGCCTGCGATGCGAACCCGCCGGCGAGCAGCGCGGCGCGTGTCGCGTTGGCCGCCTGTGTATGACCGGCCCCTATCGAGGCGGTGACGATCAGTGCTTTGACAGGGCTAATGGCGGTTCCCTCCCTTCTCTTCCCTCGATTCCATTGTAGCAGTCCATAATTACCCGGCTGTTAAGGGCAGTTTAAGTCTGTGTAAATTCTCAACGCAAAAAGCGTACCGGCTCGGTCAGCCGGTACGCTTCGCATTGTTTCGTTCTCTCAGCCTTCGGTCCCGCTCAGCTTGCGTTGCATAATCCTGCCAGAGATGGTGAAGACCAGATTGAAGATCAGGATGGTTATGACCAGCAGGGCGCCGATGCCGTTGGCGATGTCGATCCGGTCGGGCACCAGGCCGACGGCCATCACGTACCACATGTGAACGGCCAGTGTTTCCCCGGCCGCCAGGAGGTTCGGATCGGGCAGCTGCCGCGACACCGTCGTGCCGGCGGTGAAGATAAGGATGGCCGACTCGCCCAGCGCCCGGCCGGCCGTCAGCGTCAGGCCGGTGATGATGCCTGGCAGGGCGGTTGGCAGCACGACGCGGCCGATGGTCTGCCATTTGGTCGCCCCCAGGGCCAGGCTGGCTTCCCGGTACTGATTGGGAACGGTTTTTATCGCTTCTTCGGTGACCCTCACCAGTACGGGGATGTTGAGCAGCGAGAGGGTGAGCGCCCCGCCGATGATGCTGAAACCGAGCCCGAGGGCGTTGACGAAGATTATCATGCCGAACAGGCCGAGCACTATGGAGGGAACGGTCGCCAGACTTTCGGTACTAAGGCGGATGAGGTCGGTCAGCCTGCTTTGGCCGGCGTATTCGGCCAGGTAGATGCCGGCCCCGACCGCCACCGGGATGGAAAAGGCCATGGAGAGAAAGAGGATGTAAAACGAGTTGAACAGTTGCGGACCCACGCCGCCGCCGGCCCGGATGTCGCTCGGCATCCCGGTCACGAAGTCCCAGGACAAAACCGGCAGTCCTTTGTACAGGATGTAGATGAGAAAGGCGACCAGGATGCCGAGGATGACGAACCCGGCCAGCCACATGCCGGCGGTAGCGGCCCGGTCAATCATTTTCGGACTGATAAGCCGCTTATCTTTCATGACGACCGGTTCCCGTTCGATTGCTTCAGCGTCCATTTCAAGCCGTCCTTTCGCCGGCGACCCGCCGGATAACCATGATCATCGCCAACGAGATCAGCAACAGTACGAGAGCCATAAGGAAGAGGGAGTTGCCCCAGGCCGAGCCGAAGGGAGTGTTGCCCATCTCGACGACGATTTCGCTTGTGAGGGTAGCGGTCGGCATGAAGAGGGACTTGACAACCTGGGGGGTATTGCCGATGACCATCTGCACGGCCATTGTTTCCCCGACCGCCCGCGCCATCGCCAAAATGATCGACGTGAGGATGCCGGGCAGGGCGGCCGGCAGGATAACGCCGGTGATCGTCTGCCAGCGGGTGGCCCCGAGGGCGAGCGACCCTTCTTCGAGGGCCCGGGGGACGGAACGGATGGCGTCCTCGGAGATGCTGATGATCGTCGGCAGGATCATGACGGCCAGGATGGCCGCCGCCGCCAGCAGGCCGAAGCCTGTGTTGACGCCGAAATGGACCCTGATCCAGGGAACGAGGATGGTCAGACCGACAAAGCCATAGACGACGGACGGTATGGCCACGTACAAGTCCGTGGCCGGCCGCATCACGTCGCGCAGCCGGGACGGCGCGATTTTGGCCATGAAGATCGCCCCCGCCAAGCCGAGGGGCGCTCCCATCGAGACCGCCAGAATGGTTACGTACACCGATCCGAGGATGAAACTGAGAGCACCGAATTTCCCTTCGGTAGGATCCCATTTACCGGCGAGAAAAAAGTCGGCCGGGCTGACTTCTTTGAACGTCATCAAGCCCTGCTGGCCGACGAAAACGATGATAGCGGCGATGATCCCCGTGAGCAGCAGGGCGCTGGCGATGAACAGGTAGCGCATATAACGGTCGTAAGCCAGTTTGAGATTATGTTCACCGATGTTGACCGTAGAAGCCATTGTCGTACTTTCCCCCGCGCTGTTATTTTAGGTTCACCTTCATTATAAGGATTGACTGTAAAACTAATGTTAATGCCATGTTAATTTTCCGTTAAGTTTGACCGACAACAAAGCAGCGGCACCAGAGCGCCGCTGCTTTGCATCCGGCTATCAATTATTGGGGCATTTTCGTAAGCGGGATAAAGCCCTGTTTTTCGGCGTAGCTTTCCTGGAACCCTTTGCTGGTGGTGAAGTCGATGAAGGCTTTAATTGCGCCGGTCGGCTGCCCTTTGGTGTACATGCGGCCGAAGGTATAGACAGGGTACTTGCCGCCGGTTACGTTATCGAGCGAGAATTTGGTGCCGTTGTACGCCAGCCCTTTGACGGACTGATCCACATAAGCGGCATCCACGTAGCCGATGGCGCCGGGGGTGGAGGCGATAGCGGCCCGCACGGCCCCGTTGGAGTCCTGGATCACGGCGTTGTCGGTGAAGTTGACGGTCTTCATAACAACTTCCTGGATGGTCGCCCGCGAGCCGGACGACTTGGCGCGGTGGATGATGGTTATGGCCTGGTCCTTGCCGCCTACCTCTTTCCAGTTGGTGATCTTGCCGCTGAAGATGCCCACGTACTGTTCCGTCGTGAGGCTGTCCACGGTTACGCCGGGGTTGACGATGAACACGAACGGAATGCCGACGAGCTTGTGCTCGACGAGTCCGGCGCTCTTCAAGCTGTCCTGCAGGCCAACGTCAGAGTTGCCGATGTTGACCGAGCCGGCTGCCACCTGGTTCTGGCCGGTGAAGGAGCCGCCGCCGGCGATGTTGATGGTGACCTTGGCGTTTTGTTTCTGGAAATCTTCCTGCGCCGCCTTCAGGAGCGGCAGTAGCGCCGTCGAGCCCGAAGCGGTGACGGTGCCTTGGATCTCGGCAGCCTGCTGCTTGGGTTGCTCGGGCTTGCTCTGTCCACAGCCAGCCAGCAGGCCGACGCTAAGTACGAATACCAGTATACCGGTTAGCACCTTGGAAACGTTTTTCATCATTACCCTCCTAAAGCTTTTTATGAGTATGTCTTCGCTTAAATTATAAGTCCAAGGGCCCGATTATTGTGTTAAGCTAATGTTAACATTATGTAAAAAAAGAAAGCCGCGTCCTCCGCGGCTGGGTGCTGAATAATAATACTAATAGTCATACATCTTCGGCGATTTTTTCCACGTTCAAGGCCGTAGCGGTCAGTTGCTGCATAGTACTGGACATCTCTTCGGTGGCTGCCGCCTGGCGTTCGCCCAGTTCAGCGCTGGCCGCGATAGTTTTCACGACATTCTGCGTATCGGCGGTTATTGCCTGGAGAATGGTCTTGATATCCTTTACCGAATGCGCGCTGTTCACCGCCATTTTGCGGATTTCCTCGGCCACAACGGCAAAACCCCTGCCCATTTCACCCGCCCTAGCGGCTTCGATAGCCGCGTTAAGTCCGAGTAAATTGGAGTTATCGGCTACTTCACTTACAAATTTAAGTATATCATCCGTCTTCTTTATTTCTGTCAGAACATGTTCGCTGCCTTCCTTTATCGTCGCCAGTTTATCGGCCAGATTGCTGGCTGCGGCCGCAAGCTCCTCGGTAGTCGCGGACATTTCCTGGGATATGGCCGCTATGGATTGCGCGGCGTTGCCAAGATCATCCTGCAGTTTCAGTGTTGTACCGGATACGATCACACCGGCAAATTCGCCGTTAGCCTCGAAAATTGGCCGGACTACGGCTCTCAGCTTGAAGCCATAGACCTCGGCCGGGACGATCCTGATTACTCCTTCATGCGTCGCCAGGCATTTCTTGATAGCCCCGCTTGAAAGATTATCGCCCACCTTTATGTTGGTTTTGAACGTCTCGGCCTGATGAAAGGCCAAAACTTTACCCTCCGCGTCGCATACGACTATTTCCCAATCAAACGCGCTCATTTGATGATAGCTTGAAGAGCTCGCCACAATAGCTTCCAATTTTGTCACTTGAATATCCTCCTCCTCAGTTGACCCCCTTAGATATTTAAGAAGGTAATTGGGTTCCGGAATCTGCAGAAATAATTTGTTCAGGGGATTCGGATCGGAATAACAACGGGCGACGCCTTTGCGAAGAAGCCGTGGACGCATGGGGCACGCTAATTATTACATTTTACGACATGTTCCGCCATTCACAATAACATTTTACCACCTCCTCCATCGCATTTTCCATTATTTATTTACATTTTGCCTTCCTCTGTTGCCTGTACTTCAGGAGGGTTTTCCCGGGTGTCGTGTTAATGTTATGTTAAAGTTCGCCGGCCTATTTTTTTCCCCGGCAAAGACTGCTATTATGAAAATATCATCATCCGCCGATTCAATCTTATTTGGAGGGAACAGGATGTTCTCATCGGGTATCCGCACCCGTCTCATCGCGTCGTTCCTGCTGCTGATCGGCGCCACGCTCCTGGCTCTCGGCAGCTACATCCTCTGGTTCTTTCACGATTACAACACCGAACGGCTGACAGACAATCTCCTCACCGAAGCGAAGATAGCCGAGCAGCTTTTACTGCCGTATATGCGCGGACCATCTCAGCAAGGCACCATCGAGGCGCATGTGAGAGAACTGGCATCCAAGGTGGACCACCGTATTACCATTATCGACAAAGACGGCGTGGTGCTGGCCGATTCGTGGGAAAACCCGGCGGCGATGGAGAACCATCATGACCGTCCGGAGGTGCGCGACGCCCTGGCCAGCGAGCATGGCGCGGCTATCCGCTACAGCACGACGCTGGGCGAAAATTTGCTGTATGTGGCCATCCCCATGCGGGACGCGGCCGAAACCATCGGCGTCGTCCGGGTGGCGGCGACGCTCGCTTATGTGGAGGCGGGCTATAGTCGCATAAGGTCCGTGTTGTTGATCGCCTTTTTCGTCACGTCGCTATTCGCCGTCTTGCTCAGCTTCCGCCTGGCCCGCAAGTACACCGCCCCGCTGGAGACGATCACGCGGGTGGCCCGCCTGATGGGCCAGGGACGCCTGGACAAGCGGATCCATATCCGCACCGGCGACGAGATCGAGGTGTTGGGGCACACGCTGAACAATCTCGCTGCCAGCCTCGACGAGAAAATCAACGAAATAGTCGCCGAAAAACGCAAACTCGAACTTATCCTCGCCAACATGGACAACGCCGTCATCCTTCTCGACCGCTACGGACGCGTGCGGGATGTCAACGGCTTGGCCGCGGCGGTATTCGGCATCGCCCCGGCGATGATCGGGCAACACAACATCCAAGTCATCGGCCACAGCGCCTTGGAAAAGGCGGTACGCGAAACTGTCGACGAGGGGCGGAGCCGCCATATCAACCTGAAGACGAATTTTTCCGGCGTGAAGAAGGTCTTTCAGGTCTTCCTCGCCCCGACCCCGGGCACCGAAAACGAGATCGCCGGCGTTCTCTGCGTCTTCCACGACATCACGGCCCTGAAAGAGGTCGAGGAACGGCAGGCCGATTTCGTCGCCAACGCCTCCCACGAACTGGGCACGCCGCTGACCGCCATCAAGGGCTTTGCCGAAACCTTGCTGGACGGAGCGATCCATGACCCCGAGATGAGCGTAAAATTCATCACCATCATCCAGGAAGAAGCCGACCGCATGCACCGCCTGGTCAAGGATCTCATGCAGCTGGCCCGCCTAAACTCCGCCGAATACCGCCAGCAGGTCAAGCTCGAATCGACGGCCGTGGATAAGGTCGCCGCAACGGTCATTGCCCAACTATATCCCCAGTGGCACACCAAAACGCAGGACGTCAAACTAGTGGCGGCGGATACGCCCATAGTAGCCAACGCCAACCCGGACTGGCTGACCCAGGTGCTGGTCAACTTGCTGGACAATAGCATCAAATTCACGCCTCCCGGCGGCACGATCACCGTCGCCTGCAGCAAAGACAATGACAGCGCCGTCATCGTGGTTGAGGATACCGGCATCGGCATCCCCGCAGCCGACCTGCCGCTTATCTTCGACCGCTTCTACCGCGTCGACCGCTCCCGCGTCCGCGAGGGCGGCGGTACCGGCCTCGGCCTGTCGATCGTAAAGTTCATCGTCGAAACGCTGGGCGGCACAATCGCCGTAAGGAGTAAGGTCGGCGCCGGCACGACGTTCACCATCACCCTGCCGCTGGCCGAATAAACTTAAGAAAGAGCGAAAGGCCCTTACGCGCATTGCGTAAGGGCCTATTCAGTCGACGTCAGATCATTTCTTCCTCAATCGCTGGCCGGTCGCCAGGTAGATAACCCACTCGGCGATGTTCGTCGCATGATCGGCGATCCGCTCCAGATAGCGGCC
>JARKPR010000012.1 GCA_029975165.1 Selenomonadales bacterium
GGGAGAGGTTCCACTCTTAGTAAAGCAGTCTTTGCCGCAAGGAGGGATAGGAATCCTCACCCCATACGAGCTTATTATATCTCACGGTCAATTGACCGGCGATATACGCCTTATAACCAAAACTAATTATAGTAGGAGGTAAAACATGCTATGACGAAGGATGTTTTCGATGCGATGCGCGAGGCGCACGCCGTGCGCCGGTTCACGGCGGACCAACTGCCGGAGCCCACGCTGACGAGGCTTTTGGAGGCGGCGTGCTGGGCGCCGAGCGCCGGCAATCTGCAGCCGTGGTATTTTTATGTGGTGCAGAACGAGGAGTTGAAGCGGCGGCTGGCGGACGCCTGCCACGACCAGAGCCAGGTGGCGGAGGCGCCGACGGTGGTGGTGGTGATGGCCGACCCGGCGCGGTCGAACGAGCGCTACGGCGAGCGGGGGGCGCAGCTTTTTTGCCTGCAGGATACGGCGGCGGCGGCGCAGAATATGCTGCTGGCCGCGACCGGCCTGGGGGTCGCCTCCTGCTGGGTGGGAGGATTCGACGAGCGGCGGGTGCAGGAGCTGTTGGCGGCGCCGCCCCGGCTTAGGGCGGTGGCGGTGATCTGCTTGGGCTACAGCAACGAGGCCGGCGAGGAGCCGAAGGAGCGCCTGCGGGTGGCGGATGTGGCGACGATTCTGCATTAGGAGGGGATGGCTTTGGAGGCACGGCTGCTGGCGCATTTCCGCGAGGAGCTGGAGGATACGAAGGAACGGCTGCTGGAGACGATTTCCCGCCTGGAGGAGACCGGCCTCGGCGATACGATGAGCGATTCGCTGGGCGAGCTGTCGATGTACGACAATCACCCCGCCGACGTAGGCGACGCTTTGTTCGAGCGGGGCAAGGACGTGGCACTGCGCGACAACGCCCATGTGCTGCTGGCAACGGTGGAGGCGGCGCTCGACAAGGTGGCGCGGGGGACGTACGGGGTGTGCGAGAAGTGCGGCCGGCCGGTCGGCGAGGAGCGGTTGGAGGCTTTGCCGTGGGCGACCCATTGCGTCGACTGCCAGCGGCTGGAAGAGGCGGCCGACCCTGCGCCGCGGCCGCTGGAGGAGACGACTCTGGCGCCGCCGTTCCATCGCACGTTCCTCGATACGGCGCGGTTCGCTTCCGTGGGTTTCGACGGCGAGGACGCGCTGCAGGCGGTGCTGAAATACGGCAGCTCGGATACGCCCCAGGATATTCCGGGGTCGTACGATTTCAAGGCGCTGTGGCCGAACAGCAACGAGCGCCAGGGGATCGTGGACCGGGCGGACGCCATTCCGGACGAGCCGGCCAACAGGCGCAGTCCGCGCAACGAGGCCGCGGCAAGGAGGAAAACGAAGGAAACCGAGTAAGGGCTCGGTTTCTTTTCTATATATTGCGGGATTTCGGAGGCAGGATTTTGCCGCCGCGGCGGCAAAACTATCTTTGAGCAAAGCGGACTATTGATATGAAGGGGTATGGCTGTGAACATTATTTTGCGGAATTTCATCGTCAGCATGGCGACGGTGATTATCGGCGGGCTGGTGCTGTGGGCCAGCGAGTCGGGGAGCGAGGGCGGGGTCAGCATCCCCTGGCTGCTGCTGGTGGGCTTCGCGGGCGGCTGCCTGGTGATATCGTTCGCCACGTGGTGGAAGCGGCGGAGCAGGCCGCAGGAGGCGAAAGGGCCGGCCGGAAAGAAGGGGCGCGGCAAATAAGGGGCGCATAGCGGGTCATTGCTTGGCGAATGCTAGATTAGTTGCTTCCCGGAAGCACGCTTTGCCGGACGGCGACTAGTATATAGCGGAAGCGGAACGGGGGCGGCGCACTATGGCCGAACCGACGGGCAGAAGCTTGTATGTGATGAAGGGGCTTGTTCTGGCCGGCGCGGTGGCGGCGTATTTTTTCGTGCCGGGGGTGCGGGAATTCGTCGCCGCCGGCATAGGCTATCTCCACCATCGCGATTTCGAGGGGCTGCGGATGTTCATCCTGGCGTACGGGATATGGGCGCCGGTGACGTCGGTGGCGCTGATGACGGTGCAGTCGATGGTGCCGCTGGTGCCGGGGCTGGCGATAACGATCACGAACGCCTGGATCTTCGGCTGGGAATACGGGGCGCTGTATTCGTGGCTCGGCGCGCTGGCGGGGGCGGTGCTCGATTTCGGCATCGCCCGCTGGTACGGCCGGCCGGTGGTGGAGAAGTTCGTGCGGGCCAAGTACCTCGATATGACCGACCGGTTTTTCAAGCGCCACGGGGTGCTGGCGGTGTTCGTGACGCGGCTTACGCCGATCATCCCTTTCAAGGTGATAAGCTACGGGGCCGGGCTGACGGCGATCACCCTGCAGCAATACGTGCTGGCGACCGGCATCGGCCAGACGCCGGCGATCGTGCTGTATTCGTTCCTGGGGCAGCATCTGACCCGCAGCATCCGCTGGGCCATCTTGATAACGACTGTGCTGATCCTGGTGAGTTTGCTGGTCTATTATTACCGCAACGAGATCGAGAAACGGCTTTTTTCGCATAAGGAGTGATTTTACGGCAACATGTTGCTTTTGCCGATGGTTTTTTTTCCATTCATTTGGTATAATATAGACTAGCAATGCTCAGGAGGTGAAAAGAAATCATGTATAAAATCAGCAGCGAGTGCATCAAATGCGGCGCGTGCGCGGCAACCTGTCCGGTGGGCGCGATTTCCGAGGGTGACGCCCAGTACGTCATCGGCGACCAGTGCGTTGATTGCGGCTCTTGCGCCGCGGTCTGTCCGGTAGGGGCCATCAGCCCCGGCGAATAATACGGGTCGTGCGGGAAGCGTAGCCGGGGCTACGCTTCTTTACGTTGCGGCAAATATTGAGTATTATGGATATGCCAGGGAAAAATAATGGACGGAGACGATGCATGAAGACGGTCGCCCTTATTGCTCACGACAGGAAGAAACAGGAGATGCTGGCGTTCGTCGCCGCCCACCGTGAGGCGCTGGCCGGCTACAATTTGATCGCCACGGCGACAACCGGAGGGCTGGTGGCCGAGACGACGGGGCTGGCGGTGAAGGTGTACCTGTCCGGTCCGCTCGGCGGCGATTTGCAGATCGGGGCCTTGATCGCCTGCCAGGCGGTCGATCTGGTGATCTTTCTCCGCGATCCGCTGACGGCCCAGCCGCACGAACCGGATATAACGGCCCTCCTGCGGGTATGCGACGTTCATAATGTGCCGGTGGCCACGAACGAAACGGCGGCCGCCCTGATGCTGCAAGCTTTGTGACAGGTTGACCGGATAGGAGAGAGTAAACGCGTGCCGATCGTGATCCTTGCTTTGGCAGTGGCGGCCCTCGACCAGGTGGCGAAGGCCTATATGCAGGCGAATATGGTGCCAGGGGCGTCGATCCCGGTGATCCCCGGCGTCTTTCACATCACTTATGTGCTCAATCCGGGGGCGGCGTTCGGCATCCTCGAGCACCAGACGTGGTTTTTCCTGCTGGTGGCGTTTTTGCTGTTCGCGGCGATGGTGTATTTTTACCCCCGCATCCCGCCGGGCTACGGGCTGCTCAGGCTGGGCATCGGCCTGCAGGTGGGCGGGGCGGCCGGCAATGTCGTCGACCGGCTGAAGACGGGGTATGTGGTCGATTTTCTCGATTTCCGGGTATGGCCGGTGTTCAATATCGCCGATATGGCGATCGTGGGCGGGGTGGCGCTGATCGTGTATTCGCTTTTATTCCCGCCGGGAAAGAGAGCTGACGAGGGTGACGGGTCAGACGCGCCGCTTTGAGGCGGCTGAAGCCGACCGGGGAGAGCGCCTGGACGTGTTTCTGGCCAGGCAGGCGCCCGCACTGTCGCGCTCCCGCGTCCAGAAGCTGATCGCCGACGGGCTGGCGGCGGTGGACGGGCGGACGGCCAAGGCCAACCACCGCGTGCAGCCGGGCGAGGCGGTGACGCTTGACGTGTCGGAACCTGCGCCGGCGGCGGCAGAGGCGGAGGCCATTCCGCTGGATGTGGTCTACGAGGACGCGGACGTGGTGGTGGTAAACAAGCCGCGGGGGATGGTGGTCCATCCGGCGGCCGGCAACTGGCGGGGGACGCTGGTGAACGCGCTGCTGGCCCGCTGCGGCGATTTGTCGGGGGTGGGCGGCGAGGTGCGGCCGGGGATCGTCCACCGCCTTGATAAGGATACGTCCGGGGTGATGGTGGCGGCGAAGAACGATCAGGCTCACGCCAGCCTGGCCCGCCAGATAAAGGATCGCACCGCCGGGCGCCGCTACCTGGCGCTGGTGCACGGCAACGTGAAGGCTGAGGAGGGGCTGATCGACGCTCCCATCGGCCGCCACCGCCAGGACCGCAAGAAGATGGCGGTGGACGCCGGGCACGGCCGGGAGGCGCGGACGCGCTTCACGGTGGTGGAGCGGTTCGCCGGTTACACGCTGGTGGCGTGCAAGCTGGAGACGGGCCGGACGCACCAGATAAGGGTGCATATGGCGTACATCGGCCATCCGGTGGTCGGCGACCCCAAGTACGGGCCGAAAAGTCAGCCGTTTGCCATCGCCGGGCAGGCGCTGCATTCGGCCGAGCTGACCTTCCGCCACCCGGCTAGCGGGGCGACGATGGTGTTCGCGGCGCCGCTGCCGCAGGATATGGAGGCTATACTGGCGCTGCTGCGCAAACGCGGGTAATGTGGAGGTTGGTCCAAAAGGATCAGATGCAAGGCGCACCGGAAGAGCGCTTACTAGCGTACCGGTAGTACGCTAGCAAGCGCTCTGAGAGCAACGCCGCAGATAGCCTTTTGGGGCAACCGTAGGAGGGGAACGTATGCTGAAACTCATCGATAAAACGATGCTGATGGACGCCCAGGCCCTGAACCGGGCACTGATCCGCATCGCCCACGAGGTCATCGAGAAAAACAAGGGCAGCCGGGACGTGGCGCTGGTGGGCATCAGGACGCGCGGCGTGCCGCTGGCCAAGCGGCTGGCGGCCGAGATCGAGAAGATCGAGGGCGCGAGGCCGCCGGTGGGGGTGCTGGACATCACGCTGTACCGCGACGATCTGTCCACCCTCGGCTATCAGCCGATCGTGCACGAGACGCAGATTCCTTTCGATATCAACGGCAAGAAGATCGTCCTCGTGGACGACGTGCTGTTCACGGGGCGGACGGTGCGGGCAGCTTTGGAGGCGCTGACGGATATCGGCCGGCCGCAGGCCATCCAGCTGGCGGTGCTCATCGACCGCGGCCACCGCGAGCTGCCGATCCGTGCCGATTTTGTGGGCAAGAACGTGCCGACGTCGCGCCGCGAGGTCGTGGCGGTGCAGTTGACGGAGACGGATAGGGCGGAGCAGGTGGTTTTGCAAGAGATAGCGGAGTAATCGGGGGCGGCCGTTGATAAGGCCTCAGGAGATGTCAGAATTGGCTAGGAATCTGGAAGTATTGTACGATATTTTTGCCGGTATGCCGCGCGGCGGGCCGGGGTCGAACGCTTCGACGCGGCGGGCCTTCGGGCTGCTGGCGGATGTGCCGCCGGCGCCGCGCATCCTGGACGTGGGCTGCGGCCCGGGGATGGCGACGCTGGAAGTGGCGCGGCTGTCGGGCGGCACGGTGATCGGGCTGGACAGCCACCAGCCGTTCCTGGACGTGCTGACGGACCGGGTTGCAGGACCGGGTGCGGGCGGTGAACGGGTCGATGGACGCGCTGCCGTTCGCGCCGGCGGAGTTCGACATCATCTGGGCCGAAGGGTCGTTGTTCGTCATGGGGCTCGACCGGGCGCTTAGTTACCTGAAGGGGTTTCTGAAGCCCGGCGGGTATCTGGCGGCGACCGAGCTGACGTGGCTGCGGCCGGGCGCCCCGGAGGAGCTGCACCGTTTCTGGCGGCAGGTCGGCGCAACGATCGCCGATACGGCCGTCAATTTGGCGCTGTTCGCCGCCGCCGGCTATGAGCTGGTGGGGCATTTCGCCCTGCCGGGGGCCGACTGGCAGGACGATTTCTACGTCCCGATAGAGAGGCGCCTGCCGCTGCTGCGCGCCAAGTACGCCGCCGATCCGGCGGGGCTGGCCGAGATTGAGAGCATGGCGGCCGAGATCGACGTGTACCGCAAGTACGGCGAGTATTACGGGTATGTCTTCTATGTGGCCCGCAAGGGGAATTGATCGTCAACAAAAACCGGCGCTCTGCGCCGGTTTTTGTTGACGGTGGAAGCCGTTTCCAGTACGATGGTGGCGTGATGGACGACAAAGCGGGAGGCGGATGGGATGGCGGCGGTTTTCGAGGCGACGACGCTGGCCGGGATGCGGCTGGCGAGCAGGATCATCAGGTCGGCGACCCACGAGGGGGTGGGCGACGGCGACGATTTCCCCGCGAAGCTGATCGAGCGGTACAGCCGGCTGGCCGCCGGCGGGGCGGGGGCGATAATCACCGGCTACGCCGGGGTGAGCAGGGGCGGCCGGGCCTGGCCGAATATGCTGATGATCGACGACGATGCGTATATCCCCGCCTTCCGGGCGGTGACGGACGCAGTCAGGCCCTACGGGGCGCCGCTCGTCCTCCAGCTCGCCCACGGCGGCGGCCGCACGGAGCCGGCGGTGACCGGCGAGGCGGCCAAGGCGCCGTCGCGCTACCGCTACAAGGGGGCGGGCAGCACGGCCCGGGAGCTGACGGCGGGCGAGATCGAGCGGATTATCGCCGCCTTCGTGCAGGGGGTGGTCCGCGCCCGGCGAAGCGGCTTTGCCGGCGCGCAGGTGCACGCTGCCCACGGGTATCTGCTGGCCGCGTTCCTGTCGCCGGCGCTGAACAGGCGGCGCGACCGCTGGGGCGGGTCGACGGAGAACAGGTTCCGCATCGTCGGCGAGATCATCGGCCGGGCCCGGCAGGCGGTCGGCGCTTTCCCGCTGCTGGTCAAGCTGAGCGCGTACGACTTCGACGCCGGCGGCCTGCGGCTGGACGAGGCGGTCCGCCTGGCGAGGCTGTGCGAGGCGGCGTCGTTCGACGCTATCGAGGTGTCGTGCGGCAACGATAATTTCTTCGCCGTCGTCAGACCGCGCCGGTTGCCGGTGGCGGCCATCCTGGAGCTGACGCCGGCCTTGCGGGAGGCGCCGTGGCTGAAGAAAAAGCTGGCGGCGCTGGTCATCCCGCGCCTCTTTCCGCTATGCGACGAGACGGAGAATTATAATGTCGCGGCGGCGGCGGCGATCAAGGCCGCGGTCGGCATCCCGGTGAGCGTGGTCGGAGGGATAAGGCGGCTGGCGGCGATGGAGGCGATCGTCGCGGCCGGGCAGGCGGACTATGTGTCGCTGTGCCGGCCGTTCATCGTCGAGCCGGACATCGTGGCCAGGCTGCGGGAGGGCCGCCAGGATGGGTCGCGGTGCATCGACTGCGATTATTGCCTGGTCGGCGTGGGCGGAGGGCCGCTGAAGTGCTTCTACGGCCGCCTGCCGGCAGGGCGGTAGAAGGAACAGGGCTAAGAAAATATCGAAAGGATAAGACTTTGGTGTCTTATCCTTTTTTGTTTGTGAGCATTTTTTTTACTTCTTCTTCATCAGGGGTCACATAGACCGTTTTCTGGCGGTCGTAGATGACGAAGCCGGGTTTGGCGCCGGCCGGTTTGCGCACGTGGCGGCGGCGGGTGTAGTCGACGGGGACGGTGGCCGAGGCGCGGGCCTTGGAGTGGTAGGCGGCGAGCAGGGCGGCGACGGCGAGGGTTTCGGGGGCGGGCTCGCGGCCGGCCGTTTTGAGGATGACGTGCGAGCCGGGAATGTCCTTGGTGTGCAGCCAAAGGTCGTCGGGGCCGGCGTATTTGAAGGTGACGAGGTCATTCTGGCGGTTGTTGCGGCCGATGAGGATGGGGGTGCCGTCGGGGGCGGCGGCGGCGAGGGGGGCGGCGGGTGGCGGCGGACGGCGCTTGGTCTTTTCTTTTATATAGCCGCCTTGGACGAGTTCGAGGCGGATTTCGCTCAGTTCGTCGAGGGCCGCGGCCTGGTCGAGGGCGACGACGACGCTGTCGAGGTAGGCGAGCTCGGCGCGGCATTCGGCCAGTTGGCCGGCGATGGTCTGCACGGCCCGCTTGGCTTTGTTGTAGCGGGCGTAGTGGCGCTTGGCGTTGGCGACCGGGCTGAGGAGGGGGTCGAGGGGGATGACGAGGGGGGCGGCGGCGCTGTCGTAGAGGTTGGCGAGGGTGACTTCGCCGGCGCGGGCCGGGACGGCGTGGAGGTTGGCCATGAGTATGTCGCCGTAGATGCGGTGCTTGTCGGCGTCGCCGGCCTCGGCGAGCTCGGCGGCGAGGATTGTTTCTTTGCGGGCGAGGCGGGCGGTTTCCTGGGCGACGATTTTCTGCAGGGTGGTTTTTTCCGGGTTGGGCGGCTGGCCGCGGAAGGTGGCGGCGAATTCGACGGCGGCGCTCATGGCCGGGAAGGGCCTGAGGTCCTGGCCGGCGAGGTGCTCGGGGCGGAAGGCGGCCAGGGCGAGGAGCTTGCCGCCGTCGGCGCTGAGGGCGACGGTGGGCCGGCTTTCGCCGGCGGCGAGGGGGGCGGCGAGGCTGGCGACCGCTTCGGCCAAGGCGCCGGCGTCGGCGTCGTCGAGGGCGGCTACGGTATGGGCGGCCGGGAGGCCGGACCGCCAGGCGATCTCCTGGGCGGCGAGGGGGCCGATGCCTTCGGCGGCGGCGACGAGGGCTTTGGCGAGGCCGAGGGCGGCGTAGTCGCGGCGCAGGCCGGCCACGAAAGCGGCGGCGTCGGTGGCGAGGATGTCGGCGCGCGGCTGGCCGGGGGGCAGGGAATAGGGACGGCCGGGCAGCACTTGGCGGACGCGGCTGACGGCGGCGCCGACGCGGCGGATGGCGTCGAGGACGAGGCCGTCCTGGACGAGGATGATGTTGCTGTGCTTGCCCATGATTTCGAGGATGAGCTGTTTGGTGACGATGAGGCCGCGTTCGCCCCGCGTATCGACGGCGAAGGTGACGACGCGGTCGAGGCCGTTTTGCGCGACGCCGGCGATGCGGCCGTCTTCGAGGTGTTTGCGGAGCAGCATGCAGAAGGCGGGCGGGACGGCCGGGTTCTCGGGCAGGGCGCCGGGTAGCCAGGCGGCCGCGCTGTCGGGGTTGGCGGACAGGAGGAGGGCGATGTTTTCGCCCGGCTGGCGCAGCCACAGGCCGAGGCGGAATTTGTCGGGCTGGGATATGCGGTCGACGCGGGCGCCGGCGAGCCGTCGGTCGAGCTCGGCCACCAGCGTCCTTAATGAAAGGCCGTCGATGTTCATGGGGAACCTCCGCGGTAATTTTCGCCATAAGTATACCACCCCCGCGCTGCAGGGTCAAATGAGTGCCAAGGTGGCGCCAATTGGCGCCACCTTGGCACGGCTGCGGGGGTCTAAGGATGCCAACTTTGGAATATCATGGTTAGAGAGCGACCGTTCGGAAGGCTCCAGATGCAAGGAAGCCCGAGGACGCGCTGCGCCGCGTACTTCGGGACGTACGCAAGCAAGCGTCCGGAGGGTTGACGCCGCAGATGGGGCCTTATCAACGGTCGCCAAGGTATAAGAGGTGAAATTGATGGAGAAGTGGTATAGCAGGACGGTCGACGACACTCTCAACTACTGGCGGACCGACCGCCATGCAGGGCTGGCGAACAGCGAGGTGGCGGAACGGCTCAAGATGTTCGGCTACAACGAGGTGGCGGAGAAGAAGAAGCCGGCCTGGTGGCGGCGTTTCCTGGCCCAGTTCCAGGATTTCATGGTGCTGGTGCTGCTGGCGGCGACGCTGATTTCCGGACTGCTGGGCGAGTATGCCGACGCGGTGACCATCCTGGCGATCGTGGTGATGAATGCGGTGCTGGGGTTCCTCCAGGAGCACCGGGCCGAACAGTCGATGGCGACGCTGAAGCTGCTGACGGCGCCGACCGCCCGCGTGGTCCGCAACGGCAATGTCCAGCATGTCCCGGCCCGCGAGCTCGTGCCGGGCGATATCATGCTGCTGGAGCCGGGGGATGTGGTGGCGGCCGACGGCCGTCTGGCCGAGGCGGCCAACTTGGAGGCCGAGGAGGCGGCGTTGACCGGCGAGTCGCTGCCGGTGCGCAAGCTGGCCGACCGGGTGTACGCCGAGAATGTTACGGTAGGCGACCGCAAGAATATGGTTTATGCCGGGACGGTGGTGACCCGCGGCCGGGGCGCGGCCGTGGTGTGCGCGACGGGGATGGCGACCGAGGTGGGACAGATCGCCGGGCTCATCCAGGCGGCCGTGGAGGAGGAGACGCCCCTGCAGCGGCGGCTCGAACACCTGGGCAGGCTGCTGGTGTGGGGCTGCCTGGGGGTGTGCCTGGCGGTGGTGGTGACGGGGGTGGCCAGGGGCGAACCGTTGCTGCTGATGTGCCTGACAGGCATCAGCCTGGCGGTGGCGGCCATCCCGGAGGGGCTGCCGGCGATCGTGACGGTGGCCCTGGCTCTGGGCGTGCAGCGGATGATCCGCCAGAACGCCATCGTGCGCAAGCTGCCGGCGGTGGAGACGCTCGGCTGCACGACGGTGATCTGCTCCGACAAGACGGGCACGCTGACCCAGAACGCGATGACGGTGCGGCAGGTTTATTGCGGGGATAAAACCTACGAGGTGAGCGGCGCCGGTTACGACATAAAGGGGGAATTTTTCCTCGGCAAGCAGGAATTTGATGCCAAGAAGGATAAATGTTTACTGCAATGCCTGACAATCGGCGCGCTGTGCAACAATAGCGTGCTCAAGCAGGGCAGCGTGGGCATCTCCGGCCTGTGGCGCAGGAAGAACGCCCGCGGCTGGTCGGTGGAGGGCGACCCCACCGAGGGGGCGCTGGTGGTGGCCGCTGCCAAGGCGGGCCTCTGGCGGGCCGAGATCGAGAAGCGGGAACGGCGCCTGGCCGAGATCCCGTTCGAGGCGGAACGGCGCCGGATGGCGGTGGCCTACGGCGGGCCCGACGGGACGGCGCTGTACGTGAAAGGCGCCCCGGACACCGTCCTGGAACTGTGCCGCTACTATTTCGACGGCAGCCGCGAGCTGCCGCTGACGCCCGAGATTATCGCCCGCATCGTGGCCGCCAACGAGGCGATGACGAACGGCGCGCTGCGGGTGCTGGCGCTGGCGTACCGCCGGCTGGGCGCCGGCGAGGCGGCCAATGTTGCCGAGGGCGCCGAGCGCGAGCTGGTTTTCGCGGGCCTGGCGGGGATGATCGACCCGCCGCGTCCGGAGGCGAAGGAGGCTATCGCCCTGTGCCGGCAGGCGGGCGTGCGCACGGTGATGATTACCGGCGACCACCGCAACACGGCGCTGGCGATCGCCCGCGAGCTGCGGATGTACCGCGATAAGGGCGTGCTGGCCCTGACCGGGGCCGAGATCGACGCCATGGGCGACAAGGAGCTGGCTGCGGCCGTGGCCGAGACGACGGTGTACGCCCGGGTGTCGCCGGCCCACAAGCTGCGCATCGTCAGGGCGCTGAAACAGCGCGGCCATATCGTGGCCATGACCGGGGACGGCGTGAACGACGCCCCGGCGGTCAAGGAGGCCGATATCGGCGTGGCCATGGGGATATCCGGCACGGACGTGACCCGCGAGGCTTCGGCGATGACGCTGGCCGACGACAATTTCGCCACCATCGTGGCGGCGGTGGAGGAAGGCCGCGGCATTTACGACAATATCAGGAAGTTCATCAGGTATCTGCTGGCGTGCAATATCGGCGAGGTGCTGACGATGTTCGTGGCCGCGCTGGCCGGGCTGCCGCTGCCGCTGCTGCCGCTGCAGATTCTGTGGGTTAACCTTGTGACCGACGGACTGCCGGCGATGGCCCTGGGGGTGGACCCCAAGGCGCCGGACACGATGTACCGGCCGCCGCGCGACCCGGCGGAGAGCGTATTTTCCCGCGGGCTGGCGAGGAAGATAGTCTTCCGTGGCCTGCAAATCGGCTTTACGACGCTGCTGGTGTTCGCCGGCGTTTATCTGCTGAAGGGCGATCTGCCCCTGGCAAGGACGATGGCTTTCGCGACGCTGGTGTTTTGCCAGCTGTTCCACGTGTACGACTGCCGCTCGGAGGTGCTGACCATCTTCGAACTCGGCTTTTTTACCAACAAGTTTCTTCTGCTGGCCACCGCCTGCTCGGCGCTGATGCAGGTCGCCGTGATCCATCTGCCGCTGCTGAACGGGATTTTCGGCACTACGCCGCTGGGGCCGCAGGAATGGGCGACAGTGCTTGTCCTGTCCGGCTGGACTTCGATCATCGCCGGTCTCCGCCACGTTTTGCTGCGGCGGCGGGCGCCGGTACGTTCGGCCTTCAGCCGGGTATAATATAGGGGAAGAATAACAGCGTTTCTACGGGGGGAATTTCAATGCAGTTTTCAAAGTGGCAGGGGGCGGGCAACGATTTCGTCATCGTCGACGGGTTCAAGGAAGAGGTCGAGGATGCGGCGGCTGTCGGCCGCACGGTATGCGACCGCCATTTCGGCGTGGGCGCGGATGGCTTGATTCTCATCCTGCCGTCGACGAGCGCCGATTTTCGCATGCGGATTATCAATTCGGACGGCAGCGAGCCCGAGATGTGCGGCAACGGCATCCGTTGCGCGGCCCGCTATGTATATGAGCATGGCCTGACGTCCAAGACGAATATTATTTTCGAGACGCTGGCGGGGCCGATCAGGCCAGAGCTGGTGTTTGCGGACGGCAAGATAAGCGGCGTGCGGGTGGATATGGGCAGGCCGCGCCTGACGAGGGGCGAGATCCCCATGGGCGGCCCGGCCGGCGAAAGGGCGCTGAACGTGCCGGTCACGGTCGGCGGCCGTACGTATCATGGCACCGGCGTGAGCATGGGCAACCCGCATTTCGTGATTTTCGTGGATGATGTCGGCGCGGTCGACCTGGCGGCCGTCGGACCGAAGATCGAGACCGACCCGCTCTTTCCCCGCAAGACGAATGTGGAGTTCGTGCAGGCGCTCAGCCGCAGCGAGCTGAGGATGCGGGTGTGGGAGCGCGGCGCCGGCATAACGCTGGCCTGCGGCACGGGGACGTGCGCGACGGTGGTGGCGGGGGCGCTCGGCGGCTACTGCGACCGCAAGGCGCTCGTGCACCTGGACGGCGGCGACCTGACCGTGGAGTGGGCGGCGGACGACAGGGTGTATATGACAGGCCCGGCGGTGGAAGTATTTAGAGGGGAGTTTTTGCTCGGGCTATGACCGCGCAACATCATGCTTGATCGATATGTATATTTAGGGGGAATCGTCAATGGCGCTGATTAACGAAAATTATCTCAAATTGCCGGGCAGTTACCTGTTCGCCGAGATCGCCCGCCGGGTGGCCGCGTATAAGGCCGAGCACCCGGAGGCGAAGATCATCCGCCTCGGCATCGGCGACGTGACGCAGCCGCTAGCGCCCGCCGTAATCACCGCCATGCACGCCGCGGTGGACGAGATGGCGCAGGCGGAAACTTTCCGCGGCTACGGGCCGGAGCAGGGCTACGATTTTCTGATCGCGAAGATCATCGAGCACGATTACGCGGCCCGCGGCATCAGCCTGGCGAACGACGAGGTGTTCGTGAGCGACGGCGCCAAGAGCGATGTGGGCAACATCCAGGAGATTTTCGGCGTGGCGAACACGGTGGCGATCACCGACCCGGTTTACCCGGTGTATCTCGACACGAACGTCATGGCCGGGCGCACGGGGGCTCTGGGCGACGACGGCCGCTTCGCCGGCCTGGTCTATCTGCCGTGCACGGCCGAGAACGGTTTCACGCCCGCTTTACCTGCTTCGCGGGTGGACATGGTGTACCTGTGCGTGCCCAACAACCCCACCGGCACCGCCCTGTCGAGGACGGAGCTGAAGAAGTGGGTGGACTGGGCCAAGGCCAACAAGGCCATTCTGTTGTACGATTCGGCGTACGAGGCGTATATCCGCGAGCCGCAGGTGCCGCACAGCATTTACGAGGTGGAGGGCGCCCAAGAGGTGGCGGTCGAGTTCCGCTCGTTCTCGAAGACGGCCGGCTTCACCGGCACGCGCTGCGCGTACACGGTGGTGCCGAAGGCGGTTGTGGCGTATACGAAGGATGGACAGGCCCAGCCGCTGAACAAGCTGTGGAACAGGCGGCAGACGACGAAGTTCAACGGGACGCCGTATGTCATCCAGAAGGGGGCGGAGGCGGTATATTCTCCCGCCGGCCGCGAGCAGGTCAAGGCAACGGTGGATTATTATATGACGAATGCCGCCATCATCCGCGAGGGCCTGCAGAGCGCCGGCCTGGAGGTTTACGGCGGCGTGAACGCGCCCTATATCTGGCTGAAGACGCCGAACAACATGGATTCATGGGCGTTCTTCGACAAACTGCTCACCGAGGTGAACATCGTCGGCACGCCGGGCAGCGGCTTCGGTCCGTCGGGGGCGGGGTATTTCCGGCTGACGGCGTTCGGCAACCGCGAGAACACCGAAGAGGCGATCGGGCGGATCAAGACAAAACTCAGCATATAGGGGAAAGTTAAAGGCGGCCCGCGCAGCGGGCCGCCTTTGGTATGGGCCACAAAACATAAGCCCCGGTACGGGGGCTATAGTTTTGTCGACAGTATCCGGATTTTCGGATATTCGGCGAGGGCAATTTCCTTGGGTGGGGTGTAGGGGCTGCCGTCGGGGTGGGCGATTAGGCGGACGATCGGCTGGCGGGGGGTGTTTTCGGGTATCGCGGCGACGATGGCCGTTTCGCCGGTGCTGAGGTTGACCCGCATCCCCGGTATATAGATGGCGAGCTTGGAGAGGAAGAGTTGGCCGAAGTCGACGTCGAATTCGGTGCCCAGGCCGGTGACCATGGTGTCGTAGATCATTTCGGGGTCCATGGCGCGGCGGTAGGGGCGGTTGACGGTGATTGCCTCGTAGACGTCGGTGATGGCGAGCAGCCTGGCGTATGAGAGAATCTCGTCGCCGCGAAGCTTGCGCGGGTAGCCGAGGCCGTTCATCCGTTCGTGGTGCTGCCAGGCCATGTGGGCGACGAGGCTGGAGAGTTCCCATCGCTTGGCGATGAGCGCCTTGAAGCCGTCTTCGGGATGGAGCTTGATGATGGCGAATTCTTTGTTGGTCAGAGGGCCGGGTTTATTTAGGATGGCTTTGTCGATCCACATTTTGCCCACGTCGTGGAGGAGGGCGCCGGAGGTTATTTCTTTGATCTGCGGTATGGAGAAGCCGGCAAGACGGGCGAGGATGGCGCTGTAGATGGAGCAGTTGAGGCTGTGGGCAAGGGTGTCGTCGTCATGGGTGAGGATGCCGGACAGATGTATGGTGAGGCCGGAGTGGGAGAGGAGGTCTTCGACGATGTCGGCGGCAATGCCGTCGACGGCGTCGGGTGCGAATGTTTCCCCGCGGACGATGCGTTTCAGGGTGGTGTCAAGGATGGACAGGGCGCGCTGCTGGGTCTGGATGGAGATGTATTCGGCGGTGCTGATGTCGGGATGATCGGGATCCTTGACGAAAAGGGTGAGGACTTTGAGCATGGCCAGCTTGCGGATGTATTCGCCGGTTAGGGTTATGTCCGGAGCTAGGAGGATGTTTCCGTTGCTGCTCATGATGTGACGCGCCAGGATCATGCCCGGTTTTGCCTCGGCCAGGGAAATTTGTCTCATCACATCATCCTTTCGTTAACTGTTTTACCATTTTATCTTACTAAATGTTGCCCAATTCGACAATAATAGCGTTAATCCTTTTGCCGGCGCGATATTTTTGCGACAATTTCTATTGTTTGCCGGAATTATTTTCGGCGGTGAAGGTGTTTTTGGCAGGCGGCTAACAAAATGGGAAAAATATTCCGGCGGCAGGCATATATATTAGCCGAGAAAAGTAGGAGGTGCCTGTCGTGAAGATTTTCGTCCTGACGCTGGCGATACTGGTGCTTCTGTCCGGCCCGGCGCTGGCGGTGGTGCCGATGGATGCGGCGGCAATCAGAGCCGCCCAGGACTACGGTCGCAGCAGGGCAAACGTGCCGCTGGCGGATTTCCTGCTGCCGTGGACGGTGTACGAGGAGAGGGCGGCGAGGCTCAACGATACGGCCGAGCGGGCCTGCCACTATACGCCTTTCCTGCTGGTCGCCGCCGACGCCCGCGACCGGACGGCGGCCGGCGGACCGGTCATCGCCGCCGACGCCGCCAAGGTGCTGGACGATTACGCCGGGTATGTCATTTTCGGGGTGACGTTGTCCGGGGTTCAGGCTGATGTCGGCACCAAGCTGGAGGCGAGTTTGCGCCAGGGACGCAAGACGGTCAGGCCGAAGTTGGTCAACGCGCTGCCGCCGGGCGACGGTTCGCCCGGGTATCAGGTCCAGGTGTATTTTTATTTTCCCGGCCGCGATATCGCCGCCGATAAGGATGCGCTGCTGACGGTGAAGGCTGCCGATAAGCGGACGCGCAATTTCCGCGTTTCTTTCGCCGCTCAGCGCTAGGCGGCGATCGTTTGCAGGGGGCGGAGGCCTCTTTTTTTTTCGGCGGCCCGGCGGGCGGCGCAGGGCGGATTTCGGCGGTGGCCGTTTTTTTTATCGGTGTGGAAAAAGGAATTATTAGCCGCTAGGGAGAAGTAAAGGGTGAAAAATCGGGCCTGGGCGATTTTTTCGCCTAATATAAGGCCCGGCTGCGAACAAGCGAGGCAGGATGGCGGCGGCATCGCCGGCGCGCGTTATTAAACGGCCGGTTATCGCAGATAATAGATGCTGAAGGATGGTGCGAAACAAGTGCTGAAGAGCATGACGGGTTTTGGCCGGGGCGAATACCTGGACGCGGAATACCGGCTGGTGGTGGAGATCAAGGCGGTGAATCACCGTTATAACGAGATAGTCATCCGGATGCCGAAGAATCTCGGCGTGTTGGAGGACAAGATTCGCAAGACGGTGGCGGCGACGCTGCAGCGGGGCCGCATCGACGTGTTCGCGGCCGTGGAGGAGTACGGGGAAAAGAATCGGGCGGTAAGGGTTGACAAAGATTTGGCAATCGCTTACCATAAAGCATTGAAAGAGCTAGGCGAGCTGCTCGCCGCGCCGCTGGAGGGCAATGTCCACCAGATCGCCCGCTACCCGGATGTGCTCCGGGTGGAGGAGGCGACGACCGACGCGGAGGGGCTGTGGCCGAAGCTGCAGGCGGCGGTGGACGCCGCCGTGCAGAATCTGATGGCGATGCGCCTGGCAGAGGGAGCCAATATCGAGCAGGATATGACGGCCCGTATCGATGCCATCGCCGCCAAGGTGGCGCTCGTGGCCGCGCGGGCGCCCCAGGTGCTGAGCGAGTATCGCGAGAAGCTGCTGGGCAAGATGCGCGATCTGCTGGCGACGCTGGGGGCCGAGCCCGACGAGGGGCGGTTGCTGCAGGAGGCGGCCCTGTTTGCCGACCGGATTAGTATAACCGAGGAGCTGGTGCGGCTGGAGAGCCATCTCCGCCAGTTCAAGGAGACGCTGGCGAGCGGCGAGGCCGTAGGCCGCAAGCTCGATTTCATCGTCCAGGAAATGAACCGGGAGACAAATACGATCGCTTCGAAGGCTAACGATTTCACGGTGGCCAATACGGTGGTCGAAATTAAAAGTGAAATCGAGAAGGTCAGAGAGCAAATCCAGAACATAGAGTAATGTAGAGAATTCTGCCGTTTATCGACCAATAGGGTCTTATTTAAACGACTGGGGGGATTCAGGGTATGGAAATCAAGCTAATCAACATCGGCTTCGGTAATATCGTTTCCGCCAACCGGATCGTAGCGATCGTCAGTCCCGAGTCGGCTCCCATCAAGCGTATCATTCAGGAGGCCCGCGACCGCGGGATGCTGATCGACGCGACATACGGGCGCCGCACACGGGCGGTTATCATCTCCGACAGCGACCATGTGGTGCTTTCGGCAGTGCAGCCCGAAACGGTGGCCCATCGCCTGGTGAGCAAGGATTCTCCGAGCGAGGAAGCCGCGGAATAGGGTGGGCCGAAGGGAGTAGCTGTCTATGGCGCGGCAAGGTATCCTGATCGTCCTGTCCGGCCCGTCCGGGACCGGCAAGGGCACAATATGCAAAGCGTTGCTTGCCCAAAGCACGAGTCTGCACTATTCGATTTCGGCTACGACCCGTCAGCCCCGTCCCGGTGAGGTAAACGGGGTCAATTACTGGTTTATCGCCCCGGATGAGTTCCGTACGATGGTGGAACAGAACGAGCTTTTGGAGTGGGCCGAGGTTTACGGCAATTATTACGGCACGCCCCGGCGCTGGGTGGCCGATATGCTGCACAGCGGCCAGGATGTCGTCCTGGAGATCGATACCCAGGGCGCGATGCAGATTAAGAAGCAGTTTCCCCAGGGGGTGTTCGTGTTTATCATCCCGCCGTCGCTCAGGGAGCTGGAGGACCGCATCGTGAAGCGCGGCGCCGACAGCCCGGCGGTGATCGCCAAGCGGCTGGGATGCGTACAGGAGGAGATCGGTTTTGCCCCGCAGTACGATTATGCGGTGGTGAACGACGAGGTGGCGGCGGCGACGGCCAAGATCGCCGCGATCATTCTCGCCGAGAAGTGCCGCATGGACCGCAACACGGATCTGATCGAGGCTATCGGCAAACGCGGCAGTATAGAGTAGCATTTGAGGGGGGCTTATATGATTTATCCGTCGCTGGATGTTCTCGTCGATAAGGTCGACAGCAAATATACCCTGGTGGTGCTGGCCGCCAAGCGGGCCCGGGAGATCATGAACGGGGAAGATGCGCTGGTGGATTCGAAGTCCAACAAGCCTGTGACCGTCGCCCTGGAGGAGGTTTCCCAGGGACGGATCGTTTATGAGCGGACGAAGTCGGGCATCAAGTAAGGGAGAAGCCATGCTGGCAGGTAAGTGCGTCGTTCTCGGCGTGACCGGCGGCATCGCCGCGTATAAGGCGGTGGAGGTGGCCAGCCGGCTGCGCAAGCTGGGGGCGACGGTTTTTGTGGTGATGACGCGGGCGGCGGCCAATTTCGTGACGCCGCTCACTTTCCGCGAGATAAGCGGCAATCCGGTCGTCACTTCGATGTGGGATGAGCCGAAGCTGTGGAATGTCGAGCATATCGCGCTCGCGACGCGGGCCGATTTATTTTTAATTGCCCCGGCGACGGCCAATGTGATCGGCAAGCTGGCCGCCGGCATCGCCGACGATATGCTGACGACGACGGTGCTGGCGACGAAGGCGCCGGTAGTGCTGGCGCCGGCCATGAATTGCAATATGTACTTGAACCCGGTAGTGCAGGCGAATATCGCCAAGCTTGCCGGGCTGGGCTATCATTTCCTGCCGCCTGACGAGGGGCCGCTGGCCTGCGGGGCGGAAGGCCCCGGGCGCCTGCCCGACCCGGCGGTTATCGTGGATGAAGTGGCCGCGCTGCTGGGCGCGGGCGGCGAGCTGGCGGGGAAGAAGGTGCTGGTGACGGCTGGCCCGACCCGCGAGGCGATCGATCCGGTGCGGTATATTGGCAACCGGTCGAGCGGCAAGATGGGCTACGCCGTGGCCCGCGCCGCCGCCGCCCGCGGCGCCGACGTGGTGCTGGTGACGGGGCCGACGGCCCTGACGCCGCCGCCGGGCGTGCGGGTGGTGGCTGTGGAGACGGCGGCCGAGATGCTGGCGGCCGTATTGGCCGAGTACGACGATTGCGCCGTGGTGGTGAAGGCGGCGGCGGTGGCCGATTATCGCCCGCTTGCGCCGGCCGAGCACAAGATAAAGAAGCACGGCGACGAGCTGACGCTGACGCTGACGAAGACGGAGGATATCCTCGCCGAATTGGGCCGCCGCAAACAGGGCCAGGTGCTGGTGGGCTTCGCGGCCGAGACGCGGGACCTGGCGGCCAACGCCGGCGACAAGCTGACGAGGAAGAATCTCGATATGGTCGTGGCCAACGACGTGACGCTGCCTGGCGCCGGGTTCAGCGGCGATACGAATATCGCCAGGCTGCTTTACCGGGACGGTAGGGCGGAGGAGCTGGGCCTGATGAGCAAAGAAGAGCTGGCGGGGATAATTTTGCAGAGGATCTACGGTTTATTGACAAGATAGGCATTGCTTTTTCACTGTGTTTCGGGTACAATTTTTACGGTAAAACTACATATGTTATACTCATCAAGAGTTGGCGGAGGGACTGGCCCGATGAAGCCGCGGCAACCATTGGCCGTTGTGTCGGCCAAACGGTGCCAAGTCCGGCGGGTTTAGGCCCGCGAGATGGGAGAGTGGCCAACCCTCCCCTGGAGGGTTTTTTTATTGTCTAAGCGGAGGAGGTTTACTATGGAAAAGATGCGCAGATTGTTTACATCCGAGTCGGTGACCGAGGGACATCCCGATAAGATCGCCGACCAGATTTCCGACAGCGTTCTCGACGCCATCATCGGCCAGGACCCGATGGCCCGCGTGGCCTGCGAAACGCTGGTGACGACCGGCATTGTCCACGTGGTGGGCGAGATTACGACCAAGTGTTATGTGGATATCCCCAAAATCGTCCGTGCGACGGTGAAGGAGATCGGCTATACCCGCGCCAAGTACGGGTTCGACGGCGAGACGTGCGGCGTGATGACGTCGATCGACGAGCAGTCGGCTGATATCGCTCTCGGGGTGGATAAGGCCCTGGAGGCCAAGCAGGGCGAGATGGACGCGATCGAGGCCATCGGCGCCGGCGACCAGGGGATGATGTTCGGCTATGCGACGAACGAGACGCCGGAGCTGATGCCGATGCCGATCGCGATGGCCCACAAGCTGGCCCGCCGGCTGAGCGAGGTGCGCAAAACGCGCGTGCTGCCCTGGCTGCGCCCCGACGGCAAGACCCAGGTGACGGTGGAGTATGAGGGCGAACGGCCGGTGCGCATCGACACGATCGTCGTTTCGACCCAGCATCGGCCGGATGTCGAGCAAAAGGATATCGAGAAGGGCATTATCGA
This sequence comes from Selenomonadales bacterium, assembly GCA_029975165.1. GTDB lineage: Bacteria > Bacillota > Negativicutes > Sporomusales > UBA7701 > Anaeroselena. Next base: position 20,833 of record JARKPR010000012.1, read on the forward strand.
GCATGTCGTCGCGCCGGTGGTCCCGGCCGAGTTTCTCGACGCCGGGACGAAGTATTACATCAACCCGACCGGCCGGTTCGTGGTCGGCGGCCCGCAGGGCGACGCCGGCCTGACGGGCCGGAAGATTATCGTCGATACGTACGGCGGCATGGCCCGCCACGGCGGCGGCGCCTTTTCGGGCAAGGACCCCACGAAGGTCGACCGCTCCGGCGCCTACGCAGCCCGTTATGTGGCCAAGAACGTGGTGGCGGCGGGGCTGGCCGACAAGTGCGAGATCCAGCTGGCGTACGCCATCGGTATCGCCCGTCCGGTGTCGGTGCTTGTCGAGACCTTCGGCACCGCCAAGGTTGACGAGGCGCTGATCGCCAAGCTCATCCACGCTCATTTCGACCTCCGCCCGGCCGGCATCATCAAGACGCTGGACCTGCGGCGGCCGATCTACCGCCAGACGGCGGCCTACGGCCACTTCGGCCGCACGGACCTCGATCTGCCGTGGGAGCGGACGGATAAGGTGGAGATTCTGCGCAAGGAAGCGGGACTGTAAGAGATAATGTAAGAAACAGGCTGGCGAGAAAGGTCCAGATGCAAGGCGCTCTGATAAGTCAGACGCACGACGCTTTAGCGACGATGCGGTCGCTTACAACGCCGCAGATGGGCCTTTCTCGCCAGCCTCTTATTTTTTTGTGCGGCCGGGACATACTAAGGTTGCCGGTCAACGATAATCGACGGGGGGTAGGTATTTTGGCAGCAACGGCAGCAGGCGGCACGAAGACGGCCGTTTACCGGGTCGGCGGCATCAAGGGCGCGCATTGCCGCGACAGAATCGAGCATACCCTTTCCAGCCTGGACGGGGTGGCCGAGGTGGAAGTGGAGCTTGGCGCCCAAAGGATCAAGGTGGCCTACGACCCGGCCGTTATTCCCAGCGGGTATATCGAGGAAACGCTCCAGACGCTGGGTTATTCCATTCTGGGTTAGGCGCGGCGTGCGGTTCGCGCCTTCGAACCGGCGTCCGGTACGGTGGTTCGGCCGGCAAGCGCCGCCGGACAGGGACCGGGAGGACCCGTATTTTGCCGATGAGGATGAAAGCAGCAGGTATTGAGGGGGAAAAAAGCGAAATATAGCAGCAAAAAATCAAGAGGGACTGCCGGTCCCTCTTCTTTATCGCTCGCAGGGAGCGGTGGTGCGGGGGTATTATGGCGCGGATCGCGGAAGTATTCGTAAACCTGCCGGCGCGGCGGCTGACCCATTCGTTCACTTATCTTTTGCCCGACGGGCTCGGCCAGGTCGGGCCGGGGTGGCGGGTGCTGGTGCCGTTTGGCCGCCGCCAGGCCGAGGGGTTCGTGGTCGGCGTGGCCGAGGAGGCCCCGGCCGCGCCCCAGGAGCTTAAGCCGATACTGGGGGCGATCGACGACGGGCCGTGGTTCACCGACCATATGCTGGCGGTGGCGGCGTGGGTGAGCGATTATTATCTCAGTACGCCGGCGGAGGCGATGCGGCTGTTCGTGCCCGGCAAGGCGGGCATCAGGAGCGCCGTCGTCTACCGCCCGACCGGGGTGGACGCGGGCGAGTTTCTCGCCGGACGGGGGCCGCTGGCCGGCCGCGTGTATGCGGCGCTGTGCGCCGGGCCGCGGACGCTGGCCCAGTTGAGCGGCGAGCTCGGGACAGGCGCCGCCGCCGCCCTGCGCCTGCTGGTGCGGCAGGGGCTGGCGGCCGGGGAGAATGTGGTCCGCCGCACGGCCCGGACGCAGTATAAGACCTGTTGGCGCCTGGCGGTGGACGAGGCGGCGGCGACGGCCCATCTGGACGGACTGAAGGGCCGGCCGGCGCAGGGCCGTATGCTCGCCGCCCTGCTGGCCCGGGAGCGGCTGACGGCCGAGGACCTTAAGAAGCTGAAGATCGGCGCGGCCACCGTCAAAGGCTTGGCGGCCGCCGGGCTGGTGGCGGCCGAGCGGACGGCGGTGGTGCGCGACAGCTACGCGGGCGCGGGGGGGACGGCGCAGGCGCTTGTGCTGACGGACGAGCAGCAGGCGGCGCTGGCGGCGATCATCCCCGCGGTGGCGGCCAAACGGTATGAGTCGTTTCTGCTCCACGGCGTGACCGGCAGCGGCAAGACGCAGGTGTACATCGAAGCGGCGGCCGCCGCCCGGCGGGACGGCCGGCAGGTGGTCGTGCTCGTGCCGGAGATCGCCCTGACCGGCCAGATCGTGACCCGGTTTAAGAACCGCTTCGGCGACGATGTGGCCGTACTGCACAGCAAGCTGTCGGCCGGCGAGCGGTACGACGCCTGGCTGCGGCTGCGCAGCGGGGCGGCGGGCATCGTCGTCGGCGCCCGTTCGGCGGTGTTTGCGCCGCTGCCCGATCCCGGCCTGTTCATCATCGACGAGGAGCAGGAGTTCACTTATAAGCAGGAGGAGTCGCCCCGCTACCATACCAGGGATGTGGCCCTGAAACGGGCCGAGCTGGCCGGGGCGGCGGTCGTGCTGGGCAGCGCGACGCCGGCGGTGGAGACGTACCACGCGGCCCTTGCCGGCCGGCACCGGCTGCTGAGGATGCCGTCGCGGGTCGACGGGGCGTCGCTGCCGCCCGTGACCGTCGTGGATATGCGCGCCGAATTGCAGGCCGGCCGCCGGAGCGTGATTTCGGCGCCGTTGCGTGATTTGCTGGCCGAGACGGTGGCCCGCGGCGAGCAGGCCGTCATTTTTCTCAACCGCCGCGGCTACGCGACCTTCGTTCTCTGCCGGGAGTGCGGCGAGGTGATGCGCTGCGGCCGCTGCGCGGTGTCGCTCGTTTACCATGCCGCCGGCAACGTGCTGCGCTGCCATTACTGCCAGAGCAGCCAGCCGGCGCCCGACGTGTGCCCGACCTGCGGCAGCCGCTATATCCGTTATTTCGGCACCGGCACCCAGAAGGTGGAGGAGGAGCTGGCCGACCTGCTGCCCGCGGCCCGCGTGGTGCGCATGGACCAGGACACGACCGGGGCGAAGATGGCCCACGACCGCATCCTGGCGGCGTTCGCCGCCGGCCGGTACGACATTCTCCTCGGCACGCAGATGGTGGCCAAGGGGCACGATGTCAAGAACGTGACGGCGGTGGGCGTGGTTTCCGCCGATACGGCGCTTTATCTGCCCGATTTCCGGGCGGCCGAGCGGACGTTCATGCTGCTGACCCAGGCGGCCGGCCGGGCCGGCCGCGGCGGGGCGCCGGGGCGGGTGGTCGTGCAGACGTACAGTCCCGAGCATTATGCCGTTCAGGCCGGCGCCCGCCATGATTACGAGGCGTTTTACGCCGACGAGATCGGCTGCCGGCGGGAGCTGGATTATCCGCCGTTCGCCGCCCTCGTCAAGCTGACCGTCCAAGGGACGGACGAGGTGAAGGCCCGCCGCCAGGCCGAGGAGGCGGCGGCCGCGCTGCGCGCCGGCCTGCCGGGCGTGCCGGTGGTGGGGCCGTTCGCGGCGCCGGTGGCGAGGATCAGCGACGTCTACCGGCTGCACATTCTCGTCAAGGCGGCCGCCGGCACGGACGTGCGCCCGGCAATCAGGGCCCTGGGATTGGAGCGGCGCAGTGATATTACTGTTGACGTTGATCCGGTGAATGTATTATAAATTCAGGCAAACGTCTTCCGGGGTTTCCTGAATTGCCGGGACCGTTCAGAAGGTCCCAGATGCTAGGCGGTTCGAGGACGCGCCCGGAGGCTTACTCGGGCGTACGCCGGAGAGAGCGCCCGGAGAACCAACAACGCAGATGGGGCCTTATCAATGGTCCCCATAGTGATTTTTGCAAGCTTTTGTGCTATCATGGGGTTGGAAAAGGGGGGGTATCTCCGTGGCTCTACTTGAGATCAGGAAGGCCGGCGACAAGGTGCTCAAGGAGCAGGCGGCGCCGGTGGCGAAGATCGACCGCAGGATCAAAAAACTGCTTAGCGATATGGCGCAGACGATGTATGACGCGAACGGGGTCGGCCTGGCGGCTCCCCAGGTGGGGGTGGCGCTTAGGGCGATCGTCGTCGATGCGGGCGAAGGGCTGCTCGAACTGGTCAACCCGGCCATCGTAGCCGCCGAAGGCTGTGAGACCGGCACCGAGGGGTGCCTGAGCATCCCCGGGGTATTCGGCGAGGTGGAACGGTGCGCCGCCGTGACGGTGGAGGGCCTGAACCGCGAGGGCCGCAAGGTGAGGGTGAGCGGGACCGGCTTTCTCGCCCGCGCCCTGCAGCACGAGATCGACCACCTCGACGGCGTGCTGTTCATCGAGCGGGCGACCACCCTTTACAAGGGGCAGAAGGCATGAGCCGTCTGTGCGCCGTTTTCATGGGGACGCCGGATTTCGCCGTCCCCTGCCTGGACAGGCTTGTGGCCGACGGCCATGACGTGGCCGCTGTCGTGACCCAGCCCGACCGGCCCAAGGGGCGCGGCGGGAAGCTGGCGGCATCGCCGGTGAAGGCGGCGGCCGCCGGCTACGGGCTGCCGGTGCTGCAGCCGGAGAAGATCAGGGCGGCGGAGTTTATGGCGGCGCTGGCGATGCTTAAGCCGGCGGTGATCGTGGTGGTGGCGTTCGGCCAGTTCCTGCCGCGGGAGATGCTCGCTTTGCCGCCCCTGGGGTGCGTGAACGTACACGCGTCGCTGCTGCCGCGCTACCGCGGGGCGGCGCCCATCCACTGGGCGGTGATGAACGGCGAGACGACGACCGGCGTCACGACGATGTATATGGATACCGGCATGGATAACGGGGATATGATATTAAAGGCCGCGACGGCCATCGGCCCGGACGACACGACCGGCGAGGTACACGACCGGCTGAAGGTGCTGGGGGCCGAGCTGCTGGCGCGGACGCTGGCCGCTCTGGCGGACGGCACGGCGCCCCGTGCGCCTCAGGACGGGGCGGCGGCGACGTTCGCGCCCCTTTTGACCCGCGCCGCCGAGCGTATCGACTGGCGCCGGCCGGCGGCGGCCGTCCACAATCAGGTGCGGGGCCTCAACCCCTGGCCCGGAGCTTACTGCCTGCACGCCGGGAAGGTGCTGAAGGTGTGGCGCAGCGAGCTGGCGGCGGCGGGCGGCGGCGAGCCGGGCCGGGTCGTCGCGGCCGGCGAGGACGGGGCGGTGGTGGCCACGGGTGCCGGGGCGGTGCGGCTGACCGAGGTGCAGCCCGAAAACCGCCGACGCATGGCGATGGGGGAATTTGTCCGCGGTTACGGATTGACGGTCGGCGAAACCCTGACATAGAGGTGAAAACAGATGATGGAAGCTGTAGCCCGCCCGCGCAAGCGGCTGTTTATCGGACTCATTCTGGCAAGCATGGTGCTGGCCGTGGCGGCCGGTTATGCGCTGTGGAAGCTGAGCTTTCTCGGCATGGCGAATATCAGCGCCTATCTGCCGTTCGTCGTCGGCGTGCTGCTGGCGGCGGTGGTGCTGGCGGTGGTCGCCGGCGTCGGCGGCATCATCCTGGCGCTCCTCGGCTACCCGACGCTGATGGCCTTCCAGGGGCTGGCCTGGTCGTCCATCCAGCTGCTTTTTCCGCTGGCCATCCGCATCGGCAAGCTGTTCGACGTCGACAAGGAGCGGGTGGAGCGCTCGTTCATCGAGGTGAGCAACCAGCTGGTGCGGCAGAAGAGGGTGCGGGTGAAGGCCGACCGGCTGCTCATCCTCACGCCCCACTGCATCCAGCACGAGTCGTGCCCTTACAAGATAACCCGCAATGTGCGCAACTGCCGCGCCTGCGGCAAATGCCGGGTGGGCGACCTGCTGGCCATGGCCGACAAGTATGGGGCGCACCTGGCGGTCGTGACGGGAGGAACGCTGGCCCGCCAGGTGGTCAGGAACATCAGGCCCAAGGCCGTGCTGGCGATCGCCTGCGAGCGCGACCTGACGAGCGGCATCCAGGACGTTTACCCGCTGCCGGCCGTGGGGGTGCTGAACGAGCGGCCCGAAGGGCCGTGTCTGAATACGACGGTGGATTTGAACAAGGTGGAAGCGACGCTGAAGATGTTCCTGGCCGACGGCCGCTGAGACCTTGCCGGAGGAGACTGACTCATGGCTGCGGATGCCCGCGAGGTAGCTCTGAAAATCATTAACGAAATAAACGACCAGGGCGCGTACGCCAACATCGCCCTGGCCCGCGAGCTGGCGCGGCGGCCGCTGTCCGACCAGGACCGGCGGTTCGTGACCGAGCTCGTCTACGGGACGGTGAAGGCGGGGGCGACGCTAGACTGGCTGCTCGGCCATTACAGCAGCCGGCCGCTGGCCAAGGTCGCCCCGGTGATCCGTAATATTCTGCGTATGGGCGCATACCAGATCTTTTTTTTGTCCCGCGTACCGGTGTCGGCGGCCTGCAATCAGGCGGTCGAGCTGGCGAAGAAGTACGGGCACGCCGGCACGGTGAAGTTCGTGAACGCCGTGCTGAGGAGCGCGGGCCGCAGCCCGGACAAGGCGGCCTATCCCGACCCGGCCGCGGCGCCGGCCCGCTACCTGGCGCTGAAGTATTTCCATCCCGAGTGGCTTGTGGCGAGGTGGCTCGGCCGGCTGGGCTTCGCGGACTGCGAGGCGCTGCTGGCGGCGAACAACACGACCCCGCCGCTGTCGCTGCGGACGAATACGGTGAAGATAAGCCGCGAGGAGCTGCTGGCGCGGCTGGCGGCCGAGGGGGCGGCCGGCGAGCCGTCGGCGTGGGCGCCGGAAGGCGTGGTGTGCCGGGAGTACCCGGCGCTGGCCGGCCTGGCGTCGCTGCGGGAGGGCCTTTTCCAGGTGCAGGACGAGAGCTCGATGCTGGTGGCCCACGTGGTGGGGCCGCGGCCGGGCGAGTTCGTGATTGACGCCTGCGGGGCGCCGGGGGGCAAGAGCACTCACCTGGCGGCGCTGATGGGCGACAAGGGCCGGGTGCTGTCGACCGACCTGTACGAGCATAAGCTGAAGCTTACCGCCGAGAATGCGGCCCGGCTGGGCCTGGGTCTAATCGAGACCAAGGTTTTCGACGCGACCAAGCTGCATACCGCATACGCCGGCCAGGCCGACCGCGTGCTGGTGGACGCGCCCTGTTCGGGGCTGGGGGTGCTGCGCCGCAAGCCGGATTCGCGCTGGCGCAAGAGCGAGAGCATGCTGCGCGACCTGCCGGAACTGCAGGCGGCCATCCTGGATAGCGCCGCGGCGTGCGTGCGGCCGGGCGGGGTGCTTGTGTACAGCACGTGCACAACCGAGCCTGAGGAGAACGAGCATGTGGTGGCGGCGTTCCTGGCCGGCCACGGCGATTTCGCGCTCGCTGACGCCGGCGCCCTGCTGCCGGTGCCGCGCGCGGAGGCGATGGTCCAGCTGTGGCCGCACCGCGACGGGGTGGACGGGTTTTTCATCGCCCGCCTGGAGAGGAAGCGGGGGCCGGCATGACCAGGACCGACCTGTTCGGGATGACGGCCGGGGAGATCGCCGCCGCGGTGGCGCCCTACGGACTGGAGAAGTACCGCGGCCGCCAGCTGGCGACGTGGCTTTACCAGCGGCATGTCCGCGATTTCGCCGCCATGACCGACCTGCCTGTGAAGGCGCGGGAGGTTCTGGCGGCGCATTTCACCGCCGGGACGGTGACGGTGCGGGCCGAGCAGCATGCCGCCGACGGGGCGACGAGCAAGTTCCTGCTGGCGCTGGCCGACGGCCTGGCGGTGGAGACGGTGCTGATGGTCCACGACTACGGCAGCAGCGTGTGCGTGTCGACCCAGGTGGGCTGCGCGATGGGCTGCGCGTTCTGCGCGTCGACGCTGCGCGGGGTGGAGCGCGATCTGACCGCCGGCGAGATCCTCGCCCAGGCGCTGTACGCCGACGAGTACCTGCGCCGCCGGGGGGCGGGGGTGAATTCGCTCGTCATCATGGGCTCGGGGGAACCGCTGGCCAATTATGACAATGTGGTGAAGTTCATCCGCCTGTGCCACGAGCCGTACTGCCTCGGCCTGAGCTACCGCGGCGTGACGCTGTCGACCGCCGGCGTGGTGCCGGGCATCGACCGCCTGGCCGCCGAGGGGCTGCCGGTGACGCTGGCCATATCGCTGCACGCTCCTGACGACGAACTGCGGACGCGGCTGATGCCTGTGAACAGGACCTGGCCGCTGGCGGCGGTGCTGGCGGCCGGCGACCGCTACGCGGCGGCGACGGGCCGGCGGGTTACATACGAGTATGCGCTGATCGCCGGCGTCAACGACGGCGACGCGCAGGCGGCGGCGCTGGCCGCCCTGCTCAAGGGCCGGCTGGCGAACGTCAACCTCATCCCGGTGAACGCCGTGCCGGAGCGCGGCCTGCTGCGGCCGGACGCCGCGCGGGTTAAGCGGTTCCTCGCCGTGCTGACGGCCGGGAGGGTGAACGCGACCGTACGGCGGGAGATGGGGAGCGACATCAGCGCGGCCTGCGGCCAGCTCCGCCATGCCGTGCTGGCGGCGGAGGAGCGGCGGGAATGATTTGCCGCCGGTGTGGAAATAATTAGTAATAAGGCTGGATGATTTTGACTAGTCGCCGCAAATAACGTATAATAAATAAACAACGCATTTGGAGTGTTTTTCGCCGTGGGTTTTGTACGCCGTATGGAGGATTTTTTCGAAAAGTACATCGAGGGCTTTTTTAATGCCCGTTTTTCCGGCGGCCTGCAGCCCGTGGAGATTGCCAAACGCCTGGCGCGGGAGATGGAGGGCGACCGGACGGTGGGCATTTCCCAGGTCTACGTCCCTAACCAGTACGGGGTCTATCTGGGGAGTGAGGATTACGAGCGGCTGACGCCGTACGGCCAGGCCATCCGCGAGGAGCTGGCCGTTTTTGTCGCGGCCGAGGCCAGGCGCAAGGGGTACACGATCGTCGGCAAGCCGCTGGTCGATATTTTTTGCGATGAGACGGCCGGCCGGGGCAAGCTGCGGGTCACGAGCCGCTACAGCGAGCCGGTGCCCGACGAGGCCGAACGCGAGGCCACCGGCCCGGCGACGCTCTCGGACACGAAGGTTTTCGGGCATTTGCCGCCGGCCAGCCGCCAGGCGGCGATCGCCGGGCTGCTGACGGTGCTGAAGGGTATGGATACCGGGCTGCAGCTCGACGTGGGGGCGGACAGGGTCAATATCGGCCGCCGCGAGAGCAACGAATTGCCGCTGACCGATATGAACACGTCCCGCCTGCACGCGTACGTGGTTTTTGAGGAGGGCGGCCATACGCTTTACGACGCCAAGAGCCTCAACGGCACGTATGTGAACGACCACCGCGTGTCCCGCAAGCGGCTGAAGACGGGGGACCGCATCAGGCTGGGTAACACGGTCATCCTGTACGAGGTGAAGTGATTTGCCGAGCAAGGTCGTGGTGCTGAATTTCATCGGCATCGTTTTGCAGTATGCGGTCCTGGGGCTGCTGTACTATTTCCTTTTCATGGTGCTGCAGGTGGCCTACCGCGACCTGCGGGGGGAGCGGGCCGCCGGACGGGCCCGGGAAGAGGCCGCGCCGACCGTGGCGGACAGAGAGTCCGCCAGGCTGGTCGTGGTGGACGCGGGGCCGGTGGCGATGAGCAAGCCGGCGTACGAGCTGGCGGAGACCGTTTCCATCGGGCGCGGCGAGGAGAACGACATCGTCGTCGCCGACAGCTTCGTTTCCCATGAGCACGCCCTCATCACCCGCTATAAGCACGGTTTCTGGCTGACCGACCTCGGCAGCACGAACGGGACGCTCCATAACAACCGGCGGGTGGGACAGGAGATTCTTCTGAAGGACGGCGATCTTATCGCCGTAGGCGCGGTGACATTCCGCTTTGCGAGGTGACGGTATTGCAGGCCCATGCGCTGTCGGACATCGGCAAGGTCCGGGAAACAAATGAAGATAGTTTCGTCTGCCGGCCGCCGCTGTTCGTCGTCGCCGACGGGATGGGCGGGCATATGGCCGGCGAGGTGGCCAGCCGCATGGCTGTGGAAACGGTGGGCAACGCTGTGGCCGCCGGCGACGGGGCCGAGCCGCAGGCGCTGCTGACGCAGGCGATTACCCAGGCCAACCAGCTTATTTTCCGTATGTCCCAGGACAACAGCGCCTGCGCCGGCATGGGCACGACGGTGACGGCGGCGCTGGCCGTGGGTATGCGGCTGTATTGGGGCCATGTCGGCGACAGCCGCCTGTACCTGCTGCGGGGCGATACGTTCGCGCAGATAACCGAGGATCATTCGCTGGTGAGCGAGCTGGTGAAAAAAGGCAGCATAACCGCCAGCGAGGCGCTCCTCCACCCACACCGCAATATCCTCACCCGCGCGGTGGGCACCGCCGACCAGGTGAGAGTGGATACCGGCAGCCTCGACCTGGCGGCCGGCGACAAGGTCCTGATCTGCACCGACGGCCTCACCAACATGGTGAGCGACGGCGATATCGCCGCCATCCTGCGCCGGGACGACGCCGGGACGGCGCTGCTGGCCATGCTGGTGGCCAGGGCCAACGACGCCGGCGGCCTGGACAATATCACCGCCATCCTGCTCAGCTGCGGGGCGGCCTGAGATGGATACCAGGCGGGAATGCGCCCTGCTGCTGCTGGCCGGGGCGGTGCTGCTGGCCGGGGTGCTGTCCGTCGAGCTGGCGGGCGGCACGGTCGATTACCAGGCGCTCGGTGTGGCCGCCGGGCTGACGCTGGCCTGGCTGCTGGCCGCGTTCACGCTCCGCAGGGCCGGGCACGGCGGCGACGGGCTGCTGCTGCCGCTGGCGGCGGTGCTGACGGCCCTCGGGCTGATCATGGTTTTGCGCCTCAAGCCGGAGCTTTATTTTGTCCAGGCCCTGTGGGCGGCCATCGGCCTGGCGGCGTTCCTCGCGGCCGCGTTCCTCTTCCGCCGCGCGGAACGATGGTCGGAATACAAATATTTCTGGGGCCTGGCCGGCATCGTCCTTTTGCTGGCCACCGCCCTGTTCGGGGTGGACATCGGCGGCAACCGCAACTGGCTGATCCTCGGGCCGGTGCATTTCCAGCCGTCCGAGTTCGCCAAGCTGCTCATCGTTCTCTTCCTGGCCGCTTACCTGAGCGAGCGCCGCGAGGTGCTGACGTTCGCGACGCGGAGTTTCGGCCCGTTCGTGCTGCCGCAGCCGCGGGTCATGGCGCCGCTGCTGGCGGTCTGGGGCCTGGCGATGCTGATGCTCGTCGCCCAGCGGGACCTGGGGGCGGCGCTGCTCTACTTCGGCACGGCCACGATCATGATTTACCTGGCGAGCGGCCGGGCCGGCTATCTGTGGTGGGGGACGGGGATGTTCGCCGTCGGCGCGGCGCTGGCGTACGCGCTTTACCCCCATGTGCGGGTCCGCATCGATATCTGGCTCGATCCGTGGACAGACCCCAGCGGCAAGGCGTACCAGATCGTCCAGTCGCTGTTCGCCCTCGGTTCGGGCGGCGTGCTGGGCAGCGGCCTCGGCTACGGCTTCCCCCGCCTCATCCCCGAGGTGCATACCGACTTCATCTTCGCCGCCATCGGCGAGGAGCTGGGGCTGGCCGGCGCGGGCGCGGTGATGATGCTGTATATCCTGATGGTTTATCGCGCCTTCCGCGTGGCGCTGCTGGCGCCGACGCCTTTCCGGGCGCTGCTGGCCGGCGGCCTGGCGGTGCTGCTGGCCCTCCAGGTGCTGGTAATCGTCGGCGGCGTGACGAAGTTCCTGCCGCTTACGGGGGTTACCCTGCCGCTGGTGAGCTACGGGGGCAGCTCGGTGGTCGCGACCTTCATCCTCCTGGGCATGGTGCTGGCCATGTCGGAGAGGAGGCCGGCCGATGCTTGACAACCTGCGCGGCGCCGTCCGCCGCACGGCGTTCGTCCTCCTCGGCCTGCTGGCCGTGCTGTTCCTGTATTTGTCGTATATCCAGGCCGTCGAGGGCGACTACCTTGCCGGCCATTCTCTCAACCGCCGCACGGCGGCCGCCGCCGCCAAGGTGGAACGGGGAGCCATTTACGACCGCCGGGGCGAGAAGCTGGCCTACAGCGAACAAGACGCGTCCGGCCGGTATGTCCGTCATTACCCGTACGGGGCGATGGCCGCCCATGTGGTCGGCTACACCAGCCCGCGCTACGGCCAGTCGGGGATCGAGAGCGCTTTCAACGGCGAGTTGTCCGGCATGACCAACCCCGAGCGCCGTTTCGGGCCGATAACGTCGCTGTGGCGGGCAAAGGCGGGCAACAGCGTGACGCTGACCCTTGACGGCGACCTGCAGGCGACGGCCTACAAGGCCCTCGGCAGGCGGCGCGGGGCGGTGGTGGCGATCGCGCCCCGCAGCGGGGCGGTTCTGGCGATGGTGAGCCGGCCGGCTTTCGAGCCGGAGACGCTGGACGACGACTGGCAGGCGATCGTCGGCGCGGCCGACAGCCCGCTCCTGAACAGGGCGGCGCAGGGGCTCTATCCGCCCGGCTCGACTCTCAAGGTCATGGTGGCCGAGGCGGCCTTGGCGGAAAAAATCACCGATAAACGGAAAACCTATACTTGCGAGGGTACGCTGAAAATTGGCCCCGATTACGTCCTGGGCGAGTCGAGCGGCCGGGCCCACGGCAAGGTGGACCTGGAAGAGGCGCTGGCCGTGTCGTGCAACGTGACCTTCGGCCGCCTGGCGCTCGAACTCGGCCGCAGCAGGATGGCCAAGACGTTCGACCGCTACGGCTTCACCCGTCCCCTCGGCGGGGAGATAGCGGAAACGGCCAGCCGCCTGCCCGATTTCAGCCGTCTCGGCGACGGCGACCTCGCCCAGACGGGCATCGGCCAGAGCAGCCTGCTGGTGACACCGCTGAGGATGGCGATGCTGGCGGCGGCGTTCGCCAACGGGGGGATAATACTCAAACCTTATCTGGCCGCCGGCGTGACCGCCCCCGACGGCACGGCGCTGAAGAAGTTCGGCAGCAGCGAGTTCGTCGCGGCGGCCAGCGCGGCGACGGCGGCCGAGGTGAACGGCATGATGCAGACGGTGGTGCGGGAGGGGACAGGCTATGCGGCCCGCATCGGCGGCGTGAAGGTGGCCGGCAAGACGGGGACGGCGGAGAATCCGCACGGCGAGCCCCACGCGTGGTTCATCGGCTTCGCGCCGGCGGACGAGCCGGTGATCGCCGTGGCCGTGATCGTCGAGAACGGCGGCGGGGGCGGCGACGTGGCGGCCCCGATCGCCCGGCAAGTAATGGCAAGGGCATTGCGTTAGGGGGTGAAAGTCTTGATCAATCGTACTCTCGACAACCGTTATACCATTCTCGAACGGGTCGGTGGCGGCGGCATGGCCGACGTGTACCGCGCCCACGACAAGCTGCTGGACAGGTCGGTCGCCGTCAAGGTTCTGCGCGCCCAATTCACCGACGACGAGGAGTTCGTTACCCGTTTCCGTCGCGAGGCCCAGGCGGCGGCGAGGCTTTCCCACCCCAACATCGTCAATATTTACGATGTAGGCCGCGACGGCGACAGCTATTATATCGTCATGGAATATATATCAGGCGAGACGCTCAAGGACAAGATCGTCCGCGAGGGGCCGCTGCCGGTGGAGAGCGCGGTGCGGGTGGCCCTGGAGATCGCCGAGGCGCTTGAGCACGCCCATCAGAACAATATCGTCCACTGCGACATCAAGCCCCACAACATCCTTATGACCCGCACGGGGCGGGTGAAGGTGACCGACTTCGGCATCGCCCGCGCCGTGACTTCGGCGACGATGACCCAGACGGGGACGATCATCGGCTCGGTGCATTACTTCTCGCCCGAACAGGCCAGGGGGGCGCCGGTGAGCGCCAAGTCGGACATTTATTCCCTTGGCGCGGTGATGTACGAGATGCTGACCGGGGCGGTGCCGTTTACCGGCGAGACGCCGATCAGCATCGCCATCAAGCATCTGCAGGACGAACCGCAGGCGCTCAGGGAGCTCAACCCGGTCGTGCCGCCCATCCTGGAAGCCCTGGTGCTGAAGGCGATGGCCAAGAACCCCGAGCAACGGTTCACCGATATCGGGGCGATGATCGCCGACCTCCGCTCGGCGCAGCATTTCCTGCGCGACGACCATACCCGCCGCCTGGCCAAGGAGGATTTCCCCACCCAGGTGCTGCCGCGGGTGGCTTTGCCCGAGGAACAAGCCAGGGAAGAGGACGGGCCCGATGCGCCGCCGCCCGGACAGGGCAGGAAGCGCACCTGGCTGTGGGCGCTGGTGGGGCTGCTGGTGCTGGGCTTCGCCGGCGGCGCCTTCCTGGCGTTCGGCAAGTTCTGGAGTTTGAGCGAGGTCGTCGTGCCGAACGTCGCCGGCAAGCAGGTCGACACGGCGCGCAACATCCTGCTCAGCAATAATTTGCGGGTTTCGGTGACCGACTCGTTCGACGACAAGGTCGCGGCCGGCTACGTCATTTCCCAGAACCCGGAGGCAGGGGCGACGGTCAAGGAGCAGCGCACCGTCACCATCGTGGTCAGCAAGGGGGCGGAGATAACCGTCGTCCCCGACGTACGCGGCCTGAACAGACGCGACGCCGAGCTGCAGATCAAAAACGCCGGCCTGGCGCTCGGCCGGGTCGACGAGCAGTACGCGGCCGACAAGCCCGCCGATACGGTCATCAACCAGAATCCGCGCCCGCCGGCCCAGGTTAACAAGGGAACGCCCATCGACCTGACGGTCAGTAAGGGCGCGGGGCCGCGCAAGATAATCCTCCCCGATTTCCGCGGCTCGCCGCTGAGCACGGTGACCACCCAGCTCGAAAGCCTCAAGCTGAAGGTCGGCACGGTGGCGGAAGGGTCGAGCGACCGCTATCCGCCGGGCACGATCATCGGCCAGAACCCGATGCCGGGGGCCGAGGTGCTCGAGGGGTCGACCGTCGACCTTCAGGCGGCCAGGGGCACGGCCGGGGCGATCAAGCGGGCCGTCGTCCAGATAACCGTGCCTGAGGGCCCGATCCGCCAGGCCGTCCAGATCGTCGTGACCGACAACAACGGCCGCCGGGTGTCGTACGAGAACGTCCACCGGCCGGGCGACCGGGTGGAGAAGACGGTGGAAGGCGTGGGGCAGGTGAGGGTGCAGGTGTATATCAACGGCGTCCTGTCCCAAGAGCAAGTATTGTAAAGCCGCCCAGAAAGTCCATCTGCGGCGTTGCTCCTCAGAGCGCTTGCTAGCGTACGCAACCAAGTACGCGTCGCGGCGCGCTCTTCCGGTGCGCCTCTTGCATCTGGAGCTTTCTGAACGGCCTTAAGAAGCAGCCGGGAGGTATCATGCTGGCGGGAGTAGTAGTAAAAACCTATAGCAGTTATTACTACGTCCAGACAGGCGGCAAGGTGACGGCTTGTTCGCTGCGGGGCCGGTTCAAGAAGGAGCGGTTCTCGCTGCTGGTGGGCGACGAAGTGACGTACAGCGCCGCCGGGCCGGACAAGGGGGTGATCGAGGCGATCGCGCCCCGCCGCAGCCTGCTGAAACGGCCGCTGGTGGCCAACGTCGACCAGGTAGTGCTGACGTTCGCGGCCGTCAACCCCGATATCGGCACCGCGCTGGTGGACAGGTTCCTGGTGCTGGCCGAGTGGTCGGGGCTGGACGCCATCCTGTGCGTGAACAAGACCGACCTTGCCGACACGGACGTCTTGGCGCCGCTGGTGGAGATATACCGGGCAATCGGCTATCCGGTGCTGCCGGTGTCGGCCAAGACGGGGAGCGGGGTGGAGGAGTTGCGCGGCTGCCTCTACGACCGGATCACGGTGTTCGCCGGGCCGTCGGGAGCAGGCAAGTCGAGCCTGCTGAACGCGCTGCAGCCCGGACTGTCGCTGGTGACCGGCGAGGTGAGCCGCAAGATCGGCCGCGGCCGGCACACGACCCGCTTCGCCGAGCTGCTGCCCCTGGCCGGGGGAGGCTTCGTCGTCGATACGCCCGGCTTCAGCCTCACCGAGTTCGCGGAGATCGCCGAACAAGACCTGCAATATTATTTCCCCGACATCGCCGCCGTGGCGCCGGCGTGCAAGTTCGCCTCCTGCCTCCATGTGAAGGAGCCGCAATGCGCCGTAAAGCATGCCGTAGGCGCGGGCGCGATCGCCCGCAGCCGCTACGAATCCTACCGCGAGGTGCTGGACGGGATCCGCGCCGCCAAGAAAGGGTTTTGAGATGATAAAGATCGCTCCCTCCATTTTATCAGCCGATTTCGCCGCCCTGGGCAACGAGATCCGCCGGGCGGAGGACGCCGGCGCCGACCTTATCCATGTCGATGTGATGGACGGCCACTTCGTCCCCAACCTGACGTTCGGGCCGCCGGTGGTGGCGGCCGTCCGCAAGGCGACCAAGCTGCCGTTCGACGTCCACCTGATGATAACCAACCCCCAGGATATGATCGCTCCGTTCGTCAAAGCGGGGGCGGATATAATCACCGTCCACGCCGAGACGGCGCCCCACCTCCACCGGCTGCTGCAGACCATCCGCGATCAGGGGGTGAAGGCGGGGGTGTCGCTCAACCCGTCCACGCCGCTGGCGATGGTGGAGGAGATACTGGACGCCGTGGACATGGTGCTGCTGATGACGGTCAATCCCGGCTTCGGCGGCCAGGCGTTCATCCCGGCGATGATCGACAAGATCAGGCGGCTGCGGCGGATGGTCGAGGCGCGCCAGCTGACGGTGGACATCGAGGTTGACGGGGGCGTGACGACAACCAACGCCCGCCAGATAACCGCCGCCGGCGCCAACATTCTCGTCGCCGGCTCGGCCGTTTACTGCGCCGCCGACATGGCGGCAGCCATCCAGGCCATGCGGGGGTCTTGACCCGCCGGGCGGAAAGTGCTAATATATTCATTGTCAAAAGAATACAAAGCCTTTGGGGCAGGGTGAGAGTGGCGGCAGGCTGTTGGGCGGCCGTACTCAATTCCCGATCGGCGGTATAAAATAGTCCGCGAGCTGTGTGTTATCGGCGCACGGCAAGACCCGGTGGAACTCCGGGACCGACAGTATAGTCTGGATGGGAAAAGGCTGGGTTTCGAGGCCTGTGACAGGCCTGTGTTCCCTGTGTTTTCCCGTTGCCTCAAGGCTGTTTGGAAAGTCGGCACTTTCCGGACGGCTTTTTTATTGGCAAAAAACCGCGCTTCGGCCGGAAATCAGAGGTGGTTGAAAACGATGCCCACTGAGCAGGATATAGCCTATATGCGCCAGTCGCTGGCCCTCGCCGCCCGCGCGGCCGGCCGCACCAGCCCCAACCCCATGGTGGGGGCGCTGGTGGTGCGGGACGGGGTTGTCGTGAGCGAAGGCTGCCATTTGTGCGCCGGCACGCCCCACGCCGAGGCGCACGCCCTGGCGGCCGCCGGCGAGGCGGCCAGGGGCGCGACGGTGTATGTGACGCTGGAACCGTGCTGCCATCACGGCCGCACCGGCCCGTGCGCCGACGCGCTGATCGCCGCCGGGGTGAAGCGGGTGGTGGCGGCGATGACCGATCCCAACCCGAAGGTGTGCGGCCAGGGGCTGGCGCGGCTGCGGGCCGCCGGCGTCGAGGTGGTCGAGGGGGTGCTGGCGGCCGAGGCCGCCAGGCTCAACGAGGCGTTCATCAAATGGGTGTCGACCGGGATGCCTTTCGGGATAATGAAGACGGCGATGACGCTCGACGGCAAGATCGCCACCCGCAGCGGCCGGTCGAAATGGATAACGGGGCCGGCGGCGCGGGAGAGGGGCCACAGGCTGCGCGACGCGTGCGACGCCATCCTCGTCGGCGTAGGCACGGTGCTGGCCGACGACCCCGCGCTGACCGCCCGCCTGCCGGAGGGCGGCGGCAAAAACCCGCTGCGGATCGTGGCCGACAGCACGGCCCGCACGCCGCCGGCCGCGAAAGTGATCCGCGACCGGCAGGCGCCGACGCTGATCGCGGCGACGGCCGCCGCGCCGGCCGAACGGGTGCGGGCGCTTACAGCCGCCGGCGCCGAGGTGCTCATCCTGCCGCAAACGGCGACAGGCGTCGATCTGCGTGCCCTGTGGCGGGCTTTGGGCGAGCGCCGGTTGACGAGCGTGCTGGTGGAGGGCGGGGCGGCGGTGAACGCGGCCGCCTTGGCCGCCAATGTCATCGACAAGATTTACGCCTTCGTGGCCCCGAAGATTTTCGGCGGCGCCGCGGCCCCCGGGCCGGTGGGCGGCGCGGGAGTAAATGAGGTCGCCGAGGCGGTGGCCCTTGAAGATATGGACGCCGAGCAAGTGGACGGCGATATTTTGATCACCGCTTATCCGGCGGTGCGGGAGGGACGCGATGTTTACCGGGCTTGTGGAAGAATTGGGCAAGGTTAGGGCAGTGGCGCGCGGCGCCAAATCGGTGCGGCTGACGGTGACCGCGAAGGCGATAATGGACGGCGTGAAGCTGGGCGACAGCATCGCCGTGAACGGCACCTGCCTGACGGTGGTGGAATACGGCGGCGACTGGTTCACGGCCGACGTCATGCCGGAGACGGTGGAGCGTACGGCCCTGGCCGGCCTGAAGAGCGGCGACGCGGTCAACCTGGAGCGGACGCTGCGGGTCGTCGACCGCCTCGGCGGGCACATCGTCAGCGGCCACATCGACGGCGTGGGCACTATCAAGACGAAGGAGGCCAACGACAACGCCGTGGTGGTGCGCATCGCGGCGCCGGCCGAGGTGATGCGCTACATCGTCGCCAAGGGGTCGATCGCCGTGGACGGCATCAGCCTGACGGTGGCGGCGGCCGGGCCGGACTGGTTCACCGTCTCGCTCATCCCCCACACGGCGTCGGTCACGACGCTGGGCGTCAAGGGCGTCGGCGCGCCGGTCAACCTCGAAGCCGACGTCATCGGCAAATACGTGGAAAAGCTGCTGGGGTTGACGCCGGCGGACGGCGCGGGCGGCAAAGGCGGCCTGAGCGCCCGGTTTTTCGCCGACAACGGCTTCACGCTATAGAAGGAGGACATGGATATGCCGTTCAATACTATCGAAGAAGCGATCGAAGACATCAAAGCCGGGAAAATGATCATCGTCGTCGACGACGAGGACCGCGAGAACGAGGGCGACCTGGTGATCGCCGCCGAGAAGGTGACGCCGGAGGCGATCAATTTCATGGTGACCAACGCCCGCGGGCTGGTGTGCATGCCGGTGGTCGGCAGCCGCCTGGACGAGCTCAGCATCGGCCTGATGGTGACCGACAACACCGATACGATGTGCACCGCTTTTACGGTGTCGATCGACGCCGAGAGCGTGACGACCGGCATCTCGGCCCCCGAGCGGGCCATGACCGTCAAGGCGGTGCTCGATCCGCAGACGACGCCGGCCGACATCCGCCGCCCCGGACATATCTTTCCGCTCCGCTACCGCGAGGGCGGCGTGCTGCGGCGGCCCGGCCACACCGAGGCGTCGGTGGACCTGGCTAAGCTGGCCGGCCTGTATCCGGCGGGGGTGATCTGCGAAGTGATGAACGAGGACGGCACGATGGCCCGGGTGCCGCAGCTGCTGGAATTCGCCGCCAGGCACGATCTCAAGATGATCACCGTCGTCGACCTTATCCGCTACCGCAAGCATCACGAGCGGTTCGTGGTCCGCGTGGCCGAAACCAGCCTGCCGACCAAGTACGGCGACTTCAAGCTGGTGGCCTACGAGAGCGAGCTCGACAACCAGTGCCACGTGGCCCTGGTGAAGGGCGAGGTGGCCGGCAGGGAGAACGTGCTGGTGCGCGTCCACTCCGAATGCCTGACAGGCGACGTGCTGGGGTCGCTGCGCTGCGACTGCGGCGAACAGCTGGCGACGGCGCTGCGGCGGATAAACGAGGCCGGCTGCGGCGTGCTGCTGTATATGCGGCAGGAGGGCCGCGGCATCGGCCTGGCGAACAAGATCCGCGCCTATGCGCTCCAGGACCGGGGCAAGGACACGGTGGAGGCCAACGAGCTGCTGGGCTTTGCCGCCGACCCGCGCGACTACGGCATCGGCGCCCAGATCCTCTGCGACCTGGGACTTAGCAGCATCAAGCTGCTGACCAACAACCCGCGCAAGCGGGTGGGCCTGGAGGGCTACGGGCTGACGATCAGCGAACGCGTGCCGCTGGAGATCAAGGCCAATAAGTTCAACAAGCGGTATCTGGCGGTCAAGAAATCGAAGCTGGGACATGTTCTCAAAGATATGGAGGAGGCGCAATAACATGGCGAAGATTTACGAAGGCAACCTGGTGGCCGAAGGGCTGAAATTCGGCGTGGTGGCCGCGCGGTTCAACGAGTTCATCACCAACAAGCTGCTGGGCGGGGCGATGGACGCTCTCGTCCGCCACGGCGCGGCCGCGGACGACATTGAGGTCGCCTGGGTGCCGGGGGCGTTCGAGATCCCCCTGGTGGCCAGGAAGATGGCCGAGAGCAAGAAGTACGACGCGGTGATCTGCCTGGGCACGGTCATCCGCGGCAACACGCCCCATTTCGATTACGTGTGCGCCGAGGTATCGAAAGGGGTGGCCCACGTCGGCCTCGCCAGCGGCGTGCCGACCATCTTCGGCGTGCTGACGACCGAGACGATCGAGCAGGCGGTGGAGCGGGCCGGGACCAAGGCCGGCAACAAAGGGTTCGACGCGGCGGTGGCGGCGATCGAGATGGCTAATCTGGTGAAAGCACTGTAATATTTCCAGGAAATGGATGATGCGCGAATGAACATCGGTGTAGTGAGCGACACCCACGGGTGCGTCGAGACCTGGCGGGAGGTGTACCGCCGTTATTTCGCCGCCTGCGACTTCATCATCCACGCCGGCGACGTGCTTTACCACGGGCCGCGCAACCCCATTCCGGCCGAGTACAAGCCGGTGGCGCTGGCCGAGGAGCTGAACGCCTGCCGGCAGCCGGTCATCATCGCCTGCGGCAACTGCGACGCGGCGGTGGACGGGCTGGTGCTGACCATGCCGGTGCAGGCGCCGTATGCGTACATATTCGTGGACGGCCGCCGCATCGTCGTCAACCACGGGCACACGCTCGACGAGGCCGGGCGGTGGGCGGCGGCCCGGCAGCTGGGCGCGGCGGTGCTGGTCACCGGCCACACCCATGTGCCGGAGCTGGCGAAGCAGGACGGCGTAATCCTCCTTAACCCCGGCTCGCCGGCGATGTCGAAGCGGCCCGACGGCCATGGCACGGTGGCGCGGATAGCGGCCGGGAAAATCGAGATAATAGACATTGTGACCGATGCCGTGATCGCTGCGGAGGGATTATGACCGACCATCTGGTGAAGGCCACCGTTCCCGGCGTGCGGGCGTTTGCGGCCGTGACGACCGGCCTGGCGGAGGAGGCGCGCCGCCGCCACGACTGTTTCCCGGTGGCCGCCGCCGCCCTGGGGCGGACGATGACGGCCGCGCTGCTGCTGGCCGCCAACCTGAAAACGGACGAGTCCCTGACCGTGCGCATCGCCGGCGACGGACCGCTGGGCGGGGTGATCGCCGACGCCCACGCCCTGGGCACGGTGCGGGGCTATGTGCAGAATCCCCATGTTGCCCTGCCGCTGGCCGGCAACAAGCTGCCGGTCGGGCAGGCGGTAGGCAAAGGCCATATCCACGTGACCCGCTTCACCGGCCTGAAGCAGCCGTTTTCCGGCACGGCCGAGCTGGTGAGCGGCGAGATCGGCGAGGATGTCGCCAACTATCTGCTGGTGTCCGAGCAGACGCCGTCGACCGTTGCCCTGGGGGTGCTCGTCAACCCGGACTATACGGTGGCGGCCGCCGGGGGGATCATGGTCCAGGCCATGCCGGGCGCCGAGGACACGGTGCTGGCGAAGCTCGAGGCCAACATCGCCGCGCTGCCGGCGGTGTCGGAGCTGGTGCGGGGCGGGGCCGACGCGGCGGCGATGCTGCTGAAGGTGTTCGCCGGGCTGGAGGCGACGGTGTTCGCGCCTGCCAAGGCGGCTTTCCTTTGCCGCTGCTCGCCGGCGCGGGTGGAGGCCATGCTGGTGAGCCTGGGTCGGGAGGAGCTGGCCTCGATGGCCGCGGAAGGGCAGGCCGAGGTGCGCTGCCATTTCTGCGGGGAGAAGTATGTTATCGGCGGCGACCGTCTGCAGGAGCTGCTGGCGTCCGTGCCCGGAAAATAAACCAGGCCCCCGGCAGGTGATGCCGGGGGCCTTTGGCGTGCTATGACAGTTTAAACCGCCCGCTGGATTTTACCGGAACGCAGGCAACGGGTGCAGATGTTTACCCTTTTGATTTCACCGTTTACGAGGGCTTTAACGCGCTGGATGTTCGGTTTCCAGGTGCGTTTGGTCTTGAGGTTCGAGTGGCTGACATTCATACCGGCGGCTTCGCCTTTGCCACAGATTTCGCAGACGTTGGCCATTAATTCCACCTCCTTCGACGGGACGAGACATACCGATGACGATAACAAAAATATTTTACCACAACTGTTTGCCGATATGCAAGGGCTGGAACAATAAAATCCGCCGCCGGTGGCAACGGGAGGATTTTCGGCATAAAGTATGGAAGTAAAACCGCAAAAGGCGCGGAGGAGGCGGCAGGCTTGATTACGAAGGATACGCCGATCAACGAGGTTTTGCGGCAGTGCCCCGCGGCGCGCGAGGTTTTTGTCCGCCACGGCATGGGCTGCATCGGCTGCATGGCGGCGGCCGACGAGACAGTGGCCGGCGGCGCCCGCATGCATGAGGTGGATGTGGAAAAGCTGATCGCCGAGCTTAACAAGGCCCGGTCGCAGCAGTAGTTTTCGTTGCCGGGCCCCCATCTGCGTGCGTGGCATTGCAGTTGGGGGCTTTGAACGATATTGGGGTGGATGGCTTGACCGACAGGAATACGAACATCAAGTACATCAAGGGCGTCGGGCCGGCGAAGGCGGCGTTGTTGGCCAGGCTGGGAATCTTTACGCTCGGCGACCTGCTGGAGCATTACCCGCGCCGCTACGAGGACCGAAGCCGGCTCAAGCCCATCCGGGCTTTGGCCGACGGCGAGGCGCAAACGTTCCAGGCGACGGTGGGGGCGGTCCAGGACTCCCGGCCGCGGCGGGGGCTGACGCTGACCAAGCTGACGGTGCGCGACGCGACCGGTGCCGCCCAGTTGGTGTGGTTCAACCAGCCGTACGTCAAAAAGTGGTTCCAGCCGGGCATGGAGCTGATAATCACCGGCCGGGTGGAGCGGCGCTTCGGCCAGGTGCAGGTGTCCCACCCGGAGATCGAGGTTATCGACGGCGCCGACCTGCTTCACACCGGGCGGATCGTACCCATTTACCCGGCGAGCGAGAATGTCGGCCAGCGCTGGCTGCGGACGCTCGTCCGCTACGCGCTGGACAATTGCCGGGAGCCGGGCGCCGAGTTCCTGTCGCCGGCGGTGGCGGGACAGTACGGGCTGATGGCCCGGGAGGCGGCGCTGGAGAATATCCATTTCCCCGTCGAGGCGGCCGCCCTGGAGGGGGCGAGGCGGCGGCTGGTGTTCGAGGAGCTGTATCTGCTGCAATGCGGGCTGCTGTATCTCAAGAGCCTGAGCAAGCAGGCCAGCACGGGGGTGAAGCACGGCCCCGACGGCCCGCTGGTGAAGAAGGTGGAGGCCGCGCTGCCGTTTACGCTGACCGGGGACCAGCGGCAGGCACTGGCGGAGGTCAAGGCCGACATGGAGGATGCCCGGCCGATGCAGCGGCTCGTCCAGGGGGACGTGGGGTCGGGCAAGACGGTGCTGGCGGCCATCGCCCTGGCCAAGGCGGTGGAGAGCGGCTACCAGGGGGCGATGATGGCGCCGACGGAGATTCTGGCCGAGCAGCACTGCCACACGCTGGCGCAGCTGCTGGCGCCGCAGGGCATTCGCATCGCCGCCCTGACCGGCAGCCTGACGAAGCGGACGCGCGAGGAAGTGCTGGACCGGCTGCAGGCCGGGCTGGTGGACGTGGTCGTCGGCACGCACGCTCTTATCCAGGAGGACGTCGTTTTCCGGCACCTGGGGCTGGTGGTGACCGACGAGCAGCACCGCTTCGGGGTGCGGCAGCGGGCCAGGCTGCAGGCCAAGGGGGCGACGCCGGACGTGCTGGTCATGACGGCGACGCCTATCCCGCGGACGATGGCCCTGACGGTGTACGGCGATCTCGACGTGTCGGTGATCCGCGAGCTGCCGCCGGGGCGCAAGCCGGTGAAGACATACGCGGTGGGCGGCGAGATGCGCGAGCGGGTGTACAATTTCATCGTCAAGGAGGTGGCGGCCGGCCGCCAGGGGTATGTCGTCTGTCCGCTTGTCGAGGAATCGGACAAACTGGAGGTCCAGGCGGCGACCAAGCTGTACGAGCAGCTGGCCGGGACGTATTTCCGCAATATCCCCTGCTCCCTTGTGCACGGCCGCCTGAAAGCCGCCGACAAGGAGAAGGCGATGCGCGCCTTCTACTGCGGGGAGGTAAAGGTGCTGGTGGCGACGACGGTCATCGAGGTGGGCGTGAATGTGCCCAACGCCACGGTGATGGCGGTGGAGGGGGCGGATAGGTTCGGCCTGGCGCAGCTTCACCAGTTGCGGGGCCGCATCGGCCGCGGCGCCCATCAGTCGTATTGCATCCTGCTGTCGGACAACCAGGGGGCCGAGACGCGGGAGCGGCTGGCGATCATGGCCAAGGTCCAGGACGGCTTCGTGCTGGCGGAGAAGGACCTGGAGCTGAGGGGGCCGGGGCAGTTTTTCGGCACCCGCCAGCACGGCATCCCCGACCTGAAGATCGCCGATATCGTGAAGGATACCGGGGTGCTGCTGGAGGCGCGCCAGGCGGCGCAGCAGACGGTGGCGGTTCCCGAGCGGTTCGCGGCCGTGCGCCCGGCTTTGAGCGCGCGGTTCGGCGACCATTTCGGCATGATCTTTCAGGGGTGAGGCAGGCAAAAAAAGGTGGCGGCTTGCGCCGCCGATTATGGGAGAGGAGAAAATTTACGTTATCATTGTGCCCCCGTCATGCGCGGCTTATACACGCCCTGGAAAATATTTTTTCCGCCGGCGTGGCCTGTTTGCCGCAAGCTGCCGCTGCCCCGGCCGGCGGGAATAATAACCCGACCCGGATGCGCACACTAAGGCCAAACTTTTGGCGAGGCGGTGCGATATGGCGAGGCGGTACAGCGAGGAAGAGGTGCGGGGGATCGCCGGCGAGTGCCGGGAGTTCGAACATGTGATCAACGCTATGGGGTACGGGTATTCGTGGGTCAACGTCTCGGAGGAGGGGTTCGCCCGGCGCTGCCCGGACTGTGTCCACTGGCTGGGCGGCTCGTGCCGCATTTTCCTGAGCGAGCTGGGACGGTGGGAGGGATAGAGCGGCGCCGCGCGGCGCCGTTTTTTGTTGTTGCCTTTTGAGGTCGATTTTAGTATGCTTATGGAGAAACGCCGCGATATTTTTTTGTGGGACGAGGCTGATGGGCAAAATTTGGGGCTGGCTGTTCATCATCGCCGCCGCGGTGGCGGTTTACATGTGGCAGCCGGAATTTTTCCGCCATGCGTACGGCATAATCCAGAAGGGCGACATCGCCGCCCTGGCCGAATATCTCCGCTCGTTCGGGGCCTGGGGGGTGGTCGTCACCCTCGGCCTGTTCGTGGTGATGACGTTCACGATCGTCTTCCCGTTCATGATTCTGTCGGGGGCGGCGGGCATCGTGTACGGCCTGATGTGGGGAACGCTCATCTCCTGGATGGGCGAGGTCATCGGGGCGCTGTTCATGTTCGTCTTCGCCCGCTTCTTCTTCCGCCAGGCGGTCGAACGCTGGATCGCCCACAGCCCGTACCTCAAGCAGGTAGACGACTACAGCGCCGCCAACGGCTTCAAGGCGCTGCTGTTCGCCCGGCTCCTGCCGCTGGCGCCGTCGGGGATCATTACGGCGGTGGCCGCCATCAGCCGCATATCGTTTTGGGATTTCTGGTGGGCCACCTTCCTCGGCAAGCTGCCGCCGGTGGTCATCAAGGTTCTCCTCGGCCACGACATCGCCTTCGCCGGCCAGCATACGTTCCGGCTCGTGGGCATCGTCGTGCTGGTGGCGGCGCTGTACGGCTGGCTGTGGTGGCGCAAGCGCGCCCGAAAGAAAGGCGGCGAGCCGGAAAACTGATATACGTACGGCCGAACGACTCCGCGAGGGGTCGTTTTTTATTGTCAACGGGGACAGGTTGGTGACGGTGTTAGTAACATAATGCGCCGGGTTTCCATAAGTTATATATAGAAGAGTGAAAGGAGGCTGTGGCTTATGGATTCTCCTCTCCACCATTACGCAAACCGCGAATTGGCCAATGAACTGCGCCAGCTGCGGGACCGCAACGTGCTGCTGCTGCTTATCGACGGTTCGGCCGCCTTCGGCCGCCTCGGCCGGCTGGACGACAATATCGTCACCGTTTTGCCGGCGGTGACCATCGTCGGGGTGACGACGGTACGCTTCCGGCCGCCCAATCCCACCCTGCCGGGCGTCGATATCCTCGTCAGCCAGTTTCTCGTCGATGTCTGCGACGTTGCGGCCGTAGTCGAGGGACCGTTCGTTTTTCCGCCGATCAGCGAGACCGGCAAGCCGGCCGGCTGCGGCAAGTACGGCTCGCCGCAAGCGAAGCACGGCAAGGCGATGGTGCGACAGCAGAGCGAACTGATCGACGAATTGGCGGATTTCGAAGGGCAGAGTGCCGGAGTCGTCCTTATGGGCGGCTGGGTCGTCGGCGGGCAGTTGGGCGAGGTCAGCGAGTGCCTGGCCGTGTTCGGACCGGGCACAACTTCGTCGCCGCTCTTGATAACTCTGGGGGCGGTCAATGTCTTCGGGCCGGCCCTGGTCGGCGGCGTTCAGCCGATGGTGGGCACCTTCCGCACCTGGGCCAACCTGCGGGCTATCACCGGACTGCTGATTCCGTAGCCGCGGGCGTCCGACCGTCGCATTTGCGGCGGTTTTTTATTGGCTTTGGCCCGCGGACTTTAGCAGGGATAATTTTGTCAGCGGCGAATACAATTAAACAATACGTAGAGGGGAGGAGCTTATCATGCCGATTATCCAAATCGACTGGATCGAAGGCCGCACGGTCGACCAGAAGCGCGAACTGGCCAAGAAGGTTACGGCGGCCGTCTGCGAGGCCGGCAAATGCCTGCCCGAGGCCGTGACGATCATTATCCGCGACCTGCCGAAGACCGATATCGCCAAGGCAGGGGGTCTTTTGGCCGATAAATAGGAACCCAGGATTGCCGACAGCCCGTTCCGCGCCAGCGGAAGGGGCTGTTTTGCCGGAAGGAGACGGAGAGATGAAGATGTTTCAGTTCGCCGCCAGCCTTGAGGCCCAGATCCGCCAGGAGGTAGAGGACGCGACGGGCCAGGCGCCGCCCGAGCTGCAGCCGGTGGTCGCCGCGGTGGGCAGGTTCGAGGCCGAGTTCGAGCTGTTGCTCGACCGCGCCCAGTATGTGGATGTCGATACCGGCCGCTATCCGGAGGTGGATGCCGCCGCGCTGCTGGGAACGAACGGCGTATGGGAGGAGGCCGCGTCCCGGCTGAGGCCGTTCGGGGAGACGACGGTGCCGGCGCTGGCGGCGCTATGGCTCCTGCACACCCTGACGGAGCGGTCGGGGCAGTATTATCAGCAGGCGGCGCTCAACAGCGCCCATCCGGCCGTGAAGCTGTTTTTCGCGTCGCTGGCCGAGGTCAAGGCAATGCTGCGGCGGCGCCTGGACGGCCTGCTGCGCCAATTGTACAACGCCGCCTGGGCGGAGGTCGGGTTCGCGCCCTTCGTATTGGGCAAGGATTAAAGAGGTCTGAATTGTCTCAGGACGTTCAGAATGCCCCAGATGCACGTTCTGATTACACAGGCCTTGTCAGCGCAAAATGCCTAATGGCGATTATTCACACGAATAATGTGCGGGGCGCACCGGAGGTTGACACCACCGTTTCCTCCGCGACAACGTTCATAGACGCGGTAGGCGCAGGGTTGGTTTAACAGCATCGCGCGTACACGTTAGTACGCTGAGGATGGCAGCCGAGGAGCAACGCCGCAGATGGGGCATTTCCCGCGCTCTGGGCGCGGATAGCTCAACTAAGGCTCGGGCCAATCGCCCGAGCCAAGTTTCGCTTATCAATGTCCTACCCGTGATGGTACACGACCCCGTAGCCGCCGCGGGGGTAGGCGAACTCTACCGCCCCGGCCGGGCAGGCCAGGCGGCAGGCGCCGCATTCCACGCATTGCCGGTAGCGGACGAGGACGGGATGGTCGGGGATGTTGTCCCATTGGAAGACGGCGGACGGGCAGACGCGCAGGCAGTTTTTTTCCCGGCAGGAACGGCATTTTTCCGGGGCGGCGATGACGACGTGCTGCCAGGCGTCGTCAGGGCGGAATTCGCAGAGGGCGATGTTTATGCCGGGCGGTTTCGTCATCCCTTCACCACCTTCAGCACCCGCCAGGCGTCGGCGAGGATTTTGCCGACCGGCTGCAGGCTGGTGACTTTGCGCCAGACGAAGCGGCGCTTGGCCTTGATGGGCATGGGATAGGCGCGGACGGACAGGTAGGCGGCCTCGTTGAGCATGCGGCTGTAGAGGTCGAAGAGGTAAGGCGCGTCGCGCTGCAGGGCGGCCGCCTTGGCGTTGGCGCGCATGTTCTGGAGGACGAAGCTCTCGTCGAGGAGGGTGCGGTAGAGGGACAGTTTGGCGGCCGAGAAGTCGCGGCTGGTTTTCGCGGCGTAGGCGGCCTTGGCGGCGAAGCGGCCCGACCACATGGCGAGGTTGATGCCATGGGTGCCGTTGACGAGCGAACCGGCGTCGCCGGCGATGAGCAGCCCCGGGTGGACGAGGGGCGGGATGGCGTGATAACCGCCCTCGGGGATCATGGCGGCGCCGTATTCGAGCGTGACTCCTCCGGCCAGGAGCGGGGCGATGCGGGGGTGTTTTTTTATGCGCGCCAGCAGGTCGCCGGGGCCGAAGCCGCCGGCGGCGAAAGAGTTCACGGCTATGCCGGCGTTGATGTTGACGCTGTCGCGGAATGTGTGGATGGAGGCGGTGCCGTTGTAGCCGGCGGTGGGGTGGCCGATGAGGCTGATGATCGCCCCCTGGCCGGGTGGCAGGTTGAAACGCTCCTCGATTGTCTCCGGCGCGAGGGCGATGGTTTCCTTGGCGTACAGGGAAAGGTTGAGCGGCGACAGGCGGGGGATGAGGCCGGCCTGTTCGGCGAGAAGGGAGTTGGCGCCGTCAGCGAGAACGACGATGTCGGCCAGGACGGCGGCGCTCTGGGGCGGCGCCAGGCGTACGCCGACCGTACGGCCGTCGTCGAGGATGACGGACGCCACGCGGTGGCCGAGACGGAGGGCGGCGCCGGCGGCGACGGCTTTGGCGGCCAGCCAGGCGTAGAAGTTCTTGCGTTTGACCGTCAGGCGGTTGTAGGGAGCGGCGGCGAGGCGGCCGCTGGTGAAGCCGGCGGTTACGGCCGAGTCTTCGTTCAACCACCAGTATTCGAGGCTGGTGACGATCCGCTCGTAGGGAAATTCCTCCCAGAAGTTGGGGAAAAGGTCGTGGATCTGCTCGGCGATGACGGCGGCTCCGCCGCAGTTTTTCGCGCCGGGGAAGGGCCCCCGTTCGAGGAGCAGCACGTCGAGGCCGTCGCGGGCCATGAAGTAGGCGGCAGTAGACCCCGCCGGCCCGGCGCCGACGACGATGGCGTCGAATTTCTCCGGCGCGGCTG
Source organism: Selenomonadales bacterium (assembly GCA_029975165.1). Taxonomy (GTDB): domain Bacteria; phylum Bacillota; class Negativicutes; order Sporomusales; family UBA7701; genus Anaeroselena. The sequence goes on from JARKPR010000012.1 coordinate 50,319, forward strand.
CCGGCGCGGGCCCGGAAGCAGGGCTGCGCGGCAGTTTGCGCGGCTTTTTCGTTTTGAACCAATCGCTGATCATGCGCTTCACCTGCGGGCGACGACGTGTTGCGGATATTAATGGCCGCTATCCTAGTTTTCGCCGCTGGACGCAGATTAATCCCTGTCCGGCCGCATCGCGGCCTGGCGGCGAGGATGATGGAGCATCCGCGGGGACAATGGCGCTGACCGGGAATGACGGCGGCCGGGCGGGGTTGCCTTGTCCCTGGATATGGTGTATTATGTAGACTGTGCCTAATTTCCCGTCAGGGAAAGCGGGGGAACCAAGTTAGTGGGGTGAATCCGCCATGCGGCGGTAGGGTCTTCCCTTTTCATCCGAACCCGTCAGCTAACCTCGCCGGCACGTAGAAAGGGGTGTTCAAAATGAATACCGTGAAGAAGTTCGTCATCGGCACCCTGGCTGTGCTCGCGCTGACGGCGGGCATGCCGGCGGTCGGCGCGGCCGCGCCGCACGAGTACAAGGCGGCGCTGGACATCGTCGCCACCGCGTACGCTCCCGGTCCCCACGACAACGGCAAGTGGGGCAACCTGACCCACATCGGCACCCAGGTGCGCCCCGGCATCATCGCCGTAGACCCGCGGGTCATCCCGCTGGGTTCGCAGGTGTACATCGAGTACCCTGACGGCAGCGGCGCCTATGCGACCGCCGAGGATACCGGCGGCGCCATCAAGGGCAACCGCATCGACATCGCGATGGAGACAGTCAAGAAGGCGTACGGCTTCGGAATTCAGAACGTAAAAGTGTATGTGCTTAAATAGGTTCCAGGCCCGGGGATAAGCCCCGGGCTTTTTTCCGTTTGCGGGCCGGTAGGAGTTTGCCGGCGGGGCGGCGAAGAAAGCGGCTGATTTGCTTTTTTCTTAATCGGGAGGACATGATGGACAACGGGGCGCGGAAAAAGCTGCGGGCGGCGGTGGCTGCGCTGCGGCAGACGCTCGCAGAAGGTGGGGGCCGGGCGGGGGAAGCGGCCTGGCCGGCGGCGATGGCGCTGACGCTGGCGGCGGCGATGGCAGCCAGAGGCGTGGGCGGTGCGGCGCCCGACTTTTTCGCCGCCGGCGACGGGCTGCCGCCGGCGGTGGCCGGGCGCTGCCGGACGCTGCTTGACGATTGCCGCGAGCTGCTGGCCGCGCCGGCCGTCCTCGGCTGGGTCCACCAGTTCTGGCACAGCGGCGAACGGGCCGGGCTGGCCGGCCGCACCCGCGGCGACATGTGCACGAAGATCGGCGCTGCGACGCTTGTGCCGGCTACGCAGGTGTACAGCGAGGAATATATGGCCGCCTTCCTGGCGGAAAATTCCCTCGGCGCGCTGTGGCTGGCCAGGCATCCGGCCTCGCCGCTGGCGGCGGGGTGGCGCTATCGCGTTCGGCCGCCGGCACCGGAGGCCGCCGCTTTCCGGACGGTGCGCGAGGTGACGGTCTGCGACCCATCGTGCGGCGCCGGCCATTTTCTGCTGGCGGCCTTCGACCTGCTGTACGCCATGTACCGCGAAGAAGGGCACGACCCGGCGGCGGCGTGCGCGGCGATAATCAACGGCAATCTGTTCGGGATGGATATCGACGCGCGGGCGGTGGCGGTGGCCAGGGCCGCGCTGTGGCTGCGGGCCAGGGAGAAGGCGCCGGCCCTCGACAGCGGTGCGCTGCCCGGCCTGTACAACAACATCGTCGCCGGCGGGGGCGAGCTGGGGTCGCTGCTGGCGTCGGCGGAAGCGACCGGACCGCTCGCCGGCCTGCTGGCGCGGCGCTATACGGTGGTCGTCGCCAACCCGCCGTACCTCGACAAGCGCGATTACGCCGCCCCGCTGCGCGCTCACCTGCGGCGACACTACGCCGCCGGGGCCGGCAACCTCTACGCCGCCTTCATCCTCCGCTGCCTGGACCTAGCGGAGCGCTACGTGGCGATGGTGACGCCGCAGACCTTCCTGTTCATCCGCAGCTACGCCGCCCTGCGCCGCGAGGTGTTCGGCCGGGCGGCGGTCCGCACGCTCGCCCACCTGGGGCTGGGGGCGTTCGCCGACGCGGTGGTGGACGCCGCCCTGTTCGTGCTGGACAAAGAAGGGGACGGCGCCACGCCGGGAGTGTATTTCAAGCTGCTGGCGGCGCCGCACAAGGCGGCGGCCCTGGAAGCGGCGGTGCGGGAGCATAACGCCGGCGGCAGCCCGCCGGAGGTTTTCGTGCGCACGGCGGCGGCGGCCACCGTTCTCAGCGGCGGGCCGCTGGCCTACTGGCTGGGCGACGGGCTGCGGGCGGCGGCGGCCGAAGGGAGGCAACTGCACGAGGTCGCCGACGTCGTCCTGGGGATGAAGACGGCCGACAACGCCCGGTTCGTCCGCCGTTGGTGGGAGGTGTGGCAGCCGGGCGGCGCGGCCCCGGGCTGGGCGCCGTACGAGAAGGAGGCGAGCGGCTACCGCTACGCCCGCCCCGCCGCCCACTACGTCCGCTGGACGGAAGCGGCGCAGGAATTTTACCGCCGCCATTATTCCGCCCAGCTGCCCAACCCGCGGTATTGGTTCAAGGAAGGGATCGTCTACGGCCTGATCAGCAGCAAGGCCTTTACCGCCAAGCTGCTGCCGGCCGGGCATATGGCCGATATGGCGGCAAGCTGCGTTTTCCCGCACGACCGGGGCGACACCGCTTTCCTGCTCGGCCTGCTCAACGCCAAGGTCTACCGCTGGCTGCTGGCGATGTTCAACCCGACCGTCAACTACCAGCCTGTCGACCTGCAGCGGCTGCCGCTGCCGCTGGTGGCCGCCGGGGCGCGGGCGGAAATCGGCCGCCTGGCGATGATTGCGGCGGCGGCGGCGGCCGAGCTGCGGGCAACGGCGATAACCGACCGGGGCTACCGCTTCGCGCCGGCGGTCTGGCTGCCGCTGGGGGTTAAGCTGCCGCAGCGGGCGCTGGCCTTGTGGCTGGCGTCGCTGCGCTACCTGCTGGCGGCTGACGGCATCGACAGGCTGCTGGCGGCGTCCCTGGCCATGCCGGAGGGCGAGGCGGCGGCGATGGCCGCCGAGCTTGGCGGCTCGCCGGGCGATCGCCCGGCGCTGGCCGGCTACGATGAGCTCCCGCAGGAATTGGCAATGGACAGGTTTTCGCCGCCGGCCGCAGTGGTAAGGTATTCGCCGGCGGAAACGGCGGCGCTGCAGGAGCGGCTGCGGCGGCTATATTGGGCCGGGCCGGCCCGCGGCCAGCTGCCGGAGGATTTTTTTGCCGCCCTGGCGGCGGCTATCAAGCTGCATCCCGTGTCCGTATACAACCTGCTGGCCGCGGGGATAAGCGGCGAGGGCTGGCGCTGCCCGCCGCTGGCGAAGGAGCTGGCGGCCGACTTCGCGAGCGCGGCGGTGCTGGCGCTGCTCGGCCACGCCTGGCCGGGGCAGGAGGAGGTGGCCGCGCCGGGGCTTATGGGTGCGGACGTATTGCAGGAGAGGCTGGACGGCCTGGTCGGCCGCTACGCCGGCCGGACGGAGTTTGCGGCCGACTTTGCCGCCGTGGCCGGCACCGGCCTGGCGGCGTGGCTGGAGAGGGATTTTTTCCGGCGCCACGTCGCCCAGTTCAGGCGGCGGCCGGTTGTCTGGCAGACGGTTGCCGGCCCCGGCTCGTGCCTGTTCCACTGGCGGCGGGCCGGCGAGGCGGCCGCCCGCTGCGGGCTGGACGGCTATGACTTTCATGCCGACGGGGGCGTGCGGATCGCCGTCGCCCCCTGGCAGGCGGCCGGCCTGCTGGCGGCGCCGGTGCTGGCGCCCGGCGACCTGGCGCGGGCGCTGGCCGACGGCCGCCGCTGCCGGGACGGGGACTATGTGCTGTAGACGGGGTTCCCGTCGATAAACACCTGTTTTATCTTCGTCGCGACGGCGAACGGGTCGCCATCGAAGATGACGAGGTCGGCGTCCTTGCCGGCGTCGATGCTGCCCACCCGGCCGGCGACGCCGATGATCTCGGCGGCGCTCAGCGTGATGGCCCGCAGCGCCGCGTCGTAGGGCAGGCCTTCGCGGACGGCGAGGGCGGCTTCGAGGCGGAGGCCGCCGATGGGCAGGAAGGGGTGGTCGGTGATGAGGGCGACCTTGACGCCGGCAGCGTGGAGGATGGCCGGGGTGCGGTAGGTGCGGTCGCGGAGCTCGACCTTGACGCGGGCGGTGATGGACGGCCCGACGGCGGCGGGTACGCCACGGGCGGCGATGGCGTCGGCGACCTTGTGGCCGGCGGTGGCGTGCTCGAGGGTGATGGCGAGGCCGAATTCGGCCGCGATCCTGAGCGCGGTCATGATGTCGTCGGCGGCATGGGCGTGGGCCCGCAGGGGCAGTTCGCCGCGCAGAACTTTAGCGAGGATCTCCAGCCGCAGGTTGCGTTCAGCCGGCGGCTTTTTCACGTAGTCGGCGGCGGCGGCGAGGTTCTCGCGGATGATGCCGGCGACGGTCATGCGGGTCGAGGGGGCCCGGTCCTTGCCGCCGTACAGCTTGATGGGGTTCTCGCCGAAGGCGATCTTGACCCCGGCCGGCTGGCGCAGGACCATGTCGTCGATGATGCGGCCGCGGGTCTTGATGGCTACGCTCTGGCCGCCGATGACGTTTTCACTGCCGGGGGTGGCGATGATGGCGGTGACGCCGCCGCCAACGGCGTCTTCGAGGCCTTCGTCTTCGGGGTTGACGGCGTCGAGGGCCCGCAGGTGGGGGCAGACGGGATCGGCGATTTCGTTTTTGTCGACATGGGCGTCGCCGACGCCTTCCTCGGCGATGCCGAGGTGGGTGTGGCAGTCGATGAGGCCGGGGGTGACGACGCAGCCGGCGGCGTCGAGCACGCGGGCGTCGGCCGGGACGGGCAGGTGCCGGCCGACGGCGACGATTTTGCCGGCGGCCAGCAGGACTACGCCGCCCTCGATAGTGCCGTGGCTGACAGTATGGACGGTTCCATCGCGGATTGCGAGCATTTTTCTCCTCCGGCTGCGCATGATAGATTTAGTGTGAAGTGGGAAAACGGTTTGTATCCGCCGCCGGCGGCGGGAATTTTTTTCGGCCGGCGCGGCAAAAGGGTGGATTTCGGCCGAGCAGTTATGGTATTATATTCAAAATACGTGTTGAGAATTGTTGAAAGGAGTTGAGAAGCATGTTCGACGACAAGTTCGGCCCCGAAGGCCTGACTTTTGACGACGTCCTCCTCATTCCCGGCCGCTCGGAGATCCTCCCCCGGGAAGTGGACGTCACCACGCATCTCACCAAGAACATCAGGCTGAACACACCGATCATAAGCTCGGGGATGGATACGGTCACCGAGGCGCGCATGGCGATCGCCATGGCACGGGAAGGCGGCCTCGGCGTCATCCACAAGAATCTCTCCATCGAGCGTCAGGCCAACGAGATCGACAAGGTCAAGCGGTCGGAGCACGGCATCATCGTCGACCCGATATTCCTGGCGCCGGACAACACGCTGCAGGACGCCCACGACCTCATGGAGCGCTACCGCATCTCGGGCGTGCCGATCACCGAGAACGGCGGCCGGCTGGTAGGCATCCTCACCAACCGCGATCTGCGGTTCGAAACCGACCTGACCCGCAAGATATACGAGTGCATGACGAGGGAAAATCTCATCACCGCTGCGGTGGGCACCTCGCTGGAGCAGGCCAAGGAGCTGCTCCGCAAGCACCGTATCGAGAAGCTGCCGCTGGTCGACAAACGCGGCTATCTGAAGGGTCTCATCACCATCAAGGATATCGAGAAGGCGCAGAAGTACCCGCTGTCGGCCAAGGATTCCAAGGGTCGCCTGCTGGTGGCCGCCGCCGTCGGCGTGGGGGCCGACATGCACGACCGGGTGGCGGCGCTGGTCAAGGCCAAGGTGGACGTACTGGTGGTCGATACCGCCCATGGCCACTCCCGGGGGGTTATCGAAGCGGTTAAGACTATCAAGCAGAGCTATCCCGACGTCGAGCTGATGGCCGGCAACGTGGCTACGGCCGAAGCGACCCGCGACCTGATCGAGGCGGGCGCCGACGCTGTCAAGGTGGGCATGGGGCCGGGCTCGATCTGTACGACGCGCGTGATCGCCGGCATCGGCATGCCCCAGATAACGGCGGTGTACGACTGCGCTACGGCGGCGCGGCCGCACGGCGTGCCGGTAATCGCCGACGGCGGCATCAAGTATTCGGGGGACATCACCAAGGCCATCGCCGCCGGCGCCAACGTGGTGATGATCGGCAACCTGCTGGCCGGCACCGAGGAGAGCCCCGGGGAGACGATCATCTACCAGGGCCGCAGCTACAAGATCTACCGCGGCATGGGCTCGCTGGGGGCGATGGTCGACGGCAGCAAGGACCGTTACTTCCAGGACAACATGGACAAGCTGGTGCCCGAAGGCATCGAAGGCCGCATCCCCTACAAAGGGGTGGTGGCCGATACTTTGTACCAGATGGTGGGCGGCCTGCGCGCCGGCATGGGTTACTGCGGGGTGAAGAACATCGACGAGCTGATCACCAAGACCCGTTTCGTGAAGATCACCAGCGCCGGCCTCAAGGAGAGCCATCCCCACGACATAAACATCACCAAGGAGGCGCCCAACTACAGCGGCGCATGAGCTGGCGCATATGTAGGAGCCCCGGACCAAGTCCGGGGCTCCTTTGCGTTCACCAGGCCGGCGGCGTCTCGAGATTCACCACCCGGAAAGTGAAACCGCGGTCCTTAAAATATTTTATGACGGCGGGGAGGGCGCGGACGGTTTCGTCGTGGCCGGGGCCGTCGTGCATGAGGACGATGGCGCGGTTCCACAGGTATTTGCCGCTGTCCATCTGGTGGGCGACGTTGGCGGCGATCCGGACGGCCGTGGCCCGCGAAGCGTCGCCGGAGTTGACGTTCCAGCCGACCTCGCGGTAACCCTGGGCGGTGAGGGCCTGCCAGTATTCGGCGGTGAAGCTGCCGGCCGTTCCGCCGGGAGCGCGGGATATGCGGGGCCGGACACCGATAATTTTCATCAGGATGTCGTCGGTGCGGCGGAGCTGGGCGGTGTAGGCGGCCGGCGAGCGGTAGAGGTCGCGGTAGACGTGGCTGTAGGTATGGTTGCCGAGGGCGTGGCCTTCGTCGTAGATCCGGCGGACGATCTGCGGATATTTTTCCGCCTGGGAGCCAATGACAAAGAAGGTGGCGCGGATGCCCGCCTGGCGAAGGATGCGGAGGATGGCGGGCGTGAGGTCGGGATCGGGGCCGTCGTCGAAGGTGAGGTAGACGGTGCGTTCGCCGTAGTAAGGCAGGGCGACCGGCAAGGCGGTGGGCAGGTTGTCCCGGCGGCGCCGGTCGACGGTAAGCGTATCGTAGACGGGACCGCCGGCGTTTGTGGCCGTGAAGCCGATGTGGAGGCCGTAGGCCGGCGGCCCGGCGCCGTCCGTCGGCCCGGGAGCGGCAGGAGGGAAGGCGAGCGAGGCCAGGGCGGCGAGCGGGGCGAAAAGGGCGAGCAGCAAGAAGGCGACGGCAAGGTTGCGGGCGGTGCGCTGCAGGATCGGTGTGCTGTTCATGGCCCACTCCGACGACAATAATATTATTATGTAATTATTCGCAGCCCCGGCGATCTTTCCTGCCCGCAACAACCTGTCAAGCTTTGGATATACTATATACGCAGGAGGTGGGGATGCATGGAGGATCGCGGCCGCCGCACGGGCTTCGCGTCGCGTGCCGGTATCGTTTACGCCGTTGTCGCGGCTCTTGTGCTGGTCGCGGTCGCCGGCGCGGGTTTCGCGTTTTTTTCGCTGCCGCGCACCGACAATCTGGAGAACTTCACAATGAAGGCGGCGACCCAGGTGTTCGACGTCACCGGCCAGCCGGTGGCCAAGCTGTTCGAGGAGAACCGCACCGTGGTGACGCTGAACAATATTTCGCCGTACGTTCCGCAGGCGATCATCGCCAACGAGGATGTGCGCTTCTATCGCCACATCGGCGTCGATCCGATCGGCATCCTGCGGGCACTGTGGGTCAACCTCCGCTATGGCGGCGTGGTGGAGGGCGGCAGCACGATCACGCAGCAGCTGGCCAGGGATATGTTCCTGACCCAGGAGCAGACGCTGAGCCGCAAGATCAAGGAGGCGCTGCTGGCGCTGGTCATCGAGCGGAAGTTTTCCAAGCAGGAGATTCTCCAGGCGTACCTCAACCAGGTATATTTCGGCGAGGGGGCTTACGGCATCGAGGCGGCGTCGCAGGTATATTACGGCAAGCACGCCGCCGAGCTGACGCTGGCCGAAAGCGCGATGCTGGCCGGCCTGCCGCGGGGACCAAGCATATTTTCGCCGTACGTCAACGCCCAGGCGGCCTTGAAGCGCCGCGGCACGGTGCTGCAGGGGCTGGTGAACGCCGGCAGCATCACCCAGGCGCAGGCCGAGGCCGCCCAGCGCGAGCCGGTGACGCCCACCGGCAAGAAGCGGCGGGAGGTGCAGGCGTCGTATTTCCTCGATTACGTCGCCAAGGAGCTGGTGGGGCGGTACGGGGCGAACCGGGTCTACAAAGGCGGCCTGAAGGTTTACACGACGATGGATATGAAGCTGCAGCAGGCGGCCGAGGCCGTGCTCGGCAAGAACCAGGGGGCGGTGCTTATCCTCGACCCGCGGAACGGCCACATCCGGGCGATGGTGGGGGGGAGGAATTACGAGGAGAGCCAGATCAACCGGGTAACGGCCGAGGTCCGCCAGCCGGGGTCGGCGTTCAAGCCGTTCGTGTATACGACCGCTCTGGGGCAGGGGCTGGCGGCCAACACGATCATCATCGATTCGCCGGTGAATATCGGCGGCTATTCGCCGCAAAACTACGATAAGAAGTACCGCGGACCGGTGACGATGAAGAAGGCGGTGCGCCAGTCGGTGAACGTGGCCGCAGTCAAGCTGGGCCGCCAGGTGGGGATGGGGAATGTGCTGGACCTCGCCCGCAGCCTGGGCGTGACGACGCTGGTGCCGGAGGACGACAACCTGGCGTCGGCCCTGGGCGGGCTGACCCACGGCATCAATCTTCTGGAGCTTTGCGCCGCTTACACCGCCTTCGCCAACCAGGGGGTGGTGTCGCGGCCGCTGGCGGTGATGCGGGTGCTGGACGAGAACGACCGGGTGCTGGAGGAGGCCAGGCTTGTGCAGCAATCGGTGCTGCGGCCGGAGGTGGCGTACATCATGACCGATATCCTCCGCGCCGTCGTCGAAAATGGGGGGACGGCGACGCCGGCGAATATCGGCCGGCCGCAGGCCGGCAAGACGGGTACAACCGACAACTACGAGACGGCTTGGTTCATCGGCTACACGCCCGACCTGCTGGCCGGCATCTTCATCGGCAACGACGACCGCACGCCTGTGGGCATATCGGGCACGGAAGTTTCGGCGCTGTGGGGCCAGATGATGGGCAAGGCGGTCGCGGGGACGCCGCCGACCGATTTCCCGGTGCCGCCGGGGGTGGTGACCGGCGTGCCGGTGTGCTCCGACTCGGGCCGGCTGGCCGGCGGCGGCTGCCAGGAAGTGGAATACGACGCCTTCATCAGGGGCAGCGAGCCTACGGCTATCGACCCGCGCACCAGGCCCGGCCAGGCGCTGCCTTTGCCGGCCGACCGCACGGCGCCGGACGGGCAGCCGGCGCCGGAGGAGCAGCAGCCGCGCTGGCAGCTGCCGCCCTGGCTGCGATTGCCGTGAGTGCCATGATGTGGTAGAATAAAGGTGACGCGTCTGCGGTGGCAAATGCACCCGCAGACGGAAACATGTTCAGGGAGATTGCCGACGTGCGTTTTGCGGTATTGGGAGTTCAGATCGACGCGGTGACGCTGGTGGAGGCGGTGCGGATCGCCGAAGGCTTCATCGCCGCCGGCGGTCCGCACCTCGTGGCGACGGCCAACGCCGAAATGGTGATGGCGGCCGGGCAGGACGCGGCGTTGAAAAGCGTCCTGGACGGCGCCGACCTCGTCGTGCCCGACGGCGCCGGTGTCGTGTGGGCGGCCCGCCATCTCGGCCATCACGTGCCGGAGCGGGTGGCCGGCTTCGACCTGACGCAGGCGCTGCTGGCCAGAGCGGCGGAAACAGGCTGGCGGGTCTATTTCTTCGGCGCCGCGCCCGGCATAGCCGCCAGGGCGAGCGAGGCCGCCGCCGCCCGCTGGCCGGGGCTGACTGTCGCCGGGGTGCGCCACGGGTATTTCATTCCTGCGGAAGCGGCGGCAATCGTTGATGCGATCAAGGCCAGCCGGCCAGACATCCTCCTGGCGGCCCTGGGCGTGCCGAAGCAGGAGAAGTGGCTGGCGGCCCACGCCGCCGAGCTGGCGGTGCCGCTGGCGATGGGCGTGGGGGGGACGTTCGACGTCATGGCCGGAGTGGCCGGCCGGGCGCCGCTGTGGATGCAGCGGGCCGGCCTGGAGTGGCTGTACAGGCTCAGCCGCGAACCGAGGAGGATCGGGCGGATGATGGCGCTGCCGCGCTTCGTCCTCAAGGTATTGGCAGCGAAAAAACATTAGACAAGCATCTCGCGAGTATATTATAATGATTTAGGAAAATAAGGCAGGGCGGGATGCTGTCTTGCTTTTTGTTTTGTAGGAAGCGGCGGAGTTGACCGGAGGGAGGTGGTTCGATGGTCCGGGCGCCAATCGTAAAGGAAGGCTATCTTTATATCGGCATCCTCGTGCTGATAACCGTTGTAGCCGCCTTGTCCATCGATCCCTACTGGGCCATCGTCCCCGGCGTGCTGGCGGCGTTCGTCACCTTTTTCTTCCGCAATCCCCAGCGGGCGGTGCCTGACGACGACACGCTGGTGGTGTCGGCGGCCGACGGCACGGTGATGGGGGTCTGCGACGTATATGAAGGCCAGTTCCTCGAAGAGGACGGCATCAAGATAACGGTCTTCCTGTCGGTTTTCGATGTTCATGTCAACCGCAGCCCGATAGGCGGCGAGATCAAGTTCCAGCAATACACCTGCGGCCGTTACCGGCCGGCATACAAGGAAACGGCCGGCTTCGAGAACGAGCGCCACACCATCGGCCTGGAGAACGACCGGATGCGGGTGCTGGTGACGCAGATCGCCGGTATCCTGGCGCGCCGCATCGTTTCCTGGGTGACGCTGGGTTCGACGCTGGCGCGGGGCGAGCGCTACGGCATGATCAAGTTCGGTTCGTGTACCGAGATCGTCGTCCCCCGGACGGTGGAGGTGCTGGTCAAAAAAGGCGACAAGGTCAAGGGCGGCGAGACGGTTATCGGGAGGTTGCGCGTATGAGAACGTTGATTCCCAATCTGCTCACCTGTTCCAATCTGGTGTTCGGATTTCTGGCCATCGTGGCGGCGTACCACGAGCTGTATACGCCGGCGGCGCTCCTCGTGTTCGTCGCCATGGTCGCCGACGGCCTCGACGGCCGGGTGGCGCGCTACTTCGGCGTGAGCAGCGAATTCGGCAAGGAGCTGGATTCGTTGTGCGACGCCGGCTCGTTCGGGGTAGCCCCCGCCTTTCTGGCCTATGTTTATATGCTCAAGGATTTCGGCTGGCTCGGCGCGCTCGTGGCCGCGGCCTTCGCCACCTGCGGGGCGCTCCGCCTCGCCAGGTTCAACGTCATGACCGGGGTAGTCAAAGGTTACTTCCTCGGGTTGCCCATCCCGGCCGCCGGTTGTACGGTGGCCACCTTCGTGATGACCGGCCTGAAGCCGCCCGGCTGGATGTTCCTGGTGCTGGTGGCCGTGTTCGCTTACCTGATGGTCAGCACGGTCAGATACCCCGATTTCAAGGGCAAGGGCGAGAAGATCCGCCCCGTGCCGGCCGTAATCGCCGTACTGGCCGGCGCCTACATAACGTATCTTTCTCCGGCCGGCGTGCTGTTCGCGGCCTTCTTCACCTACGCCGTCTTCGGCATCCTCAACAGCCTGTTCGCGGCGTTCGCGGCCAAGGAGGCATAAACGCGCGAAACGGCGGACCGCGGGATACGATGATATTTGTTGGATATATTAATGGTAAGCCTTATTCGCGGCGGCAGGAAAAACATCTTAGCCCGCCGAAGACTTCCGTTGTCCTTGAATTGGAAAAGTAAGCCATTTTGTGGTTTTTTTTATGGCTCGACCAATAATGCCTGCTATCATTAGAAGTGGTTTTGTGCAATTAACGGACGGTTCCTTGCGGCCGGCGAGAATGCGGACCATTCCAGGAAAGGGAGACCAGCCATGAACCAGGTTTTCGACTACATAATGATTCCGATGCAGCTTGTCATCGTCTTCTTCACTCTTTACTATTTCGTTCTGGCTTTCTTTGGCATCTGGCGCCGCAACGAAATCAAGATCCTCACCCCCAGAAAATCCTTCGCCGTCATCGTCGCCGCGCACAATGAGGAGAAGGTCATCGTCCAGTTGATCGAAAATTTGCAGGTGCTGAAATATCCCCGCCACCTGTACGATATTTTCGTCGTCGCCGACAACTGCAAGGACAACACCGCCGAGCTGGCCCGGGCCGCGGGGGCGATCGTGTACGAGCGCTTCAACCTCGAACAGCGCGGCAAGGGCTACGCCATAGAGTGGATTTTCGCCAAACTGTTCCGCCTGCCGCGCAAGTACGACGCGGTGGCGGTGTTCGACGCCGACAACCTTGTCCACCCCAACTTCCTCCTGGAGATGAACAACCGCCTCTGCAAGGGCGAGAAGGTCATCCAGGGCTACCTCGACGCCAAGAACCCCAACGACACCTGGATCGCCGGCACGTTCGCCATCTCGTTCTGGGTGGTCAACCATGTCTGGCATCTGGCGAAATATAATCTCGGCCTGTCGAGCGTTCTCGGCGGCACAGGCATGTGCATCGCCACCGACGTGCTCCACAAGTTCGGCTGGGGGGCCACCTGCCTGACCGAAGACATGGAGTTCACGATGAAGGCGTTGCTCCTCGGCATCCGCACCACCTGGTGCCACGACGCCATCGTCTACGACGAGAAGCCGCTAAGCTTCGCGCAGTCCTGGCATCAGCGCAAGCGCTGGGCGCAAGGGCACTTCGACGTCGCCAGCCGTTATATCCCCCGCCTGCTGTACGAAGGCATGCGCCAGGGCGACATCCGCATCCTCGACGGCGTGCTCCACCTTCTGCAGCCGCACTTCCTCATCCTGTCCACCACGTTCGTTATCTGCAGCTACGTCTACCACCTCATGCCGTTCTACACCAATATCCTGTACATGGTGCTGCCGGTCGAGGTGTGGACCCTTATCGCCGTCGGCCAGTACGTCTTCCCGGTGATCGTCCTGGCGAAGATTCGCGCGCCCCTGAAGGCGTGGTGGTATATGGTGCTTTATCCGTTGTTCGTCTACAGCTGGATACCGATCACCTTCATCGGCTACCTCCACCGCAACGACCGCGAATGGAGCCACACCCAGCACACCCGCGGCATCAGCTACCGCGAGGTGCCCCTGCTGGCCCCGGCCGCCGACGATTTCCCCAAGGAGAACTATTTCAGCAAGCAGGCAGTCAAGTAAGAACCCCGCCGCCTGGGCCGGCGCTGCCAGATAGATGAGTCTCGGGGCTCATCTATTTTTGTCTCCCGGCGGGTGCCGGCGCCGCTTGCGGGCAGATCAGAGGAATGGGAGGGAATATGCGATGTTCGAACTGACCACGATCGTCGATTTCGAGGCCGCCCACCGGCTGGCCGATTATCCCGGCAAGTGCAGCCGCCTCCACGGCCACAACTGGCGGGTCGAGGTGACGGTGACTGGCACGGAACTGGATAAGTTGGGGATGCTTGTCGATTTCCGCCTGCTGAAACAGGAGGTGACCGCCGTCATCGATACGCTCGACCATTACTACCTGAACGAGATCGAACCCTTTCGCACCACCAATCCGACGGCGGAGAACATCGCCAGGTACGTGTACCGCGAGCTGGCCGGCCGCCTGCCGGCCGGGGTGGCGGCAGCGGCGGTGAAGGTGTGGGAATCGCCGCATTCGGCGGCGGTCTACCGGGAGGTGTGACCTAAGGGTGGAGTTCGTCGAAGTCTTTTCCTCCGTCCAGGGCGAGGGCAGGTATGTCGGCTACCGTCAGGTGTTTGTGCGGCTGGCGGGCTGCAACCTGGCCTGCGAATATTGCGATACGCCGTCCTCCCGGCAGGCGACGGCGGCGGGCAGGGTGGAGGGGACGCCGGGCGGCCGCGATTTCTTCCCGGTCGTCAACCCCGTTGCGCCCGACGCCCTGGCCGGGCATGTGAACAACCTGCTCCGTTTCCCCCACCACGCGGTGAGCCTGACGGGCGGCGAACCGCTCTGCCAGGCGGCGGCGGTCGCGGCCCTGGCGCCGCAGCTTAATGGCCGCGTATATCTGGAGACGAACGGCACGCTGCCGGACGAGCTGGCGGTCGTGCTGCCGCATGTGGCGATCGTCGCCATGGACATAAAGCTGCCGTCGACAAGCGGCCGCGCCTGGTGGGACGAACACCGGCGCTTCCTTACGCTGGCGGCGGCCGGCGACGTATTCGTGAAGGTCGTGCTGACGGCGGCGACGACGGACGACGAGTTCCGCCGGGCGATAGCGCTGGTGGCGGCGGTCGACAGGCGCATCCCGGTGGTGCTGCAGCCGGTGTCGCCGGTGGGGAGTGTCGCCGGCATCGCCCCGGAAGCGGTGCTGAAGCTGCTTACGGCCGCTTTGGACGTTTTGGAAGATGTGCGTGTCATACCCCAGACGCATAAGATAATGGGGCAGTTATAGGGGAGGAGTCATTTTTGCGTATTCTTTTGACCAACGACGACGGGATCACGGCGCCGGGGATCCAGGCGCTGTGGCGGGAGCTGTCGGCGATCGGCGAGGTGACGGTGGTGGCGCCGGACAGTGAACGCAGCGCCACCAGCCAGTCGATCACCGTTCATCAGCCCATCCGCGTCGACCAGTTCTGCATCGAGGACCCGCCGCTGTGCGCCTGGCGGGTGGGGGGGACGCCGACCGACTGCGTGAAGATCGCCATCGAGGCGCTGCTGCCGGCCAGGCCGGACGTGGTCGTCTCCGGCATCAATCTCGGCCCCAACCTCGGCACCGACGTGCTTTATTCAGGGACGGTGAGCGCGGCCATCGAGGGGGCGCTGCACGGTATCCCGTCACTGGCGGTCTCGCTGGCGGCCTGGAAGGACGCCGACTTCGGGCCGGCGGCGCGCTTCGCCCGCAAACTGGTGCCGACGATGGCCGAACGCAAGCTGCCGCCCGACACGCTACTCAATGTCAACGTCCCGCCGCTGCCGGCCGACCAACTGGCCGGGGTGCAGGTGACCAGACTGGGGACGATCGAGTACGAGAACACCTTCGAGCGCCGCCAGGACCCGCGCGGCCGGGTCTATTACTGGATGGGCGGCAGTCTGGTGGACGCCGGCAACGAGGAAGGCACCGACGTGACGGCCCTAAAGCAGGGCAAGATTTCCGTCACCCCGATCCATTTCGATCTAACCAACTATGCTATCATGCATCTTATTGAGGAATGGAATCTGGCCACTTAGCATAAATTACAGTAAAACCCTGGGAGGGGGATTACTGTGGCGAAGGTGACCAGGCGTTCGCGGCTGAACGTTCCGCCGCAGCGGGTGCCGGGAGCGGTGATGGCGGTCGGCAGGGGAGTGCTGGCCAGCTTGATCGTTTCCCTGGTGGCGATAATCTTTTTGGCGGTGGTCAGCCTGGCGACCGAGAGCCTGTTTGTCGAAAACTATCTGCGCTATATCATGGTCGGCGTGACAGTGGCGAGCATTTTCATCGGCAGCGCCTACGCCGCGCAGCGGGCTGGCGGCGCCGGGCTGCTCGTCGGCATGGCGGTAGGGCTGGTGTATGTGCTCATCTCGGTCGGCGTGGGCCTGGAGCTGACTGCCGAACCGGTGTCGCTGCTGGTGCTGGCCAACAAATTTTTCGCCGGCATAGCCGCCGGCGCTCTGGGCGGACTTGTGGGCGTAAATCTTTAATCAGGGAGGATTTTGCCGTCTGCAGGGCGAACAAGGTATGCGGCGCGATGCGTTGCGTACGCCGAGGGGCCGGAGGGCTCCTTTCTCACGCTTCGGCCCGGGACAAGCCAGAGAACAGGGGAGACGCTGATGAACTACAAAGGCCTGCTTTTCGATCTTGACGGAACGCTGCTGGACACGACCGACCTTATTCTCAAATCCTTCCAACATACCATCCGCACCCATAACGGCCACGACGCCGACCTGGAGCTGGTGAAGTCGACATTCGGCCAGCCGCTCATCGAGGCGCTGGCGCTCATGGGGTCCGACCCCGAGGCCATGATCAAGACCTATCGCGATTACAACAAGCAGTACCACGACGAGCTGGCGCGGGTTTTCGCCGGGACGGCGGAGGTCATCCGGACGCTGTACGGCCGGGGGATAAAGCTGGCCGTGGTGACGTCCAAGATCAGGGCTATATCGGTGCGCGGGCTGCGGCTCTTCGACCTCGACAAATACTTCCCGGTGGTGATCGGCCATGAGGATTGCCAGCACCACAAGCCGCACCCCGAACCGGTGCTGCGGGCCCTCGACGGCCTGGGACTGGCGGCGGGGGACTGCCTTATGGTGGGCGACAGCCCGGTCGACATCCTCAGCGCCAAGGCGGCGGGGGTGAAGACGGCGGCGGTGCGCTGGACGCACGTGCCCTGGGGCGCCGTGATGGCCGCCGGGCCGGACCTCGTGCTCGAGGACATGGACGCTTTGCTGCCGTTGTGCGGCTGCGGGGAAGACTGAAAGGGTGGAAATGAAAAAAGCCCATGAACCCTTATAAATCAGGGGTTTATGGGCTTTTTACGCATATGTCAGCGGAAGGGCTTGCCAGCTTTCATCAGACTATTATGGTGGTGTCACTTCTTCTAATCCGTGTTCTCGAGAAGATGGTGTCCATGTCCGAAAATGGCTAGTATTTCCTTCCCGCGTTGCTATAATAAAAATCAGGGGGGAAGAATTGTGAGGCAAACAAAAGTAACCAGGTTGCTGTTGGATAGCAAAGCCTGCTACGCCGCTGCGAAGGCCCACGATGTTCGCTTTGACGGCCGGTTTTTTTGCGGGGTTTCTTCTACAGGCATATACTGTCGCCCCATTTGTCGAGTAAAACCTCCGAAAGAAGAAAATTGCACCTTCTATAGCAGTGCGGCGGCGGCCGAGGCGGCCGGATACAGACCGTGCCTCAGGTGCCGCCCGGAACTGGCGCCAGGCTTGGCGCCGGTGGATTCGGTCGCCAGGCTGGCACGTAGCGCCGCCCTGCTTATGGAAGAAGGCGTCTTGGCAACAAAAAAACTATCCGACCTGGCGGCGATGCTCGGAATTACGGACCGGCATCTTCGCCGAGTCTTTTTTGCGGAATACGGCGTTACGCCTATACAATATTTTCAGACCCAGAAATTGCTTTTAGCTAAAAGCCTGCTCACCGATACACAGCTTTCTGTGACCGAGGTGGCAATGACTGCCGGTTTCGGCAGTATTCGCCGGTTTAACGATTTGTTCAAAAAGCATTACCGTCTTGCGCCAAACAAACTCAGGAATAAAGGGCGAAGCCAGGCGGAGAGCAATGACGGAATTACTCTTTTCCTCGGCTATCGCCCGCCGTATGCCTGGAATAACCTGATTTCCTTTCTTGCCGACCGGGCGATTCCAGGGGTTGAGAGTGTAGTTGACAATGCTTATCGCCGTACGGTAGCTGTTAAAAAGGGCGAAACAATCTGTCGCGGCTGGATTTCAGTAGTAAACCGGCCGGAGAAAAATGGGCTTGCCGTGACCCTGGCGACAACATTATTGCCGGTTTTATCCCAGGTGTTGACGAGAATTCGCTTCCTGTTCGACCTAAACTGCAGCCCTGATAAAGTATCCGCAAAACTCATGGCGATGGACGAGCTTGCGCACAATATTTACGTGCCAGGAATCCGGGTGCCGGGATGTTTCGATCCGTTTGAGATGTCGGTACGAGCCATTTTGGGACAACAGGTAACCGTTAAGGCGGCCAGTACGCTGGCCATGCGGCTGGTCAATGCTTTAGGCGAAAAAATAGAAACCCCATTTTCGGAGCTTACTTTCACATTTCCCCAGCCCGGTAAAATTTGTTCCCTCGAAGGTCCGATCGAAGCCCATCTGGGACCGTTCGGTATAACCGGTGCCAGAGCCCGCGCGGTTTTGGCCTTGGCAGAAGCTTTGGCATCCAACGCCATTACCCTCGCTTACGGGGCAACCCCGGCCATTGAAATGGAAAAGCTGCATAAACTTCCCGGGTTTGGCCCCTGGACAGTCCAATATATCGCAATGCGTGCTCTCGGCTGGCCTGATGCCTTTCCCCATACCGACTACGGCGTAAAAAAGGCCCTTTCCGATAGGTCCCCGCAGGAAATATTGACTCTTTCCCAGGCTTGGAGCCCGTGGCGTTCGTACGCAACTGTTTTGCTGTGGAACTCTCTTTCTACTTAAATAAAGGAGTTTGATATGAGTAAACCCTGTATCGCCTTGCTTGCGGCGGCCCATGTGTTTACCGGCTTGAATCAGGGGAGACTTGCCCTGGTGGTTAACAGCTTGACGACACTATGATTAAGATGATATCCTGCAATAAACAGGAGATGATCTGATGAATGGTGTTTCCTTTAAGGCTGTGCAGCAAAGAAAATTGGCCGACCAAGTCACTCAGCAGCTCCAGGAAAAAATATCGCTGGGAGAGTTGAAGCCTGGCGATAAGATCCCTACCGAGCCGGAACTCATGGCGCTGTTCGCTGTAGGCCGTTCGACTATTCGGGAGGCAGTGAGAGTTTTGGTGAAGGCGGGTTTACTTGAGGTCCGCCAAGGTGACGGAACTTATGTAATTAACCGGATTACTAATTCGGAACCATTAGATCATCGCCTCCGCCGAGCGGCAATACTGGAAGTGTACGAGGTTCGCCGCATTCTCGAACTGGAAATCGCAAGGCTGGCGGCTGAACGCCGGTCCGACGACGATCTCCTCCGTATGCGGGAAAGCTTGGAGCAGCGCCGTGAAGCAAGACGTGCCAACGATATGCGCGCGTATGTCGACAGCGATCTTGCCTTTCATCTCGCCATCGCCGCCGCCAGCAAAAATAGTGTTTTAACTGACTTATATCTCAGCTTTTCCAACGCCCTGCGGGATGCGCTGGATAAATTGGTAGCAGACCAGGAGCTACATCAAAACCAAATTGCGATTCACGAGCAGATGTTAGCTGCTATTGAGCGTAAAGACGCGGAAGAAGCCGGATATTGGACGGCCGAGAATATCGGAAGAACGACGAAAGATTTACTGGCGTTACTGCGTTAACCTGACTAGTTTTTTGCGCATGTCCTAATCTTGCGCCGGATGAGGAGAGGATAATCATAAATTAGCGAAGATTTGCAGTTGCATTCATCAGATGATACGATGAAAATAACGGAGGTTGTAACAATGAAGCATCGTTATGTTTGGCTATTATCGGCAGGACATTTGTTTACCGACTTGAACCAAGGGGCGCTACCAGCCATCCTGCCTTTCATGATCACGGAATACAACCTGAGTTATGCTGCGGCGGCAGGGCTCGTTTTTGCGGCAAATTTCGTTTCTTCTGTTGTACAGCCGTTGTTCGGATACTTGGCCGACAGGGTTTCCAAGCCGTGGCTTATGCCTTCAGGTATTCTGCTAGCCGGGGCCGGATTGGCGGTCACTGGATTTCTTTCAAACTATTGGATGCTCTTTGCGGCTGTTACGGTTAGCGGCATAGGAATTGCCGCTTTTCATCCGGAAGCGGCGAGAATGGCCAATAAGGTTTCTGGCGAGAAAAAAGGCACTGGAATCAGCATCTTTTCCGTTGGCGGCAATGCGGGCTTTGCCTTGGGGCCAATTATTACTACAGCGTCATTATTGCTCTTTGGTTTAAAGGGAACCTTGATTCTTATAGTGCCCGCAATCATCATGGCGGCCATAGTAGCATCACAGGCCGGCAAATTGCATGAATTCCAGGTGCGTCCGAAAAAAATGGGAGATAGCCGGAACGAAATAGTGAAAGATGAATGGGCACCATTTTCAAGACTTACTGTGGTCATATTCTGCCGTTCCATAATCTTCTATGGATTGAATACTTTCTTGCCGCTATATTGGATCAATGTTCTCCAGCAGTCGAAAGCCGTCGGCGGCACGGCGTTAACTATTTTATTTACAGTCGGAGCAGTCAGCACTCTATTGGGCGGGCGGTTAGCCGATCGCTACGGCTACAATAAGATCATTCGAATCGGATTTGCCGCCCTCCTTCCGTTGTTGATTATTTTTAACTTCGTGAACGATGCCGCCTTGGCAACAGTACTGTTGATTCCTGTAGGCATGGCGCTATTCGCTCCTAACAGCCCTATGGTCGTACTGGGGCAAAAATATCTTCCCAATCGGCTTGGCTTGGCTTCCGGCGTTACCCTCGGTCTGGCCGTGAGCGTGGGCGGAATAACTGCTCCCATATTAGGCAGGTTTGCCGATATTTATGGATTAACATATGCAATGCATTTGATCTCTTATGTATCTATCGTAGCTGCAGTTATGGCTTTTACCCTGCCGATCCCGGGGACTAATTCGACTCGCTAAATTGCATGCCGGGAAAATTGCGGCGTGCCGGCCGTGGACGAAGAAAGGCGCCGACATACATTCGTGCGGCGCGTTAAACGCCTTACAATAAGGCATCGTCTTTCTTGTCAACATAGAGATTACCCTCGGGAGTAAACATGGCCAGCATTACATCTTCAACACTTTTGACGCCCAGGTTGCGCAACTGAAGCTCCAGTTTTTGCAGCGATAAGCCGCTCTTGGCTAATCCCTGATCGATAATTTTCCCATCGATTATGACTTCCGTGCCTGCTAAAGGGCTTACCGGAGTCTGGACTCCGGCGTTATTTAAGTCTTTCATTGTCGGGCTTTGATAGTCCGATTTTTTCAATACACTAAGCTGGCCGTCCGATTCGATCAGCGCTTTTTCGACTTGCTTGGGATCGAACGTCCCTTGCTCCCGGAGCATTTCCAGGAGATCATTGATATTGTAGTATCGTTTCTTCAGATTGTATTCTAAGATTTTACCCCTATCTATAACCAGAAGCGGTTCGGCTTCAATTATTTTTCGGGCGGGAATGAATCTTAGCGACAACATATTCATGGCCAAAACCCATAATGTCGAAACAACCAGCGCAATTATCCCCTCGCGAATGGTGAATTGGTCTGCGATGACTGCGGCACCAACATTGCCGAGGATTAAGCCGACAACAAAATCGTAAAAGGTTAACTCGGATAGAGTTCTTCTCCCCAAGATTCTCGTAATGATAAGGAGGCAAAGCAAGGTAATAAGGGTGCGAATAATTATCCCCAGATCAGTTGCCAATTTCCTATCCTCCCAGAAGTATTGCCAGGTGCCACGCCGTACGCCCAGCCTTCTTATTCTATCCTTTATCAGTTCACGCTATCAGCAGCTAAGCCTACATGGCGAAAAACGGGCGATGAGGCGCCGCCGCCGGTTGCCGGCTACGGTGGTGTATACATGCACACAGCTTAAAAAAATAACGAGGACCTAACTGGTATTGATATACACCGGCTAGGTCTTCGCTGTTTTCTTAGTCAGGAGATTTCTTGGTTCGTGCCGTTTTTTATGGCATTAATGCGATATTCCTATTCATCGTTGCAGGAATACCATTCTTGCACACTTTCTTCGAGCCGTACAGCCTTGAACCCATGATCTCTTAAAATCTCTACTGCTTCTACCGACAATAAGCAATAACGGCCACGGCAATATGCGACAATTTCTTGATTGAGCGGCAAGGTAGATAAATGCTTCTCCAATTCTTCCATGGGAATGGAATTTGCGCCGGGAATATGCATCATCTCATACTCCTCCCTCGGCCTGACGTCAATCAGCGTAACCTTGCCCTCTTTCATCCGTTCAAGCAACTGGTCCATTTTAATTTGGTCCATATTGTCTTTATTGGTGTAGATTTCCTCCCGGAGTTTTTGAATTTCCGCAATGCGTTTCTCCGCCAGCAATTGTAAAGACAAAATGAAATTTATTACGGTCTTATCCGCCAACTTGTAATGCGAGTAAAGTCCCTGTTTGTGATACTCCACCAGTCTGGCTTCCAGCAAGGTTTGCAAGTGCTGCGAAGTATTGGCCACACTCATATCCGTTTCCCGCGCGATGGCCTCCACCGTTTTGGACCCTTGCGTCAAAATATCCAATATCTCCAACCGCCTAGGACTCGCAATCGCTTTGCCTATGCGGGCAAGCTGTGCATAGGTGCTGTCTTTAAAGGTTCGAGATTCGTTTAGCATCGGCATACCCTCCCGCTCAACTATTCAATTACTTTATTGACTAGTATAACATAGATAGATATAATTTACAGTATACAAGCAACAATTAGCTGGAGAAATCTTTGGGAGCGGTGTATGGAGATTATTAAACTACTTGCTGTTTTTGCTGTCATTGTTATTGTGCTGAAGCTAAAAAAGCCCTGCCTTCCGCCAGTGTGGTTGTTATTTGCGGCGACGTCGTGCAAAGGAGCGTTGGCGACTATTTATCGACAGAAGAAAAGGCTTTTATAACGACATATTATCGCCATATACCTGAAAGTGTACTTCCAACCTTCTCGTCTGTTATTATTGCCATCAGTCTGACACAAGGAGCTGTCACGGTGGGCTCCTTTTTGATCGGCATGATCCCGATGGTAATTGCCTTAGCGATACTAGGATATGTCTTTTACCTGAGAAGGATTCCCAAGGAGACAATGATGCCTCCTAGCGATAACAAATGGAAGGACTTTTTGAATCTTTGCAAAGGATGTTGGCCTATTGCCCTGATTATCGTACTCATTCTTATCTTTGATATCTCCGTATATATTGCGGCCGCTATTTCCATCGTGCTTTTTATTCTTACAGACCGCTTCAAATTATCAGAACTAAAGCCATTTGTAAAATCTGCGTTTGAGGCAAACCTTTTAATCAGCACCTTTTTTATCATGCTGTTTAAGGATGTCTTGAGCGCCACAGGTGTAATTTCTACCTTACCCGCCTTGTTTTCTAAACTGCCACTTCCCGAATTCCTGATTTTTTCACTCGTCTTTTTCGTTGGTACGGTTATCGGCGGTTCGCAAGCAATTGCGGTAATAGGCATACCGCTCGTATTTACGGCGATACCGGATGCTGGACTTCCCATGTTCATATTATTGACGGGGACAGCGTTCGCGGCCAATCAGATAACGCCAACTCATGTATGCCTGCCTGTTACCGCTGAATACTTAAAATCAATTTTGGAGCCCTTGTAACAGAATCTATACCTATAGTTACGTCCTTTTGCGCTATACTTATAGCTTACTATTTTCTTATGAGAGTATTTTTTTAACCTGAGAGGAGCGCGACGCTGGAACAAGCCAATACCGACCGGCAAAAAGAAGATTTGGAGGGATAAGCCATGAAAGTGGGCCTAATTCGCTGTATGCAGACGGAAGATATGTGCCCGGCAACTACTTGTCTAAAAGTAATGAAGGACAAGAAGCTGGCCTTTGAAGGCGTAGAAGACGATGTGGAAATTATCGCTGTAAGCACCTGTGGTGGCTGCCCGGGCAAAAAGGCTGTAACCAGGGCTGCGGAAATGGTAAAACGGGGCGCAGATACAATCGCTTTTGCTTCTTGTATCTTTAGAGGCACACCGATAGGATTTCCTTGCCCGCATGCGCAAGTTATGAAAGATGCCATTATAAAAAAAATAGGCGACACGATTCGGATCATTGACTATACTCACTGAGTGATAGAGGGCTGGGCTTAACCTATAGCGGAGGTGGGGCACGCCAACGATTTAGCAGGAAAAGCACGCTTTGAGCGATATCAAATCATTTAAGTGAGCTGTTCGTACAGCTCTCTGAAAATCCGGATGTGGCGTTTCTCGTCGAGGATGATGCGGTTTAAGATCGCCGTGATGTTCCTGTCGCAGATAGTGTTCGACTGTCTGGTATACTTGCAGATGGCCGCTTTTTCCGCTTCGATTGATTCGGCTATCAAGGCGCGTATGTCGCACGGGTAACTGATAAACGCGGGCGACCACCAGCGCATGCGTGTCCGCCCGCACCAGAGCCGCGGGTCTGCCCCGAGCAGCAGTGCAAGCTCGGCGAATATATTGAGATGGTGCATTTCAATGATGCTGATATGGTGAAAGCATGCCGAAATTGAGCAAAACTGCGGCTTCGTTACCACGGCAATGTAGAAATACCGAGTGACGTCACTCATCTCGGAAACAACGTCCCCCATGTTGCTGAGCATCTCGTCGGCATAGACGAGGTTTGGTTCATCCACGCGCACTGGCGGGTACGGCGCGTTCACCTTGTAGTGGCATTCGTTGGTGTTGTTATCATCCATCCATATTGCTCCTTCCGCATACCGGTACGGTACAGCGTATTCGTGCGGATAGAAGATTGTGATAGTGCCGCCAACCTGCGGGTACGGCGTTTTGGCACGCAAGTTCTGCAAAGTAATTAATCAGGGGGAAGGCATTGGCCTTCCCCCTGTCAGGTTTGCGCTAGGGTTGTCTTTCCCGGTGTTGGGAAAGCGTCTTTTTCTATGCCACTGTTTCTTAGTCAATCATTTTATGCAGGCAAAAGGTTATCTCGTTTGCTTACCAATAAACTTGGCGGCCGTTTCCACAAGCTTTAATTCCAGATCGCCTAGCGGGGCAATGCCTTTGGACAGTAAAATGACAAGACCCGCAGTGTCGTCGTTAACAACAATACTGGAAAAAGCCGCGCTTATTTTTTCGTCTTTATCCTGGAAAAGCCCTGATGGGGATTTCTGGCTTTCTTCCAGCCAATTATCCGGGAGAGGTTTACCGAGCCATTCGCGTTGCGGACTCCCCGCGACGGCGACGAAGGCCTCCTTATCCGCCACCAGCGCTATATGTCCGGTTACCTCAGCCAGGGTTTTGGCGTAGTCTTTTGCGGCCTCGGCAATTTCTCCTGTGGCGGGAGAGTATTTTTTTAGCATCACACTGTTACCGGAGGTAAAGATTTCGAGTGGATCTCCTTCGCGGATACGGAGTGTCCTTCTAAGCTCCTTCGGCATCACTACGCGTCCTAGATCATCGATCCGTCTGACAATGCCAGTAGGTTTCATGTTATCACTCCCGCACTTTGTGTTTTTTTGCGCCCAATAATAATAGCTTTCCTTTTCTTGTCGCTTGAAAATCATGGGGATTAGGACCACATTTGCCATTTATTATGGAGCCAACCTGATGGCGAATCTGTTTGTCCGCAGTGACGGGAATAACTGCATCAGGCTGTTGGATTCAATTCGGCAGTTGAAAAAAGGGAAGCCTCGGAGAAGGTTCTGGCCGATGATCAGGGTCTTTACGGATAATGAGCCACTTTTTACCGTCTGCGGGGAGGAAAACGGGCCTCGCAGGTACAATATATTACACTTTGGACACCCTAATATCGCCCGAAAATATACAATACTGGAGGACGCGACAACATGGCGAGGATAGCGATCATCGGCGGAACTGGGCTGTACGATCCGCGCATTTTGAGCAACGTCCGCGAGGAGCAGGTAGCCACGCCGTACGGTGAGGTGGCTTATAAGGTCGGCGAATATGGCGGCGAAGCGGTCGCGTTCATCCCCCGCCACGGCAGCAAGCATTCCATCCCGCCTCATCTCATCAACTACCGGGCCAACATCTGGGCGATGAAGAAGATCGGCGTCCAAAGCATAATCGCCACGACCGCGGTGGGTTCGCTCAACCGGAAGATGGCGCCGGGGCATTTCGTGCTGACCGACCAGTTCCTCGACTTCACCAAGAACCGGGTGACGACTTTTTACGAGGGCGGCGAACGCGGCGTGGTGCACGTGGACGTGACCGAGCCTTATTGCCCGACGCTGCGCGCCGTCCTCTACAAGGCGGCGCGGGACCACGGCATCGCGGCGCACGAACGGGGCACGTACGTGTGCGCCGAAGGACCGCGCTTCGAGACGCCGGCTGAGATCAAGGCCTATGCCCTGCTGGGCGGCGACCTGGTCGGCATGACGAACGTGCCGGAGGTCGTGCTGGCCAGGGAGGCGGAGATGTGTTACGCGACAGTGTCGATGGTGACCAATTACGCCGCCGGCATCTCCCTCCGGCCGCTGACCCACGGCGAGGTGCTGGACGCCATGGGGGCCAACGTGGAGAATATCAAAAAGCTGGTCATGACGGCGATCGAGCGCCTCGACCCGGCGGCCGACTGCGCCTGCCGGCGGGCGCTGGCCGAATACGGCGGCTTCAAACTGTAGGAGCGGGGGATAAATTTTGCGATCACTGACATGGCAACAGGGCTGCCTGCGGCTGCTCGACCAGACGGCCCTGCCGGGGCGGACGGAGTATATCGACTGCCGCGACTGGCGCCGCGTGGCCGAAGCCATCAGGAAGTTGGAGGTGCGGGGCGCCCCGGCCATCGGCGCGGCGGCGGCCTTCGGCCTGGTGCTGGCGGCCCGCGAGCTGGCCGCCGGGCCGGCCGAGTTCCGGCCGGCGCTGCTGGCGGCGGCCGGGGAGCTGCGGGCGACGAGGCCGACGGCCGTCAACCTTTTTTGGGCGCTCGACAGGATGCTGGCGGTGGTTGGCCGCCACCGCGACGATACCTCGCCGGCGGCCGTGGCGGCCGCCCTTGAAGAGGAGGCAATGGCCATCGCCCGCGAGGACGAGGTGGTCAACAGCCGCATCGCGATGAGCGGCGCGCCCCTTTTTTCGCCGGGCAGCGCCGTGCTCACCCATTGCAACGCCGGGGCGCTGGCGACGGTGGCGTTCGGGACCGCGCTCGGCGTCATCGGCGAGGCCTGGCGGCAGGGGCGGATAAGCCGCGTGTTCGCCGACGAGACCCGCCCGCTGCTGCAGGGCGCGCGGCTGACGGCGTGGGAGCTAGTCCAGGAAGGCATCCCGGTGACGCTGATCACCGACAGCATGGCCGGCTGGGTGATGAAACTGGGGCTGGCGCAGGCGGCGATCGTCGGCGCCGACCGCATAACCGCCGGCGGCGACGTGGCCAACAAGATCGGCACGTATACCGTGGCCGTGCTGGCGCAAAGGCACGGCATCCCCTTTTACGTGGCCGCGCCCCTCTCGACGTTCGATTTTTCTCTCGACAGCGGGGATGACATCCCCATCGAGGAACGCCACCCGGCCGAGGTGACCGGCTTCGGCGGCGTGCGCACCGCTCCCGCGGGCGTTGACGTTTTCAACCCCGCTTTCGACGTCACCCCCAGCGAGCTGGTCACAGCGATAATAACCGAGCACGGCGTGCTGCGGCCCCCTTTGCGGGTGGCCATCGCCGCCCTGCGCGATAAGAAAGGCGGCCGATAATAATGGAATCGATCATCAGGGACACCAACCTCGCTCCTCAGGGGCTGGACAAGATCAACTGGGTCAAGGAGCACATGCCGGTGCTGAACGTGCTGAACGCCGAGCTGTCGGCCACTAAGCCGCTGGCCGGCCACCGGCTGGTGGTGACAGTACACCTCGAAGCCAAGACGGCTTATCTGGCGCTGGTATTGAAGAATGCCGGAGCGAGCGTGGCCGTGACCGGCTCCAACCCACTCTCCACGCAGGACGACGTGGCTGCGGCGCTCGCCGGCCAGGGCGTCAAGGTATTCGCCTGGTACGATTGCACGGCCGAAGAGTATGACAATTTCCTCCATAAGGCGCTCGACACCAAGCCAGACATCATCATCGACGACGGTGGCGACCTCGTGTCGCTGCTCCACGGCGAGCGCGCCGACCTAGCTGCCGGCATCCTCGGCGGCTCGGAGGAGACGACGACCGGCGTGCACCGTCTCCGGGCGCTGGCGGCGGCCGGCAAGCTGAAGTTCCCGATGATCGCCGTCAACGACGCCGCCTGCAAGTATCTGTTCGATAACCGCTACGGCACCGGCCAGTCCACCTGGGACGGCATCATGCGCACCACCAACCTCACGGTGGCCGGCAAGACGGTGGTCGTGTCCGGCTACGGCTGGTGCGGCAAGGGCGTGGCTATGCGAGCCAGGGGCCTCGGCGCCAATGTCATCGTCACCGAGGTCGACCCCATCCGCGCTGCCGAGGCGCTGTTCGACGGCTACCAGGTGATGAATATGCTCGACGCGGCCGCCAGGGGCGATTTCTTCGTCACCGTCACCGGCTGCCGCGACGTCATGCGCCGTGAACACTTCCAGGCCATGAAGCCGGGGGCGGTTATGGCCAACGCCGGCCATTTCGACGTCGAAATCAACAAGGAGCACCTCGGCGAGCTGGCGGTCAGCCGCCGTCCGGTGCGCAAAAATATCGAGGAATTCGTCTTCGCGGACGGCAAGAAGGTTTACCTGCTCGGCGAGGGACGGCTCGTCAACCTGGCGGCCGGCGACGGCCATCCGACGGAGATCATGGATCTGTCGTTCGCGATGCAGGCCCTGTCAGTGCTTTATATCCTCGAAAATCACGCCAAGCTCGAGAAGCAGGTCTACAAGCTGCCGCACGAGCTCGACCGGCGGGTGGCGGCCCTCAAGCTCAAGGCGATGGGCGTCGCCATCGACGAGCTGTCGACCGCCCAGACCGATTATCTGAACAAGGCGTAGGGGAGAGGGCGTATGGATAACCGGAAAACGGCCAGGGACGAAGTCGTGCGCACCGCACTGGCCATGCTGGAGCGCGGCCTGGTGGCGGGGACGTGGGGCAATGTCAGCGTCCGTGTGCCTGGGGCGGCGCAGGTGGCGATAACGCCGTCGGGGCGCGACTACCGCAGCCTCGGCCCGGAGGATATCGTCGTCGTCGACCTGCAGGGCAACAGGGTGGCCGGCGCATTGGCGCCGTCGTCCGAGCTGCCCCTCCATCTGGCCATTTACGCCGGCCGGGTCGACGTCGGCGCCGTCGTCCACACCCACAGCATCTTCGCCAGCGCCTGCGCGGCTGCGCGCCGCGCCCTGCCGCCGGTTATCGAAGACCTGATCCAGATAACCGGCGGGGCGGTGGAGGTGGCCGACTACGCGCTGCCCGGCACGGCAGAGCTGGCGACGAACGCCGTCGCCGCCCTGGGCGACCGCCAGGCGGTGCTGCTGGCCAACCACGGGGCGGTGGGCTGCGGCCGCACGGCCGACGAGGCTCTGCTGGCCTGCGAGCTTATCGAGAAGGGCGCCCAGATATTCGTCTACGCCAACCTCCTGGGCGGGGCCCACGCGTTGGACGGCGGCGACGTGGCGGCGATGCGCCGCTTCTATATCGAGCACTACCGGCAGCGGCAGGAAGGAGCGGAATGATGGCGAGGATACTGCTTAAGGACGGCGAAGTCTATACCGGCGGACAGGTTGTCAGGGCCGATGTGGCAATCGCCGGCACGACGATCGAGACGGTGGGGGCGGTGGCCGCCGACTGGCCGGCCGACCGGGTGATCGACTGCACCGACAAACTGGTGATGCCCGGCTTCGTCAACACCCACACCCACGCAGCCATGACCCTTTTCCGCAGCTACGCGGACGACATGGCCCTCATGGACTGGCTGCAGACCAAGATTTGGCCGGCCGAAGCCGGCCTGACCGGCGACGACGTCTACTGGGGGACGATGCTGGCCATCGCCGAAATGGTGCGCGGTGGCACGACGATGTTCGCCGACATGTATTTCTTCATGGACGAGGTCGCCAAGGCCGTCGACGTGAGCGGCATGCGGGCGGTGCTGTCCCGCGGCATGGCGGGGGTGGCGCCTACCGCCCAGCAGGCGCTGACCGAGAGCGAGGCCTTCTACCGCAACTGGCACGGCAAAGCCGGCGGGCGGATCACGGTCATGCTGGGGCCGCATGCCCCCTACACCTGTCCGCCCGACTACATAAAGAAAGTCATCGCCCTGGCCGGCAAGCTGGGGGCGGAGATCCACATCCACCTGGCGGAGACGGCCGGCGAAGTGGAAACATGCCGCAAGGAGCACGGCCTGTCGCCGATCGCCCTCATGGCGGACCTGGGGCTGTTCGATTTCGGCGTGCTTGCCGCCCATTGCGTCCACCTGTCGGCCGAGGACATCGCCATCCTGAAGGCCAAGAAGGTGCGGGTGGCCCATAACCCTGGCAGCAACATGAAGCTGGCCAGCGGCGTGGCGCCGGTGCCGGCGCTGCTCGCCGCCGGCGTGCCCGTCGGCCTGGGCACGGACGGCGCCGCCAGCAACAACAACCTCGACATGCTGGAGGAGATGCGGCTGGCCGCCTTCCTCAACAAGGTCGCGGGCTTCGACCCGCTGGCCGTGCCGGCAGCCAAAGCGGTGGCGATGGCCACGGCCGAGGGCGCGGCCGTCCTCGGCATGGGCGGCGTTACCGGCGAGGTGGCGCCCGGCCGCAAGGCCGACATCGCTATTTTCGATATGACGGCTCCCCACTGGTATCCGCGCCACGACCGCCTGTCGCTGTTGACCTACGCCGCTGCGGCGGCTGATGTCCATACGGTGATCGTTGACGGCCGGGTGCTGCTCGACGGCCGCCGCCTGCTGACCATTGACGAGGAACAGGTCAAGTACGAGGCCAACCGCCGCGGCCTGCGGCTGGTGGGCAAATAAATATATAATCGTGAACCGAAAGGAAGGGATAGTCTCTTGTATACCATCGTCAAAAAAGAAGAACTCTCGCCCGGCGTCAAGCTCTTCGTCGTGAAGGCGGAGCTCATCGCCAGGAAATGCCAGCCCGGCCAGTTCGTCATCCTGCGCATCGACGAAAACGGCGAACGCATCCCGCTCACCATCGCCGACTTCGACCGCGATGCCGGCACCATCACCCTCATCTTCCAGGAAGTCGGCAACACCACCCGCCAACTCGGCACGCTGAACGAAGGCGACGCCCTCCTCGACCTCGCCGGCCCCCTGGGCAAAGCCACCCACATCGAAAAATTCGGCACCGTCGTCTGTGTCGGCGGCGGCATCGGCGTAGCTCCCGTATATCCCATCGCCCGCGCCTACAAACAGGCCGGCAACAAGGTAGTCTCCATCATCGGCGCCAGGAACGCCGACCTCCTCATAATGGAAAAAGAGATGGCCGCCGTCAGCGATATCCTCCACATCACCACCGACGACGGCTCCAAAGGGCGCAAGGGCTTCGTCATCCATCCGCTGCAGGAAATGATCGACGCCGGCGAAAAAATCGACCTCGTCATGGCTATCGGCCCGGTCATCATGATGCGTAGCGTCGCCGACGTCACCCGGCCCCACGGCATCCCTACCCTCGTCAGCCTCAACCCCATCATGGTCGACGGCACCGGCATGTGCGGCGGCTGCCGCGTCAACATTGGCGGCAAAAACAAATTCGCCTGCGTCGACGGCCCGGAATTCGACGCCCACCAGGTAGACTTCAACGGCCTTATGGTCCGGCAGCGCATGTACCAGGACTACGAAAAAATGGCCCGCTGCTCGGAAGGGGGAAACTGCCAATGCAACAAGTAAAGCACAAGATGCCCGAACAGCCGGCGGAGGAAAGGCGCCGCAACTTCAACGAAGTCGCCCTCGGCTACGAGGAAGCCACCGCCCGCGCCGAAGCCGCGCGCTGCCTGCAGTGCAAAACCGCCCCCTGCCGCCAGGGCTGCCCCGTGGAGATCAACATCCCTCAATTCATCAAGCACGTCAAAGACGGCGACTTCGACGCCGCCATCGACGAGATCAAGGCCAAGAACAACCTCCCCGCCGTCTGCGGCCGCGTCTGCCCGCAGGAAGACCAGTGCGAGAAATACTGCATCATGGGCAAAAAAGGCGAACCCGTCGGCATCGGCCGCCTTGAGCGGTTCGCCGCCGACTGCGCCATGGCCAGAGGCCGCCGTGACAAGGCGACCGCCCCGCAGGAAGCTCTCGGCAAAGTCGCCGTCATCGGCGCCGGCCCCGCCGGCCTCACCACCGCCGGCGACCTGGCCCGCCTGGGCTACAAAGTCACCGTCTTCGAAGCCCTCCACGCCCCCGGCGGCGTCCTCATGTACGGCATCCCCGAATTCCGCCTCCCCAAGGCCATCGTCCAGCGGGAGATCGCCGCCCTCCGCGACCTCGGCGTCGATATCCAGGTCAACGCCGTCATCGGCAAGACGTTCACCATCGACGAGTTATTGAACGAGGAAGGCTACGACGCCGTCTTCATCGGCACCGGCGCAGGGTTGCCCCATTTCATGGACATCCCCGGCGAAAACTACAACGGCGTCTACTCCGCCAACGAATTCCTGACCCGCGTCAATCTCATGAAGGCTTACCAGCATCCCCATACCGGCACGCCGGTAAGGGTCGGCCGCAAGGTAGCCGTCGTCGGCGGCGGCAACGTCGCCATGGACTCGGCCCGCACCGCGCTCCGCCTCGGCGCCGAGCAGGTCTACATCGTCTACCGGCGGTCGATGGAGGAACTGCCGGCCCGCCACGAGGAAGCGGAACACGCCATCGAGGAAGGCATCGACTTCCGCCTCTTGACCGCCCCGGTGCAGGTCCTGGGCGACGACAAAGGCTGGGTCACAGGCCTCGAGTGCATCAAGATGGAACTCGGCGAGCCGGACGCCTCGGGCCGGCGTTCGCCGGTGCCTGTGGCAGGCTCCAACTTCGTCCTCGACGTCGATACGGTCGTCATCGCCATCGGCCAGGGACCCAACCCGCTGGTGCAGGACACCACGCCCGGCCTGGCGGTCAACAAGCGCGGCAATATCGTGGCCGACGAGGCCGGGGCGACCTCCAAGGCGGGCGTCTTCGCCGGCGGCGACATCGTCACCGGCGCCGCCACCGTCATCTTGGCGATGGGCGCCGGCAAGAAGGCGGCTGCCAAAATCCACGAATATGTGCAAAATAAAAAAGCCGCCAGGTAGGAATACCGCCTTGGCGGCGGGAATATTTCGCTTAGAGAGCCTTTGATGGGGCGATAAGTCACCACTGGCATACGCAGTCGATAGGGAGGGGTAGGCAGTATGTTGCAACAGGCAAAGAGAATGCAAGGCATGTCGTCGGCGATCTTCACCCAGGTGGACGATATGCGCAGAGAAGCGGTCGCTGCCGGCAAGGACGTCATCACCCTGAGCCTCGGCAGCCCCGATATGGCACCGGCGCCGCACGTCATGGAGGCTCTGCGGCGGGGCATAGCCGACCCGAAAAACTATGGCTATGCGCTGTCCAAGGGTTTGCCGGCCTTCCTGCAGGCGGTCGCCGACTGGTACCGGACCAAGTTCGGCATCGTCCTCGACCCGGCGACCGAGATCCATTCCCTCCTCGGGTCCCAGGACGGTCTGGCTCACATTTCCCTGTGTTTCGCCAATCCCGGCGACGTTGTGCTCGTGCCCGACCCCGGTTATCCCATCTACACCGCCGGGCCGGTCTCCGCCGACGCCGAGCTCTATCTCATGCCGCTCACGCCGGAGAACGATTATTTGCCCGACCTGGACGCCATCCCCGAGAACGTCCTCCGCCGGACGAAGATGATGATCCTCAATTACCCCAACAATCCCCTGGCCGCCACCGCCACCAGCGAGTTCTTCGGCCGGGTGGTGGACTTGGCCAAACGGTATAATTTCCTCGTATGCCACGACTTCGCGTACAGCGAGATGTGCTACGACGGCTACCGGCCGCCCAGCTTCCTGAGCATCCCGGGGGCCAAGGAAATCGCCGTCGAGTTCCACACGCTGTCGAAGAGCTTCTGCATGGCCGGCTGCCGCGTCGGGTTCGTGGTCGGCAACGCCCAGGCCATCGAACTGCTCGGCCGGGTGAAATCGAACTTCGACTACGGCATCTTCCTGCCCATCCAGCACGCCGCCATCGCCGCCCTCACCGGCCCGCAGGAATGCGTGGCCGCCATGGCGGCGGAGTACGCGCGCCGGCGGGACGTGATCGTCGACGGGTTCACGGCGTTCGGCTGGCAGGTGCCGCGCCCGAAGGCGTCCATGTACGTGTGGGCGCCGGTGCCGACCAAGCAGGACTCGTTCGCTTTCGCCGCCGATTTGATCGCGAACGCCGGTGTTGCCGTGGTGCCCGGTGTGGGGTTCGGTCCTCACGGGGAAGGATATGTGCGCATCGCGCTGGTGCAGCCGCAGGACCGGCTTCAGCAGGCGGTGGACCGCATCCGCCAATGGTTGGGATGATATAGCGGAGGAGGAAAAAGAGGAATGCGCGCGCTCAATTTTTACTCGTCCAATTACCACAGCCAACTGGTGTGCCGGCGCAAAACCTGTACGATCAGGCTCGGGGACAAAACCCACAAATATGCCGAGGGCGACATCGTCTGGGTGACGGTGGGCAAGCGTTTCTCCCAGAAGAAGAAAATCTACACCGCCGCCATCGACCGGGTGCTGGTCAAACCCATCTGCCAACTTACGGCCGAGGATCTGGCGGGTGAGAACCCCGACCTGGCCAACGTCGATGACCTGCTGGTGTTCCTCCGGTCGATCTACGACAAACCTCTTACCCTCAACGACACCGTGACCGTCGTGTACTTTTCCGAGATCATCGAATGAATCAATTTGTATTGGGGAGTGTTGCAAACATGGCAAAACCTAAGATTCCGGTAGGCATTTCCGCCCGTCACCTCCATGTCACCCAGGAAGACCTGGAGATCCTCTTCGGCAAAGGGCATCAGCTCACCCCTTTCAAGAACCTCAGCCAGCCCGGCCAGTACGCCTGCGAAGAGCGGGTCGACCTCGTGACCGAGAAAGGCAGCTTCAAACAGGTGCGCATCCTCGGTCCGGTGCGGTCCAAGACCCAGGTCGAGCTGGCGCTGACCGACGCGATGAAGCTGGGGCTGAAGATCCCGGTGCGCGACTCGGGCGATCATAGCGATTCGCCCGGCCTGACGCTCGTGGGGCCCAAAGGGGAAGTCAAACTCTCCGCCGGCGTAATCGCCGCCTGTCGGCATATCCATATGACGCCGGCCGACGCCGCCCAGTTCGGCGTGAAGGATAAGCAATTCGTGTCGGTGAAGGTCGGCGACGCCGACCGATGCCTGGTTTTTGACAAGGTGCTGGTGCGTGTCCACGACAGCTTCGCCCTCGACATGCACATGGACACGGACGAGGGCAACGCCTGCGGCGCAAAGACAGGCGATTTCGCGGTCATCGTCGAATAGGCTGCCGCTATGGACGAGGACGACAGTAAGACGCTGGCGATGCTCGCCGCCAAAGTATTCCCCGCCGCCACGACGCTGGTCGACGTGGTCGACTTCCTCAACAAGTCGCTGAAACGGGAGGGCTATATCTTCGGCGTCAGCAAAAGCGGCGACAAAATGACCATCGTGATTTACCGGGCCGACGGCCCCGAACCCCGCGAATGATCGCGGGGTTCGTTTTTGGGCGGGCGACGGACGGCCGCCGTTGACACGCGCCGGAATTTAGCCGGAATTGTTTCCATTTTCCGCGCCCATAATATCGTTTGAGACGACAATAGTCCCCCTGCGGAAGACATTGGCGGTATTTTGTATTCATGGCCGCGCCCGGAAAAAATGGCAGGATTCCATTAGCCTGCTGCGAATATATTATTATGTGACAAAGAACGCTGTTCGACATATGGAAACGGAGGCGGTTTACCTGGAGAAGGCGACCTCGCCATATATCATCGCATCGGTGGACCGGGCTGTCGAACTTTTGCTGCTGCTGGGCAGGCGTCGGCGGGACATGGGGGTCACCGAGCTTGCCAAAGAGCTCGGCGTCCAGAAGAGTACGGCGCACAGCCTGCTGCAGACGCTGATGCTGCGCGGTTTCGTCCGTCAAACGGATACCGGCCGCTATACGCTCGGCTATGGCCTTATCGGGCTCGGCGAAGCCTGCGCCGAACAGCTCGACATCCGCGCCATCGCCCGGCCGTTCATGAGCGAACTGGCCAACGAGTCGGAGGAGATCGCCCTGCTGGCCGTCCTGTCGGGCACCGAACTGATAATCATCGAGAAGGCGGAACCGCAGAAGCCTTTCTTCATCATCCCGAAATTCGACTTCTCCATCACCCTGCACAGCACAGCCATCGGCAAGGTGCTGCTGGCCAACGCGCCGGCGGCGATAGTCGACGAGGTCCTCGGCCGCGGCGTCGAGCGGTTCACGTCCTATACGCTTACCGATCGCGACGTGCTCTTCAAAGAGCTTGTCCAGGTGCGGACCCAGGGTTTTGCGGTGGGGTGCAACGAGACGATCGAAGGTGTTACCTGCATCGCCGTGCCGGTGTACGACGCCGGCGGCAAGGTGGCGGCCGCGCTGTCGGTGTCGAGCGCCAGCTCGAAGCTTGCCGCCCAACGGTATGAAACGCTCGTCAGGATCCTGCGCGAAAAGGCCGGTAAGGTTTCCCGGCGGCTCGGCTACCAGCAGGCGTGACAATACGCCGCGAAATAGTATAAAAGGGGGAATCGCAATGCCGAAACCTGTGTTTAACGAGGACCGGTGCAAGGGGTGCGAACTGTGTACGGTGGTCTGCCCGAAGAAGATCGTAGTCATCGCCAATCGCTTCAACAGCAAGGGGTACCGCCCGGCGACCTGCAGCGACGAATCGCAGTGCATCGGCTGCATGATGTGCGCCCGGGCGTGTCCGGATGTAGTGATTGAAATCCATAAATAGGCAAGGGAGTGAGTAGCGTGGCGGAAAAAATCCTCATGAAGGGCAACGAAGCCATCGGCGAAGCGGCAGTTGTCGCCGGCTGTCGCCATTATTTCGGTTATCCCATCACCCCGCAGAGCGAACTGATCGAGTATATGGCCAAGCGCCTGCCGCAGGTGGACGGCGTATTCCTCCAGGCCGAGAGCGAAATTGCGGCCATCAACATGGTTTACGGCGCCGCCGGCGCGGGGGCGCGGGTCATGACTTCGTCCTCCAGCCCCGGCATCAGCCTCAAGCAGGAGGGAATCTCGTACATCGCCGGCGCGGAACTGCCCTGCGTCATCGTCAATATGGTGCGCGGCGGCCCCGGCCTCGGCAGCATCCAGCCCGGCCAGTGCGACTATTTCCAGGCCACCAAGGGCGGCGGCCACGGCGATTATCACAATATCGTGCTGGTGCCCAACTCGGTGCAGGAACTGGTCGACTACACCATCCTGGCCTTCGAACTGGCCGACAAGTACCGCAACCCGGTTATGCTCCTCGGCGACGGCGCCCTCGGCCAGATGATGGAACCGATCGCCTTCCCGCAGGGCGCAGCCGCGGCGCCGGCCAAGCCGTGGGCCACGACCGGCCTCCGCGGCCGCAAAGAGCCCAACGTCATCAACTCCCTCCACATCCAGGCGCCTGACCTTGAAAAGCATAATATCCATCTCCAGGCAAAATATAAGACGATCAGGGAAAACGAAACCCGCTGGGAGACGTACAAGACCGACGACGCCGAACTCGTGCTGGTGGCGTACGGCATTTCCGCCCGCGTCGCCCTGTCGGCCATGGAGCAGGCCCGGGCGGCGGGCATGAAGGTCGGCCTTTTCCGGCCGATCACCGCCTGGCCCTTCCCGTACGAGGCTCTGGCGCCGCTGGCCGGCAAGGCCAAGGCATTCCTGGCCGTTGAACTGAGCGCCGGGCAGATGGTCGAGGACGTGCGCCTGGCGGTCAACGGCGCGAGCCCCGTTTACCACTACGGGCGCCTCGGCGGCATGATCTGCAGCCCTAAAGAGGTTCTCGGCGAAGTGACCAAGATTATGCAGGGCAAGGAGGGCAAATAAATGGCGGAGATAGCATTTGCCAGACCGGAATCGCTGCACGACGTGCCGTTTCATTACTGCCCCGGCTGTCATCACGGGATAATCCACCGGCTGGTGGCCGAGGTGATCGACGAGCTGAAGGTTCGCGACCGCACCATCGGCGTCGTGCCGGTGGGCTGCTCGGTTCTCGCCTATAACTACTTCAATTTCGACACCCAGGAGGCCGCCCACGGCCGGGCGCCGGCGACGGCTACCGGCGTCAAACGCGTCCACCCCGACAGTGTCGTGTTCACCTACCAGGGGGACGGCGACCTGGCGTCGATCGGCTGCGCCGAGATCGTCCACGCCGCGGCCCGGGGCGAGAAGATCACCACGGTATTCGTCAACAACGCCATCTACGGCATGACCGGCGGCCAAATGGCGCCGACGACGCTGCCGGAGCAGGTGACGGTGACGTCGCCGTACGGCCGCGATCCCGAGAAGGTCGGCATGCCGATCAGGGTATGCGAGATGCTGGCGACCCTCGACGGGGCGAAGTTCATCGCCCGCGTGGCCGTCAACAACCCGGCCAACATGGCCAAAGCCAAGGCGGCGATCAAAAAGGCCTTCGAAATCCAGATGAGCGGCCTCGGCTTCGCGATCGTCGAAGTGCTTTCGACCTGCCCGACCAACTGGGGAATGACGCCGCTCGAGGCGGTGGCCTGGCTGGAGAAGAATATGATGCCGTACTATCCGCTGGGGATATTCAAAACGCCTGAGGGGGTGGCGAAATGACCCACGAAATCGTTATGGCCGGCTTCGGCGGCCAGGGCGTCATGCTGATGGGTCAGCTCATGACCTACGCCGGCATGCTGGAGAACAAGCAGGTCTCCTGGATGCCGTCCTACGGGCCGGAGATGCGCGGCGGGACGGCCAACTGCTCGGTGATCATCTCCGACGAGCCGATCGGCGCGCCGATCATCACCGAACCGACGGCCGTCGTCGCCATGAATCTGCCGTCGCTGGACAAATTCGAGCCGGCGCTGCGGACAGGCGGCATCCTGATCATCAACAGTTCGCTCATCGAACAGAAGGCCAAACGCAGCGACGTCAAGGAATACCGCGTGCCGTCGAACGACATCGCCAGCGAGCTGGGCAACCTGAAGGTGGCCAACATGGTGGTGCTGGGAGCGATCATCGCCGCCACCAAGGCCGTGAGCCAGGAATCGGTCATGCAGGCCTTCGCCAAGATGTTCGCCAAGAAGCCCGGGCTGCTGGAGATCAACGAAAAGGCGATCAAGCGCGGCGCGGCGCTTGTCGAAGGAAAGTAACCCGTGGGCAAAAGCCGTCCCCAGCGGACGGCTTTTTGTCATATTGGCAGGAATTTATCTTCCTGCCAGCGAATTACATGCCCAATATATCCGTGAAGGAAGGGCTATTAGGGGTGTCGCAGACGATGACCGACGCCATGCTTGGCGCGCTGCTTCAATCCGTGCCGGCTACGGTTCTTACCGTCGGCGGCGACGGCTGCATAAAAGAATTGGCCGCCGGCAGGCGCAAGCCTGGTTCCCACGAATTCCGCGCCAAGGGGAAAAGCTTCGCCAGATTGCTCCGCTGCGTATTCGGCCCGGCGGCGGCCAAGCTGTGGCAAGCTTACGAAACCGCCGCCCGGACGGGACGGACGGTCAGCTTGCCCCGCCTGCCGCACCGGACGATCCGCGACTTTACCGAATATCTGACCTGGAGCTTCACCCCCGCCGCCGGCGACGTTGTCGTCTGCATCCGCAACGTCACCGAGACGGTCTGCCTCGAACAGGAATTCATTGATCTTTCCAAGCAGAACGCCGCCGCCAACCGCGACCTGCTCGCCGCCATGTCCAAACTGGACTTCCGCCTGATGGACCTCGATCAGGCTCACAAGAAGCTGGCCGCCTTATACAGGATAACTTCCGCGGGGCAGGGCACTGTCAGCGAGGAGGAGATTCTCGATGAGATCGTGGCCGGGATCACCGGCGAGCTCGGCTATGCGTGCGCCGCCGTGCTGCTTCTCGACGCGGACCGCCGCGAACTGGTCATGAAGGCCAGCCGCGGCTACCCGGCCAACATGCGTATCCCCTATGGCCAGGGAATAACCTGGCGTGCGGCGCTCACCGGCAAAATGGTGTATGTCGCCGACGTCACCAAGGACCCGCACTACATACCGGCCATCGGCAACGGGGCGAGCGAACTTGCGGTACCGCTCATCCACGCCGACAAGGTCATCGGCGTCCTCGACGTCGAGACGACCGCCGACCGGCCCCTTCACCCGTACGACCGCGACCTTATCGGCTCACTGGCCGGCCAGGTCGCCTTGACCATCGCCCATGCCAAGCACGTGGCGACGGTCGAGGTCCAGGCGATCACCGACGGCCTCACCGGACTGTTCAACTATCGCTGCTTCCACACCATGCTGGAGCGCGAATACAGGCGGGCGGCCCGCTACAAACGGCCACTGTCCCTCATCATCCTCGACATCGACTACTTCAAGCGCTATAACGATACGAACGGCCACAGCCTCGGCAACGAGGCCCTCCGCCAGGTGGCCGAGATCCTGCGGCAGGTGTGCCGCGACGTCGACATCGTCGTGCGCTACGGCGGCGAGGAGTTCATCGTGCTGCTCCCCGAAACCGGCCTGGCCGAGGCGGAAGGCGTGGCGGAAAGGATCAGGGAGGCGATTGCCGGCCACCCCTTCGTCAGCCGCGAAGGCCAGCCCGGCGGCATGCTGACGGTCAGCCTGGGGGTGGCGGGGTATCCGTTCGACGCCAAGTCGGACAGCGAGCTGCTCGAGCACGCCGACACGGCCCTCTATCTCGCCAAGCGGACGACGCGGAACTGCGTCGTGCCCTACCTGTCCAGGACAGACCGGGCGAACGGCCGGACTTCTTAAAATAAGCGAACCGCACGCAGCCTGTGTAGCACAGGCTGTTTTTCTTATTTTCACACCGCCCCTGCCGGATTGTCATACGATATTACGAGGGGGGTGCGACGGTGGGGGAGATGATAGTGAAGGTGAACGGCCGGGAGTACGGGCGCCGGCCGAAGGTGGGCGTGGCGCTCAGCGGCGGCGGGGTGCGGGGGGCCGCGCATGTCGGCGTCCTGCAGGTGCTGGCCGAGAACAAGATCCCCGTCGATATGGTCGCCGGCACGAGTGCCGGGGCGCTTGTCGCCGCTTTGTACGCCTGCGGCTACCGGCCCCACGAACTGGAGAAGATGGCCGCGGAACTCAAGGTCGGCGAACTCGTCGATTTGAAAATGACGGTGGGCGACCTTTTCAAACAAGGGGTGAAGTGGCTGTTCGGCGGGCGGATGCGCTTCTGGTCGGTGCTGCCCATCGGCCTCATCAAGGGGGACAAGGTGGAGCATTATCTGGCCGGCCTGGTGGAACGGCGCACGGTCAAAGACACGCAGATCCCGTTGGCCATCACGGCGGTCGACCTCATAACCGGGGACACGGTCTTTTTCGTCACGCCCCGTGAAGGGTGGCGGGCCATCCTCAACGCCCGCTACTTTACCAACACCCTGCTGACCGACGCGGTGCGGGCCAGCATCTCCGTGCCGGGGGTATTCTGTCCGAAGAAATACCGCAACATGCTGCTGGTGGACGGCGCAGTGAAAAACAACCTGCCCACCGACATTCTCCATCAGATGGGCGCAGAGGTCATCATCGCCGTGGATTTGGGCTATTCCGGGCAGGTGAACGAGGACTTCCGGTCGGCGAGCGAGATCGTGCTCCAGAGCATCGACATCATGAACCGGGAAGTGACCTTGCTGAAAGGGGTTCAGTACGCCGATGTCGTCATCCGGCCGGAGGTCGGCGACATCGACTTCAAGCAGAGCGGCTACATGTCGCTGTGCGTGGCCCGCGGCGCCAAGGCTGCCTGGGCCCAGATCAACGAGATCCGCCGCCTCGCCAAGGGGTAACCGGTCGCCGCTCTCCCGTGACCCGCATATCATAAACTAGATGTGCCGGGGAGGTGGAGCGATGAACGGGATAGATTGGCTGGCTTTATATAAAGAACTGGCCGGGTTCGATAACGTGGTCGGCGTCGGACGGGGCCACAAGCTGGTACGAGGGGAGAGTACCGGCCGCGAGGCGGCGGTGGTGCTGGTCAGTAAGAAATACCCGCGTGGCGACCTGCGCCGGACGGCGCTCGTGCCGAAAAGGATCGGCGAGGTGGTGAGCGACGTCATCGAAGTGGGCGATATCCGCCTCCTGGGCGTGGACGAGCGGACCGGCACGCAACGGCCGGCCCGGCCGGGGGTGAGTATCGGCCACTACAAGGTTTCCGCCGGGACGTTCGGGGCGGTGGTACGCGACCGCACGAGCGGCGAGACGCTCATCCTCTCCAACAACCATGTTCTGGCCAACTTGAGCGACGGCGCCGACGACCGGGCGGCGGTGGGCGACCCTGTCCTACAGCCCGGCCTGTACGACGGCGGTGAAAAGGACACGGCCGTGATCGGCCATCTGCGGCGGTTCGTGCCCATCCGCCGTCAGGCGATAATCCCGTTCTGCCGCATCGCCCGCCTGTTCGAGACGCTTTTGAACGGCGCCATCGGCGCGGTCAAACCGCAGTACCGCGTCCAGGTGTGGCGGGAGAACGAATTGCCCAATATGGTCGACTGTGCGGTGGCCGCGCCGCTCTCGCCCGAACTCGTGGCCGCCGACATCCTTGAAGTGGGGCCGGTGGCCGGCGTCAAAGAAGCGGCGCCGGGTATGGCCATCAAGAAGAGCGGCCGCAGTTCCGGTTTGACCGCCAGCTTTGTGCTTGCCACCGACGTCACGCTCAAGGTCGGCATGAGCTACCGGGAATACGGTCTGTTCGCCGACCAGATCCTGGCCGGGCCGATGAGCAAGCCCGGCGACAGCGGCTCGCTGGTGCTGGCCGAGGACAACTGCGCCGTGGGGCTGCTGTTCGCCGGCTCCGACCAGGCAACGATGCTATCGCCGATAGGGCGGGTACTGGACGCCCTGAATATTACCTTCTAAAAAATATAAACATGGACAAAAAACCAGGACGTAGTCCTGGTTTTCGCGTCAG
This sequence comes from Selenomonadales bacterium, assembly GCA_029975165.1. Classification (GTDB taxonomy): domain Bacteria; phylum Bacillota; class Negativicutes; order Sporomusales; family UBA7701; genus Anaeroselena. The sequence continues at coordinate 92,910 of JARKPR010000012.1, forward strand.
TAGTCCCAGCCTTGGCGATTGTCGGAACGGCCGCGTTGCCCCTGGTCGGCCCAGGCTGGCTGCCGGCCTGGGCGGCCGTCTCCTCCCAGGTTCTGGCCCAGGCGGCGTGTCCCGCTGGCCGCGGCGTAGCGGCTGTCGGCCCGTGGCTGCCAGGCCCCGGACGCGGGCGGCTGCGGCCCGCCCGACAGGCGCTGGCCGCCTTGCAGGCGGCGGCCGAACTTCTGCCGGTTGGCGCCGGTGGTGTACCAGCCCTGCCGCTGCATGAAGTCGAACAACATCTGCGCCGTAGTGTGCTCGTCCTGCTGCAGGGCGACGAACGTGTCGCGGACGGCTTCGGTGGACGCCTCCATAATGGCGTGGTCGTACAGGTGGGACATGTACTTCTCCGTCGCCAACAGGTCGAGGAGCATATCCCGGTCGGACAGGCGGTTGCGTTGTGGCGCGAATTTCTCGCGGTTTGCCATCGAATTCACCTCAGTTATTGGTATTGACGTCCGGGCGCAGCGTCGGCCGGTTGACCGATTAACCGTTTGAGCTGGTTGGCGTGGTAGCGTTTACTGCGGGCGACGTCGGAAAGGAGCGACTTCATGGCTTGGTCCTGGCATTGATCGGCGTATACCCCGCATTTGGCGATGCAGAGGTTCTCCATCTGCAAAGCGTCCTGCAGGTAAGCGCGCTCCTTAGGGGCAAGGCTGCCGGCGTGGGGCAAGTGCTGTCACCTCCGTTTGTTTGCTAACTGTAATATGCGTGCCGCGGGGGCCGGCTATGCATGGCGCCGGATACGAAAAAGCGCGGTGCCGGCAACGGCACCGCGCTTTTTCGTCAGATGGGAAAAATCATGCTATCCCAAAAGGTGTTCTCGTCATCCGCCTCGGCCTCGGCCTCGGGCTCGACCGCCGCATCGTCGCCCGCCGCCAGGTCGGAATCGTAAACCTCGCTTTTAAGCCAGGGGGTCAGCTTGTCCACGGTCTTTTTTCCATTTCGCGGCGGCGTTTTTGGCGGCGGTGGCGTCGGTGCTGTCCTCGGCGGCCCGCATCTTGTCGCCGAGACTGCCGAAATTTGCGACCTCGGCGGCGAACTCGTAGAGGTTGTCGGTGGACTTCGACCTGAATGAAGATTTCAACGGCACGCTTACCACATCCTTCGTGCAGATTTGCCTTATTATTTTGGCCGCAGCCGTGGAAAAAATACTCGCCTCCTTAAGCCGGGGCGGCAGACGAAACCCGCGGCTGTCTCTGGCCGCGGGTTCAGGTGTGATCTATATCGAGGCAAGCTCTTTTTTCATCCGCTGGTAGTCGTCAATAGAAATCTCGCCGCGGGCGTAGCGCTGTTTAAGGATCGTTTCGGCCTTGCGATCTCCCGAGTATTGCTCGGCGCCACGGAACAGCGACCGGAAGAGCCAAACTGCGGCGAGAACGACCATCACCGCGAACGCTATATGGACCACAATCCCGAGAACCACGGCCAGCCAGCCGAGCGGGCCTTCGATTCCGTACATCATCATCATGGTGAACACCTCCTGTTCTCTTGGTTTCATTATAGAACGGCAATATGAATATCCGGTGAAAGGAATGTGATGGTCTTGTGTTTTTCCCGGCGTGCTTCCCGGATTAATAACACAACTTATTCACCGTGTCTTCATTAGTTCTTCACAAAAAATTGGTAAACTTAGGGCAAAAGATGAGACGGAGGATTGAGCATGAAGAAGAGTGTCGCAATATTGGCAACGATCATGTTTCTGGGGGTGCCGGCGGCGGCGCTTTTGCTGCAACCCACGGCGGCGTACGCAGCGGCCCAGACTTCCGGCGCCCAGGACCAGCAGCCCGGCGACAATGCCAAGGACGGCCGGCAAGGCGGCGAGGCTGACGGCGGCCACTCCGGCCACCATTGAACCGTAGAGGCGCTCGCGTATGAAGCCCAATGAATGTCAGCTTGCTTCTTTGAAAAGCATAGCCGAAGGCAATGCCAAGGCGCCGCTGGACATACGTTTTAAGCGATTCGTCAAAAACCGCCTCAGTCCGCGCCAGGTACAAGCCCTGCGTCGGGGCCTTCAGGCCGGAAAAGCCCTTTGGGGCCGGGTAAACGGCAAGGCCACGCCGGCGGCCGATGTCAATCAAGAGCGGCTACGGGCCGGCCCTGACAACAGCCATGTCCAGGAGGCGACACTGCGCGCCGGCGACTGGGTTGGCGTACGCTCGGAAGAGGAAATCAGGGCTACCCTTGACGGCGACGATAAGTTGAAAGGCTGTTCCTTTATGGCCGCAAACGGAATGGGCCAATACTGCGGCACGGTCCGCCGCGTGCTCCAGCCGATTACGCGGTTCATCGACGAAGAGGAGGGGTGCGCGGCCAAAAACTGCGGCGGCCTCGTCCTGCTCGAGGGCGTGATGTGTTCAGGCGACACGAGCCTCGGGCGTTGCGACCGCTCCTGTCTGCTGTTCTGGCGCGAGGAATGGCTGGAAAAACTCACGGAATAAAAATGAAATCCTTGCCTGGCCAAAGCGGACACCGGGATGGTGCCAACCGCCGCGGCTTTTCTTATATGCGAAGGCGGTGCTTATTACCCTTTTGTTTAACAGAAAAGATATTGACGAATCATATATTGGGGCGTATCATATAAATATACGGTACGGGGGTATAGTATTGGAGGGAGTAAGCTGCTTACGGATAAAGAAAAGAGCGATCTGCGCAAACGGCTGAAAAGGATTGCCGGGCAGATCAACGGCATTGACAAAATGCTTGAGGAAGGACGCTACTGCGTAGATATAGTGCAGCAGATCCTGGCGGCGCGGGCGGCCCTGAATCAGGTGGCGCTGATCATTCTGGAAAGCCATGCCAAAAGCTGTGTGGTGTCGGCTATCAAGGAGGACCGCGCCGAACAGAGTATCGATGAATTGATGGGCGTACTGCGACAGTTTACCAAGTAAGAATTTGCCGAGGGGAGGATGCGACAAGGATGCCTGCTGATACCAGGGAGCAAAAATTTTTTACCGCAACCTTGAAAATAGGCGGCATGTCCTGTGCCGCCTGCGCAGCCAGGATCGAGAAGGGTTTGGCCAAATTGCCGGGCGTGGACAAAGCGGCCGTGAATTTGGCCACCGAAAAGGCCACCGTGGTTTACGACCCGGCGAAAATAAGCGTTAAAGAGATCGCCGCCAAAGTGGAAGACCTGGGCTATCAGATTATCAAAGACCGGGCCGATGTGAAGATTGCCGGCATGAGCTGCGCGGCCTGCGCCAGCCGCATCGAAAAGGGGCTGCAGGGCTTGCCGGGCGTTTATAAGGCCGCGGTCAATTTTGCCGCCGAGAAAGCGGCGGTGGAATATAATCCGGCCGAGGTGACCTTCGGGCAGATCAAGGAATTGATACGGAAACTGGGCTACGAAGCCCATGATATAGCCGACGCCGGGGATGTAGACCGGGAAAGAAAAGCCCGGGAAGAGGAGGTCGGGAAGCAGCGCTTCCGGTTGATGCTGTCCGCCGCGCTCTCTTTCCCCCTGCTTGGGGCGATGGTCCTGCATTTCTTCGGCATCATGGGGCCGGTCGGCGACGTTTTGATGAATCCTTATTTGCAATTGGCGCTGGCAACGCCCGTGCAATTCGTAGCCGGCTGGCAGTTCTACCGCGGGGCTTATACCGCCTTGCGCAACGGCAGCGCCAATATGGATGTGCTGGTGGCGCTGGGAACTTCGGCGGCGTACTTCTTCAGCCTGGTGAACGTGGCAACCGGCTCGCCGGATTTGTATTTCGAGACGTCGGCGATTCTTATCACCCTTATCATTTTGGGGAAACTGCTGGAGGCCAACGCCAAAGGCCGCACCTCCGAGGCGATCAAGGCGTTGATGGGCCTGCAGGCCAAAACGGCCCGCATCGTCCGTGACGGGCAGGAAACCGACATCCCGATCGAGGAAGTTGCCGTCGGTGATGTCATCGTCGTCCGGCCGGGGGAAAAAATCCCCGTGGACGGGGTGATCGCCGAAGGAACCTCGACGGTCGACGAGTCGATGCTGACCGGCGAGAGCATCCCGGTCGACAAGAAAACCGGCGACGAGGTCGTCGGCGCCACCATCAACAAGTTCGGCACCTTCAAATTCGAGGCCACCAAAGTCGGCAAGGACACCGCCCTGGCCCAGATAATCAAAATCGTCGAGGACGCCCAAGGTTCAAAAGCGCCCATTCAACGCTTTGCCGATGTGGTGTCCGGGTATTTCGTGCCGGCGGTCGTCGGGGTGGCCGCGCTTACCTTTCTGGCGTGGTATTTTGTCTTCGATGCCGGCAATTTTACCCGGGCGCTCGTCAACTTTACGGCGGTGCTGGTGATCGCTTGTCCCTGCGCGCTGGGCCTGGCCACGCCGACCTCGATCATGGTCGGTACAGGCAAAGGCGCCGAGAGCGGCATCCTTATCAAGGGCGCGGAGCATCTGGAGAACGCCCACCGGCTGACCACGATCGTGCTGGACAAGACCGGCACCATCACCAAAGGCGAGCCGGAGGTAACGGACATTGTGGCCCTCGGCGGACAAAACGAAGACGAACTGCTCCAAATAGCCGTGCGGGCCGAAAAAAACTCCGAGCACCCGCTAGGCCAGGCAGTGGTCAAATACGGCCAGTCCCAAGCCGTGGCGCCGGCCGACCCCGATTCCTTCGCAGCCATTCCCGGCCGCGGCGTGGCAGCAACAATCGACGGGCGGACCGTGCTGGTGGGCACGCGCAAGCTGCTGCGGGAAAACGGCATTGCCATCGACGGCGTCATCGGCCAGGTCGAAGGACTGGAGCAGCAGGGCAAGACCGTAATGCTCATGGCCGTGGACGGCCGGCCGGCAGGGCTTATCGCGGTGGCCGACACGGTGAAGGAGCATTCGGCCGCCGCCGTGGCCGAGCTGCAGCAGATGGGGATCGAGGTATGGATGATAACCGGCGACAACGAACGGACGGCCCAGGCCATCGCCGGCCAGGTGGGAATAAAGAGCGTCATGGCCGAGGTGCTGCCGGAGTATAAGGCGGAGAAGGTCGAGTCGCTCAAGCGCGAAGGAAAAATTGTCGCCATGGTCGGCGACGGCATCAACGACGCGCCGGCGCTCGCCACCGCGGACGTGGGGTTCGCCATCGGCACCGGCACCGACGTGGCGATTGAAGCCGCCGATATTACCCTGATGCGCGGCGACCTCAGGGGGATCGTCGCGGCTATCAAGCTGAGCAGGGCGACGATGCGCAACATCAAGCAGAACCTTTTCTGGGCGCTAGTATATAACGCCCTGGGAATCCCGATCGCCGCCAGCGGCTTTCTGTCGCCCGTCCTGGCCGGCGCCGCCATGGCTTTCAGCTCGGTATCCGTGGTAAGCAACGCCTTGCGGCTGAAAGGCTTCGATCCTTACCGTTAGGCGCCGCCGCTAAAGGGGCTGCCGTCATGGCGGCCCCGGTGCTTTCGGGAAAATCGTCACGACCTTTTCATCCTTCCTGCTTCCTGGCAATTTGCCAGGAATTTTTTTTGGGGCCGATAGGAAAAGGGTGTCGATGCATCGAAAATATATATTACATCACAAGAATATATCTATAATAAGACAAGCGAGGAGCAATGGCAGCTGAACAAGAAATCGTCGCCGGGGTTGACGCCGGTTCGACGGCGATAAAGGTGACGTTATTCGACGGCACGGCGATGGCGAACTATCTGGAACCGGCCGGCTGGAATCCCCGCGAAACCGCAACCGTCCTGTTGTCCAAGGCGGCCGGGCTGCGGGGCGTGAAGGCCGGGGGGCTGGCGAGGGTGTATGGCACCGGTTACGGCCGGGTGGGGCTCGGCTTCCTGGCGAAGGCGGTGACGGAGATCACCTGCCATGCCCGGGGGGCGGCGTACATGGCGCCGGAGGCCCGCACCGTCATCGACATCGGCGGGCAGGACGTCAAAGCGATCAGGATCGACGGAGCAGGGCGCGTGCGCGATTTCGTGATGAACGACAAGTGCGCGGCCGGCACGGGGCGCTTCCTGCAGGTGATGGCCGGGGCCCTCGGCATGGACCTGGGGACGATGGCGGCGCTGCCCGCCGACGGGGACGCCTGTCCGATCAACGCCATGTGCACAGTGTTCGCGGAGTCGGAGGTCATCGGGCTGCTCAACCGGGGCACGCCGCGGGAGACGATCGTGGCCGGCCTGTACAAGTCGATCGCCGGCAGGGTGGCCGCCATGGCCGCCCGGATAACCCCCTGTCCGCCTGTCGTCCTGACCGGCGGCGTCGCCCTGCATCAAGCCCTGCACAAGGCTCTGGAGAACGAGCTGGGACTTAAGGTGACAATCCCCGGAGAGGCGGTGTTCGCCGGCTCGATCGGCGCGGCATTGCTGGCCTGGGAAGATCTGCGCAGAAAAGGAGAATGACGAGATGACTTTATCACGTCCCCAGGCCATGGCCCATTTCGACATGGCCATACCCCACGCCGCCACCTCGCTGAAGCAGCTCAAGGAGAACGGCACAAAGGTAGTCGGCTACTACTGTATGTTCGCGCCCCAGGAGGTGGCCCTGGCGGCCGGCGCCCAGCCGGTGGCCCTGTGCGCGACCAAGGAGGAGCCGATCGCCGACGGCGAAAAGACGCTGCCGCGCAACTTCTGTCCGCTGATCAAATCGTCGTACGGCTTCGCGGTCACCGACAAGTGTCCGTTTTTCCTGCATTCCGACCTCATCGTCGGCGAGACGACCTGCGACGGCAAAAAGAAGATGTTCGAGCTGATGGCGAAATTCAAGCCGGTGCATGTCATGAACCTGCCGCAGGGCTATGCCGCCGAAGAGGATAAGGCCTATTGGCTGGCGGCGGTCGAGAAACTGAAGAAATATCTCGAAACAAGCCTGGACGTAGAGATTACCGACGCGAAACTGGCCGCCGCCATTAAGGAACGCAACGCCGAGCGGCGGCTGATTCAGGAATTGGCCGACCTGACCAAGCACGATCCGGTGCCCTTGTCCGGCCAGGATATGCTGAAAGTTCTCTGGGCCCACAATTTCGTATTCGACCGCCAGGAGTTCGCGGCCCAGGTGCGGGAACTGGTCGGCGAACTGAAGGAACAGGCTGCCAGGGGCGAGGGGGCGCTGCCCAAGGGGGCCAAGCGGATCGTCGTCACCGGCGTCCCCACCGGCATTGGCGCCGAGAAGGTGCTGAAGATCATCGAGGACTGCGGGGCGGCGGTGGTTTATATCGAAAACTGTTCCGGCATGAAGCAGTTCGTCACCCTGGTGGACGAGGACAAACCGGCGCTGGCGGCGATCGCCGACAAATACCTGGGCACCCATTGCTCGTGTATGAGCCCCAACCCGCGGCGAATGGAGCTGGTGGCCGAGGTCGCCCGCGACTGGCGGGCCGACGGCGTCGTCGACGTCGTCTGGCAGGGGTGCCACACTTACAACGTCGAGGGCCGGGTGCTGAAGGATTACCTGCGCGACAACGGCAACGTCCCGTACCTGCAGATCGAGACCGACTACTCCCAGGGCGACGTGGAACAGATCAAGACCAGAGTCCAGGCTTTCCTGGAGATGATGGGCTAGTTTGCGGAGAAACCGCGACCGGTATGCGGCCCGGTAAAATGGAAAAAGAGCATGGCAAGGGGCCGGATATATAATGTCCGGCCCTTTGCCGTCGCCGGGCGGCGGTGGACGGCTAAAATATACAAAAAAATCATATTTTCTGCACAACTTCTTCATAATTTGTTGTTAAAGTAAAGGTATATCAAGGAAATGTTTTCGCCGCCGGGTGTGATAATATATAGGGGAGACGGAGGAGGAACCGCCATGGCGCACCAGACGGTGTTCATTGTCGACGACGACGTCAAGATCACGAAACTGCTGAAATCCTACTTCGATAGGGAAGGCTTCATAACTTACCTGGCCCACGAGGGCGGCAACGCCGTCCGGGCCATACGGGACAAAAATCCCGATCTGGTTATCCTCGACCTGATGCTGCCCGGCATGGACGGGTGGGAGATTTGCCGCAAGCTCCGCAAGGAGAGCGAGGTGCCGATCATCATGCTCACCGCCCGCGACGAAGAGACGGACCGCGTCATCGGCCTGGAAATGGGGGCCGACGACTATGTGGCCAAGCCGTTCAGCCCGCGGGAGGTGGTCGCCCGGGCCAAAGCCATTTTGCGCCGGACCCAGAAGACGGCCGCCAAGGCCGAGCCGATCCATGTGGGCGACCTGGTTATCGACGCCGAACGGCATTTGGTCAAGAAGGGCAACACGGTGCTCGATCTGACGCCGACGGAATTCAAGATCCTCGAGCAGCTTGCCACAAACGCCGGCCGGGTATTCACCCGGCTGCAGATCGTCGAACGGGTGCAGGGGTATTCGTTCGAAGGGTACGAAAGGACCGTCGACGCCCATATGAAGAATCTGCGCCGGAAAATTGAGGACAACCCGAAAGAACCGCGCTACATTCTCACGGTATACGGGGTGGGGTACCGGTTTGCCGGTGACTGCGAATGATCAGCATAACCTACAGGATAACGGGCCTGATGTTCCTCGCCATCACCTTGACGGTCTTCCTGCTGGTCTTCCTGGCCAACCACCAGATGACCACCCTCTTCGCGAACTATCTCGTCGACCTGTACCAGCATTCGGACGGCCTTGTCACCGGGCATACCATGATGGGCCTGCAGGAGCAGGAATTCCTGAACTCGGTGCACAATTCGCTGATCTGGGTGGGCTGGGCCATCGTTCTTGTCGGCCTGGCGGCCAGCTACGCGCTGGCCCGCAGCATCACCGTGCCGCTCCGCAAGCTGAACGCCGGCGTCCGCGAAATCGAGCGGGGGAACTTCGCCCATACGGTCGAGGTGGATTCGAACGACGAGGTTCAGCAGCTTGCCGCCGCTTTCAACCGCATGGCCGCGGCCCTGGAGACGAACAACAGGCTGCGCAGGCAGCTTCTGGCCGACATCGCCCACGAGCTGAAGACGCCCTTGTCGGTCATCCAGGGCAACCTGGAGGGCATGATCGACGGCGTCGTCGCTACCGACAGGGAACAGCTGCTCTCTTTGTTCGAAGAGTCGATTCACCTCAACCGGCTGATCAACGATCTGCGCGATCTGTCGCTGGCCGAGGCCGGCCAGCTTTCCCTCGAAAAGGCCCCGGCCGATATCAACCAGCTCGTTGCCCACGCGGTCGGCATGGTCAAGCGCCTGGCAGAGGAAAAGAAGCTCCAGGTAGAATGCGACCTGGGCAGGCTGCCGACGCTGGAAGTCGACGTCAACCGCCTGCGCCAGGTGGTTTTCAATCTGCTGACGAATGCCGTGCGCTACACGAACGAGGGCGGCAAGGTGACGGTGGCGACAGCCGTAGAGCGCAGGGAGGAGCAGGAATGGATCGCCGTTTCGGTCCGCGACAGCGGACAGGGAATAGCGCCGGAAGACCTGCCGTATATTTTCGACCATTTCTACCGGGCGGACAAATCGCGCAACCGCCGGAGCGGGGGAACGGGCATCGGCCTGGCGATCGTCAAACGATTGGTGGAAACCCACGGCGGCAGCGTCCTGGTCGACAGCCGGCCGGGGGAGGGCAGCTGCTTCAAGGTGTTGCTGCCGGCGGCGGCCCCGAAAGCATAATATGCACGAGTTCATCAACAGGACAGCTACCTACCGGTGGCTGCCCTGTTTTTTGTGCCGGCAATTTAACACAACTTCTTCAAAGCTTATTCATCAGTTTTTCACATTGTCCCGGTAAGATATAAACGGACTACTTCGGGGGAGGAAGAGATGTGAACAGGCAACGAACCAGCTTTTTCGCCGCGCCGCTCGTGGCGCTGGCGTTAATGGCCAATGCCGTCGGCCCGGCGTTGGCGGCCGACGCCCTTACGCTGAACGAGGTCGTCAGCGCGGCCATGAACAAGAACCCGGCGGTGCTCGAAGCCCAGAAGCGCTGGGAAGAGAAGGACAACAGGATTTTGTCCGCCCGATCGCTGGCCAATCCGCAGCTCGGCGTGATGAAGGACGACATCCCGACCAAGACGCTCGGCCCCGGCCAGGCGATGATGACGGAATACGGCCTGATACAGGACATTATGAATCCGGCCAAGCTTAACCTGATGGGCAAGATGGCGGCCAGCGACGCGGCCATGGCCAAGGGCAATTATCTCGATAAGCGGCTGCAGGCGTACATAGACGCCAAGCAGGCCTACTACGACCTCCTGTACGCCACCCAGGCCCTGGCGATCGGCAAGGAGAACCAGCAGCTGATGGGGCAGCTGGCGAAGCTCGCCCAAGTGAACTTCTCGACCGGCATGGTGCCGCTGCAGGACGCCCTGCGGGCTCAGGCCGAGTACTCGAAGATGACCACCGACCTGGTTGCCATGGCCGGCATGGAGACGGTGGCGAGGGCAAAGCTCAACGTCGTCATGGGCCGGGCGGCTGACGGCGAACTGGCGGTGAGCGAAGAGTTCAACGCCCCGCCGCCCAACTTCGACCTGGCGGCGCTGCAGGCGCAGGCCCTGAGCGGCAAGCCGGCGCTGCAGGGGATGAATTCGCAAGTGGCGATGGCCGAGAGCGGCGTGCAGCTGGCGAAGAAGCAGGCCAGCCTGCCGGACTTCCAGTTCTCGCTCGGCTATAAGGACTACCGGGACGACATGGCGGAAGACACCTGGAAGGTGGGCGTGATGCTGATGCTGCCGGTGTGGGGCGGCAAGAACCAGGCCGACATCCGCGCCGCCGCCGCCGGCCTCGAGGCGAGCAAGGCTTCGCTGGAAAGCATGAAAAACATGGCCGGGCTGGACGTGCAGATGGCTCTCACCGACGCCCGGACGGCCTGGAGCCAGATCGACCTGTACAAGAACACCATCGTCCCCCAGGCCGAGCAGTCGTATGAAGCGGCGGTCGTCGCCTACACGAACGGCAAGGCCGACTTCATGGCCGTGCTCGACGCCGTCACCATGCTGAGAAACGCCAAGCTCGGCTATTACAAGGCCCGGATCGATTACGAAAAAGCGGCCGCCAATCTGGAAAAAGCCGTCGGCAGGCCCTTGTTCACCAGCATCTAACTCCAGCGGAAATTAGCGAAGAGGACGGAGAGGACAATATGCGGGATTGGGTACAAGCCAACAGATGGATGCTTATAGGCGTGATTGTCGTCCTGGCGGCGGGCGGCGGCTGGGGCTACAGCAGATTCGCCGCCCCCAAGGCGGCGCCGGTAGCGCAGCAGGCGGCGGCGGAGAGCGGCCATGCCGGCCACGGGGCGGCGAGCGACGTGGTGAAGCTGGACGCCAAGGGCCGGCAATTGGCCGGGGTGCAGACGGCCACAGCCGCCAAGCGGCAGTTGACCAAGGATATCAAGACGACCGGCAAGATCGCCCTCAACGAAACTAACCGCGCCTTCATCACCTCCCGGGTGGAAGGACGAATCGACGAACTGTACGTCACCGCCGAGGGGCAGTACGTCGCCCCCGGCCAGGCGGTCGCCGCCGTGTACAGCCCGACGTATATCGCGGCCCAGGAGGAGTACTTGCTGGCGCTGGACAGCGTCCGGAAGCTGCACGGCGCCGGCCGCGAGGTGGTCCAGATCAACAACCGGCTGCTGGCGGCGGCCAAGCGCAAAATCATCCTGCTCGGTGTTCCCGAAGGGGAAATTGAGCACTTGGCCCATACCAGCCAGGCCGCGGACGTCATGATAATCCGCGCCCAGTTCGGCGGCACGGTGATGGAGAAACAGGTCCTCCCCGGCGCCTACGTCATGCCCGGCGACAAGCTCTTCACCCTGTCCGACCTCGCCAGCGTGTGGTTGAACGCCGACATTTACGAGAACGATATCGCCGCCGTGAAGGTGGGGCAGCCGGTGCAGGTGACGGCCGCCGCCTATCCCGGCGAGAACTTCGGCGGCGCGGTAACCTTCATAAATCCCGTGCTCGACGACGCCACCCGGGCGGTCAAGGTGCGCGTCGAAATGGCCAACCCCGACGGCAAGCTCAAGCCGAACATGTTCGTCAACGCATCGTTGGGCGTAGCGTTGGGCGAGAGCCTCGCCATCCCGATTTCCAGCCTCATCGATACCGGCACGCGCAAGGTGGTATACGTGGCCCAGGCCGAGGACACGTTCGTCAGGCGCGACATCACCACCGGCCAGGAGGCCGACGGCTACGTCCAGGTGTTGTCCGGCCTGCAGCCGGGGGAAACGGTGGTAACGTCCGCCGCTTTCCTGATCGACTCGCAGACCCAGCTCGGCAGCTTCGGCAGCCACGCCGGCCACGGCGGCAAGTCCGGCGGCGCGCAAGCCCCGCCAGCCGCTCCGGCCCCGCCGCAGAGCGCCCCGGCCGCCCCTGCCGCCCCCGCCAACGATCACTCCGGCCATAGCGGCCATTAAGGGGGAGGGCCATGCTCAACAAACTCATCGAATTCTCCCTGAAAAACCGGGTTATCATCGTCGTCCTGGCGATGTTGACCGTCATGTGGGGCATCTTCGTCCTCCGCGACACCCCCATCGACGCCTTCCCCGACCTGAGCGAGAACCAGGTGCTGGTGTACGCCGACTGGATGGGCCGCGGCCCGCAGGAGGTGCAGGACCAGGTCACCTATCCGCTGGAGACCGCGCTGCGCGGCCTGCCCAAGGTCAAGGACGTGCGCTCGTCCTCCTCGTTCGGCTTCTCGATGGTAACGGTCATCTTCGAGGACGGCGTGGACCCGTACTTTGCCCGCCAGGTGGTCAACGAGAAGGTGCAGCAGGCCATCCCGCGGCTGCCGCGGGGCGTCCAGCCGGCCCTCGGGCCGGTGAGCACGCCGATGGGGCAGGTGTTCATGTACACCGTCGAGAGCGACCGCCACAACCTCGCCGAATTGCGGACGATCCAGGACTTCCTCATCAAGCCGCAGCTGAGCGCCGTGCCCGGCGTGGCCGAAGTGGCCAGCATCGGCGGCTACGTCCTCCAGTACCAGGTAAACCTCGACCCCAATCTGATGAAGGCCTACCGGGTGAGCGTCGGCCAGGTGTTCGCCGCCGTGGGCGCCAACAACGCCAACATCGGCGCCAAGGTGGTGGAGCAGAACGGCCAGGAGTACGTTATCCGCGGCCTCGGCCTCATCCAGTCGGTCGACGACATCGCCAACATCGTCATCACCCAGAACAACAACGTGCCCGTGTACGTCAAGAACGTGGCCCGCGTAGCGCTGGGGCCGGACTTTAGGCGCGGCGTGCTGACCAAGGACGGCCAGGAGGCGGCCGGCGGCATCGTCATCCAGCGGATGGGCGAGAATACGCTGAATGTCATCGACCAGGTCAAGGCGAAAATCGCCGCAATCCAGCCCACCCTGCCCCAAGGGATGAGGATAGAGCCGTTCTACGACCAGACCGACCTGGTCAAGAAGGCGGTCAACACCCTCAACCGGGCGCTCGTCGAGGAGTTCATCCTCGTGTCCCTGATCGTCTTCCTCTTCCTCGGCAACTTCCGGTCGAGCATCATCGTGACCAGCGCCATCCCGATCGGCATACTGATCGCCCTCATCTGGATGAGGGGCATCCACCTGTCCGCCAACCTCATGTCCCTCGGCGGCATCGCCATCGGCATCGGGGTGATGACCGACGCGGCCATCGTCATGGTCGAGAACATCTACCGCCACCTGGCCGCCAGCGGCGGCCGGCGGAACGTACTGGAGGTGACGCTGGAAGCGGCCAAGGAAGTCGCCGTGCCGATCTTCTTCTCGATAACGATCATCATCGTCACCTTCCTGCCGGTGTTCACCATGACCGGCACTGAAGGCAAGATGTACACCCCCATGGCCTGGACCAAGACCTTCGCCATGACCGGCTCGCTCATCCTCGCCTTCACCCTCGTGCCGGTGCTGTGCACCCTGCTGCTCCGCGGCAAGATCAAGGAGGAGGAGACGTGGGTGGTCCGCAAGCTCCACCAACTGTACGTGCCCATCCTCAAAAAAGCGATCGCTTACCGGAAAACGACGATTATTTTCGCCATCGTCATAATGGTCGCCGGCTTCGCCCTCCTGCCGTTCATCGGCACCGAATTCATGCCGGCCCTCGACGAAGGAACCTTCCTTGTCATGCCGACGATGCTGCCGAGCGTGTCGCTCACGGCGGCGACAGAGGCGGCCAAGAAAATGGATAAACTCATCATGGAGGTGCCGGAGGTCGCGATGTCGGTCGGCAAGGTCGGCCGGGCCGAGTCGGCCATGGACCCGGCGCCGATCAACATGATCGAGACGATCGTCACCTTGAAGCCTAAGGACCAGTGGCGGCCGGGGATGACCAAGGCGGACATCGAGCATGAGATGGCCACCAGGCTTGCCGCGCTGCCCGGCCTCAACCAGGCGTACACCCAGCCGATCGCCGGCCGCCTGGCGATGCTGACCACCGGCGTCCGCACCGAGCTTGGCCTGAAAATTTACGGCGACGACCTCGCCGTCCTCCAGCAGAAGGCGTTCGAGATCGAGAAGCTGCTGGCGACCGTACCCGGCACCGGCGACCTGCTGGCCGAGCGGATCTTCGGCGCTCCCTACCTGGAGGTGCAGGTCGACCGCGAGAAGGTGGCCCGCTACGGCCTCAATATCGGCGAAGTCCAGGACGCCATCGAGCTGGCCATCGGCGGCCGGGCGGCGACGACCACCATCGAGGGCCTCAAACGCTTCGACGTCCTCGTCCGTTACAACCGCGACAACCGCGAGACCATCGACGCCATGAAGAACATCCTTATCCCGGTGACCGCCGGCGGCGCCAAGGCTACCGGAGGCGGAGGGATGGGCGGCATGGGCGGGATGGGGGGCGACTCCGCTGCTGCCGCTGCACCCCCGAGCGGCGCATATATCCTGCTCGGCGATGTCGCCCAGTTCCGGGTGGCGGACGGCCCGTCGATGATCAGCAGCGAGAGCGGCACCTACCGCGTCATCGTCCAACTCAACACCCGCGGCCGCGACCTCGTCGGCTACGTCGACGAAGCCAACAGGCTCATCAGGGAGAAGGTCGACCTGCCGCCGGGCTACTCGGTGCAGTGGACCGGCCAGTACGAGAACCAGCAGCGGGCCAAGAACCGCCTGGCGCTGGTCGTACCGCTGGTCATCGTCCTCACGTTCTTCCTGCTGTTCATGACCTTCAATTCCGCCCAGGACGCGCTGCTCATCCTCCTCAACGTGCCGTTTTCGCTCATCGGCGGCATCGTCGCCATCTGGGCGTCGGGCATGTACCTGACGGTGGCGGCGGCGGTCGGCTTCATCGCCCTCTTCGGCATCGCCGTGCAAAACGGGGTCATCATGGTGACCTACATCAACCACCTGCGCGCGCACAAGCCGCTGGAAGAGGCGATTATCGAAGGCGCGGTGACCAGGCTCAGGCCCGTTATGATCACCGCCCTCGTCGCCAGCCTCGGCCTCTTCCCGCTTATCTTCGCCAGCGGCACGGGCGCCGAAGTGCAGCGGCCCATGGCCACCGTTGTCGTCGGCGGCCTGGTTACCGCCACCATCCTCACCCTGGTCGTACTGCCGAGCATCTACTATGTGTGGTATGCCCGGCGGGAAAAGAACCGGCCCCAAGAGAAATCAGCCTATTTAACGGAGGAGAAACCATGAAAAAAAGCACGGTGACTGTTCTCGCCCTGGCGCTCATCTTCTCCCTGGCCCTTGTAGCCGGCTGCGGCGCCGGCGACGGCGAGCCCCAGACTCAGACCCAGCAGCCGCAGAAGGCGCCGGACGGCCACGCCGGCCACGCGATGCCGAGCGGCGACCCGATGCCGCTGATGAAAGACATGGACAAGAGTCTCCGCGACATGGCGAGGCAGGTCAAGGCCGGCCAGACGATGGATGCCCAGAAATCCGCCGGCCAGATCGCCAGCCTGGCCGACAAGGTACTGCCCCATATGAACGACGCCGCCGCCAAGGCCGGCCTGCAGAAGGCCGCCGGCGACCTGCGGGATTCGGTCGGCGGCGCCAAGGTCGACCAGACGGTCGTGGAAGCCAGGCTCAAAGCCATGCAGGACGCCATGGCCCAGGCGACGAAGAACCTCCAGACCGGTTCGCACCATTAAACGGTAGGGAAGGGGAGGGGCCGGATGAAAAACGGCTTATATTCCCGCTGGTGGCGATCGCCGCTTTGCATTGATCGCACCGGATAAGAAAACTACGGCCATCCTCCGGAGAGGGTGGCCGTAATTCATATTACTCTTGTGTCAGTCAACCATGCGTGGCTGACAACACTCGAGCATAATTGGCCGCGCCCATAATTTATGTAGCGGTCGGACATACCAATATATCGCTGTACACATCGCCGCACTACGATCATAAAGAATTCTTTTTTCAGCAAAATAATACGATGGGCATTCACCACTTATTGACATACGCAGAGAGAATATATAGTATAGTAATATAATACCAATAATACCAACACGGTACTAAAAGGCGGATATAAAATGCGCGACCGGATAGTCATGGCTGCTTTCGAGGAAATGAATACCCGTGGGCTACGCTTTACCATGGGCGATTTGGCTCGTGCGCTCGCTATCAGTAAAAGTACGATTTATCAGTATTTCGATTCCAAGGATGAACTCATAGAGGCGGTTACCAACGCTATATTTGCGGACATCCGCGAACAGGATGAAGAGATAGCGGCCGACCCTAATCTGAGCTTCTTACAGAAGATGGAAGCCTTGCTATCGGTGTTTCCGCGGAAATTCGGCCCGATTAACGAACGTCTTATAGATGAGACCGAGCGATTCATGCCTATGATGAAGGCTAAGGTTGAACCGTTTCGCAAAGAGAAGTGGCTCCGCATGGAAACGATGATTCGCCATGAAATTGACGAGGGAAGGCTGCGTCCGATTAATCTGGTGGTATTGGAAAGGATATACATGCTGGTGAGCAACGGCTTGGTCGATTACAAATTTCTCACCCAAAACAGGCTCTCCGCCCGCGAGGCTATAGCCACCTTCGCGGAAATCATCACCTTCGGGCTAATGCGGACGAAAGATATGCCAGAAAGGTGACAATTTTTATCGACCTCCAAGGCTGTACTGATACGGACGAATGATGTCAGGGGCAGTATATTTTTGTCAGTACCCAAAAAACTGAATTGGTACTATGGTTCAAAATCTTGTTTCAGGCTCCGCTTGCCTAACGGCATTCACGTAAAGTGAAAAAATAGCCATGCGGGGGGCGTTAAAACGGAAATTCAAAAATACAGGGGGTAATAGTTTGAACAGGAAATGCATCATGGGACTGGCAATACTTTTTATGCTCACAATAACAGGATGCGGCAAACCACCTGCCAATGCGCCGCAGCAAGTCGCCGTCAAGGCGACTCCGGTCATTCAGAAGGATACTCCGGTTACATACGAATATGTCGGCGAAATTGTGGCCAAAGATGAAGTCCAAATTCAATCGAGGGTATCAGGTAATATTGCCCGCAAGTTCATCAAGGGCGGCGACAGCATCCGGGCCGGACAGCCCTTGTTTGAAATAGATCAGCGTCAGTACGCGGAAGCGGCAGCCGATGCCCAGGCCCAGGTCGCGCAAGCTCAGGCTTCCCTCGGAAACGTCCGCCGGAACTTGGCGCGCTATAAAAAATTAGCGGCCGAAGGTGCGATACCGCTCCAGACCCTGGATAACACCGCGTCGCAAGAAGAAGAGGCTGAAGCCGTACTCCGTGCGTACAAGGCGAAACAGGCCCAAGCCGAAATCAACCTAACAGACACGGTAATCGTATCCCCGGTCGACGGGCGAATCGGGGTGGGCGAATTGAGCGTCGGCCGCTTTGTCCAGGCCGGGAGCACCGTTTTGGCGACAGTCTCGACGGTAGACCCCATCCAGGTCCGCTTCAGCATGAGTGAGAACGAATACCTGAAGTTCGCCGGCATGGGTAGTTCTCCCGAGGACTGGGGAAAAAACCTGAAACTTGTCCTCAGCAACGGCAGCGAGTATCCGCTTGCCGGGCAGTTGGAAGAGATCGACCGCGGCATGGCTAACCAAACCGGTACGTTGACGATGAAGGCGGCCTTCGGCAACCCGAAACGCCTGCTAGTTCCCGGAATGTTCGCCCGTGTCGTGGCTATCGGCGAAACGAGAAAAGAAGCGATCCTGATCCCCCAGCGCGCGGTGCAGGAATTGCTCGGCAAGACCTTCGTGACTGTGGTAAGCGCGGATAACAAGGCGGAAACACGACATGTGGTGGTGGGGCCGAAAGTCAGCAATCTGCAAATCGTGGAGAAGGGCCTGTCCGCACAGGACGTAGTTATCGTCGAAGGATTTGCCAAAACGCAGCCGGGCACGCCGCTTAAAGTTACCATGATCGGGCCGGACGAACTCAACCCGGAAACGAAGTAAGGGGGACATCATGGCCAAGTTTTTTATCAACCGCCCGATCTTCGCGATGGTCGTTGCGATAATAATCACCCTCGCAGGAGGCATCGCCGCCTTTCAGTTGCCGGTTGCCCAATACCCGCAGATTACGCCGCCCCAAGTAAATGTTGGTACTACATATACCGGCGCTAACGCCGATGTTGTGGAGAAATCGGTGGCGCAGGTCATCGAGCAGCAGGTCAACGGCGTGGCCGGCATGGTGGCCATGTCTTCCACCAGCGCCGACACCGGTCGATACACCATGAACGTAAAATTCGAACTGGGCGAAAACCCGGATATGGTCACCATGTACACCCAGAACCGGGTGGTGCAGGCCAACGCCGGCCTGCCGCAGGACGTACAGACCAACGGCGTCATAACTCGAAAGGTTTCGCCGGATACGGCCTTTTACTTCAGCCTCATCTCGCCCAGCGGCGAATACGACAGAGTCTTTCTCAAGAACTACGGCAGCATCAACATCATCGACGATATCCGCCGCGTCAAAGGGGTGGGCGACGTCGGCGAATATGGCTCCGACTTCGGCATGCGCATCTGGCTGAAACCGGACAAGTTGGCCCAGATGAAGATTACCGCCGCCGATGTCGCCGCCGCTATTAAGGATCAGAACGTTCAGGCACCGGCCGGCACTATCGGTCAGTTGCCGTCGGTGCCGGGACAGGAGCACCAATTTACGGCCACGGTTCAAGGGCGCCTAGTAACAGAAGAGGACTTCAGACAAATTATATTGCGGTCGCAGGCCGACGGCTCGGCGATCCGGCTGGGCGACGTAGCAACCGTTGAACTGGGCGCCAAGGACCAAAACTTCATAAGCTCATATAACGGCAAAGGCTCGGTAGTGTTTGCCGTGCAACTGACGACCGAAGCCAACGCATTAGAAACGGTTGCCGGGGTGAGGCAGGTAATCGAGGACGCCGCCAAGCGTTTCCCGCCCGGGATGGCATACAGTGTACTGACCGACAACACCAAGTACATCCGCGAGTCGCTGCAAAAAGTGTTCCGGACTTTCATCGAAGCCCTTGTTCTGGTAATTATCATTGTCTACCTATTCCTGCAAAGCTGGCGTGCCACGATGATTCCTATATTGGCAGTGCCAGTCTCGCTGGTAGGAACGTTCGGCGCTTTTGTGGTTCTGGGGTTCACAATCAATACTCTGACCTTGTTCGCCATGGTTCTGGCCATCGGCCTGGTCGTCGACGATGCGATCATCGTGGTGGAGGCGACGGAACACCACATGCGGCACTCGGGGCTTAGCCCGAAAGAGGCGACAATCCGTGCGATGGAGGAAGTATCCGGCCCGGTGGTTGCCATCGCTTTCGTACTGGCCTCCGTTTTTATCCCGGTCGCTTTTTTCGGGGGCACTACCGGGGTGCTGTATAAACAGTTCGCCCTCACCATCGCCGTGTCGATGCTCTTGTCGGCCGTTATCGCCCTGTCGTTGACGCCGGCGTTATGCAGCAAACTGCTGCAGCCTCATGCGAAAACTCGTACGGGTATTGCCGGGAGGTTTTTCGACTGGTTCAACGATTGGTTTGAGCGTACGACGGAGCGGTATTCCGTCGGTGTCAGGCAGGCTATCCGCCGGGCAGGTTTATCGCTGATAAGTCTGGCTGTGATCGGGATTCTTTGTATCTGGCTGCTGCGCGTTATTCCCTCGACTTTCGTTCCCAGCGAGGATCAGGGTTTTATCCTGTCGGTCGTCAGTTTGCCGGAAGCAGCGAATATGAACCGCACCCACGCGGTTACCAAGCAAGTCGGTGAGATTATTCGCGCCCTGCCTGGCGTGGAAAACACCATGGAGGTGGTCGGCTACGACGCGCTGTCAAGCGGTCAAAAACCGAACGGGGCTATGGTTGGTGCCGGCATGAAGCCGTGGTCGGAACGGACTTCGCAGGAAACGCAGGTGGACGCGGTAATCAAGCAAGCGATGCAACAATTAAAGGACATCCCTGAGGCGACCATCTTATCTTTCAGGCCGCCTTCCCTACCGGGAATCGGGGCGGTCGGCGGATTAACCATGATGATCCAGGACCGGGGTGGAGCTACGACCGCGGAAATGAACGCAATATCCGCGCAGTTTGTCGCCGCCGCCCGCCAGCGGCCGGAAATTGGCATGATTCAGTCGAGTTTCCAGTCGAATACGCCAGGCTACCGCTATGATGTCGACCGCGCCAAGGCGAAAGCGATGGGGGTTCCGCTGCAGGATATCTTCACGACGCTGCAAACTTTTTTCGGTGGCGTGCAGGTCAACGACTTCAATCGCTTCGGCCGTACTTACAAGGTTATGCTGCAGGCCGAGCCGGAATTCCGCGCCGATGCGGATGCGACCCGCTTTTTCTATGTAAGGAATTCTAGCGGCGACATGGTGCCGCTCAACACGTTAACTAAGGCGGAAAAAATCAGCGGACAATCGCTGATAAAACGCTTCAACGGCTACCCGGCAATGCAGATCAACGCCAACACGGCGCAGGGGTATAGCTCGGGGCAGGCGATGAAGGCGCTGGAAGAAGTGGCCGCGGCCACGCTGCCCAATACCTTCACTTACGAATGGGCGGATATGAGCCGTGAAGAAAAGCTGTCCGGCGGACGTACGCCAATTATCTTCCTCTTCGGTCTGCTCTTCGTGTTCCTCTGCCTGGCCGCCCTCTATGAAAGCTGGAATATCCCGTTCGCCGTCCTGCTGTCGGTTCCCACGGGCATCCTCGGCGCTTTGCTTTTTCAACATTTCCACGGCCTGGAAAATAGCGTGTACATGCAAATCGGTTTGGTCATGCTGATTGGTCTTACGGCCAAAAACGCGATCTTGATTGTGGAATGGGCCAAGGTCAGGACCGACAAGGGTATGGAACCGGTAGAAGCCGCGATTGAGGCGGCCAAGCTCAGACTGCGGCCGATTCTCATGACATCGTTCGCCTTTATTCTGGGCTGCATACCGCTGGCGGCATCGACCGGAGCCGGCGCGGCTGCCCGGCAGGCACTCGGCACAACTGTTGTCGGCGGCATGCTGACGGCTACTGTTTTGGGAATCTTTCTTGTGCCCGTCCTATTTGTTGTTATCGAATACGGAGTGGCAAAGTTCAAATCTTTTAAAATCGGCCGTTCCAGATAGTATCGCTGACCATCTGCTTTTTCTGGTATAAAAGGCTCATTTATCCGGCGACAGACGGCGTGGCTGTACTGGCGAAGGGAGATTAGGCTGAAATGGGTATAAGATCGGTGTTGTTTCTCGCAACAGAGGCGTTCCCTTTTGTTAAGACCGGGGGCTTGGGCGAAGTGGTCGGCTCTTTGCCGCGCGAACTGGCCCGTCGGGGTGTTGACGTAAGAGTGATCCTTCCGAAGTTCGGCGCTATCCCGAACTACTGGCGGGAACAGATGGCACCCCTGAGAAGTTTCGATGTCCGCCTGGGGTGGCGCCGGCAGTATTGCGGCCTCGAAACGGTGATCCATGAGGACGTGCCGTTCTATTTCATCGATAACGAATATTATTTCAAACGGCCCGGCCTTTACGGCTGGGCGGACGACGCTGAACGGTTCGCCTACTTTGGCCGGGCGGTTTTGGACGCCTTGCCATATCTTGATTTTACGCCCCAGATACTTCACTGCCACGATTGGCATACAGCCATCGTGCCGCTGCTCCTGAAGGCCGACCACAGTATCCGGCCAAGGTATGCCAATCTGCGGACGGTTTTGACCATCCATAACGCCGAGTACCAGGGAATCTTCGATCCGTCAGTAGTAAACGACCTTTTTGATTCGACGGGCGAGTACTGCGCCGGCGGCCGTCGGGAATTTGACGATGCCGCCAACTATCTGAAAGCGGGGATAGTGTTCGCCGACCTACTGACAACGGTAAGCGGTACCTATGCCTGGGAGATCACCACCCCCGAGGGCGGACGGGGCCTGGACGGATGGCTGAGGAAAAGGCAAGCGGACTTGTGCGGCATCGTCAACGGAATCGACTATGACATTTATGACCCCGCAAAGGACGGGCTTATATACGCCAATTATTCCTGGCGGGCGCCTAAAGGCAAGCAGGAAAACAAGGCCAGGCTGCAGGAATGCCTCGGGTTGCCGGTCAGAGCCGACGTGCCGCTTATCGGGATGGTAACGCGCCTGGTCCCGGCCAAGGGGTTCGGCCTGGTGGTAGAGGCGCTGGCGGAATTGCTGGCCATGGACGTGCAACTGGTTATCATGGGCGAAGGCGACGAGAAGTACGCCGGCATGCTCAGGGTAGCCGCCGACGGTAATCCGGGCGCATTGTCGGTGCACACGCATTTCGACGAAGCGGTCGCCCACAGGATCTACGCAGGCAGCGACCTTTACCTGCAACCGTCGCTGTCCGAGCCGTGCGGCACAAGCCAGCTCGTGGCCATGCGTTACGGCAGCGTGCCCGTGGTACGTGAGACGGGCGGGCTCAAGGACACCGTCGTTTCCTATAACGAGTACAGCGGCGAAGGGAACGGCTTCAGCTTTCGCGGCGCGAATGCGCAGGATATGCTTTATACGGTCGACCGGGCTATTTCGTTTTACCGTGACAAAAAAATATGGCGGAAAATTGTCCGGGCGGCGATGAGGACCGATCATAGCTGGCGCAGACCGGCGGACGATTATATAGCGATATACCGGAAGCTGTGCGGGTAAAGCCTGAAGGGTAAAGGGGCAATGGCCAGGAGAGGCTTCCGGGACGCAGACCGTCCGGGATGCTGCAGCAAGGAGGAGCAATTCATGAAAGAGGTTGCGCAATTTAAGACGGCTTTCATAAACCGGCTGATGACGTTGAGCGGCAAAGACTTAGAAGAAGCGTCGGCTTATGACAAGTACGCAGCCGTCGCAAGCCTTGTGCGGGATGTGATCGGCCAGCGCTGGGTGAACACAACCCGCCGCTACGATGCCAACGACGAGAAACAGGTCTACTATTTTTCCGCCGAATTCCTGCTGGGCCGCCTGCTGGATAGCAACCTGCGGAGTCTCGGGGTGCGGGATGTGTGGGCGGAAGCGCTTAAGGAGATGGGTATTGACTACGGCGAACTTGCCGGCCAGGAGCGCGACGCCGGGCTCGGCAACGGCGGCTTGGGCCGCCTGGCCGCCTGTTTCCTCGACTCGATGGCGGCTATCGGCCTGCCCGGCCACGGGTGCGGGATACGTTACACATACGGCTTGTTCGAACAGCGGATTGTGAACGGCGAACAGGTCGAACAGCCTGATGTATGGCTGAAAGATCTCAATATCTGGGAGTACCGCAAGGCCGACAAGGCGGTGACCGTCCGCTTCGGCGAACCCTTGGGGGCCGTGAAGGCCGTGCCGTACGATATTCCTGTCATCGGTTTCGGCAATGGCACGGTTAATACCCTCCGTCTATGGAGTGCCGAGCTGCGGGACGGAATAGCGGTAAATTACTCCAGCCTCGGCCCGGACGATTATCGCCGACTGCTGGAGTATAAAAACCAGGTGGAAGCCATCTCGCAGATTCTTTACCCTGACGACCGCTACGAAAGCGGCCGCCTGCTGCGATTGGTCCAGGAATACTTCCTGGTGTCGGCCGGAGTCCAGAGCATCGTACGCCATATGAAGCGCAAGCATGGAACGGTCGGCGATCTGGACAAGCGCGCGGCCATCCATATCAACGACACCCATCCGGCGCTGGCGATTCCGGAACTGATGCGAATTTTGATGGACGGTGAGGGATTAAGCTGGGACGAAGCCTGGCGGCTTACAATCGCGACCATTTCCTATACCAACCATACCATTATGCCGGAGGCGCTGGAAAAGTGGCCGGAGGATAAATTCCGCAACCTTCTGCCGCGTATTTACGAGATCGTCCGGGAAATCAACGAGCGTTTTTGCCGCCAGCTATGGGACAGATATCCCGGCGACTGGGACCGTATCGCCGCCATGGCGGTGACCGCCTACGGGCAGGTACATATGGCTAACCTGGCAGTCGCCGGCAGCCACAGCGTCAACGGAGTGTCTAAACTCCACAGCGGAATACTGCGGGACGACCTGCTAAAGCTTTTCTACGCACATACGCCCGAGAAGTTCAACAACAAGACCAACGGCGTTGCCCATCGCCGCTGGCTTCTGGCGGCCAACCCGGAACTGGCCGCGCTCGTCACCGACACGATCGGCCCGGCATGGGTCCAACGACCGGGGGAATTGGAACGGCTGCTGCCGTTCGCGGCGGACGGCGCCTTCCGGCAGAGGCTTGCCGGCGTGAGGCGGGAGCGTAAACTGGCCCTGGCCAAGTTTGTTGGCGATAAGTACGGTTTAAGCCTTGACCCGGAATCGATATTCGACGTTCAGGTGAAACGGATACACGCCTATAAACGCCAGCTATTGAACGTTCTGCGAATCATGGACCTCTATTGGCGCCTGAAGGACAATCCCGGGCTTGGTGTCCGGCCCCGTACCTTCATCTTCGCCGGCAAGGCCGCCCCCGGCTATTATCTGGCGAAAAAAGTTATCAAACTGATCAACACCCTGGCCGCCTCGATCAACTACGACAAAACGGTCAACGACAGACTGAAGGTGCTGTTCGTCGAGAACTATAACGTCTCGCTGGCGGAACTGATCATTCCCGCCGCCGATATCAGCGAACAGATCTCCACCGCCGGCAAGGAAGCGTCCGGAACCGGCAACATGAAATTCATGATGAACGGCGCCCTAACCGTCGGCACGCTCGACGGCGCCAACGTCGAGATTCGCGAGGCGGTGGGCGAGGACAATATCATTATTTTCGGCCTGCAGGCGGATGAGGTCGCTGGTTGCCGCGCTACGGGCCGGGGAAATCCGCTGCTGATCTACAACAGCGATGAACAGGTCAGGAGGTGCGTGAACTGGCTGGCGGACGGGAGCTTATCCGCTATCCGCGACGAGTTCAAACCGCTTTTCGATTACCTGGTCTATGACGGCCAATACTGCGAACTAGCCGATTTTGCCGCCTATATCGGCGCCCAGGCGAAAGCCGATGAACTGTTGGCCGACGAGGTGACCCACTGGCAATCGGCAGCCATCAACATCGCCCGTTCAGGCACTTTCGCCAGCGACGAAACTGTCAGGGCTTATGCCGACGATATTTGGGGCGTGCGGCCATCTCCGGAAGCCCATGCTAGGTGACATTAAGCTCATAGCGGATAGTGTTCATGTGGAAGAGCAAGAATAGAGCGCTGGCGTTTCACGGATCTGCCGACCGAAGTCTGGTGGGTGAGGTGATTTCATGAAAGTAACAGCAGGATTGGTGCGGGAGATCGACGCCACGGGCAGGCTGGTTCTGCCGAGCGAGATGCGCCACTTGTGCAATATAAAGCCAGGCGATATCATCGAATTTCTTATCGACGGCGACAAACTGATTCTTAGCAAAAAGGAATATGGCTGCCTGTTCTGCGGCGGCAGCGCCGGCCTGACTATGTTCAGGGGCAGGCACGTGTGCCAAGGGTGTCTAGCCATCGCCGCCGCCGAAGTGAAGGGAAGAACCAAGGGAGGATGATAACGTGCTGTTTCAGTTGGGTGGACATGAATTTTCTATCCTTAGGGAAGAGGTGGAACGGCGGGTAGCTGATTTACAGCCTGTCGAAAATTTTAGGAAGGGTTTTTATGTCGAAATCGGCGGCGAGCTTTTCGCCGCCAGACAGGTTGTCGCCGCGGCGACGGACCAGGCCATGGATGAGTTGACAACCTTGGATGCCTGCAAGGTTTTGAGGTTACTCGGTTTCGAGGTTATTTTCAGGCGTAAAAACGCCGGTTGAGAGGATTTGTATGAATAGCAAATGGGTTGTCTTCTGGGTCTGTGTAATTATGGCATTATCGATTCCGGTTCCCGGGCGGGCAGGCGTTCGGGAGGACTACGAACAGGCCTATAAGATATATATTGCCGCCGGGGCTTGTGTCGCGGCTTACAGCGATAGGTACGGCCAACTGGCCAACAAATACCTCGAACGGGACGGCTGGCGTATTGAAAGGATCGCGGAGGCGGGAGACATCGTCGATGCCCGTTTTATGCTTGCCGAAAAACGGTTGAGCCCCGGGAGGACGATGTATATCCTGGCATTCGTCGGCACGGAGACAGGCAAGGATATGAAAGCTAACTTCAAGGTGGAAAAAGTCCATTTTGCCGGCAGCACGCTGGAGGAGTTCGCCGCCGCGGCGGCTGAACAGGGTGTTTCGTCGTCGGAACCCAAAGTCCATCGGGGGTTCCACGAATTTGTCCAGGCCGGTCTTGCCGCTGTGACAAAGGGCGCCGACGGCGATGCAGGCGGCATTGTGGAGATGCTGCTCAAGCATAGGGACAGGAAAATCTATATCGTCGGCCATAGCCGCGGAGGGGCGGCAGCTATCATCGCCGGTGCGAGGCTGATCAGCATGGGCGTGAAGCCGGAACAGGTCGAGATCATCACCTTCGGCGCTCCTGCCGTCGGTAACGCGGCGTTCGCGGTCCGCTACGAACCTGTTTTAAACCTGACCAGGGTGGTAGTTTCCGGTGATCAGGTAACCGGAGTGCTGCAAACGTTCGTCAGCGACTATAAGCAGTTTGGGCGGGAGGTTCTGTGGGATATGGCCACCGGGGCCGAAAACCCCCACGATATGACCGGCTATGCTGACACGGCCATAAAACAGTATTACGATAGGCGCGAGCAGGCCCGAAAGGCGGGTTTTGTCCAATTGATGACTTCCAGGACGGGGACAGGGGCGGGCAACGGAGCGGTGTACGTCGCCCCGCTGAAGAACAGCCTGCCGGAGTACCTGACCAGGGATTTCTGGTATATTCAGCAGGCTTTATATGACGAATACCGCCAGATACTGCCGGAATTCGTTTTCGCCCAAGAATCCGCCTCCGGCAATTTGTTGAGAAAAGCGGCCGCCGCCGGTTGCAGATGGGTTGTGGTTCCCGAGGTCAGCGGCTATCGTCTTAAAGAGGAAAGGAACGCGTACTGCATAGCGCTGCTGCAAGTCGTGTACGACGTGGCGAGCGGGGAGATAGTCAAGGCGGCCGGTTTTTCGACCGGCACGTTTACTCTCACGCCGCTGGAGGCATTCATCCATATCAGCAAAGGAATGACATACGACTGGCTGATGCAGAGGTCCTCTGCGCTCCAACAACATTGAGAGGAATAACCCCTTTGGGCAACGGCATCGACTATCCGGAACATAGGGCTTTATTGTCGAAGCGTCGCTTATGGTTGACCGAGAGAATAAATCTTGTGGCATATCTTTAGGCACAGGTGATGAATATGTTTGAAATTTTTTTCTTAGATATGCAGCAGAACATAAAGCTATTTCTGTTTCCGCCGCTATTATGCGCCGTTTTCCGGGCAATTTTCATTGGGATGTACAATCCTTATCCAAGCCTGCGAGGGCAAGAAAAGAAGATTTATCACTGCTTTCGTTTCGGATTCTGGCTGGGCATGGATGTTAATGCGTATGTATTGCTGGTTCCGTTGGTAGTCGTCACCGTACCGGGAATGCTTTTTCCTCAATGGCTTGCTTACGGAGATTATGTAAGGATTATCCTTATGGATATTTATTTAGCCCTGTTATATTTCGCCTTCGCCGGGAAGCTTATTTTCTATTCGCATTTTCATGATATTTACAACTCGGTTTTGTGGCTGGGGAAAAAAGCCGAAAAGCGTAACTTAGCCGACGTGTTTTTCAATCAGCATCATGGTGGATGGATTTTGTTAGGGCTTTTTCCTTATCTGGCGTTTTGTACGTTTATGGTGAAGGAAAGCTTAGTTTTATCGAACATTGCTTATCCGCATTTTTCAACCGTAGGAACCTATGTTTTTAATGCCATGGTAATTGCTGCTAGTGGGGGAGGGTTCTATTTTTTCCGGTATGGAGGGTCGCTGGCCCATTCGCATAAACCGCGACTGGATAGAATTCCAGACATTCTGAATAATGATAGCTTTTTTACCCGGGCGGCAATAGATGATGCGATCGCACTCAAAAAAGTTTGGGAATATCCTTTGCATGAATCGCTTACTCATACAGATGAAGAGAATGAGGCGTCTATTGGGAAGATTATACCGGAACCGATGCGGACGACTTGGCGACACTTGCCAAATCCCGTGTATGCGTTTGAAAGAACGGCAAGTGGGGCGCAGATTAAAAAACCGCAACAAATTTTCTTTGTTGTCGGCGAATGCTATTCACAGCTGCCGTTCGACAGTATTTACGATTCCTTGCATATCGTTGATGGCGGCAAGAGGTTTCGCGAAGATATCCATACTGTAAGCCTAAATAATTTCCTTCCGGCTGGAGAGATCTCGCGCCCGTCTCTTGTCGGGCTGATTGCCGGTATTTTTGATGCGCGCCTGGAGCTGAATGAAAGAGAAGCTTTTTGGCGAGGGACTTTGCCGACAGCTCTGCCTTTACAGCTTAAAAAATTAGGATACGAATCCATCTACTGGTATGGTGGCAATGCTGCATACGGAAACATGAATAAGTTTGCGTTGGCGAATGGTTTTGATCGTGTAATGTCGGCACCTGAGTTTTGTGCGCAGGATGCGCCGAGGACATGGGTGGGCGTTTATGATCACGTTTTCTTGGAAACAGCATCAAAAATGATCAAGAAAATGGATGCTGATAAACCGATAATTCATTTTGTTTATACAACCTCGAATCATAGCCCGTTTACAATTAATGTGCGAAAACTGGGGTATGATACGGAGCAGATTATGCCGGAGGCGCCAAAAGCGCTAAAAAATAGCCGGAAAGTGCAGAAAGCACTTGGAACGCATTGGTATTCCGACTGGGCGCTTTTTCATTTTATTGAAGATATGAAGAGGACATACCCGGACAGTTTGATTCTCGTCACAGGTGATCATTCTTATATACCTTACAAGGTAAACAAAATGCTGCATCGTGATTATACGTATAGGGAAAGGTTCTGTACATCCTTTATGATGCATCATCAGGGTATAGATCAGGATATATTGGCAGGGAACACTATTGGCGGTCATATGCATGTTATGCCGACGATTATGGAGCTTATTGCCCCCAAAGGGTTTACGTATTATTCTTTGTTTCCCCCTCTGACAGAGCCGGTTGACCACGTGATTACGCCGTACCACTGGCTCACGCGGGACGCTATCGGGGCACAGGGGAGCGGTTTCTATCAACCGCTGGTTGTATCGCCGGAAGAAATACCGACGCTGGAGGGGGACAATCACTTTACGAAGCAGGCGGATGATTGGTGCAGCCTTAGCAGTTGGCTTGTAAGGCATCCGAATAGGCTGGAACCAGTTGGAACACTTACAACTGCGCCGGCAAAGGGAAGACATGCAACCGGCTGATAAAGAAGAGGGCTTTAAGTCAATAACGTTGAGGAGGGAGAATCGTTTTGGGCAACGGTATCGAAATCGCCTGGAACATATATCATCTGGCCTTTATCCTCCAGCAAAACCTCCTGCGGCCGGTTAACCTTATGTCGGGATTCCGTCTTAGCCCGTTGCAAGTCCAGGTATTGAATGTACTTAAGGATAAAAAGCAAGCCTCGATGAAGAACCTAGCAAACGAAATCCGCGTATCCCAGCAACAACTGACTATCATCGCCAAAAAGCTGGTCAAACAAGGAATCGTCAAGAGAGAATATGATCTCAATGACAGGCGGGTAATTAGAATAAGGCCTACCGGGAAAGGGCTGGCTTTGCTCGACAACTGGAGTAGGGAAGTGTTGCCAACACTGACCGTTAAACTAGAGTCTTTTCGTGAAGATGACCTGATATATCTCAACGCAGCTGTCGAACGATTAACCAACCTTATCAACGAAGAAAATTGACCTTGTCGCTCAAAAACCATTAACTTAACATAATAGATATTATCGGACGTAATCAGGGACGAAAAACTGGCCCCCTCGCGACAGGCGGTACAGAATTTCGCAATGCAAAAGCAGCGCCGTTCGTGCGGGTTTTTGTTAGTGGCGTTTTCGTAAAAAAATGGAACATTTATGTCGCCGGATTCGCACCTAGCATATGGGGTCACATAAAAATGCCGGCTCGTTTCCGAACCGGCATCATTTGCTCTGCGGATTGTCTATTGATTACCTTTTACCTTTGTTTGACCGGCACTTTCAGTACCTGACCGGGATGAATTCGTACGTCGTTGCCGAGATTGTTCGCTTTTTGGATTGCTACGACAAGGGTGCGGATATCGTCTTTTTCACCCGCGTGTTTAGCGGCGATCGACCAGACGGTGTCGCCCCCGCCTACCTGCACGGCCTGGTACTGGCCGCCGGTCCCCGAACCGCTGGCGTCGGCGCCTGTGCCGGCTGACCAGGCATAAAACAGCACGATTAAGACCATGGTTATTTTTATCAATGTTTCGCCGGTAATTCTGCCTTTGTTCATCGTGCCGTCCTCCGAATATATGTTCGTATTGGTTATATATTATCACAGCACATATGTTCGGTCAAGGGATTGGGGGGAATTTTTCGAACAGGTGTTTGCGTTTTTTGCCAATAGCTGCTATAATTATGGTAAGCAGGACTTGTAAACTTGGGGAGGATGTGTCAGTGAACAAGGAGCGGTTTTTAAGTTCTCGGCAGAAACAGATATTGAGCTATATAAAAGACACCTTGCGAGCAAAGGGATATCCTCCGTCGGTGCGGGAAATCGGCGAGGCGGTCGGCCTGAGTTCCAGCTCCACAGTCCACAGCCACCTGGCGAAACTTGAGGAATGCGGTTTCATTCGCCGCGATCCCACCAAGCCCCGGGCCATAGATGTCCTCGACGAGACTCCCTGGCGGCAAAAGGCGATGACGCCTGTGCCTCTCGTGGGCCGGGTAACGGCCGGCCAACCGATCCTGGCAGTGGAAAATATCGAAGAGACGTACTCCCTGCCCACCGAGTTGGTCGGCGGCGACAGCGTCTTCATGCTGGCGGTGCAAGGCGACAGTATGGTCAACGCCGGCATCCTCGACGGCGATTATGTGCTGGTGCGCGACCAGGACACGGCCAGGAACGGCGAGATCGTCGTCGCGATGGTCGGCGACGACGAAGCGACGGTTAAACGTTTTTTCCGCGAGCGCGACCATATTCGTCTGCAGCCGGAAAATGATCTCCTCGAGCCGATCATCTCCCGCGAGGTGTCGATCCTCGGCAAGGTCGTCGGCGTTTTCCGCAAGATCCACTAGGCAAAAAATAAAAACGGCCGAAAGCCGTTTTTATTTTTTTGTTTATATGCGGCCCCTACTTTTTCGGTGCCGGGGTTTTAGTGCCCACCCTGACCACCCGTTCTTCAGGCTGATACTCGTCCGTACCGAGGAAATCGCGGCCGATCTCACGGCCGTTAGCGTATTTGATGCGATAAGTGCTGACCTGGAACCCTTTCTGCCCTTCCACTTCCACGACTTCCTTGCCGAGGTCGAGCTGGGGGTCCTGCTTGACGACCGTGTTAGGCTCCCAGACCTTTTTGTTGTCGGCGACGATCTGGATTTCCGGCGGGTTGGCGCTGAGGCGCCCGAGGATATTAATACTAATCTGCTCGTGGGCGACGTCGCTGAGGATGTAGATATTATGGCCCGAGGTGTTGTGGAACTTGAAGTCGAGATAATTGTCGGCCACGGTGGCGTCCTGGCCTAGCGGCACATAGGCCGGGGGCCTGAAGTGCGGCGTCCGTTCCTCGATCTTCATATCGGCCAGCAGGACAGCGTTGTAGAGGGTGCTGCTCACCTGGCATACCCCCCCGCCATAGTCGGGCACGAGCTTGCCGTTGATGAATACGGGGGCGATCTTGTAGCCGTTGGTTGCGAGGCGCTGACCGACGAGCTTGTTGAACGAGAAGGTCTCGCCCGCCCGCACCACGATGCCGTTAACGTTTTTGGCGGCCAGGACGATGTTGTCGCTACGGTTCGCATCCTCGCGGCTGAACTGCGTGGCGTAGGAGGCGATGACCCCGTCGATGCCTTCGAGGTCGCGGGCCGTTATCGCCGGCTGAATCTCGGCCACGGTCAGCGGCAGGACGAACGGAATCTTAACATTCAGACGGGCGGTGATGTCAGCCATGGTCTTGGCGATATCGACCTTCTGGCCGATGCTGTCGGCCGTCCTGGTAACGCTGAGGTTGGCTACCCTCAGGGCCGCGTTTTGCGGTTCGCGGTCCACGGTTCTGGCCACGGCGGCCACTTGGGAATATAGCTTGTCGGCGTTGTAGGTGACGGCCAGGGGGATTACGTGGCCGCGGTTGATTGTCAGGTACCGTTCCTGCAACTGCTGGACGATGTTGCCTGTCCGGCCCACGGCGTAAGCCTCTTTGGCCAGGGCGGCAGTGTCGATGGCAAGGTCGATGTCGCCGGCGGCTATCTTCCAGCGCCGGTCTTTATGGACAAGGGTGATCGGTTCGCGATCCTGCCATTCGTTGAATGCGGCTTTGATTTTGTTCTCAGCTGCTGCCGGCGTCAGGCCGCCGACGTCTATATCGCCGATCTTGATGCCGCCGTAGATGTCATCCGTGACCGTGAAGGCGGCGTTGAGCGTAACCGTGCCGATAATGCTGCACAACACGATGACGCCGAGGAAAATGACGATATTCTTGCCGACAGGCTTGATTGTAGGCTGCACGACTGGCACTTCCGATCGTTGTCAGGATGGAAGAACTGCGGACTGGGAGCCAGCCGCTAAATGGACATGGAAAGCTCGACGAATTTGCCGGCCAGCTTGGCTTTTTGGATGACTTCTTCAGTGATTTCGCCACCCTGCTCGACAATGACGACGCCGTTGTCAGTTTCGATGCGGCGGTTGGCTTTCTTGCCCAGGAGGAACTTGCGCTGCTTGTCGTCAAACTTTTTCGCCGAATCGTCGTCGGCCGGCTGCTGGGCCTGCGGCGCGGCAGCCGGTGCGGCGGCTGGGCCTGCGGCGACTGCGGCGGCCTGCGGCGCGGCGGTCGCTGCCGCGTCGCCGTCGGCGACGATGACCACGTCCTTGGCGAAAGTGAAAACGCGCTGGGTCGGGATATGGATGATGTCGCCGCTGAGTTCTTCAACTTCGCAGCTGATTATTTTGCCGGCGCCATCCACGGTGATCTCGGTGATCTTGCCCTGGATACGGCCGTTTTTGGTCAGAACCTTGGCGCCGATGACGGCGACGCCTGCGGCAAGCAGCTTCTCCAGGTCGGGAGCGCCGCTGACCGGCACAACGCTGCCGGCGCTCTCAACGGTAATGGCCGCTTCGCCGAGACCGGCGATGGCGGTGAAGGGGAGCAGCTTAGCGCCGAGATACCATTTGCCGTCGTCGACGACCAGCGCGGCTACGGCGCCTTGGGCGGGGTTGATGACGAGGCTTTTGGACGTGCCCAGCTCGATACCTTCACTGATGCTGATCACCGGCAGACCGAGAATGTCGACACTTTTTTTCATGAGAGATACCTCCTAAAAATTATCAGTTCGCGGCCAAATTGCGCCATTCGCGGAACTCGGCGTCGATTTCCCGGTTGATTTCCGCGGGAATCCGGCCGAACGGCACATACCCCACCCGCCTTTGCAGCAGGGTATTTTTCACGATGCGCAGGTAAGCGATGGTTACTACAAACTCCTGGTCGAGGGCTTCATTTTTGACCAGCGCCAGCAGGTTGCGGCTTTCGGTGAGAACGGCGATAGCTTCGTCGTACGCCCCCCTGTTCTTCAGCAGGTTGGCGATCTCGATCGCCGCGTAGGGAGCCGCCTCGCTGAACCGGTATAACCGCAGGACGCGGCGGAAGGCGTCGAGAGCCTGCTGGTAGTGGCCGGCATCCTTGTGGGCGAAAGCGAATTCGATCAGGTCGTCGAGACTGTCCGAGGCGGGAAGCGGCGGTATGGACAATTTAAGCGCCTCCTTCGGCAGGACGTCATCCTGAGTACCGGCTGCCGGTTCGTCCGCCGGCGGCTGAAGATCGGTACCCTCTTCGATTTCCACCGCGACAGCGAAAGTGGCCAGCGGATCAGGCGTCACCGGCTCGGGCTCCGGTTCAAGCTCGGGCTCGGGCTCGGGCTCTTCCGTCGTGGCGGCGGATTCGTTCGCGGCGGCTACGGCGGGGGCCGGCTGTTCCCCGGCCGGTTCGTCCGGGGCCGCAGGGGCCGGCAATACTATCAGCGGCGTTTCGTCGCCGGGTTCGTTCGCGGCGGCGGTGGCCTGGGGGATAAGCGGTGCGGCGATGAGGTCGAGGTCAGGTTCGGCCGGGGCTTCCGCCGCAGGTTCAGGCGCGGCAGCCACCGTCGGCTCGGGCTGAGGCCCAGTGGCGGAAGCGGCCGGCGTCAGGTCGCGGGGATTGTCGTAATAAGCCACGAAATAGGCAAAGATTATCGCAAAAACAGCCAAAAGCCCCACCGTTCCCGCGAGGCCGGCAAAACTGACGACGATGCGCGGCAGGACGAGGCTGAGAAAAAGCGCGCAGGCGGCGCACAATGCCAGGGACTTGAGGCGCAGGCGGACACCGAACACTTTGTTGGCGAGCAGGTATACAAGGAAAGTCGTGGCCGCAATGGCCAGCAAGGTTATCGTTATGTACTCCACGTGACCCCACCGGATATTAGATTTAAGGTTTTTTTGATTACATTTATGCTAATTGTTCGACGTGGTTTGGCAATTTCCTGTTTTTAAATGGGGAAAGGGGGAAATATATGCAGAAACATGGCGCTATTCGCCGCTGACGGCCCGGGCCGCGCCGACGATGCCGAGCAGAGCATGCTCGAAGGTGAGGCCGCCTTGCAGGTAGACGGCGAAGGGCGGCCGCAGCGGCCCGTCGGCGCTCAGTTCGATCGACGAGCCCTGGACGAACGTGCCGCCGGCCATGACGACGGCGTCGCTGTAACCCGGCATGGCGCTGGGCTCGGGCCGCACATGGGCGTCGACCGGCGACCAGCTCTGCAGGCCGCGGCAAAAGGCGATCATCTTTTCCGCCGACCCGAGCTCGATGGCCTGGATAATGTCGCTGCGGGGCGCGTCGTGGGCGGGCAGGGTGTTGTACCCGAGGCCGGCGAACAGGGCGGCGGCGAAGACCGCCCCCTTCAGGGCCTGGGCGACGGTGTGGGGCGCGAGGAAAAGACCCTGGTACAGCAAGCGGTTGTCGGCCAAGGAGGCGCCCAGCTCGCTGCCGATGCCGGGGGCGGTGAGCCGGCAGGCGGCCAGTTCGACGAGGCCGGCGCGGCCGGCGATGTAGCCGCCGGTGGGGGCGATGCCGCCGCCCGGGTTCTTGATGAGCGAGCCGGCCGCGATGTCGGCGCCGGCAGCGGTCGGTTCGCGGTCCTCGACGAATTCACCGTAGCAGTTGTCGACGAAGCAAATGCAGTCCGGCTTGAGGCGCTTCACCAGCGCGCACGCCCCGCCGACGGCGGCGACGTCCAGAGGCGGCCGCAGGCTGTAGCCGCGGGACCGCTGGATGAGCACCATTTTCGTCCGGGAGGTGATGGCGGCCGCCACGCCGGCGGCGTCGATCCCGCCGGCGGCCGTGAACGGCACCTCGCGGTAGGTGACGCCGTGATCGGCAAGCGAGCCGGGAAGCGGGCGCGGGTGGCCGATGACCGTCTGCATGGTGTCGTAGGGGGCGCCGGTGATCGACAGCAGCTCGTCGCCCGGCCGCAGCAGGCCGAACAGGACGGAGGCCAGGGCATGAGTGCCGGAAACGAAGTGGCTGCGGACGAGGGCTTTTTCCGCCCCGAAGATGTCGGCCCAGACGGCGTCGAGTTTGTCCCGGCCGGCGTCGCCGTACCCGTAGCCGGTCGTGGTCCGGAAATGGTGGTCGCCTACCCGGTGGCGGCGGAAAGTGTCGAGGATTCTGGCGGTGTTGGTGCGGGCGACGGCGTCGATACCGGCAAAGACGGGGGCCGCTTTTTCCAGGGCGGTTTCCGCCAGGCGGCGGAGATTGGCGGGTATTGGCAGGTCATTCATCGTCAGGCACCTCCTGCGGCGAAATATACTGCCGGTAAGCGGCCGCC
This sequence comes from Selenomonadales bacterium, assembly GCA_029975165.1. Classification (GTDB taxonomy): domain Bacteria; phylum Bacillota; class Negativicutes; order Sporomusales; family UBA7701; genus Anaeroselena. The sequence continues at coordinate 129,115 of JARKPR010000012.1, forward strand.
TCCTCGGGAGGCAGCGAGGCATGAACATGGATGCCGTCGGCCGCGTACTCGGCGGCGTTGACGGCGCCGCGGTCGTAAAGGCGGGCGAGCAGCCCACTGTCGCCGTAAGGGATGACGAGCACGGCATCGACGCGGCGGCGGCGGAAAAAGGCGCGGATGCGTTCCAGCAATTCGCCGATGCCCTCGCCGCCCTGGGCGGAGATGGCCACGCTGTCCGGCAGGCGCAGCAGCCGCTCTTTCAGATGGGGGTTGTCCAGGCGGTCGATCTTGTTGTACACCGGGATGACGGGTTTATCGGCGGCCCCGAGCTCGTCGAGGACGCGGAATACGGCGTCGCTCTGCTCCTGGCAGCGCGGGTGGCTGGCGTCGATGACATGCAGGAGAAGGTCGGCCTGGACGACCTCCTCGAGGGTGGCGCGGAACGCGGCCACAAGCTGGTGGGGCAGCTTCTGGATGAAGCCGACGGTGTCGGTGAGCAGCGCCTCCTGCCCGCCGGGGAGGATGACCTTGCGGGTAGTGGGATCGAGAGTGGCGAATAGCTTGTCCTCGGCCAGGACGTCGGCGGCGGTCAGGGCGTTGAGGAGGGTCGATTTGCCGGCGTTGGTGTAGCCGACCATGGCGACGGCGGGGATGCGGGCCGCCAGGCGGCGCTGGCGATGGCGGTCGCGGTGGCGGCGGATCTGTTCGATCTCCCGCTCGATTTCGCCGATGCGCTCGCGGATGCGCCGCCGGTCGACCTCGAGTTTCGTTTCCCCGGGGCCGCGCGTGCCGATGCCGCCGCCCAGCCGCGAGAGGACGAGGCCCTGGCCGCCGAGACGGGGCAGGTTGTACTTAAGCTGGGCCAGTTCGACCTGCAGCTTGCCTTCGTGAGTGCGGGCCCGTTGGGCGAAGATGTCGAGGATGAGGGCGGTGCGGTCGAGCACCTTCGTACCGAGGGCCTGTTCGAGGTTGCGCTGCTGGGCCGGCGACAGTTCGTCGTCGAAGATCACCAGATTGGCGCCCTTCTCCTGGCGGGCGGCGGCGATATCCTGGACTTTGCCGCGGCCGACGAAGTAAGCGGCGTCGGGGCGCTCCCGCTTCTGCCACAGGCGGTCGGCAATCTCGGCGCCGGCGGTCGCGGCGAGTTGGGCCAGTTCCTCGAGGGAATCGGCCACTTCCCACGCTCCCTGACGCTCGACGCCGACCAGTACGGCCCGCTCCTTGACGGCGATGCTCACCGTTTTGCCCCGCTCTTCCAGGCGGCGGTCGAGCTCGCCGGCGAGGTAGGCGAAATCCATGGCGGCGAAATCGTCGAGCGAAAGCGGCCCGACCGTTTCGACGAACGGTTCCTCCTCCCCGCTCCAACCGGCGATGAAGCCGAAGCTCGTCTGGTCGACGTCGCCGTTTTCGCCGACGCCGAGGGCGCCCATAAGGTCGAAGCGCATTTCCTTGAGCGAGGTCAGGTCGAGGGTGCTCAGCTCGCTGTCGCCGCCGGGATGGGTGTGGATGCAGCGGATGCCGCTCAGGCGGTGGGCGGCGCGGCGGCCGGCCGCTTCCGGCAGGCCGACGGTGCGGGTGTCGCCGACGGCGACGGTGACCACCTGGCCGCGGCGGTTGAGGTAGACGGCGATCTCGCGGCCGAGCTGGGCGGTCAGCCCGGCCAGCTCGGTGGCTAGTTCGGCGCTGAGGGCTTGTCCGGGCGGGACGGTGGCCTTGTAGAGGCCCTCGAGCGACGCCAGCGTGCTTTTGCGGATGCCGCTCAGGTTTCCCTGTATCTCGGGCAAATGAATCATCCTTTCCGTATCTTTCATTATTTTGTTACGTTTGTCGCATTTTCCTGCAACAAAAAGCGAAAGAGGCATCAGCCCCCCTTTTCGCTGCTAAAAGACCGCACGGCTTTGCACAGCACGCAGTAGCCCTGTATATAGGACTGTTCGCGGAGGATGAGGGGGGCGAGGGCTTCGCCCTCCTCCCTGCCCTCTTGCCGTCCCAGGCGTTTGCCGACAAAATAGCCGAACAGGAAGGCGATCAAGGCGAACAAGAAGTATTCGAAAATCATCGTGTCACCCCCTTGAAGCGCTGGGCCCCGATGTAGACGACCGCGGCGCCGGCGAACACCGGGCCGAACAAGGCGGCGTCCAGCCAGCGGGCGGCCAGCATCAGAACGAGGCCGGCGATCAGGCATTCCATCGTTCCGAAGCGGCGGGCAAAATTGCGCTGGCCGGCCAGCCGGTCGCCGGCGAGGTCGAGGCAATCGTCGAACAACTGGACGGCGGCGACGAACAGGACGGCGAACGCCATCGTCCGCCAGCCGCAGGCGGCTATGCCGGCCGCCAGGACGACGACCGATTCCTGCCAGGCGGACAGGCGGCTGGGCAGGAGGCGGCCCAGGTCGTTGAACATGCCGATCGCATAGCTGGCGAAAAAGAGGGCCAGGCTGACGGCGGCATTCACCCCGGCCGCCAGAGCCAGCAGCAGGGCGGCGTAAACCATAGCGGCCGCGCCGAGGCCGGCTGCCCAGTTGGCCCGGCCGACAATCCGGTCGCGGTCCTGGTCCAGCCAGTCGTCCGTCAGCTTGACCGCCAGCGCGCACAAAGCTGCGGCCAGAGCCACCGTGACGTCAGACATTGTCGGCCACATAGGCCTTCACCTCCGCGAAGCCCTGGCTTTCCAGGGCTGAGATCGGCAGTACGGACGCCTGCTGGAAGGCGGCGGTGAGCCGGGGGATGTTGGCCCGCGCCGCCGGCAGGTCGGTCTTGTTGGCCAGCAGTATGTAGCGGTCGCGCGTCACACCGTATTGATATATCTCCCGGTCGATGTCGGCCTCGCCGCTTGGCAAGGCGTCGGCAACTTGGGTCAGGTCGATGATGTGGACGATGAAGTCGCTGCCGCGGATGAGGCTTAAGGTCTGCGCCATGCCGCGGCGGATGGCTTCGTCGTCGTGGATCTGTTCGCTGACGCCGCAGGTATCGGTGAGTTTGAAATTTACGTCGGTTTTGCCAACCCTGACCTTTAGCACCAGCGACTGCACGGCGCGCGTCTTGTGGCTCACCGGGCCGCATAGTTCGCGCCGCGCCTCGGCGAGGACGAAGTGGCGGCAGTCGAGCAGCCCGTCCGGAGCCCGGAACGTCATGTCGACAGTCCGGCAGCCGAGGTAGGCGGCGAAATTGAGGGTGAACAGCGTTTTACCGGAGTTGGGACGACCGACGACGGCGAATTCTTTCATCCTAGCACCTCCGGCAGGTCGCACGGTTCGATGGTCATGAGCTCCTCGCGGGTGAGGGTGGGTTTCGCCACCAGGCGCACCGCTTGGCGGCGCAGGGCCTTTTCGATGATATTGCGCACCGTGCGGGCGTTGCCGAAAGCCTCCTCACCGCTGCCGGCCGGCGGGTTAAGCATTTTTATCAGCGTCAATCTGGCCTGGGTGGTGAGCTGGTACTGCCGGCGGGCGCACAGCTGCTCGGCGATCGCCAGCAGCTCCTGCTGCGTGTAGTCCGGAAAATCGATGTGGATGGGGAACCGGGAACGAAGGCCGGGATTGGTCTGGATGAAGTTCTCCATCTCTTTTTGGTAGCCGGCCAGGATGAGCACGAATTCGTCTTTATGGTCCTCCATCGATTTTACCAAACAATAGAGAAAAGTGATAAAAAAGCCGCCAGTTGCCTGGCGGCGGAAGCTGGTTTATTTGCCGGCAGAGGGAGGGGCGTTCTTGCGGGCGGCCGTGGCCAGACGGCGCCGCACGCCGGCGACGATCGGCCGCAGGAACGCTTCCGTGTGGCGGTCCTCGTCCCAGGCGCCTATATGGCGGATGGTGACGCAGGTGGCGCGTTTGCCGGCGTTCACTTCACGGGTACGGTCCATCGTCACCACCTCTTGGCAGTATATGAGGCGGTTCCCCGGCCTTATTCCCCCTTTTCCCCGGCGCCTGGCAGGAAACGGCGCGGCGATATTGAACTATTGCAGCAAATAACAAGCGATAGTTGGAGGACCATTATGAGCAAGGCGGCGATTTACGCCCGGGTAAGCACGGCCGAACAGGCGGAAAAAGGTTATTCGCTCGATACGCAGCTCGCCGAATGCCGCCGGCGGGCCGGCGAAATTGGCGCCCGAGAAATCGAAGAATTCGTCGACGACGGCTACAGCGGCGAATTCATCGAGCGGCCGGCGCTCGACCGGCTGCGGGCCCGCCTGTCCGGCCGCGAATTCGCCTGCGTCATCGTCTACGATCCCGACCGCCTGGCCCGCAACCTCGCCCATCAGCTCATCGTCACCGAAGAGCTGGAAAAAGCGGGCGCCGAGCTGATTTTCGTGTCGGTGTCGTTCGAGCAGTCGGCGGAAGGGAAGCTGTTCTACTCCATCCGCGGCGCCATTGCCGACTACGAGAAGGAGAAAATCAAGGAACGCTCGCTGCGCGGCAAGCGGGGCAAGGCGGCCAAAGGCAAAATAATCGCCGATGCCAAGCCATTCGGCTACACCTTCGACCGCCAGGCGAGCAACTATACCGTCAACGAACCGGAAGCGGAAGTCGTCAGGCGGATGTACAACTGGCTGGTGACCGACAAGGTCGGCACGGCCACAATCTGCAAGCGGCTCAACGAACAGGGCGTCCCCTCGCCCCGCCTCAAGAAGCCGTGGGTCGTGTCGGCCGTCTACCGGCTGCTGACCAATCCCCTTTACAAAGGCACCCATGTCGCCATGCGCTACAAATATCAGAAGGTCGGCCAGAACAGGCGGGTCAGGACGCTCCGGCCGGAGGCGGAATGGATCGAGGTGCCGGTGCCGGCGATCGTGGACGCGGCCACCTGGCGCGCGGCCCAGCAGCAGCTCAAGGACAACAAGTCGCAGGCCAAGCGCAACCTCAAGCACGAGCAGCTTCTGAGCGGCCTCGTCTACTGCGGCAAGTGCGGGCGGAAGATGATGATCGCCTACGCCGGCCAGGCGGCCGCCCCGAAAAGCTACTACGTCTGCGTCAGCCAGCGCAGCAACACCTACCGCTACTCCGGCCAGGCGCGCTGCGACGCCCGCCGTGTTCCAACCGAGGCGCTGGACAACGCCGTTTTCGACCACCTGTGCCAGTTGAGCGCCAACCCCAAGCAGATCAAGCAACACCTTCTCGCCTCCCACTACGCCGCCGCCGGCAGCCAGGGCCAGAACCTGTCGGCCGCGCTGGAGAGGCTGACCGACAACGAGGCGCGGCTCATAAAGCAGCGGGAAATGGTGCTGCGCTGGTATCGGCAGCAGATGCTCGGCGACGCGGAAGCCGAGCGGCAGCTGGCTGAAATCCGCCTCCGCCTGCACGATATCGAACAGAATAAGAAAAAAGTCCAGGAAGAACTGGCGGCCGCCTCCCCCTTCCTCTCCCCCGCCGAGCTGGCCGCCGAGCTCCGGCAGCGCTTCGCGGCCGGCGACCTGCCGTACGAGGAGAAAGCGGCCGCCGTCCGGGCCGTGCTGGAAAAGGTCGTCGTCGAGCGGCGCGATGCCACCAGGGCCCGCGGTAGCCGGCCGGACATCGGCATCACCCTGAAGTTCCGCTGAGGAGGAAAATTTTCGATGAAGAGGAAGATTTTCGGCGGGCCGTAAATTGTCCCAATTTTCAGCGGTAGGTGTTTGGCCGCCGACGGCGAAAGTTATTTTTAACATCTGACCAGGAGGTTTTTCTACATGAAGTTCAGCTGTCCGGAATGTCGTAATCCGATTAAACTGACCATGGAAGAGATTCAAAAGCCGCGTTGCTCAGTCGTCTGCCCTTCCTGTCAGAAGAAAATCGAGCTCAAAAACAACATGCCTCAGACCCAGGACCAGAATCGCTGAACTTATTGATTCTATGTCTCACTTTCCCAATCCCCCGCAGCGCGGGGGATTTTTGTTTGCCGTGCCGGCTTGCCGCCGGCAAGGATTTTCCCCGCCCGCGTCGAAGGCTACAGAGAAAAACTCTGCTTGCGAGGGATATAAATATGATCCGTAACGGCTTATTCTCCATAGTTATCCTGGCGGCGCTGCTCGCCGCCGCGGCAGGGCCGGCAGCGGCCGGCACCCAGGCCCTGGGGGGCACGGTGACGATCAGCTACGATCTGCACCGCATCACGACCATCGCCAGCAACCAGCTGGCTGTTTGGATCGAGGATGCCGACGGCCGGCTGGTCAAAACCTTGTTCGTGACCAGATTCACCGGTCAAGGCGGCTACGAGCGCCGGCCCGAGTGCCTGCCGCTGTGGCGCAAGGCCGCCGGCCTCGACGGCCCGCCAACCGCCGAGGTGGACGCCGTGACCGGCGCGACGCAGCAGCCGGGACGCCAAACGCTCGTCTGGGACGGCACCGACGCCGCCGGCCAGCCGGTCACGCCCGGCAAGTACGTGTACAAGCTCGAAGGCTCGGTCTACTGGACGAAGGAAGTGCTGTGGAGTGGCGAAATCTCCGTCGGCGGCGCTGCGGCCGCGTCGCGGGCCACCGTCGCCTACCTGCCGCCCGAAGCCCAGGGCGGCGAACAGCCGCTCGCCAACGTGACCGCCGTCTTCACCCCGGCCGCACGGTCCCGCTAGGAGGCCGGCCGTGAAAAAAACGCTTCTCATCCTTCCACTGCTCGCCGCCCTGCTGCTGGCAGCCATGGCGCCCGCCGCGGCGGCTGCTGCCGACGACCGGCTGCAGATCAGCTTCAAAGGCAAGGTCCGCTGGGTGGAATCGCTGGCGACCTTCGCTCTTCTCGCCGACGACGGCAAAAAATATCACCCGGTCAAGAAACTGCCGCGCGCCTACGAGAAGGACGACCTCGCCGTCGTCGTCGAGGGCGTGCTGCGGCCCGACCTCGTGGGCAGCCGCATGTACGGCCCGGCCCTGGAGGTGCAGCAGATAACAAGGGTGGACAAGTACGTCAGCCCCGAGGAATGGGAGGCCGTCCGCCTGCTGCTCCTGCGCATGCAAGCCTTCAACGATAAGAACCTCGGCCAGCTGCAGGCGATCGACATCATGGCCGGCAAGCTGACCCGCGAACAATTCTTATCCTGGCTGGAAGGCTGGGGCAGCTTCACCCTCCACTACGTCGAAGCCGTCAGCATCGCCGGCCCGCGGCCGGCCGGCCCCACCATTGAAGGCATCTGCCTTTACAGCCGCGCGCGGGAGAACAGCATGGCCATCTCCGGCGACGTCCAGTTCGCGATGATGAAATTCTCCCTGGCCAAGGATGGCGGCAAGTGGCGCTTTACCGCCACCGAAGGCTACCGGCCCGATCCCGATAGAGATATCACCGAGGTAGCCGCAGGCTATCTGGAAAAGGCCAAGGAGCGCTTCGGCACGACCGATCTCGCTGCCGCCGCCAAGAAATGACCAACGCAAAGGAACGGTGCAAATGACCGCAGCCAACGACAGAACCGCCGCCCTGCCCCCAACCTGCGACTTCGTCGCCCTGGACTTCGAAACCGCCAACCGCGACTGGACCAGCATCTGCGCCGTCGGCCTGGCCTTCGTCGCCGGCGGCCGGATCGTCGCCAATCCGTCCTGGCTGGTGCGCCCGCCGGAGATGATCTTCGACCCCGGCTTCGTCAGAATCCACGGCATCACCGCCGACCAAGTGGCGGACGCGCCTGAATTCGGCGACCTGTGGCCGCTGCTGGCGCCGCATATGGAAGGGCGGATAATCGTCGCCCATAACGCCGAATTCGACGTCAACGTCCTCATAAGGTCGCTCGACCGCTACCGCATCCCCCGCCCGAGCGCCGAATATTCCTGCACCAAGATCATCGCCCAGCGCACCTGGCCGGGGCTCAAACGCTACGGCCTCGCGGCCCTGGCCGAACGGAACGGCATCGTCTTCCGCCACCACGACGCCGGCGAGGACGCCAGCGTCTGCGCCCAGGTAGCCATCAGAGCCTGCCTGGAAAAAGGCGCGGCCGATTTCGCCAGCCTCCACGAAGGGCTCCGCATCACCCGCGGCCGTATCTACCCGGACGGCCACGACCCGCTGCGCGAAGAACCGGCCGCGTCCCCCCTGCCCGCTTTCGGCCGCTGGGACAGTCGCCTCCATGCCCGGCCGGAGCAGCTCAAACGCCAGCAGCGGGCCCGCACGCTCGACGACGCCGTCGTCGACCGGGCGGCCGGCACCGGGATGATCAACGGCTACGCCGTCACCCTGGACAGCTGCACATGCGCCGATTTCCAGGGACGGAAGACGCCGTGCAAGCATATTTACAAGCTGTATTTCGAATTGAACAACGGCTGCTGACAGCGGCCGTTGTTTGGCGTACTTTATTACGCTGTTTGACCATGCAATCAATAGCCTCTTTACCGAAATCCTTTTCGCCGCCGCGGGCCAACGAATAAGCCTCGTCGATGAACAGGATGCCGCCGTAGGCCTTTTTCAGCTGCTCCCGCGTCTTCTGCGCCGTGTGGCCGATATATTCGCCGACAAGGTCGGCCCGTTCCACCTCGATGAGGTGGCCGCGGCTCAGCACCCCCATCGCCCGGAAAATCTTGCCCATGATCCTGGCCACGGTCGTCTTGCCTGTGCCGGGATTGCCCTTGAATACCATGTGGAGCACGAGCGGTTCGGTAACGAGCCGCTCTTTTTGGCGCCATTTCTGGATCTCGATGAAGGCGTATATCTCCCGCACCAGCTTCTTCACCTCGCCGAGGCCGATGAGGACGTCGAGCTCGTGCAGAATCTCCTCCACCCGGTGCTGCGGGGCGCCGCTGTCCACACGGGCCGGTTGTGCGGCGACGCCGTCCATCTCGCGCAGCAGCCGGCACGCCTCCACCGGCGGCAGTTCGCCGGCCGCCACCGCCGCCAGCACATCTTTGGGCCACAGATACGGCATCGGATTTCACCGCCCCCTACCCTATCGGTGATAATCATTATATGCCCTAGGTCTTGCGGCGGTGAAAGGGCAAAGCAGGATAAAAGTCGGTCTGCGGCGCGCCAAAAAAAATAACCCGGGCTGTTTCGCCCGGGTATTTTCGCTTATTTATCGGCGGGTTTCGCTTCCTCGCGGCGTTCGTGGAGGTTGGATGCCAGCGGCCGGAAGGGGGTGATGGTGGAAATGGCGTGCTTATATACCAACTGCTGCTTGCCGTCGTTCTCCATGATGACGGTGAAGTTGTCGAATCCCTTCACCTGTCCGCGCAGTTGGAAGCCGTTGACAAGGTAGATGATGACAGGTACGTTTTCTTTGCGGACCTGGTTGAGAAAGCTGTCTTGCAGGTTGATGATCTTTGTCGTCGTCATGAAGAAACCCCTCCGAAACAAATTTATTCTCTTTAAGCACGGAACCCATTCAGAATATACTTCTAGCCGCGGCGAAACTTTCCTGCTACCCGGCTGTAAATATATGCCAACATTGTATCATATTCTGCGAAATTGTCAACGTCGACCCATTCGATGTACGGCATGCGCCTGAGCCAAGTAAATTGCCGTTTGGCGAAGTTGCGGGTCGCCTGCTTCACGGCCGCCACCGCCGTGGCGAGGTCGGCCCGGCCGGCCAGGTGGGCCGCGATCTCCTTGTAGCCGATGGCCTGGAGCGACTGGGCCTCCGGCGGCACACCCGCCGCCAGCAGCCCGGCAACTTCGGCCACCAGCCCGGCGGCGACCATGGCGTCCACCCGCGCGTTGATGCGTTCGTAAAGCTTGCCGCGGTCCATGGTGAGGCCGATGACCAGGGCGTCGTAAACCGGGGCGGCGTTCCTGGTCCGCGACACCGTCTCGCCGCCTAGCTCCTGACTTTCTAGGGCGCGCACGATGCGGCGGGTGTCGTTGGGATGGAGGCGGGCGGCCGTTTCCGGGTCGGCAGCCCGCAGCAGGTCATGGAGATAAGCGTTGCCGCGGCTCGCCGCCAAAGCCGCCAGCCGCCGGCGCACCGTCTCGCTGCCGGGAACGGCGTTGAAGCGGTAGTCTTCGAGGAGCGCGCGGACATATAGGCCGGTGCCGCCGGCGAGGATGGGAATGAGGCCACGGGTGTTGAGCGCGGCGACCAGGGCGGCTGCGCGGGCCTGGAAGTCGGCGACGCTGAATTCCTCCCTGGGGTCGAGGATATCGATGAGGTGGTGGGGGACACCGCGCCGTTCGTCGGCGCCGGGCTTGGCGGTGCCGACGTCGAGGCCGCGGTAGACCTGCATCGAGTCGCCGGAGATAATCTCGGTCCCCAGGCGGAGGGCGAGATCGATGGCCAGGCGGGTCTTGCCGACGGCGGTCGGGCCGACGATGGCGAGCAGGCGGTCCACGGTCAGCACCCCGTTTCCATGACGCCGTAGTGGACACTGCTATATTTGCCGCCGACGATGGTGGCGAAGCCCAGGCGGGCGAATTCGCCGCTGCCACGGGCCTCCTTCATTACGACGCGGCGCCTGGCGACCAGGCGGGCGGCGGCAATGGCCGCCGGGCCGACCGGCCGCGGGTCGGCCAGTTGGCGGAGGGGTTGCAGGCTGGAACTAGCCATCACCGGCGTGCGGAACATCGGATCGAAGAAGACGATATCGAAGCTGGCGGCCGGCAGGGTGGCGAGATGGCCGTTATAGTCGGCGTTCACGACCGCGACGCGGCGGAGGGCGGCGTCGACGTCCGGACGGCCGCTGGCGAAGGCGGCCAGGCCATAGCCGGTGACTGCGGCGATGAGCGGCGAAGACTCCAGGCCGACCACCCTCCCCTCTTCCCCGGCCGCGAAGCTGGCGACGATGGCGTCGGTGGCCAGCCCGAGCGTGCAGTCGAGGACGCTCATGCCGGGAGCAAGCCCCATGGCGGCGATCATATGGTCAGGTTTTCCATCTTTGAGATTATTTATACGCAGCTCGGCCATGCTGAGATGAAAAAAATACGCTCCGTCCGGCGTGTGGACCACCGGGCCGTCCTTGGCGGCCACCAGGACGGTGTCGGCGCCGTAGGCGGCCCGCAGGGCGGCAAGGGAGCGGCGCTCCCGCGCCACCAGAGGGGCGCCGAGGCGGGAGGCCAGCGCGCGGGCGTATTCCTCGGCCGCCGGAGTGGGCTTGTGGATGGTCGTGACGATCAGGTTCATGGCGTCACCTAGGTGCGTTTGAAGAGTTTAGCCAGCTCGTCGGCGCCGAAGCGGACGATGGCCGGCCGCCCGTGGGGGCAGGTGTACGGCAGCGACGTCGCGGCCAGCTCCTGCAGGAGGGCCTGGATCTGGCGCATGGACAGGCTGTCGCCGGCCTTTACGGCCGCACGGCAGGCGGCCGTCTGGAGGCAGGCGTGGCGCAGCTCGGCGGCCGACGGTGCGGCGCGGCCTTCGAGCAGCACGAGGATGTCGTGGAGAAAGGCGCGGCCGTCGCCGGGCGGGACATCGGCCGGCATCTCCGTGAGGCGGAAGGTGGCCGGCCCGACCTGTTCGAGCGTAAAGCCGAGGGCGGCGAAGGTGGCGAGATGTTCGCCGACCAGTGCCGCCTCCCGGTTGTCGAGGTCGATGAAGACGGGCACCAGCAGCGTCTGGACGGGTATGCGGTCGCTGGCGGCGCCGAGGCGTTCGTACAGGATGCGCTCGTGGGCGGCGTGCTGGTCGATGATGTACAGACCGTCGGCGCCGCGGGCGACGATGTAGCAGTCGCCTACCTGGCCGAGCGGGACGAGGGCTGCCGTCGGGGCCTGGGCAGTATCCTCGGCCGCGGCGGCGACAGGTTCCGGCGGGGCGGCGTTCACGCCGGCCAGGTCGCTCTCCTGGCGGATGGCCTCGCGGGCGGCGGCGAACGGCAGCGGCGTCTCCCGCCACAGCGGCGCGGACGACGCCGGCGGGACATAGCTTTGCTGCCCGTACCCGGGCCGTTCGGCCCGCGGCCAGGCGACGGCCGGTACGGCCGCGGCCTCTTCCGGCCGGGCGCCCGCGAGAGCGGCGCTAACCGCCCGGTGCACGGCCTTGAACAGCTTGCCCTCGTCGCGGAATTTTATCTCGCTTTTCTGGGGGTGGACATTGACATCGACCGCGTCGGCCGGCAGGAGGATGGTGAGCACGGCCAGCGGGTAGCCGCTTTTCGGCAGCAGCGAATGGTAGGCGTTGTCGAGCGCCTTGGCCAGCAGGCGGCTGGCGACGACGCGGCCGTTGACGATAAAGGTCTGCCACAGGCGGCTGCTCTTCAGCAGCGTCGGCTTGGCGACATAGCCACCCACCGCCAGCCCCTCCTCCTCGTAAGCCACCGGCAGCAGCTCGTCGCCGACCTTGGGGCCGTACAGGCTGGCCAGGGCGGCCGGCAGGCCGCCGTTGCCGGGGGTGGCGAGGACGAGGCGGTCGTTGTTGACCAGCTTGAAGGCGACCTCCGGGTGAGACAGGGCAAGCTTGCCGAGGATGTCGTGGATGTGGCCGTTCTCCGTGGCCGGGGTCTTGAGGAATTTGCGGCGGGCCGGGGTATTGTAAAAAAGATCGGCGACAGTCACGACCGTGCCCACGCCCCCGCCCGCCTCGCGGACGTCGGTGATCGCGCCGCCGGTCACCTCGACATAGGTGGCGAGCGCGGCATCATGGGGCCTGGTGATGAGGGAAAAGCGGGACACGGCGGCGATGCTGGGCAGCGCCTCGCCCCGGAAGCCCAGCGAATGGACGCTGAACAAGTCCTCGGCCGAGCTGATCTTGCTGGTGGCGTGGCGGAGCACGGCCAGTTCGGCGTCCGCGCGGGCCATGCCCATCCCGTCGTCGGCGACGCGGATGAAGCCCACCCCGCCGTCGGCGATCGTCACCTCGATATTCTTCCCGTAAGCGTCGAGCGCGTTCTCGACCAGCTCCTTGACCACCGAGGCGGGGCGTTCGACGACCTCGCCGGCGGCTATCTTGTTGGCGGTGTTCTCGTCGAGGACGCGGATAACCGGCTGGGTCACGATCTTCCGGCCTCCTGTCTGGCCTGGGTCTGCAGCTTGTAGAGGATGTTGAGCGCCTCCAGCGGCGTCAGGGTCATAACGTCGATTGCCGCCAGCTCGTCGGCGAGGCTGGAGGCGAATAAAGTCGGCTGCGCCGCTGCGGCGGTCGAGGTAGCCGCCGCCTCGACCGCCGCAGCCCGCACATGGCGCCCGCCCTGCTCCAGCTCGGCGAGGATCTCCTGGGCGCGTTCGATGATCTTCTTCGGCAGGCCGGCCAGCTGGGCGACATGGATGCCGTAGCTCTTGTCAGCGCCGCCGGGGACGATGCGGCGGAGGAAGACGACGTCGTTGCCCCGCTCCTTGACGGCCACCGAATAATTCTTGATCTTCCTGGCGGTGTCTTCGAGGTCGGTCAGCTCGTGATAGTGGGTGGCGAACAGCGTCTTGGCCCTGACCTTGTCCTTGACGAATTCGATGACGGCGCGGGCGATGCTCATGCCGTCGAAGGTGCTCGTGCCGCGGCCGATCTCGTCGAGGACGATCAGGCTGTCGGCGGTGGCGTGGCGGAGGATATGGGCGACCTCGTTCATCTCGACCATGAAGGTGCTCTGGCCGGTGGCCAGGTCGTCGCTGGCCCCTACCCGCGTGAAGATGCGGTCCACCGGGCAGATCGATGCCTCGCGGGCCGGGAGGAAGCTGCCGACCTGGGCCAGCAGCACGAGCAGGGCCACCTGGCGCATATACGTGGACTTGCCGGCCATGTTCGGGCCGGTGATGATCATTATCTCGCAGTCGCGGTGGTCGAGGCCGGTGTCGTTGGGCACGAACAGCTCGCGCTTGAGGAGCTTCTCTACCACCGGATGGCGGCCGTCGCGGATGGTTATCTCACGGGCGGTGTTCAGGGCCGGGCGGGTGTAGCCGCCGCGGGCCGCCGCCTCAGCCAGCGAGGCCAGCGCGTCCGTCTCGGCCACCAGGCGGGCGGTCTGCTGGATGTCCCGGATCCGTTCGCGGACATAGTCGCGGACCCGGGTGAAGAGGTGATACTCAATGGCGACGATTTTCTCCTGGGCGCCGAGGATTTTGAGCTCGAACTCCTTGAGCTCGGGGGTTATATAGCGCTCGGCGTTGGCGAGCGTCTGCTTGCGGGTGTAAGTGACCGGCACGTTGGCGGCATTGGCGTTCGTGATCTCGATGTAATAGCCGAACACCTTGTTATAACCCACCTTGAGGGATTTGATGCCGGTGGCCTCGCGCTCCCGCGTCTCCAGTTCCTGGACGAAGCGGCGGCTGTCCGTGGCCAGGGCGCGCAGCTCGTCGAGCTCCAGGTCGTAGCCGGCGCGGATCATGCCGCCTTCGCGCACCGCCAGCGGCGGATTGTCGTCGATGGCAGCCGTTATCAGCCCGTACACGTCGGCGTGGGTGGCGAGGCCGAGGCCGGCGGCGGCCAGGCGCTTGGCCTCGCAGGCCGCCAGGCTGGCCTTCAGGGCCGGCAGGATGGCCAGGGAGGCTTTCAGGGCCACCAGGTCGCGGGCGTTGGCCGTGCCCACCTCGATGCGGGTGAGGATGCGCTCGAAATCGTAGATCTCGGCTAAAGCCTGGTGGAGTTCCTGGCGGACGAGCGGCTTGGCGACCAGCTCGCCCACGGCGTCCTGGCGGGCGGCAATGGCCGTGGGGTTCAAAAGCGGGTATTCCAGCCATTTTTTCAGCAGCCGGCCGCCCATGGCCGTTTCGGTATGGTCGAGCACCGCCAGCAGCGTGTCCCGGCGGCTGCCGTCGCGCATGTTGGCCGTCACTTCCAGGTTGCGGAGCGTGGCCGCGTCGAGGGCCAGGAATTCGCGGGCGTCGTACTTCGTCAGCCGGCTGAGGTGGGATAGGTCGCTCTTCACCGTCTCGCGCAGGTAATGGAGCAGCAGGGCCAGCGCCAGGACGGCGCCGGCGGCGGTCGGCAGCCCGTCGGCGCCGAAGTGGGCGGCCGGCAGGCCGGCGACGGCCGCGTAGTCGTCGACGACCAGGCTTGTATAGGTGCAGCGGGGCAGACGTGTGGTCGTGAACGCCTGGATGTCGGCTAACGAGCCGATTTTTCCGGCCAGGACGATTTCGGCCGGGGCCAGGCGGAAAAGCTGGTCGCACAGGGTGCCGACGCGGTGGGGACCGGCGAATTCGGCCCACACGCATTCCGCCGTGGACACGTCGGCGGCGGCCAGGAACAGGCTGCCGTCCTCCTCGTGGAGGAGGACGAGGAAATTGTTGCCCTTGTCGAGCATGTTATCGGTCAGGACGGTGCCGGGCGTGATGACGCGGATGACCTCGCGCCGCACGATGCCCTTGACGGCGCGGGGGTCTTCCACCTGTTCGCAGATCGCCACCCGGTAGCCCTTGTTGATCAGGCGGGCGATGTAGTTGTCGGCCGCGTGGTACGGCACGCCGCACATCGGCACGCGCTCGCCAAGGCCGGCGTTGCGCCCGGTGAGGGTTATCTCCAGTTCGCGCGCCGCCAGTTCGGCGTCGTCGAAAAACATTTCGTAAAAATCGCCGAGGCGGAAAAACAGGAGGCTGTCGGGATGGCGGCGTTTGACTTCGCGGTACTGCTCCATCATCGGCGTGTAGCTGACTGTCATCACGTATCTCCCCTACCCTATTAGCGGCTGTTGATAAGCTTCGCCTAGCGTCGTTGCTCCTCAGAGCGCACTTGCTTGCGTACCGCTTAAGTACGCTTGCGATGCTGTTACACCTGTCCTCTGCAAACCTTGTATGCATGCTTGATCGCGGAGGAAACGGTGTCGCGCTCTTCCGGTGCGCCTAGCTATGCTCGCTTCTGAACAGCCTTGAGGTTGTGAGTTAAATCAAGCGGCCCTTGAGCACCCAGGTCTGAGCGGCCGTCACCGCCACCGTCGCCAGGTCGCCGGGCGCCTCGCGGCCGGTCTTGTCCCAGATGACGATCTTGTTCGTCCTGGTCCGTCCCATCATTTTATTCGCGTCGTTTTTGCTTTCCCCTTCCACCAGCACCTCGACTTCCGCGCCGACCAGCTCGCGGTTTAAAGCCAGACTGACGTCGTTCTGCACGTCCATGAGGCGTTTGAGGCGCTCCTTTTTGACCGCCGGCGGAATCTGGTCGGCCATGACGGCCGCCGGCGTCCCCGACCGCTGGGAATAAAGAAAGGTGTAAGCGGCGTCGAAACGGACCTCGGCCATAAGGGCCAGCGTGTCGGCGAACATCGCCTCCGTCTCGCCCGGGAAGCCGACGATGATGTCGGTCGTGAGGCTGCACGCTGGGACGGCGGCGCGGATGGCCGCCACGAGGCGGCGGTAGTCGGCGGTGGTGTAGCCGCGGTTCATGGCCGCCAGAACGGCGTCGTTGCCGGCCTGGATGGGCAAGTGGAAATGCTCGCACACGTGGCGGCCGGCCTTGACGGCGGCAATCACCTTATCATTCATATCGCGCGGATGCGAAGTCATATAACGGATGCGGGCGATGCCCGCCACCTTGTCGACGGCGGCCAGCAGATCGGCGAAGTCGGCGTGGCCGGGAACGTCCTTGCCGTAAGAATTGACGTTCTGGCCGAGCAGCGTCACCTCCCGGAATCCCTGGGCGGCGAGTTCGGCCGCCTCCGCCACCACCTCGTCCACAGGCCGGCTGCGCTCGCGGCCGCGCACGTACGGGACGATACAGTAGGTGCAGAAATTGTTGCAGCCGTACATGATCGGCAGCCAGGCGGCGATGCCGGCCTTGCGGACGGTCGGCACGCCGGGGGCGAGGCGCTCGGCCTGCTCCCACACCGCCAGCACCCGGCCGCGGGCCCGGCCGATTTCGGCGATCGACTCGCCCAATTGGTGGATGTTGTGGGTGCCGAGGACGAGGTCGATGTGAGGCGCCCGCTTGAACAGCTTGTCCTTGTCCTTCTGGGCCATGCAGCCGGCCACGCCGATGATGAGGTTGGGATTGGCGGCCTTCAGGCGCTTGAGCTCGCCGATCTTGCCGTGAACCTTCTTTTCGGCGCTCTCGCGCACGCAGCAGGTATTCAGCAAAATAACGTCCGCATCCTCCGGCCGGGCGGCCGCCGCGTAGCCGAGGTCCCGTAACTGGCCGGCCAGCCTCTCGCTGTCGTTCTCGTTCATCTGGCAGCCGTAGGTCAAGATGAGGTACGTTTTTCCCGTTCTTTCTTCCGTCAAAGCCATCACCACTCCTGTGGCTATTATATCCTAACTTGGCAGGCGATAACAAGGAAGTCCCCGGCGCTACGGCCGGGGACTATATGGCTCTTCGTCAATATAACGACAGACGGTCGATGGCCCGGTCAAGCACGAGCGATATATCGGTGCGGGACGAATGCCTGGCCCGCAGCTTGGTAAGATGGCGGACGACCGACTCCTTGGCCCGGTCGCGGGTCGGCATGTTGACGACCTCGTCCGGCGCCTTTTCGCCCAGCTTGGCGAGCAGGTCGATCTTCGCCCGGCTGGAAAGCTGGCTGGGCGGCAGATTATAGAGGTACTTCTCGAGATTCTTCTGGGCGGTGGGCAGGCTGCGGCCGAGATATACGGCTGTCGTGCGCGGCGCCTTCTTCTCCTTGTCCCAGTAGGAGGACACCAGATAAGCGTAATAGCGGTTGCTCAGTTTCCGCCAGGTGATGTACATCGTTGCGCTCACCCCGTGTTAATAGGCATAATATACCAAACGATTATAACTATGGTAACACAAATTATGTGCGACTGCAACCCATTTTTTCCGGAAAATAGCTACAAAATAAGAAATCCACCCTGAGCGGGTGGACCTCCTCATTTTTTCGCCTTGGCGGTTACCATGCGGATACCGGTATAGATGATGAAAATGCCGAACAGTTTCTTCAGGTCGCTGGCCGGGATGTACTGGACGAAGTTGGCGCTGATGAGGGCGCCGACGATCGCGCCGAGGGCCAGCAGGCCTGCCATGCGGTAATCGACCATCTTATTCTTGTGGAAGTGCCACAGGGCCACGGCAGCGGTGGGGATGATGACCAGCAGCGAGATGCCCTGGGCCATGTGCTGGCCGATGCCGAGGATGAATACCATCAGCGGCACCATCACCACGCCGCCGCCGATGCCGAGCAGTCCGCTGAGGATGCCGCCCACGAGGCCGACGGCGATGGCCACGATTATGGCTGTCATCCGATCACCATCCTTACGCCGACCAGGATCAGCATCACGCCGAACAGCCTTTTCAGCTGGGCGGCCGGCAGCCGCATGGCCAGGCGGGCGCCGATGGCGGCGCCGAGCATGCTGCCGATGACGAGGTTGAGCGTTACGCCCAGGTCGATATTGCCATGCAGGCCGTAGACGAAGGCGCCGACCATGCCCGTGGGGATGACGACCGCCAGCGAGGTCGCCTGGGCGGCGTGCTGGGTCACGGCGAAATACGTGACCATGACCGGCACCATGAACACGCCGCCGCCGATGCCGAGCAGGCCGCTGAGGATGCCGACGCTCAGCCCGACGCCGACCAGTTTTACCGTTTGATTCATGAGATTACTCCCTTATAATGGATTAAAAAACAAATAATGAAAAGAGAATAAAGTCGTTCAGAAGCCCCCAATCCGAGCTGGGGGCTTTCCCGCACCAAGGTTCGTTTATCAACTATCAACGACCGCAGTTGCCTAGTCGAGCATGGCGGGCAGCGCTCCCTCCTTGAAGCTGCGGTATTTGTCGCAGGCGATGCGCAGGGCGGTGATGATCGCCTTCTTGGCGCTGCCCTGGTAAACGTGGTCGATGATCCGGACCAGCGGTTCGGGACCGTTCTTCAGCGACTGGCCGACAAGCGTATCGGAAACATGGTTGCGGGCAACCTGCGTAGCCAGCGTGCAATCGGCCTCGATGATTTCTTCCGTCTTGATGTCTATCAGGATGACGAGGCCGATGACTCTGTACAGTTCGGTAGCGGTAATGCCGGTCGGCAGTTTGGCGTAGCCCGAGAATAATACCCGTCGCTCCGTCGGTTTCGGCAAGGAACTCTCCCCCTTAATCGATACTCAAGCGCCGGACCTCGATGTTTACGTCCTTGACCATCATGCCGGTCATATACTCTACCATGTTCTTGATGCGCTGCTGGGCGTTGACGAGGATTTCGCGCAATGGCTGTCCGTATATTATAGTTACGTCCAAAGAAATGGAAATTCCTTTTTCCCGGTCATGAGAATTTTTAATATTGACTTGGCCGGTGCGTGTTATGGCATGGTCGCTTGTCGCCACATTGTCGACGATGGCGGCAATGGCGGCGTCGGCGATGAACAATTTGCCGTAATAGCTGAACGTCGGCCGGACGATGGATTTTTCGCCCAGCTTGCGGCGTTTGGCGGATTGCGGTTTCTTGAAAAAAATCTCCAGGGGGTCGATAAGATAGCCGGAGAAGTAAGGCTTCAGCTCGATAGTCGGCACGGGGATGATGTGGCGGCCTTCCTTCGCCCTGCTCTCGCGCGCCCTGGCGATCTCCTGCTTGCTGGCGATGTCCTCGATGTTGATTATCTTGCTGACCGGCGGCAGGTCGAGGGTGTCGACGATTTTGTTGACCATGTTGCGCGAAGTGCCGAGGATGAGCAGCCGCTGCGGCTTGATGGCCTCGATGCCCTGGCGGACTTCGGCGGCGTGATCTGGCTCCATGAAAATGGCCCGCTTGACGGCGCGGATCTTGCTCGGTTCCTTCTTGGCCGAGCGCCCGGCGATTATTTTGCTGTCCCTGATCAGCAGGCCGTCGTCAATAATGCCGTCGACATTCTGGTCGTGGGCGACAATCAGCGCGCGGTGGCTTTTCCCGGTCCCGCTCGGACCTACTAACGCGATGACCTCCATCGGCCGGCCTCCTTACTTAGCTGACACAATTAATTTGCCTGCTCATAAATAAAAATAAACACCTTTGCAGGTGTTGTCAAGTAAAAGTATTCCCGGTGCGGTTTTTGGCGGCCGATGTTACGCGGAGCTGTTCCTCGAGCTCGGTGATGCGGATGTTGCGGCACATGATGGCTTTGGCGTAGCGGCAGTTGTTCTGCTGCAGCTTTTCCACCCGCGTGGTGAGTTTGGTCAGTTGTTCGCGTTTTTCGGTTTCCAGGGAATCGATGAGATTCATCAGCACACGGCGGCTGATGCGCAGCGCCTCGACCTTCTCCTCAAGCTCCCGGACGCGGGCCCGCAGTTCTTCCATGATGCCGTTTTCCTCACCCATAAAGTCGCCCCCTGCGATGCGTACTATACGGAGATTATATGCGGCCACGGCCTGTATCATGCCTGGACGGGCCTGGCGAGGCGCAGCGCCAGGTAGGCGGGCACGGTGAACTCGCCCAGCGTTTCCGGGAAACGGCCGGGGATGCCGTGGAAGTCGGAGCCGCCGGTCACGGCCAGACCGTACTCGGCGGCCATGGCCAGGTACTTGGCGGTCGCCGCCCGGTCGTGGCCGGGGTGATAAACCTCGATGCCGTCCATGCCGAGGGTCAGCATCGCCCGAACGACCGCGTCGTCGCCCACCAGGCCAGGGTGGGCTAACACGGCCAGGCCGCCCGCGCCCTTGATGAGGGCGACGACATCGCCCGGCTTGAGCTTATAATGGGGCACATAGCCGGGTTTGTCGCGGCCGATCACGACCGCGAACGCGGCGGCGACATCGGGGAAATGGCCCTTTTCCACGAGCGCGGCCGCCACATGGGGCCGGCCGACGGCCGAAGCGTCGCCGGCCAGGGCAAGAACACGCTCGTAACTGACAGGGTAGCCGAGCTTGGCCAGCTTGGCGACCATACGCTCGGCCCGGTCGAGGCGGTCGCGGGCGAGCACGCTTATCTGGCGGCTCAGCTCATGGTCGGCCGGGTCGAAATGGTAGCCGAGGATATGGACCTCGCAGCCCGGCAGGTCGGTGGAAAACTCGATGCCGGGGATGAGCGCCGGACCTGCGCCCGTCCTGCCGGTAAGCGCCAGCAGGCCGTCGAGCGTGTCGTGGTCGGTCACGGCGATATGGCTCAGGCCCGCCCGGCCGGCCATGGCCCAGACCTCCGCCGGCGTGTACCGTCCGTCGGAAGCGGTAGTGTGGACATGGAGATCGGCTACCATTTACCCAGGTCTTCCGCCAAGCGGACGAGCGTCCTCACCCCTGCCCCGGTGGCTCCCTTGACGTTGTAGCCGCTGTCCTTGTCGCTGCTCACCGTGCCGGCGATGTCGACATGCACCCACGGCTTGGCGCCGGCGAAAGCGGCGAGGAACAGCCCGGCCGTGATGGCGCCGGCCGGCCGGCCGCCGGAATTCTTGAGGTCGGCGATATCGCTCTTGATCTGCTCCTTGTATTCCTCGAACAGCGGCAGCTCCCACATCCTCTCCCCCGCCGCCCCGGCGGCGGCCAGCACCCGGCCGCACAGGTCGCGGTCGTTGGCCATCACGCCCGACGCGACGGTGCCGAGGGCCACGACGCAAGCGCCGGTCAGAGTGGCAAGATCGACGACGTGGCTGGCACCGAGCCGGTGGGCGTACGTGATTGCGTCGGCCAGGATGAGGCGGCCCTCGGCATCGGTGCTGATGATCTCGATCGTTTTGCCGCCGAGAGAGTCGATGACGTCACCCGGCCGGAAAGCATAGCCGGACGGCAGGTTCTCGGTGCAGGGAGCGACGGCGGCGACATTCACCGGCAGCCGGAGGGCGGCGATGGCCTGCATCGCCCCGAGGACGGCGGCGGCGCCGGCCATATCGTCCTTCATCTCCTGCATGCCCTCGCTGGGCTTGAGCGAAATGCCGCCGCTGTCGAACGTGACGCCCTTGCCGACAAGGGCGAGCAGGTTCTGGCTGCCGGGATTGCCATTGTATTTCAGCACGATAAGGCGGGGCGGCTCATGGCTGCCTTGGGCGACGGCGAGGAAGGCGCTCATCCCCTGGGCGGCGATTTCCTCCTTGTCCAGCACCTGCAATTCCAGGCCGTGGTGGGCGGCGATCTCCGCCGCCTGCGCCGCCATCTTCGCCGGCGTCATACGGTTGGCGGGATGGTTGACCAGGCTGCGGGTCATATTCACCGCCGTCGCGACCGCCTGGCCGCGCTCGCTGCCGGCTGTCAGCTGCGGCACCTTCTGGGCGTCGTGCTCGATAATATATAATTTCTCGGGGATGACAACCTCGTCAGGACCGGTTTTATAGCAGCAGAAACGGTAATTGCCGAGCAGCGTGCCCTCCACGAGCGCCTGGGCGGCCGCCTGCGGGTCGAAACCGGCCTGGCCGGCCCCGTGGACCACTGTGGCGACCGTGCGGACGTCGAGCTTCTGAGCGGCTCTGATTGCCGTGCCGGCGACGCCGCGCAAGCGGTCGAGCGTGAACTCCTCCTTCTTGCCCAGGCCGAGGAGGATGACCTGCCTGGTGCCGAGGCCGTTGCAAATGTGCAACACCGACGTGGCGCCGTACTTGCCGGCCCCCTGCTTGCCGCGGATGAGGCCGGCGATCTGGCCGTCGAGAGCGGCGTCCACCGCCCCGGTGGCGCCGGTCGGCATACTCACGCCTTCGAACAGATTGACGATCAGGGCGTCGCAGATAACCTCCGTGATCGACCCGGTGACGATTTCGACCTGCATTGTCTCACTCCTTGTCTCGATATACACTATAGTATGCCAACGATTGCCGGCAGGCAACAAAAAACCTGTTCCCGCAGGAACAGGCTGAGATTACTGGTTAGCGGGGCTCGACAATGAGCTTGATAGCCGTCCGTTCCTCACCGTCGATCATGATATCGGTGAACGCCGGGATACATATGAGGTCTACGCCGTGAGGAGCAACAAAGCCTCTGGCGATGGCCACCGCCTTGACCGCCTGGTTGAGGGCCCCGGCGCCGATGGCTTGCATCTCCGCCCCGCCGCGCTCTCTGAGCACCCCTGCCAGTGCGCCCGCCACCGAGTTGGGGTTGGACTTTGCTGATACCTTCAGAACTTCCATTCTAGTAAGTACCCTCCTTCATTTACAACGTAGACGCAACAACTCCTTGTGGTTGTTGATATTCGGTATTGGGAAAGAAATCCCTTTTTTTCAGAGGGTAAAAATTCAAATAATTGCAAAACTTAGTAATAAAATATCGAAGTTTGACGTTATTTATTGAAGACCAATACGCGGCCGTCCTCACGGAAGCCGATGAGGCCGCTGCCGCTGCGCTCCTTCTTCATGCTTTCCAGCATATCGCCGATAACCTCCTCCTGAATGAGGAGATCCTCCTCGAGCACGGCGTCGTTCTCGTCGACGACGAGGCGATCCAACAGGCCTTCCCGTATCAGCGCAATGACCAGCGCCATTTCGCCGCGGGTCAGCGTGGCCACATCGCGGTGGATGGTCAGCATGGTCACCTGGTCGCACGAGCTGCACCGCACGGCCGCCTGCCCGCCGGCGATGCCCTCCAGGGTGTGGTAAGCGGCGATGCTGGCCGTCAGCTTGGCCTTGATACGGTCCAGCTCGGCCGCGGCCGGGATGCCGGAGAGCATAAAAGTCAGCTCGATGGCCCCGGTATCGGCGTCGTAATTTATCGTCCCGATCTCCGGATAGCGGACCAGGATGGAGATAAGCAAATTTGCTTCATGTGAAATGCTGTTGGCGTCCTGTTTCAGCTTCGGCAACTTTTTTCACCGTCCGTATGACAAAAATAGTACAAGTACAGTATAGAAACAATAAAGCATTCTCGCTGTCAGCGGCTAATTCCTGCCGGCGCCGTCCTGGCAGAAATTAAAAACGGCCTGGGTCGCAGGCCGTTTTCCGATCAGGGACAAGACTACTTGGCGTAATCGACAGCGCGCGTTTCCCGGATAACGGTTACCTTGATCTGTCCCGGGTATTCCAGCTCGTTCTCGATCTTCTTCACGATGTCGCGGACCAGGCGGATCGCCGTAAGATCGTCGATCTTTTCGGGCTTGACAATAATGCGGACCTCGCGGCCGGCCTGGATGGCGAAGGACTTGTCGACTCCGTCGAAAGAATCGGCGATTTCTTCCAATCGTGTAAGGCGTTTCAGGTAGCTCTCCAGCGTTTCGCGGCGGGCTCCCGGCCGCGCGGCGGACACCGCGTCGGCAGCGGCAACCAGCACCGCCTGGATGGTCTTCGGTTCCTCATCGCCGTGGTGAGCGGCGATGGCATTGATGACTTCAGGGGATTCGCGGTATTTCTTGGCGAGATCGGCGCCGATGGTGACATGGGGTCCTTCCACCTCATGGTCCACGGCCTTGCCGATGTCGTGCAGCAGTCCGGCGCGTTTCGCCAGCATCACGTCCACGCCTAGTTCGGCGGCCATCACGCCGGCCAGATGAGCGACCTCGATCGAATGTTTCAGGACGTTCTGGCCGTAGCTGGTGCGGTACTTGAGGCGCCCCAGCAGTTTGATGATCTCGGGATGCAGGCCGTGAACGCCGGTCTCGACAGTGGCCTGTTCGCCGGCTTCCTTGATCTTCTGCTCGACTTCCTTCTGGGCCTTGTCCACCATCTCCTCGATGCGGGCCGGGTGGATGCGGCCGTCGACGATCAGCTTCTCCAGGGCGATCCTGGCCACCTCGCGGCGGACGGGATCGAACCCGGACAAAATGACCGCTTCGGGAGTGTCATCGATGATCAGGTCGATACCGGTGAGCGTCTCCAAGGTCCGGATGTTGCGGCCCTCGCGGCCGATGATGCGACCCTTCATTTCGTCGTTGGGCAGGGCGACCACCGAAACCGTCGTCTCGGCGACATGGTCGGCGGCACAGCGCTGGATGGCGAGCGATATGATCTCGCGGGCCTTCTTGTCGGCTTCGTCCTTGGCCTGCTGCTCGAGCTCCTTGATGAGCATCGCCGTCTCGTGCTTGATCTCCTCTTGGACGCTGGCCAGCAGAAGGTTGCGGGCCTCTTCCGAAGTAAGTCCGGACAAGCGTTCGAGCTCGGCCAACTGCTTGGCGTAGAGCTCGTGGATCTTCTCCTGGCTCTTGTCAAGATCAGCCTCTTTGCGGCTCAAAGCCTCTTCCTTTTTCTCCAGCGAATCGATCTTGCGGTCCAGGTTCTCTTCCTTTTGCATCAGCCGGCGTTCCAGCCGTTGCAATTCGTTGCGGCGTTCCTTGATCTCGCGGTCGGCTTCGGTTCTCAGCCGATGGATCTCTTCCTTGGCTTCGACCAACGCCTCTTTCTTCTTGGCCTCGCTGTTTTTCTGCGCATCCTCCAGGATGCGTTTGGCGGCGTCTTCGGCCATGGCTACCTTGGACTCGGCAATATTCCGCCTAATGTAGTAACCGATGCCGATGCCAAGCAGTCCGGCAACGACCGCAGCTATAATCAGCTCAAAAGTGATTGGTTCCACCTCCTTTTCTGCTAGAATACGGGTAAAGCCGAGTATTAACTCGGCTTTGAAACACTGTCCACCGATTTGCTATCCCCTGTAATTCTACTATAGCGGCACACGATTGGCCAATCTAATTGTAAATGTTTTTCAAACAAGTGTCAAGTTGACAAAATACCACAAAGCGAGAAACTTTACCGTCCTTCGCCTGCCGTCCGCCCGCTTCATTCGTCGTAACCGTAGACACGACCGACGACCGCCGTTACCGTCTCAACAGCAAAACCGCGGGCGGCGAGGAAACGGCCGATTTTCGGCAAGTCGCCGGTCTGGGCGGCCGGGAACCGCTTGCGGCAGAGCGCTGCGGCCCACCCGTACTCGCAGGTCGCGTCGTAGCCGGCCAGGGCGGCATCGATCGCCGCCGCCGGCAGCCCGCGCGCCAGCAATTTGGCCCTGATGCCGTAGACGCCGTGCTGGCCGTCGGCGGCGTACCGGGCCGCCAGGCGGCCGGTCAGGGCCGCGTCGTCCAGGTAGCGGCGGTCCTTGAGGACGGCGACGGCGGCGTCGATCTCCGCGGCGGCGAAGCGGCGGCACAGCTTCCGCCTCAGCTCCTGTTCGCTGTGGTCGCGGCCCGCGAGCAGCTTCACCGCCGCCGGCAGGCAGCCTTTATTCGAGGCCATCGGCGGCGTCGGCGGAGCTTGTTGCCTTAGCCGTGCCCGTCAGCAGCGAATCGCGGATCTTCTTTTCGATCTCGTCGGCGACGGCCGGATTATCCTTGAAGAACTCCTTGACATTCTCCCGGCCCTGGCCGAGGCGATGTTCGCCGTAGGAGTACCACGCGCCGCTCTTGGTTATTATGTCAAGATCAGTGCCCATATCGACGATGCAGCCGGCGCGGGAGATGCCTTCGCCGTACATGATATCGAAGTCGGCCTGTTTGAAGGGGGGCGCGACCTTGTTTTTCACCACCTTGACGCGCGTGCGGGTGCCGACCACGTCGTTGCCCTGCTTGATGGTCTCGGCCTTGCGGACCTCGAGGCGGATGGTGGCGTAGAACTTCAGCGCCCGGCCGCCGGTGGTCGTCTCGGGGTTGCCGAACATGACACCAACCTTCTCGCGGATCTGGTTGATGAAGATGGCCGAGGTGTTGGACTTGGAGATAATGCCGGTCAGCTTGCGCAGCGCCTGGGACATGAGGCGGGCCTGGAGGCCGACGTGGGAATCGCCCATCTCCCCTTCTATCTCGGCCTTCGGCACGAGGGCGGCGACCGAGTCGATGACAATCACGTCGATCGCCCCGCTCCGCACCAGCGCGTCGGCGATTTCGAGCGCCTGCTCGCCGTAGTCGGGCTGGGAGATGAGCAAATTGTCGATGTCCACGCCCAGCTTTTTGGCGTAGCCCGAGTCGAGGGCGTGCTCGGCGTCGATGAAGGCCGCGATGCCGCCGGCCTTCTGGGCCTCGGCAATGATATGGAGGGCTACCGTCGTCTTGCCGGACGACTCGGGGCCATAGATCTCCACCACCCGTCCGCGGGGGATGCCGCCCACGCCGAGGGCCACGTCCAGCGACAGCGCGCCGCTGGGTATGACGTCGATATTCATCTTGGCGGCGATCTCGCCCATCCTCATGATCGAGCCTTTGCCGTGGTCCTTCTCGATCTGGCGTAGGGTATGCTCAAGCGCTTTCTCTTTATCCATGGTTGTCCTCCCCCGTAGTTTCTAGCCTTATTTTACCAAACGCTTGTTCGGTATGTCAACAAAGAAATATATTTGTCGGCCGCCCGCCGGAATGCAGGAACTATTTAGAATTGGGAGAATATTTCAGCTTATGAATTTTCTGTTGAGGAGGACCTGGTGTTGAAAGACAAGATCCACCCGCAATTCCAGCAGGCAACCGTCACCTGCGCCTGCGGCAGCACCTTCGTGACCGGTTCGACGAAGAAGACCCTCAAGGTTGACGTCTGCTCGAAATGCCATCCCTTCTTCACCGGGGTGCAAAAGATAGTGGATACGACCGGCCGCCTTGAACGGTTCACGAAAAAATTCGGCCTGGACAAAAAAGAACTTTAGGGACGATCACAAAAACGGAGGGCGAAATGCCCTCCGTTTTTTGATATTAACAGGCCCAAAGATTGTCTAAAAAGATCCAGATGCAAGGCGCACCGGAGGCTGACACCACCGTTTCCTCCGCGACAATGTTCATAGACGTTGTTTTCACCGGATCGGTTTAACAGCATCGCGCGCACACGGGACGTACGCTGAGGATGGCAGCCGACGACGGCCCCGGATGGGCCTAGTCCCGGGCGCGCCATCTGCGGCATAGCCCCCCCGGGGGGGGCTATGCCGCAGATGGACTTTTTAGACAATCTTGTTACCGCGCTCTCGCGGGTTCGACGTTGATCTTGTAGCCTTTCAGCGTGTTCTTGTGCATGGCGGCCACGACGCGTTCGGCCACGTCGGCCGGCACCTCCACGAACGTGAACTTGTCGTAGATGTCGATCGCGCCGATGACGCTGCCGATGAGATCGGCCTCCTCGGCGAAGGTGCGGACGATATCCTCGGGGCGAATTTTCTGGGCGCGGCCGATGTTGACGAACAAGCGGACCATGCCGGTTTTTTTCGCTCCCGTCGCAGTGAAGGCCGCCTTGTCGTCGGTCTTCTCCCGGAAGCCTTCCAAGAGGAGCTTGAGGGCGGCGGCGGCGATGTCGAGGCCGTCGTAGTCGGCCGACAGGTCGTTGACTACGTCGTGGTAAGCGGTATAATCGCCCTGCTCCATCACGGTCACCAGGCGGCCCTTGAGCGTCTCGCGCTGCTTTTCCAGGATGTCGGCCGACGACGGCAACTGGTTGCGGACGATGCGCGTCTTCGTCAGCTTCTCGATCAGCTTGAGCTGGCGGAACTCGCGCGGCTCGATGAAGGTAATCGCAATCCCCTTGCGCCCCGCCCGCCCGGTGCGGCCGATGCGGTGGACGTAAGACTCGGGATCCTGGGGGATGTCGTAGTTTATGACATGGGTGACATGTTCGATGTCGAGGCCGCGGGCGGCGACGTCGGTCGCCACGAGGATCTCCAGCTGGTTGTCGCGGAACTTCTTCATCACCCGGTCACGCTGGGCCTGGGTGAGGTCGCCGTGGAGGCCGTCGGCCATGAAGCCCCTGGCCTGCAACGACGACGTCAATTCGTCGACCCCTTTCTTCGTCCGGCAGAAGATGATGACCCGGTCGTTGGTTTCGGTCTCCAGGACCCGGCACAGGCCGTCGAGCTTATCGCGCGTCTCGTAGTAAAACTGGTCGATAAGCGGCACCGTTATGTTCTCGCGGCTGACGGAAACCTCGACCGGGTCGCGCATGTAGCGGGTGGCGAGAGCCTTGATCGGCCCGGGCATGGTCGCCGAGAACAGCAGCGTCTGCCGCTCGGGCGGGACGCTCTTGAGGATATCCTCGATATCCTCGATGAAGCCCATGTCAAGCATCTCGTCGGCCTCGTCCAGCACAAGGGTCTGCACGTGGCCGAGCCTTATCGTGCCGCGGCTTATATGGTCGAGCAGGCGGCCGGGCGTGCCGATGACCACCTGGACGCCGAACTTCAGCGCCCTGATCTGGCGGTCGATGGCTTGGCCGCCGTAAACGGGCAGCGTTTTTATCCGCCGGAACTTGCCGATCTTCGCCAGCTCCTCGGCGACCTGATTGGCCAGCTCGCGGGTCGGCGTGAGGACGAGCGCCTGGATCTGGCGGCTGTCGGGGTTGAGCTTCTCCATGATCGGGATGCCGAAGGCGGCCGTTTTGCCGGTGCCGGTCTGCGCCTGGCCGACGACGTCGCGGCCGGAAGCCACGATCGGGATGGTCTGGGCCTGGATGGGCGACGGTTCCTCGAAGCCCATCTCCGTGATGGCGGCGAGGATTTTTTTACTCAGCGGGATGTCGCCGAAAAGGCTTGATTCGGTACTGTGTTTCAAGAATACTTTCCTCCTATGATTTGGGAATGACGGGGTTAATAACCAGCCGTACTTATAGCTCGGCTATGTAGTGCCGTAAATGGTTCAGCGCCGCCAGCGCCGTCCGCTGCCGGATGGCGCCGCGCAGACCGGTTAAGTTATGCTCGAAGCAGAACGTGCCGTTCTTCCCGGCGACGGCGATATAAACGAGGCCGACCGGCTTGCCGGGCATGGCGCCGCCAGGACCGGCGATGCCGGTGACGCCGATGCCCAGGTCGGTGCCGAAGCGGCTGCGGATGCCGTCGGCCAGGGCCTTGGCGGTCTCGACGCTCACCGCCCCGTGGGCGGCGAGGATGTCGGCCGGTACGCCCACCGCGGACTGCTTGACCTCGCTACTGTAGCATACCACCGCGCCGGCAAGATATGCGGAACTGCCGGGAACGTCGGTAATGCGGCTGGTAATGAGGCCGCCTGTGCAGGATTCGGCCAGCGCCAGCGTGAGGCGGCGTTCCGCCAGGGTGCGGCCGACCACCGCTTCCAGCGTATCCTCGTTCGTCCCGAAGATATACTCGCCGATCCGTTCGCGCACCTTCTTCTCCAGGCCGGCGATCAACTCCTCGGCCTCGGCCTGGGTGGTTCCTTTGGCGGTAAGGCGGATATGGATTTCGGCGCTGCGCGCCAGCAGAGCGATGGTGGGGTTGCTGCCCTGCCCCTTGATGATGTCCTTGATGCGCTCCTCGAGCGACGACTCGCCCAGCCCGAACGAGCGGAGGACCTTGGACACGATCGTCCCCTGGACGCCGAACCGGTCGCGCAGATACGGGATGACCGCGTTCTCCAGCATATGCTCCATCTCATGGGGCGGACCGGGCAGGTGGACGACGGTGTTCTTATCGGTCGTCACAACCACGCCGGGAGCCGTGCCCCGCTCATTGTCGAGGACGAGGGCGCCTTCGGGAATCATGGCCTGGCGGATGTTGTTGTCGGTCATGGTCAGCTTGCGGGTAGCGAAGAAACTCTTGATCCGCTCCAGGCTGTGCGCGTGCAGCCGCATCGGCCGCCCCAGCAGTTCGGCGGCCACCTCCTTGGTGATATCCCCCTGGGTGGGGCCAAGGCCGCCGGTGGTGATGACGATGTCGGCCCTGGCAAGGGCGGCGGCCAGCACCTGGGCCATGCGGGCCCGGTTATCCCCCACCGTCGACTGGAAGAGCACGTCGAAGCCGGCTTCGTTCAGCCTCCTGGCCATATACGGCGCGTTCGTATTGATGATTTGCCCCAGAAGCAGTTCGGTTCCTGTTGTCACGATTTCCACTATCATAAAATGATCACCCCGGTAAAATTGCTTCGCGGCTTTTGGCCGCGATTCCTGTCGGCGGGCCAATAAAAATAGCAGTGTGCGCCACTACTATTTTTTCTCCTCCTCGATTCGCTCCGCCAGGAGGTCGTAGGCGAAGCCCTGCACGACGCGGGCCCGGACGAACTCGCCCGGTCCGGCGGCGGCGTTCTCCACATACACCCGCCCGTCGACGTCGGGCGCCTCGCGGTACGAGCGGCCGCGGGCCACCCCGTCCTCCTCCACCCCTTCCACGAGGACGGTCAGCTCCCGGCCGACGTGGGCGGCGCCGATCTCCTCGGAGATCTTAGCCTGCAGGGCCATCAGGGCATGGTAGCGTTCCTGCTTGACGTCTTCGGCTACCTGGTCCGCGCGGCGGCCGGCGACGGTATCGTCCTCCTGCGAATAGGCGAAAACGCCGACATGGTCGAAGCGCTGGCTGGCCACGAAATCCCTCAGCGCGGCGAAATGCTCGTCCGTTTCCCCCGGAAAGCCGACGATGAACGTCGTGCGGATGGCGACGCCGGGGATGGCGGCGCGAATCTTCGCCAGCAGCCGCTCGCTGTCGGCGCGGCTGTCGCGCCTGTTCATGGCCGCCAGGATATCGTCGTGGGCGTGCTGCAGCGGCAGATCGACATACTTGCAGATCTTCGGCTCGGCGGCGATGAGGCCGATCAGCTCATCGCTGAAATAGCGCGGGTAGCAGTACAGCAGCCGCAGCCAGACCAGCCCCTCCACCTTGACGAGCGCCCGCAGCAGGTCGGCGAGGCGGGGCGTGCCGTACAGGTCGCGCCCGTAGCTGGTGGTGTCCTGGGCGATGAGGCTGATCTCCTTCGCGCCGCCGGCCACGAGGCGCTCGACCTCGCTGACCACCGACTCTATCGGCCGGCTGCGGAACTTGCCCCGCACAAGGGGGATGACGCAGTAAGAACAGCAGTTGCTGCAGCCCTCGGCGATCTTCACGTAGCTGCTGTACGGCGGCGTCGTCACCAGGCGCGGCATATCGTGGTCGTAGATCGCCTCGCTGTCGCCGGCGATCACCGTCCGGCGGCCGGCGAGAGCGGCGTCGATGGCCTCGTTGATGCGGTCCCAGGCGCCCGTGCCGACGATCGCGTCCACCTCGGGCAGCTCGTCCAGCAGCTCCTGGCGGTAACGCTGGCCGAGGCAGCCGGCGACGATCAGGGCTCGGCAGTTGCCGTTCCGCTTATAATCGGCCGCCTGCAGGATGGTGGCGATCGACTCTTCCTTGGCGGCGTCGATGAAACTGCAGGTATTGACGATAATAATATCGGCCTCGCCGGGGTCGTCGGTTATCTCGATCCGGCGCCGCGCCAGCAGGCCGAGCATAACCTCGGTGTCCACCAGATTCTTGGCGCACCCGAGGCTGATGAATCCGGCTTTCAGGGCGTTTCCCCCTTCCGTCAACGTGAACTGAGGCGCACCGTCTGCACCCACTTGTTGAGCAGTTTCGTTTTCTGGTCGGCGGTGAGGGCCTTCTTGTACTCCAGCAGAGGCAGGTTCCTGCCGCCGAAGGTCTGCGCCAGCATGCTCTCCGGATTGGTGGGGATGACGAATACCTTGTTATTTTGCAGCACATCCTGGGCCTCGTCGCCTGCCAGCCAGTCGAGGAAACGCCCGGCGTCGACGATCCTGGGCCCGCCGGCGACCAGGGCGGCGCCGGTGAGATAAATGGCCGTGCCGTCCGCGGGCACGATGACCTGCAGCGGGAAGCCGTCCTTCATATAGCGGAGGGCCTCGCTGCGCAGCGTGATAGCCAGATCGGCCTCGCCGAGGCCGGTCATCCGCGAGGGGGTGGCGAGGAATTTGGCGTATTGGACGACCGCGGGATGCAGGGCGGCCAGATAGGCCAGCGTCTTGTCCTCCCCCTGCGCCGCCGCCATCGTGTACAGCAGGCTGGCCGCCTCGTCCGCGGCCAGGAAATCGGTCATAACCAGACGACCCCCGGACAGGACGGTCAAATCGGGCCACCTCGCCGGCGGCTGGTGGCCCAGCTTGGCGAGGTAGTCGCGGTTGGCGGCGAAGACGATCGGATCGTACCACAGCCCTGTCCAGTAATCGTCGGCGTCGCCGAAGCGGCCGGGGATGATGTCGGTCTGCGGCGACGAATAAGCCGCCAGGAGACTGGCCTGTTTGGCGGCCTCGAGCGTGTCCGCGCCGGTCAGGACGAGATCGGCGCGCACGGTGCCGGCGGCATCGGCCCTGAGCTTAGGAATCAGGTCGCGGGCCGCCATGGGGACGATGTTCACGCGGACGCCGGCCGTTTTTTCGTACTCCTGGGCCAGCGCCGCCATCTGCTCGACAGGCAGGCTGGTATAAACGGTGATGCTTCTGAGGTGCTCGTAGTTCTGGCGGCTGGCCTGGCCGGCGAGGAGAGTGCCGGTGACGGTGGCCACGACAACCAGGAAAGATATGACGAGCAGCGGTAGGTAACGCCGCATAATCTTGGCCTCCCGCGCATAAAATATAATTTGGCCTTTACCA
This sequence comes from Selenomonadales bacterium, assembly GCA_029975165.1. Taxonomy (GTDB): domain Bacteria; phylum Bacillota; class Negativicutes; order Sporomusales; family UBA7701; genus Anaeroselena. The sequence goes on from JARKPR010000012.1 coordinate 161,900, forward strand.
ATATACCTTGTATTTATTCGCCGCGCAACCCCAAAATCCTAGCAGGCAGACGAAAACGGTGGCAAATTATACCACCGTCAACGGATAAGACAGCGAACTTATCACCTTGCCCTGCGAATCGGTCAGCGCCACGCGCACCTCGTAGGTGCCGTCGTGGGTGAAATCGACGTTCTCCAACAGCAGGCTGTTCACTTGGCGGTAGCTGCTGTCGGCCAAAGTGAACGGTCCGTTTTCGCCGCTCGCCACCACCCGGCCGTCGGGAGCGACGATCTCGCTCTTCTCCTTGTACCACCCGCCGCCGCCGTCATCGGCGCCCCGCCAAATGGTCAGGATGGTGAACGGCTGGGAATAGCCCATCGTATACTGGGTGAATTCGTTGTGGATGTCGTGATGGCCCTCGCTGTCGGTCGTTACCCCCTCGCACAGCAGCGCGGCCTGCAGATATGGCTGGCTTTGCTCCATCGGCTCTCCCCCATCTTGCCCTATTATCGGTTAAAGTTATTCCCAACAACGGCGGAATTAATGTATAATAGGGGCTGAAAAGGTAGGAAAGGCAGTGGTTGCCGTGCAATACCGCCCCTTCTGGGCCAGGTTCCTCGACCCGCGCGTCACGGGCGGGATCATCGCCGTGGCCGCCTTCCTGGCCCTGTGGGCCTGCGTCAACATCTTCGCGCTGATAAAAGCCTTTGACCAGCAGGACCCTCAGCAGATCGGCCTCCACCTGGCGGCCGCGGCCGTGTTCGGCCTGTCCGCCGTCGGGCTGCTCAGGCGCAACCGCTGGGCGCGCTTGCTGGCGATCGGCGTAACCATCTTTATGTTTGTGCAAGGTTTGATCATGTTGCTGTACATAAACCTGCTCGACGGGATATTCACGGCCATACCGTACGGCGCGGCGGCGATATACCTGCTGTCGTCCACCTGCCGCAAGGTATTCAACCAACAGAACGAACCGCAAAACCGGGGCTAGTGTGCCCCGGTTTTGCGGTTGTAGACAACCTCAGGCTGGCTAGAAAGGTCCAGATGCAAGGCGCACCGGAGGTTGACACCGGAAGCGTACACGGGACGTACGCTGAGGATGGCAGCCGAGGAGCAACGCCGCAGATGGGCCTTTATCGCCAGCCTGAAACCGGGGCTAGTGTGCCCCGGTTTTTTTCGTCGCCTTGGGCTTTCGCGCCCCCTTGCCCCGACCCGGCGGCAGCGCGCGGGTCTTCTTCGCCTCCGGTCTGGCCGGCCTTCCCGGCGTGTGCGGCGGACGGATCAGGCATTGGGCGCCGTAGCCGATCAGATCCTGGCGGCCGGCTTTGGTCAGGGCCTCCAGCACCAGGGCGTAGTTCTTCGGGTCACGGTACTGGAGCAGCGCCCGCTGCAGCCGCTTCTCGTGCGGATCGCGGGCCACGTACACCTTCTTGCCGCTCAACGGGTCGAGGCCGGTGTAGTACATGCAGGTGGACAGGCTTCCCGGCGTGGGGATGAAGTCCTGCACCTGTTCGGGATGGTAGCCCATGTCGCGCAGGAACTCAGCCAGCTCCACCGCCTCGCGCAGGCCGGCGCCGGGGTGGCTGGACATCAGGTACGGCACGAGGTATTGCTCCTTGCCCAATTCCTCGTTCATGCGGCGGAAGGCGTCCATAAACCGCAGATAGACCTCCTTGCCCGGCTTGCCCATCAGGCGGGTCACCTGAGGGGAAACATGCTCCGGGGCCACCTTGAGCTGGCCGCTGACATGGTGCTGGCACAGCTCGCGGAGGAACTCGTCGCCGCCCGCCGCCAGCAGGTAGTCGTAACGGATGCCCGAGCGGATGAACACCTTCTTGACCCTCGGCAGCCGGCGGAGGGCCCGCAGCAGGGAAAGATAATCGCCGTGGTCGGCATGAAGCTGCGGGCACGGACCGGGATGGAGGCAGCGGCGGTCCTTGCAGGCGCCGCGCTCGGCCTGGTGCGTGCAGGCCGGCAGGCGGAAATTAGCCGTCGGCCCGCCCACGTCGTGGATGTAGCCCTTGAAATCGGGCAGAGCGGTGAGCAGCTCCGCCTCGCGCAGAATGGAAGCCGCGCTGCGCGTCTGGATGATGCGTCCCTGATGGGACACGATGGCGCAGAACGAGCAGCCCCCGAAACAGCCGCGGTGGCTGACGAGGCTGAACTTCACCTCGCGGATGGCCGGCACGCCGCCGGCGGCTTCGTAGCGCGGGTGATAAGTCCGCCGGTACGGCAAATCGTAAATCTCGTCCATCTCCGCCGTCGTCAGCGGGTCGGCCGGCGGATTCTGCACCACATACTCCCCGTCGTGCCGCTGCACCACCGTCTTGCCGCGGATCGGGTCCTGTTCGTCGTACTGGCCCCGGAAGGCGGCGGCGAACGCCTGCTTATCGGCGCCGACCGCCGCGAAGGACGAAACCTCCACATAATCCCACAGGTGCTCAAGCGAGGCGGCCCGGTAGCACGTGCCCTTCACCCCGCGGATGGCGGCCACCGGGATGCCGGCGGCCAGCTGGGCGGCGATCTCCTTGACCTGCTTCTCCCCCATGCCGTATACCAGCAGGTCGGCCTTGCTGTCCACCAGCACCGAGCGGCGCACGTCATCCGACCAGTAATCGTAATGTGCGAACCGCCGCAGGCTGGCCTCGATGCCGCCGATGACGAGCGGCACATCCTTCCACAGCTCGCGGATGCGGCTGGCGTAGACCAGCGTCGCCCGCTCGGGGCGGAGGCCGGCCCGGCCGCCGGGCGAATAATCGTCCTCCGAGCGGTAGCGGCGGGCGGCGGTATACTTGTTCAGCATCGAATCGAGGTTGCCGGCCGACACCAGCACCGCCAGGCGCGGTTTGCCCAACGCCTTGAACGCCGTCGTCGACCGCCAGTCCGGCTGGGCGACGATGCCCACCCGCCAGCCCAGCTTCGCCAGCAGCCGGCCGATGATGGCCGGGCCGAAGCCCGGGTGGTCGACATAGGCGTCGCCGCTCACGAGCAAAAAGTCGAGCCTGTCCCAACCCCGTTTATCCATATCCGCTGTCGACATCGGCAGAAAATCGTCCATCCCTAGCGCTCCGTTCCGTAAAAATCCGTAAAATTTAAGAAGGCTGCCGTAACAGCCTTCAGCTCATCACTGCGTGCCGGCGGCGGTGCCCGCCGTAAAGGTCCTGCTCACTACCTCCCCGTCCCCGCCCAACCGGCCCTGGGGCTGGCCGTTATACGTCAGCTGGACGCCGGCGGCGTTGCCGATTTGCAGCGTCATCGACCTGTCGGCGTTCCAGGCCAGCGTCTCGCCCAGCCGCGGGATGCCTTCGTACACCTCGCGCCCGTCGGCGACCACCCGCATCCAGCACTCGGCCGTGTACCTGGCCTGTACTGTGATCGGCCGTGTTGCCGGGGCTGGCGCCGGAGTCGCGGTCGGGGTCGGCGCCTGCGCCTTCGGGGGCGCGGCAGGCGGCGGGACCGGCTGGACCTGGGCCGGGGGCGGCGGCGTTTTCGGCGCCGCCGGCGGGTTGAGGTAATTCATCGCCGCCCAGGCGACGCCGGCAGCGATCGCGATCACCACCAAAGCGATCAGCCAGCGGCCGACACTGCTTTTGCCGCCGTCGTCCGGCTGTTTCCCGCTCGCCGGGGAACGCGTCGCCGCGGGTTTCGCCGCGGCCGGCTCCTGCGGCGGCGAGGGCGACTGGCTTTCCAGGTAAACGGCGAGGGTTTGCTGGGCGTTCAAGCCGAGAAAAGACGCATAATTGCGGATGAATCCCTTCAGGTAGACCTCGCCCGGCAACACTTCGTAACGGCCGTCTTCGATGGCCTGGAGGTAAAGGGCGCGTATGCTTGTGCCCCGTTCGATGTCTTTGACGGTCTTGCCCTGCTTCTCGCGTTCGGCCCGCAGAATTTCGCCTACTGTCGGCAAGAAAATGACCCCCCTTGCGCATTGAGATACTCTGTTATCCGCGCCGCCGCCGCGGAAAGGTCCGCAGCGTCGACCGTGAAGGTGTAGTCGTCGGCGTCGGCCTGTTCGTAGCCATAGAGCGGGTCGTAATAATCCACCAGCAGCGTGCGGACGACCTCCCGCACCTCGCCGGCGGCCAACGCCGCCAGCAGCCGCTGCGTCTTCGCCCCGCCCAGCCGCTTGTTCAGCGACAGCAGGCTGGCGCGGATCTCGTCCTGGCGGCGGCCGTAAAGGTCGACATACTCGCCGACAAGGCGTGACACGCGCGTTTCCACGTCGGCATGGGCCAAAATCTTCGGACCCTGCCGCATGGCGGCGAACAGCGCCTCGGGGACGTAAACGTTGCCGACGCGCTTGCTTTCGCACTCCACTACGATATAAGGCGCGTCGTTGAAGCGTAACAGCTCTTGGAGGATGAGGGCGTCGAAATTCTGGGCGGTCGCCGGCTTGCCCAGCCCCACGCCGCCGAACGCCGACCCCCGGTGGTTGGCGAGCTTTTCGAGGTCGATGACCGGCACGCCGCGGTCGGCCAGGAGCGACAGCAGCGTCGTCTTGCCGACGCCAGTCGAGCCGCACAGCGTTACGACAGTCGGCTTGAGGGCGAACGCCGCGAGCGCGTCGAGGACATAGCGGCGGTAGCCCTTATAACCGCCGCTGAGCTGGAAGGCGGGGATGCCCATGATATCGAGGATGCCGACCACCGATTTCGAACGCATGCCGCCCCGCCAGCAGTACACGACGACCGTGCGGCCGCTCCTGTACTGGTCGCGGATGCCGGCCACCAGCGCGGGCAGCTTGGCCGACACCAGGGTCAGGCCCTGCTGCTTGGCGGCCTCGGGCCCGGTGATCCTATAAATCGCGCCGACCTCGCCGCGTTCCGCATCGTCCAGGAGGGGGATATTGACGGCGCCGGGGATGGCGCCGTTCGCGAACTCCGCCGGCGAGCGCATGTCGATGAATATCGGCTTGTCCAGTTTAAGGGCCTCGTCCAGGGAAATGACCTTCTGCAAAAATAATCACCACAACGCAAGTTCTATTGATATTCTGCCCCCGGCGCGCGGCTTTCAAGCGTAGCGCCGGTTTTATTGCTTGTTAAAATAACGGCTGTTGACCTGGTCGGTCGTCATCAAGATCTCGCGCGCCTTGCTGCCGATATTCGGGCCGACGATCTTCATCTCCTCCATGATATCGATCAAGCGGGCGGCGCGGGTATAGCCGACGCGGAACTTGCGCTGCAGCATCGACACCGAAGCCTGCCCGGTCTCGAGCACCATGCGGACCGCTTCCTCCAGCAGTTCGTCGTCCATCGCCTCGCGTCCCTTGGCGTCGCCGTACTCGACGAAGCTCGTCACCCCCTCGGTGTACTCCGGCTCGGTCTGCTCCTTCAGGTAGGCCACCAAATCCTCAACCTCGCTGTCGGCGATGAAAGCCCCCTGCACCCTTATGGGCTTGGGCGCCCCCACCGGGTAGAAGAGCATGTCGCCCTTGCCCAGCAGCTTCTCGGCGCCGGTCATGTCGAGGATGGTGCGCGAATCCACCTGGGAGGAAACGGCGAACGAGATGCGCGACGGGATATTGGCCTTGATCGTGCCGGTGATGACATCCACCGACGGCCGCTGGGTGGCGAGCACAAGGTGGAGGCCGGCGGCGCGGGCCATCTGGGCCAGGCGGCAGATCGCGTCCTCCACGTCCACCGGGGCCACCATCATCAGATCGGCCAGCTCGTCGATGATTATCAGGATGAGCGGCAGGCGCTCGTCCGGCAGCAGCTCGTTGTAGCGGGCGAAATCGCGCACCCCGGCGGCGGCGAACAGCGCGTAGCGGCGCTCCATCTCTCCCACCGCCCACCGCAGGCCCGAAGCGGCCTTCTTGCAATCGGTCACCACCGGGGTCAAAAGATGCGGGATGCCGTTATAATTGGACAGCTCGACCATCTTGGGATCGACGAGCAGGAACTTCACCTCGTCGGGGCGGGCCTTGAACAGCACGCTGACGATCAGAGTGTTGATGCACACGCTCTTGCCCGAGCCGGTGGCCCCGGCCACAAGCAAGTGGGGCATCTTCGCCAGATCGGCGATAATCGGCTGGCCGGCGATGTCCTTGCCGAGGGCTACCGTCAGGCGCGATGCGGAGCGCTGGAAATCGTCGCCCTCCACCACCTCGCGCAGCGACACCGGGGAAATCTCCTTGTTCGGCACCTCGATGCCGATGGCGGCCTTACCGGGGATGGGCGCCTCCATGCGCACGCCGGGGGCGGCCATCTTAAGCGCGATGTCGTCGGCCAGGCTGACGATGCGGCTTACCTTGACGCCGGCGGCCGGCTCCAGCTCGTAGCGGGTCACGGCCGGCCCCTGGTAGGCGTTGAGCACCCGCGCCCCCACCCCGAATTCGTCGAGCGTGACTTCGAGCAGGCGGGCGTTGTCGGCCAGCTCCTTGGTCGTCTTCTGGAAGCGCGACTTGGGCGGTTTGCGCAGCAGCGACAGCGGCGGCAGCGAATAATGGGCCAGGTAGTCGGGCGCCGGGAGCGGCGGCGGCGCGGGCTTGTCCGCCGCCCGCAGCGGCGGCGGGGGCGGCAGCTCGGGCTCGGGCGGCGCGAGCGCCGGCTTGGTCGGCGGCGCGAACACCGGCGGAGTGTCCCGTTCCTGGTTATAGAAGCTGCGGCTCTCCGCCGCCGCCTCCGTCCTGGCGTTCTCCAGCGAACAGGCCACCGCCTGCCTGGCGGTCGCCAGGCTCTCGCTCGCCCTGTCCCTGGCAGCCAGCAGCGCCGCTCCCAGCGACCAGGCCGTCGCCAGCAGCAGGGACGCCAAGGCTGCGGCCACCAGCACGATCAGGCTGCCGGAAACGCCGAACAGCTTGCGGAGGGAAAACAGCACCATGCCGCCGACCAGGCCGCCGCCCGGCACCAGGCTCTCGGGCAGCACCTCGCGGTCGACGGGGATTGCGAAATGATGATAAATAGCCAGCGCGCTGACATACGCCAGCAACAGGCCCCAGAACTTCAACGAATAGACGACCGCCTTGCGCGTCCAGACATAGCGCGACCCCACGGCCAGCACGATCACCGGCAGGACGGGCGCACCGGCGCCGAAGGCATAACGGAGAACCTTGGCGGCGAAAACACCCGCCGGGCCGGTGTTCAGGCCGGCCAGGCTGGCAAGCGTAAGGACGGCGACGGTCACCAGGGCAATGCCGGCAAGCTCGTACTTCAGCTCCGGTTTGATATCAGGCAAGGACTTGGCCAAGGCGTACCACCTCGGGGATAATTTTTCGCCACTATGGAAAGGAAATCCTGCATTTTTACATAAATAAAGCGCCCCCGCCGTTGCGGGAGCGCCTGTTGAAGCTCATTTCGCCGCCGCCAGCACCGGCGCGTAGGTCAGCACCACGCCCGGCTGCAGCTCGGGACGGAGATAATCGGCCGGCGCCGTCGACAACAGCCTGACGATGCGGCTCTGCTGCGGCGCCACGCGCTCCACCAGCACGCGCGCGCCGGCCACCTCCGCCTCCTCGTAGACGGCGCCCTTCTCGAAACCGTCGAGCACCAGCTCCACCGGCAGCACCGTCCACAGCACCGTCATTGTTTCGGCCTCCTTTCGGCATCCTTGTTGGCCCGGATGAGCTCACGCAGCTTGGCGAGCGCCTGCGAAACGCCCCCCACCCCGCTTATCAGGCCCATCTTCACCGCGTCGCCGCCGACCACCGAAGTGCCGATATCGCGCGACAGCTCGCCGGTCTTGTACAGCAGCTCCTTCCATTTCTTCTCGGTGATCTGCGAATGGGCGACCACGAACTTGTTGACCCGGTCCTGCATCTTCTCCAGGTAATCGAACGAACTCTGCGCGCCGATGACCAAACCGGTGAGCCGGATGGGATGGATGGTCATGCTGGCGCTCTCGACGATGAACGAATACGTGGCCGACGTGGCGATCGGCACGCCGATGCTGTGGCCGCCGCCAAGCACCACCGACACCGACGGCTTGGACATGCTGGCGATCATCTCGGCGATGGCCAGTCCGGCCTCGACATCGCCGCCCACCGTGTTCAGTAGCAGCAGCAGGCCCTCGATCTCCGGGTTCTGCTCGATCGCGACCAATTGCGGCATGATATGCTCGTACTTGGTCGTCTTGTTCTGCGGCGGCAACACCATGTGGCCCTCGATCTGGCCGATTATCGTCATGACATGGATATTCGTCTTGGCGGTCGGCACCTCGGTTGCGCCCAATTCCTCGATATTTTCCGTCGTCGCGTTCTTTTTCGACCGCCGCTTTTGGGGCTGGTCGGCCGGCCCCTGCGGGTGGGGATGCTCGGTGCCCGGCTGGGGCACGACCGGATTGTCGTTCTCGATCATCTTCTTCCCTCCATTTCACTGTCACCAATAGTATGGAGGCGCTGCAAGCAATTGATACTCAAAACACAAACACCAAAAAGCGGTCAACCTTATGGTTGGCCGCTTGACAGCGATTATTTAAATCTCCATGATGATCGGCAGGATCATCGGCCGCCGCCGCGTCCGCTCGTAGAGGAACTTGCCGAGGGCGTCGCGGACGCCGCTCTTGATGGAGGCCCATTCCGTGACGTTTTCCGTCTCGAATTTCTCCAGCGCCTGCTTGACCTTCTCGCGGGCCTCGTCCATCAGCTGCTCGGACTCGCGCACATACACGAAGCCGCGGGAGACGATATCGGGGCCGGACACCACGCAGCCGCGCTGCTTATCCATGGTCACGACCACGATGAGGATGCCTTCCTGGGAAAGCTGCCGCCGGTCGCGGAGAACGATGTTGCCCACATCCCCCACCCCGAGGCCGTCCACCAGCACCTTGCCGGCGGTCACCTTGCCGTTCACCACCCCTTTGTCGGCGGTGAACTCCAGCACCTGGCCATTTTCGGCCACGAAGATGTGGTCCCGTGCCATGCCGAGATCCTGGGCGATCTTGGCGTGCTTGACGAGATGGCGGAATTCGCCGTGGACGGGGATGAAGAACTTCGGCCGCAGCAGGTTGTGCATCAGCTTAAGCTCTTCCTGGCTGGCATGGCCGGAGACGTGGATGCCGTAAGCGGCCTCGTAGATCACGTCCGCGCCCTGGCGCAGCAGGAAATCGATTGTGCGCGACACCATCTTCTCGTTGCCGGGAATGGGCGTGGCCGAGATGATGATCGTGTCGCCGGGCACGATATCGACCTTCTTGTGGTCGGACATCGCCATGCGGCTGAGGGCCGACATCGGCTCGCCCTGGCTGCCGGTCGTCATGATGACGATCTGCGACGCCGGATAGTTGTTGATCTCGTCGATATCGATCAGCACCCCCTCGGGGGCGCTTAAATAACCGAGCTCGAAAGCGATGTTGGCGACGTTCACCATGCTGCGGCCGAGGATGGCCACCTTGCGCTTGAACTTGCAGGCCGTGTCGATGGCCTGCTGGATGCGGTGGACGTTGGAAGAGAACGTGGCGATGATGATGCGGTCGCGAGCCTTGCGGAAAGCATCGTCGAACGTCGCCCCCACCATCCGCTCGCTGGCCGTGTAGCCGGGCCGCTCGGCATTCGTGCTGTCGGCCAGCATCACCAGGACGCCCTGGTCGCCCAGCTCCGCGAAACGATGGAAGTCGGTCACCCGGCCGTCGACCGGCGTCTGGTCGATTTTGAAGTCCCCCGTATGGACAACGGTGCCCACCGGGGTTTTGATCGACAAACCCACGGCATCGGGGATGCTGTGGCTGACCTTGATGAACCCGACCTTGAAACAGCCGACCTGGATCTGGTCACCGGGCTTGACGGCGTTCAGCATACTGTTGGAAACGCCGTTCTCCTTCAGGCGGCCCTCCAGTATGCCCAGGGTCAGGGGCGTGCCATAGACAGGCAGCATGAGCTGCTTGAGGACATACGGCAAGGCGCCGATATGGTCCTCGTGGCCGTGGGTCAGGACGATTGCCCGGACAAGGTCGCGGTTATCGAGCAGATACGTGATATCCGGGATAACCAGATCGATGCCGAGCATATCATCCTCGGGGAAGGACAAGCCGGCGTCGATAACAAGAATATCGTTGCCGTAACGGACGGCCGTCATATTCTTGCCGATCTCCCCCAGTCCTCCCAGCGGGATGATTTGCAGTTTTCCTTTAGACAATAAGAAATACACCTCCACGCCGGCTCGGGCCGGCGATCATAATAGTTATGGGATTAGCCGCGCTCAATCTCGATACAAAAAAAAGAAACCATACGACCGCTCCGTTCACTTCTAACCCATTATAACCTAAATCATGCCTGTAAGCAAGGACTTTACGCTAGTATGCGCAGTTAACCGTCAGGAATACCATACAGTGTCGGCCGGCGGCAAAAACGAAAAGCCCGCTCGCTTGAGCGGGCTTCAAAACGCTTACAGTACTTTCAGGTCTTCCATGGCCTTCCGGAGCTGAGCCGTCTCGGCCTCCGTCGCCGCGATGAGCGGCTGGCGCAGCGGCCCGCAGTCCAGGCCGGCGAGGTTGCAGGCCGTCTTGATCGGGATGGGGTTGGTCGTCACGAAGATGACCTTGAAGAACGGCATCAGTTCGAGATGGATATCGCGGGCCGTGGCGACATCGCCGGCGAAATAGGCTGCAATCATCTCCTGCATGCGGTTGCCGACGATGTGGCCGGCCACGCTGACGATGCCGACGCCGCCGACCGCCAGGATGGGCAGCGTCAGGCTGTCGTCGCCGCTGTAGACCATGAAATCGGCGGGCGTCGCGCGGACGATCTCCGAAACCTGGTCAAGGTTGCCGCTCGACTCCTTGACAGCGACGATGTTCTTGATCTGCGCCAGGCGGGCGATGGTCGCCGGCGCGATATTCGAAGCCGTACGGCCGGGCACGTTGTAGACGATGAGCGGCAGGGCGGTGTTGTCGGCGATCGCCTTGAAATGCTGGTAGAAGCCTTCCTGCGGCGGCTTGTTGTAGTAAGGGCCGACGACCAGCGAACCGTGGACGCCGAGCTTTTCGGCCTCCTGGGTCAGGGCGATCGAAGCGCGGGTGTCGTTCGAGCCGGTGCCGGCGATGACCGTAGCCTTGTCGCCGACCGCGTCGAGCACGGCCGCGAACAGCTCGAGCTTCTCCTCCTTGCTCATGGTGGCCGCTTCGCCGGTGCTGCCGGCGACGACGAGGCCGTCCGAACCGTTGGCCACAAGGTGTTTGGCGAGCTTGGCCGCTCCCTGGTAGTTGACGCTCAGGTCGTCGTTGAACGGGGTCACCATCGCGGTGAGAATGCGACCGAAAGTTTTCACATTATCCTCTCCCTTCACGGTTATAATGCCGGCTTGCGCCTCGCCGCGGCGAAAGCCCGGTGTTTGCGGAGCTGGCGGCCCACATCGGTTCCCGCCCGGCCGGCGGCCATATCAGTCGGCGAGGGCGAACTTGGCGTGGAGGGCCTTGACCGCCTGCTCCACGTCCGCTTTCTTCACCAGCACGGAGATCGACGTGTGGGAATCGACCGTCTGCAAGATGGGGATATTGTGCGCCGACAGCGCTTCGACGAAATTGGCCATCACGCCGGGCACCTCATGGATCCCCCCGCCCACCACCGACACCTTGGCACAGTCGTGGCGTGCCTCGGCGTCGTAGCCCAGCTTCTTCAGCCTGGCGGCGGCCTTGTCGGCCACGTCCTCGGCGACGGTGAACATCACCTGGCCGGGATGGACGTTGATGAGGTCGATGCTGATCTTGTTGTCGGCCAGGGCGCGGAAAATCTTATGGCTGTCGGTGGGCGTGGCGTCCGGGTCGAGGGCCACCCTGATCTGGACGATGTTGGCCAGGTAAGTGACGCCGGTGGCGATGCGGTCGGCGACGGCGTTGACCGCCGGCCCCTCCTTGGTTACGTTGGTTATCAGCGTGCCGGCGGCGTCGGAGAAGGTCGACTTCACCACCAGGGGTATATTCTTCTGCATGGCGATCTCCACCGCACGGGGATGGATGACCTTCGCCCCCTGATGGGCGAGCTGGGAAACCTCGCTGTAGCTGACGATATCGAGAATCTTCGCCGTCGGGACGATGCGGGGATCGGCGGTCATGATGCCGTCCACGTCGGTATAAATCTCAATCACCTCGGCGCCGAGGGCGGCGCCGAGGGCGGCGGCCGTCGTATCGCTGCCGCCGCGGCCGAGGGTAGTGAACTCGCCGTCGGCGGTCGTGCCCTGGAAGCCGCACACTACCGGCGTCTTGCCCATCTTAAGCAGGTTCACGATCCGCGACGGATCGACCTTCATGATCCGTGCGTTGTTGAAATTGGCGTCGGTCGTGATGCCCGCCTGGCCGCCGGTCAGCATGACCGCGTCAACATCGGCGGCCTGCAGCACCCCCGTCATGACCACGGCGGAGATGATCTCGCCGCAGTACATAACCTGGTCGAGCTCACGGGCGGCGATGCCGCCGTAGGCGGTCCTGGCCAGGTCGAGAAGGGTATCGGTGGCGTACGCGTCGCCCCGCCGCCCCATTGCCGACACGACCACCACCGGCGTATAGCCCTGGTCGCGGGCCTGGCCGATCTTGTCCACGACCAGCGACCTTACCTCCGGGGAGGCCACCGACGTGCCGCCGAATTTTTGGATGATGATACGCATGCTTACACCTCAAATAAGATTATGTTCGATCATATACTCGGCGATCTGCAGGGCGTTGAGCGCCGCCCCCTTGCGGATCTGGTCGCCCACCACCCACAGATTGAGGCCGTGGGGCACCGTTTTGTCCTCGCGGATGCGGCCGACGAAGACCTCGTCCTTGCCGGACGTGAACAGCGGCATGGGATACACCTGCTTGGCCGGCTCGTCTTCCACTACGACGCCCGGGAACGCGGCCAGCAACTTCTTCGCCTCGGCCGCCGGCAGTGGCCCGGCCAGCTCGATGTTGACCGCCTCGGAATGGCTGCGGTAGACGGGAACGCGGATGGTCGTGGCCGTCACGGCGATGTTCGCGTCGCCCATTATCTTCTGGGTCTCGCCGACCATCTTCATCTCTTCCTTCGTATAGCCGTCCTCCAGGAAGACGTCGATCTGGGGAAGCAGGTTGAACGCGATCTGGTAGTGGACAGGCAGGCCGGCGCTGGGCAGGATATTGGCCGCGGCCGGCTGGCCGGCGGCAATGGCCCGCACCTGGCTGTCAAGCTCGTCGATGGCCTCCTTGCCGGCCCCCGACACCGCCTGGTACGTCGACACCACCACCCGCTTGATCTTCACCGCGTCGTAGATCGGCTTTAGGGCCATCACCATGATGATCGTCGAACAGTTCGGGTTGGCGATGATCCCCTTGTGGCCCTTGATCGCCTCCGGATTGACCTCCGGCACCACCAGCGGCACATCCGGGTCCATGCGGAAGGCGCTCGAATTGTCGATAACGACCGCGCCGCGCTTGACCGCTTCCGGGGCGAACGTCTTGCTGGCGGCACCGCCGGCGAACAGGGCGATCTCCACATCTTTAAAAGAATCGGGGACGGCTTCCTCCACCGTGTAAGTCTGCCCGAGGAACTCGACCTTCTTGCCGGCCGACCGTTCCGAGGCCAGCAATTTGAGGTTCTGGAAAGGGAAATTCCGTTCGGCGATAAGCTGCAGGAACTCCTGGCCGACGGCTCCCGTGGCGCCGAGGATGGCCGTATTGTATTTGCGCATGTTAGTAACCCCCATGAATGCTTAAATTATGCCATGAGATTTTCCAGGCCGCAGACCAGGCCGTCCACGGTCAACACCTTTTTGCAGGCCAGCAATACGCCGGGCATGAACGACTCGCGCGAAATCGAATCGTGGCGGATGGTCAGCGTCTGGCCGAGGCCGCCGAACAGCACCTCCTGGTGGGCCATCAGGCCCGGCAGGCGGACGCTGTGCAGGCGGATGCCGGCCAGGTCGCCGCCGCGCGCCCCGCTCAGCTTCTCCTCCTCCTTGGGGTGCCCCTGCTTGAACGAACCGCGTTTGGCGGCGATAATTTCGGCGGTGCGGATGGCAGTACCGGACGGGGCGTCCAGCTTCTGGTCGTGATGGAGCTCGATTATCTCCACGGTGGGGAAATACTTGGCCGCCAGCTCGGAAAGCTGCATCATCAGCACGGCGCCGACCGAAAAATTGGGGGCGATCACGGCGTTCCCCCGGTGCTGCTTGCACAGGCCGCGGACCTCCTCCACGTCGGCGGCCGACAGGCCGGTCGTGCCGACGACCGGGCAGACGCCGCTGGCGATGGCGGTGCGGATGTTGCCCATTACCGCCGCCGGGGCCGTGAAGTCGACCATAACCTGCGGCTTAGTCTCGGCGATGACCGTCGCCAGCTCGTTGCCGACGACCACGCCTATCCTCCCCACGCCGATCAGTTCACCCACATCAGCGAAATCGGACTTGACGTCCACGGCGCCGACGACGCTGAGCTGGTCGTCCCTATGTACGGCTCTGAGCACCTCGCGGCCCATCTTGCCGTACGCGCCGCACACCATGACCCTTATCATTGTCTCTCACCTCCCGAAAAATATGAGCAGCCGGCGAGCGTATCTCACCGGCTGCCTGTTTGTTCGGCAGCGTCGAAGGAAAAGGAAAAACGACACGTCTTTCCCGTCTCCCCGAAGAGATAGCGCTCCACCAAAGCATGCTTTGGCGACAGTCTTGCACCTGTTCGATGCAAGCCCAGTGGAAAAGCGTGGCGGCATTTTCCACTTCGGCGGACAACCCTTTTCTTTCAGATCATCGACACCACTCTGCCCTGAAAGTACTCTTGTTGCCCGCGCCTCTAACTCCCTGCGCAGGATTCTGTTTATTTTACGTACATTGTATAATAATGGTTCCGCCACTGTCAACGCTTTTCGCAGAAAACTTTTCCGCCGCGGAGGCTTGTCGCCCCGCCGTCAGCTGCCTTTCTGCCGGCTCTGCGTGCTGTGGCTCTCCACATCCCTGGCGCCGTTCTGGCGCAGGATCTGCGCAGCCTGGTCGACCTTCTGGCCGGTGGTGTTGATGATCGCCAGGACGCCGCCCTGGGCCACCTCCTGCTCATAGCGCTGGCTGGCTTCGGCCGGGATGCCCCAGTCGATCAGCCCGCCCGCCACCCCGCCGGCCACCGCCCCGCCGAGGGCGGCCGCGATCGGTCCGGCGGCAATGATCGGCCCGATGCCGGGGATGGCCAGGGCGCCGGCGCCGAGAATGAGGCCGCCAATGCCGCCCAGCGTGCCGCCGGTGAGCGCGCCGTCAGTGATGTCGTCCTCGACATACCCGTCGCCCTTGTCTCCCTGGCCGCCTTTCTTGGCGACGATATTGATCTCCTCGGTCGTGAAGCCCTGCCGGCGGAGGGCGTTGATGGCCTGCTCGGCCTGGCGCTTGTCGGCGAACACGCCGATTACCGCCTTGGCCTGGCTGCCCGCCCCCTGCTGGGTGCCGGCCATCTGGCCGGCCTGCTGGCCGCTCTGCTGGCCGCTGCCGGTCATCATGCCGCTGGAGTAGCCGCTGACAACGGTTTGGTTGGAAGCTTGTCCCTGGGTCTGGCTGCCGGTCTGGTTGCTGTTCTGATTGGCCATGGGTCCGATTCCTCCTAACATTAAATGACATTACTGGACATTCAATGTTAGTCTGTCCCGGACCGGCGCCGCTATACGGCTAATCGTCGTCGCCGCGGCCGAAGACCGGATGCATCCGCTCATAAGCGTTGTTGAGATCGACGATGACCACCTCGTCGCCGATGCGGCGGATGGTCTGCCACGGCACCGTCTGGGTGCGATCCCCGCCCATCAGCGCCGTCAGCACCCCCCGCTTCGGCAGCAGCAGGGCGTTGATCCGTCCCGTGCGCGCCTCGAACAGCAGGTCGCAGTCCTCGATATACCCCAGCCGCGCCCCGTCGCCGAGATTGATCACTTCCTTGCCCGTAAAATCGCTGAGCCGCATCGCCGTCACCTACCTGTGAAAAATTTTATACGCCAAGCGCGTGAACACCGGCTGGACGATCGCCAGGACGATGGCCGTTACCGCCAGCGGATCGACGCCGACGGCCATCAGCGTCACCTTGTCCGGCATATCCAGCTTCAGAAAAGACGTCAGGGCCACGATGGCCAGGTATACCCCGCCAGCCGTGGCGACAAGTTCCTGCACCGCCAGCGCCACCGGCGACGGCTTCGTCTCGACGCCGGCGACGCTATCGCGGTAGTGGCGCACCCGCAGCCACAGCGACAGGCCGATGAGGACAAGGAAAATGAGCAATAGGCCGACGACCATGTCCATCCCTCCTGCCAACTCTTACCATCATGGATATGCGTCCCCGCGGGCGAATATGCTTTGCGCCCCGGCGGCCGGCGCGATAAAACTTTTCTGCCCTTTTTGCCTGCCCGGCGGAAGGAAGTCGGCAACGGTAATAAGAATATTACAACTAAAAATAACTGCGAAAGGGTGTTGGTATATGTTCGTCAGGCACGAAATCGGCTACGCCACGAAACGGGGCGGCCAGCTGCAGCTCATCGACGACACAGGCGGCGAGGTCCTCATTTACTTCGACTTCGCCAAGGACGCGGACGGCGCCGTCACCGGCATCAAGCCGAAGACCAAGAATCAGTCCGAGCTCGACTATCTCAACGCCAACATGACGGACATCCTCAAACAGGTGACCGCCAAATAGACCATGGGGGCTGCCGACGCGCAGCCTCTTATTACATCGCCGCGGAGGAAAAAACATGTTTAAAACAACGGCCATAACCCTGCTGCTGCTCGCGGCCCTCGTCCTCCCTGCCGCCGCCCGCGACCTTCGTCCGCTGGTAACGGCCGGCCCGCTGGGCGAATACCGCCTCGTCGAAGACGTGCGGGGCCAGTTTTGGACGCGGAGCGAATGGCAAGGCCGGCCGGCCGGGTCGCCGCCGGCGCGGTCCTTCGGGCACCTGGCCGACATCGCCGGCCGGCAGGCGGCCATTTGGGTTGAATACGACCACGACACCGCCCGCCGGGTCGCCGTAATCCTCGACCGCCCGCTCGCCCTCCGCGACTTCGGCCGCTGCTTTCCCGGCCTGGGCGGCCGCGCCGCCGCCGCCGGCAGCCGGCTGTACATCATCCGCGGCTACCCGCGCGACGGGCTGGCAGCCGTCATCCCCGACCCCGGCGGCGACCTGCTCGCCACCTTCATCCTCGACGCCAAATACGGCGACACCAGGCCCAACACCCATTCCCTCGTCAAAGGCTTCACGCTCGCCCGGCTGACGGCGGCGGAAAAGAGGCGACTGCCGATGACCGATAAGGACGCGCCCGCGGACATCCGCGACGGCTCCTGGCGCAAAACCGACAACTTCCTCCGCTCCGGCTTGCACTTCTCCGAGCCGCTCGTCGCCCGCCGCCGCACCGACATGATCGTCGTCCACCACACCAAGCTCGCGAACATGACCGTGGCCTCCATCCACGACCTCCACCTCGGGAACGGCTGGGCCGGTATCGGCTACCACAAGGTCATCCTTCCCGACGGCTCCGTCGCCGACGGCCGCCCCGAATACGCGGTCGGCGCCCACGCCAAAGGCGTGAACAGCCACAGCGTCGGCATCACCGTCGTCGGCGACTTCGACATCGGCCGCCCCTCGCCGGCCCAGATGGCCGCCCTCGTCGCCCTCACCGCCGACCTGGCCGGCAAGTACGGCGTCAGCGAAGCCCGGGTCGTCGGCCACCGCGACGTCTACGACGACACCACCTGCCCCGGCCGGCTGTTCCCCTGGGCCGAATTCAAACAAACCCTCCATGAACGCCTCACCAAAAAATAACCGGCAAGCACACAAAAAGGGATCTGCATCCGCAGACCCCTTTCGCTATCAGCATCCATATCATTTTCCCGTGCTGCCCAGGCCGCCCGCTCGGCCGGCCACAGCATTATCGCCGTCGGCGCGCAGGTATTTGTAAAAGATGCCCTGGGCGACCCGTTCGCCGCGGCCGATCCTCGCCGCCTCGCCGCCGTGGTTGACGACCGCGATCAGGATATGGCCCTCGTTGCCGGGGTTGTCGTAATAATCGGCGTCGATCACGCCCTGGCCGTTCACGAGGCTGAGGGCGTGCTTCACCGCCAGGCCGGAGCGGATATGGATGCCGAGATACTCGTCCGGCTGCATATACGCCTTGATGCCCGTCGGGATCAAAGTCACCGCCCCCGGCGCCAGCACGGTATCGGCGGCGGCCACGATATCGTAGCCGGCGCTGGCGGCCGTCTTGCGCTCCGGCAGCGGCAGGCCCGCGTCCCGGTAGGCCGTTATCGGTTCGAAACCGCGGATGCGCATCATATATCTCCTTACGCCCTGAGGCCCTTGGGGAGCAGACCGTCCTTCACCGGGCCGAGCGCGGCGAACGACAGCTTGTCGGCCACGAAAATCTCGTCCATCATCCGCTGCAGGTCGGCGCGGGAAACCTTCTCGATCTTGGCGACCACCTCGTCGAGGGTCGTGTACCTGCCCATCGTGATCTCCATCTTCCCCAGCCGCGACATGCGGCTGCTGGAGCTCTCCAGGCCGAGCAGCAGGTTGCCCTTGAGCTGCTCCTTCGTCTTGCTCAGCTCGGCGTCCGCCAGCCCGCCGTTCTTCAGCTCCTCCACGCCCTGCAGCACCAGCTCCACCACCTGGTCGAGGTTGGCGGGACGCGTGCCGGCGTAAATGGTGAACAAGCCGCAATCGCTGTAATTGCTCAGGTACGAATAAATCGAATACGCCAGCCCCCGTTCCTCGCGGATGCTCTGGAACAAGCGCGACGAAATCCCGCCGCCGAGGATATTGTTCAACACATGGGCGACGTAGATATCGGCCGAATCCTGGGGCACGCTCCCCGCCCCCAGGCAGAAATGGACCTGCTCGCTGTCGCGGGCGTGGACGCGGCGCACCGGCGTCAGCACGGGCGGTTTGGCCTTGACCGGCCGCTTGCTGCCGGACAGGCGGCCGAAAAACCTGGCGGCGAGCTCCTCCACCTTGGCGTGGGTGAGATTGCCGGCCGCCGCGATGACGATATTGTCGGGCGTATAGAAATTGCCGTAATACTCGCATACCAGGCCGCGGTCGAAGCGGCCGATGGCCTCGGTCGAGCCGAGGATGTTGCGGCCCAGCGGGTGCCCGGGCCAGACATCGTCGAGGTAAAAGTCGTGGACAAGCTCGTCGGGCGAATCCTCGTACATATGCACCTCTTCCAGCACCACCTCGCGCTCGCGGGTGATGTCCTCCGGCGCATAGCGCGACGCCAGCATCATATCGCTGAGGATGTCCAGCGCCAGGTCGAGGTGGTTATCCAGAACCTTGATGTAATAGCAGGTATACTCCTTGGCGGTAAAGGCGTTGAGCTGTCCCCCCACCGCATCCACCGTCTCGGCGATATCCTTGGCGGAACGATTGGCGGTGCCCTTGAACATCAAGTGCTCGATAAAATGGCTGATACCATGGTTGTGGTCCTCCTCGTTGCGGGACCCGGTGCCCACCCATACGCCCACCGTCGCCGATTTCACGTACGGAATGGCCTCCGTCACAACCCGGATACCGTTCGGCAATGTCGATTTCTGATACATAGAACGCTCCTTTATTTTGGCGTTAAGCGATTATATATTCGCGCGCCGGGGCGCAAATCCTGCTTTTTGGCCATTTAATATTATACTTCGCCACCGGGATATAAAACACCTGTACGGAGAAAAATCCCCCGCCGCCTGGACGGGGGATTAGCACTTTCTTACTTGGTCTGGAAATACTTCCCGATGCCGGTGAAGATACCCTGGGCGACGCGGTTGCGGTAATCGTCGCGCTGCATCTTCTCGGCCTCGGCGGCGTTGGAGATGAAGCCCATCTCCACCAGGATGCTGGGCATCGTCGTGTTGCGCAGCACATAGTAGGTGGCCGTCTCGGTGCCCTTGTCGACCGCCCCTGTCTCGCGGATGAGGGCGCTCTGCACCTCCAGGGCCAGCTTGGACGATTTGCTGCTGGGGTAAAACGTCATCGCGCCGACGATCGACGGGTTGGGATTCGAATTCGTGTGCACGCTCACGAACATATCGGCATGATTCTTCTCGGCGATATCGACCCTGGCCTGCAGCTCCTGCCCGAGCGTGCTGCCCACCGGCGCCACGTTGCGGTCGGTGTCGCGGGTCATCACCACCGTGGCGCCGGCCTGGCGGAGCTTGTCCCGCAGCTTGAGGCCCACGGCCAGGTTATTGTCGCTCTCGCGCTTGTTGCCCGCCGTAGCGCCGGGATTGTCGCCCCCGTGGCCGGGGTCGACGACGATCACCTTGCCGCGCAGCACGCCGCTGTCCAGGACCGGCCCGCCGCCCGACGAAGGCGGCAGCTTGACAGGCGGACTGCCGCCGGTCGAGGACGAACCGCCGAAGATATTCAAGATCGGGCCGAGGAGTTTATCGAAAATGAAACTGAACAGCGTATTCAGGATGCCGCCGCCGCTCGTGGTCGGAGCGGTCGGCGAAGTCATGGCGTCGAGGACGTCGCCCACGCCGGCCGCGTGGCTGACCGCCAGCGGAGCGAAGATAGTCATGACGACGGCCAGCAGCGTGACCCACGACAGCATTTTATAGCGATATTTGTTAATCACGTTCGACCTCCTGCGCGGATGTTGTCGTTAGGTCACAGGGCAAATTTCGTCTTGACCGCCTGCCAGTAGGCGGGGTCTTCCTCGCCGAGCTTCCACAGCGCGGCGCCGGCGATATCGTACTTGTTCACGAGGTCCAGCTTGTAGCCTACGCTCCGGCTGTTCTCGAACCAGACGTTGTGGCTTACGCCGTCGTCGCCCGTGTAGCTGAAATGCGGCGACTTGGACGCCTCGTCCCACTGCACGGCAGAGCCGAAGCGGGCGACAAGATCCATGATCGGCTTGTATTCGAGACTTTCCACCCCTTTGCTCGACCAGTCGTAGCCGTAGCCGGCCACGCCGAGGTAAAGCTTGTTCTTGGGGATGAACTTCAGAGCGTACTTGAGACTATTTTCCACCCAGTTGATATCGGCGATCGGGCCGGCGCCGCTCCACACCCCGTGGTTGTCGTACGCCATGATGACGATGCGGTCGGCGTACTTGGCCAACTGGCCGTAATCGTACGCCACGGCGACATCGTTGTTCTCGTCGGTCTTCGGGAACACGTCGATGGAAACGATATATCCCTGCGGCTTGAGGCGGGCGTTAAGCTCCTTCATGAACGCCGTAAGGTTGTCGCGGTCGCCCGCCGGCACCATCTCGAAATCGATATTGACGCCGTCGAGGTCGTATTTCTTGATATACGCCGCGATGTTGTCAATCGCCGTCTTGCGCAGAGCCGGGCTGGCCAGCACGGTGTGGACCGGCGCGGTCGCCCCGGTTTGCTTGGCGTTGTTGACCATCAGCAGCACCTTGACATTGTTGGCGTGGGCGTATTTGACCACCGACGCATGATCGTTGCCGCCGCGGTCGGTGAGCGCGCCGTTAGCCTCGATCGTTCCCCAGAACGGGATGATCGTCTTGATCTTGTCGACGTTCTTGGCCAGCGCGGTGTACGACGAAGTGTCCGTCCCCCACCACTCGGCGTAGAAACCCATCATCTCCTTGCCGCCGGTCAGCGTGCTCGGCTGCGAAGCGCCGCCCCCCGTAGCGGGGCTGGTATTGGTCAGATTGCCGAACAAGTTGCCGAGCAACAGTCCGAGCAGAATAGTCAGGAGACTATTGCCGGACGACTTGTCCGCGCCTGTCGTCTGCTTGGCCAGGTCGCTCAGGGAAGCGGCGTTCGCCGGTGCCGCCGGCACGAGGACGGTGGCGAACAGGGCCAGTATCGTGAACAAAGTTATACACCGTTTAAATTTATTCATCACCTAAACCTCCTCCGCGGCAAAAATATAGTGGCTACCGACAGGGCGTCGCACTGGCAGATAGCCACCTGGTTATGTAAACATATTATCACAAGGTATACTGCTTAATCAATAACAATTACCGGTAATCGTCTGCGGACGTTCAGAAGCGCCCATCTGCGGCGTTGGACCTGCGGGAGCTTGCTGGCGTACCTCCGAATGTACGCATCGCGGCGCTTCCACGGTCTGCCTTGCATCTGGACGCCTCTGAACAGCCTCGGACTTTTCTTACAAACCATCTAACTTTTATGTCAATTTAGTATATCAGAAACCGGCTTGATCGTATACCCCCTGCCCTGGATGCGGAAGATCAGTTCCGGCAGGGCCTGGGCGGTAGGCTCGGTCGGGTGCATAAGGATGATCGCCCCGTTGTGGAGCTTGCCCATCACCCTGGTGAGGATGGTTTCTGCCGGCGGTCGTTTCCAGTCGATCGTGTCGATGCTCCAAAGGGTGGTCGTATAGCCGAGCTCGGCCGCCGCCGCCAGCACGGCGGCGTTGAATTCCCCGTACGGCGGCGCGTACAGCGACGTCTTTACGCCGGTCAGCTCGGCGACCAGGCTTTCCGTGCGCGTTATCTGCTCCTTGTTCTGCTCTTTGCTGATCGCATTCGGATGCGGGTGGCTGTAGCTGTGGTTCCCCAGTTCGTGGCCGCGGGCGGCCAGCTCCTTCACCAGCTCGGGATGGCGTTTCGCCCAGCTGCCGCCGATGAAAAACGTCGCCTTCACGCCGCCGCGGTCGAGCGTGTCCAGCATGGACGGCAGGTACTCCTCTCCCCAGAACACGTTGCAGGCCAGGGCGACCTCCGGCTTGCCGGGGTGGCCGTTGTAAAAAGGTCGGGGCGCGGACAGCGGCGCGGTTATGAACTCCGCCAGTCCCGGCAGCAGAATTACCAGGATGAAGAACAAGGCGGCGAAACCGAAATACCAGCCGGGCACGCGGCCGGCGAAAAACACTCTCATCACACCACCCCTAATCCGCGTTTGCTATAAATCTATTAGCCTGCCGCCGTTTTCATGTGCGGCCGGCAGGGAATAAAAAACCGTCCCGCCGGTCGGACCGGCGGGACGGCAAGCAAATCCTGATTATGCTATTCTTCCCGGTGCCTGGCTTCCGGCTCGTCCTTGAGCAGGGCCTTGCGAGAAAGATTGATGCGCCCCTGGCGGTCGATTTCGACCACCTTGACCAGCAGCTCGTCGCCGATTTTCACCACATCCTCCACCTTCGCGACCCGTTCGCGGGCCAGCTGGGAAATGTGGACCAAGCCTTCCTTGCCGGGGAGGATCTCGACGAAAGCGCCGAAATTCATCAGGCGGGTGACCTTGCCGAGGTACGTAGCGCCGACCTCCACGTCGCGCACCAGCGTTTCGACGATATGCACCGCCTTCCTGGCGGCCTCCTGGTCGACGGCGGCGATGAACACCTTGCCGTCGTCCTCGATGTCGATCGTGACGCCCGTATCCTCGATGATCTTCTTGATGATCTTGCCGCCCGGGCCGATGACATCGCGAATCTTGTCGGGATCGATCTGCAGCGTGATGATCCGCGGGGCGAACGGCGACAACTCGGGACGCGGCTTGTCGATAACCTCGAGCATCTTGCCGAGGATGTGCATGCGGCCGCGGTGCGCCTGGGCGAGCGCGCTCTCCAGGATGGCGCGGTCGATGCCGGCGATCTTGATGTCCATCTGGATGGCGGTCACGCCCTTGGCCGTGCCGGCCACCTTGAAATCCATATCGCCGAGGGCGTCTTCGAGGCCCTGGATATCGGTGAGAATGGTGAAATGCTCGCCGTCCTTCACCAGGCCCATCGCCACGCCGGAAACCGGCGCCTTGATCGGCACGCCGGCGTCCATCAGCGACAGAGTGCTGCCGCACACGCTGCCCATCGACGTCGAGCCGTTGGACTCGATCGCCTCCGACACCAGGCGGATGGTGTAAGGAAACTCGGTCTCGGACGGAATCATCGGTAGCAGGGCGCGCTCGGCCAGGGCGCCGTGGCCGATCTCGCGCCGGCCGGGCCCGCGCATCGGCTTGGTCTCGCCGACGCTGTACGGCGGGAAGTTGTAGTGATGGATATAACGCTTGTGGTCCTCAACGCCGAGCCCGTCGAGGAGCTGATCGTCGCTGAGCGTTCCCAGCGTCAAAACGTTCAGTATCTGGGTCTGGCCGCGGGTGAACAGGGCCGAACCGTGGGTGCGCGGCAGCAGGCCGACCTCGCAGGTTATCGGCCGCACCTCCTCGAGCTGCCGCCCGTCGGGACGGATCTTGTCGACGGTGATCATCCGGCGGACGATCTCCTTGAGGATCTTGCCGATCATATAGGAAACTTCCTTGGGGTTGTCGGGATATATCTCCTTGAAATGGGCGACCGCGCCGTCCTTGACCTGCTTGGTCTGCTCCTCGCGGGTCTGCTTGTCGGCGCAGGCCACGGCCGTCTTCAGGCTGTCGGTCACATATTCCCGCACCGCCGCCGCTATCTCTGCCGGCACCTCGTAGCGCTTCATCTCCCGCTTTGGCTTGCCGACCTGGCTCATCATGTCTTCCTGGAAGGCCACCAGCTCGCGGATGACGTCGTGGCCGAACATAATGGCGTCGAGGATGGTTTCTTCGGGGATCTCATTGGCGCCGGCCTCCACCATGAGGACGGCGTTCTTCGTGCCGGCGACGACCAGGTTGAGCTCGCTCTTCTCCTGCTGGGCGACGGTGGGGTTGACGATAAACTGGCCGTCCATCAGGCCGACCCTCACGCCGGCGATCGGGCCGTTGAAGGGGATATCCGAGATCGACAGCGCGCAGGACGCGCCGATCATCGCCGGGATATCGGGCGGGTTGTCATGGTCGACGGAAAGGACGGTGGTTACGATATGGACATCGTTGCGGAAGCCTTCGTCGAACAGCGGCCTGATCGGCCTGTCGATCAGGCGGCACGTCAGGATGGCGGCCTCGGTGGGGCGGCCTTCCCGCTTGATGAAGCCGCCGGGAATCTTGCCGACCGAATACATGCGTTCCTCGTAATCAACCGTCAGCGGGAAAAAATCGATGCCCTCGCGCGGCGCGGCGGAAGCGGTAGCGGCGGCGAGCACAACGGTGTCCCCGTAGCGGACCAGCACCGAACCGCTCGCCTGCTTGGCCATCTTGCCGGTCTCGACGACGAGCGTCCGGTCGCCAAGCTGCATTTGGAAAGTGTGCATATTCTGTTTTCCTCCTCTAAGTCCCCTATCTTCTTTTTACAAAGCTAAAGACTTCGACATTTTTTGTATTATTCCCTTTTTTCTCCGCCGCTAAACCGGGCAGGAATAAACAAAAAAGCGGGGCCATGCCCCGCTTTCCGTTACTTTCTGAGATTGAGTTTTTCGAGGATGGTCCGGTAGCGAGCAATATCGTTATCCCTCAGGTAGTTGAGAAGGCCCCGGCGCTGGCCGACCATTTTGAGCAGGCCGCGGCGCGAATGATGGTCCTTCTTATGCTCCTTGAGATGCTCGGTGAGGTAATTGATGCGCTCCGTCAGGATAGCGATCTGGACCTCGGGCGAGCCGGTATCGCTGTCGTGCAGGCGATACTTTTCGATAAGCTGCTGCTTCGTTTCCGGTGTCAACATACTGTTTCCCTCCTTGTTGCGGTATCCCCAGTGGCCAAGACAATCGTCGGAGAGTCGATAATCCTCGCCATGGTTCCCTGCAGATATTATTCCCCGCCGGGGCGGCAAAATTCGCCGCCGGCTGGTTACGCACTATATTCTACCATAAACTAAATTAGCTGTAAACAATAATGCCCCGGTTATTTGTAGTATTCGTCGGCGGCCGCCAGGTCGCGGGCGATCTGGGCCTTGAGCTCGTCGGCGCCGGTGAAGGCAAGCTCTTCGCGGAGCCGCGCCAGGAAGTCCACCGCGATGGGCCGGCCGTACAGGTCGCCGCTGAAAGCGCGTAAATGCACCTCGATGCGGCGGGCCTGGCCGCGGAAGGTCGGATTGTCGCCGATATTGGCCACGCCGCGGTAGCGGACGCCGCCGGCATACACATAAGTCGCGTAAACGCCGTCGGCAGGGACGATCTGCCCGTCGGCGGCCGTGATGTTGGCGGTCGGGAAGCCGAGTTCGCGGCCCCGTCCCTCGCCTGCGGCCACGACGCCTTCGATGCGGAACGGCCGCCCGAGCAGCGGTGCCGCGCCGGCCACATCGCCGGCGAGGACGAGCTGGCGGATGAGCGTGCTGCTCACCGGGACGCCGCCCACTTCCACCGCCTGCGGAACGACCACCGCGAAGCCGAGGCGGCGGCCGGCGGCGGCCAGCATCGCCGGCGTGCCGGCGCCGCGGTGGCCGAACGAATAATTGGGGCCGACGACTATGAAGGCCGGACGGAGGTTGTCCGCCAGCAGGGCGATGAAAGCGTCGGGACTGAGCTCGAGGAGCGCGCGGTCGAACGGGACGGACAGCAGCACGTCGGCGCCGAGAGCGGCGATCAGCTCGGCCTTGTGGGCCGGCGTGGCGAGCAGCGGCGGGCAGCGGTCCGGGGCGATGATCGACAGGGGGTGGTTGCCGAAGGTAAAGACGACACTCTGGCCGCCCGCTTTTTCAGCATAGGCGGCAGCCTGGCGGATGATCTGCTGGTGGCCGACGTGGACGCCGTCGAAAGTGCCCAGGGCCACGGCCGTATTGATGAACCGGCCGCGTATGTCGGCCAGGCGGGTGAAAACTTCCATACCATTCTCCTTCAGGTTTAAGGGGCGAGCACCTTTACCGGTTCGAGCAGCGGCGCCGCCGCCGCCCGCCTGGCGATGCCGAGCAGGGTGCCGTCCCGGCCGTAAACGGCCAGCGGCCGGTCGCCGGCAAGGTCGCCCAGGGGAATTTTCTGGCCGTGCGTGAAGCGGGCCGCGTCCCCGTCGGCGAGGACGACGCGCTCCAGATGGCGGACGGCATGGTCGACAGGCAGCAGCGCCGCGGCCGGGGCGGCGGCGATTTCCTCCAACGTCCGCGCCGTGGCGAGCGTGAAGTCCCCCACCCTCGTCCGCACCAGGAACGTCATTACCGCCGGGCAGTCCAGGCGGTCGCCGATGTCGGCGCACAGCGAGCGGATATAAGTCCCTTTTGAACAGCTCACGTCGAACAGGATGACCGGGTCGGCCGCTCTCAGCAGGTCGATGGCCGCAATGGTGACCGGCCGGGGCCGGCGCTCGACCTCGATGCCGGCGCGGGCCAGCGCGTACAGCTTCCGCCCCCCCACCTTGATGGCGGAATGCATCGGCGGGATTTGTTCGCTGTCGCCCAGAAAGCTTGCCAGAACGGCGGCGATCGCGCCGGTGCCCGGCGGGACGAAGCCGGCGCGGGTGGCGATGACATTGCCGCTGTCGTCGCCGCTGTCGGTCGCGTAGCCGAAGGTGAGCTCCACACGGTAGGCCTTGTCGGCGTCGGCGGCGAACTCGATCAGCCTTGTCGCCGGGCCGAGGAAAACGGGCAGAACGCCGGCCGCCCCCGGGTCGAGGGTGCCGGCGTGGCCGACCTTCTTCAGACCGTAAACCCGCCGCAGACAGCCGACCACGTCATGGGAGGTCATTCCTGGCGGCTTGAGCACATTGACGATGCCGGCGGTCATAGTCCCGACTCGGCCAGGAGGCGTTCGGCCGCCCGCAGGACTTCTTTCTTGGCCGCCGCCAGGCCGCTGGCCACCGTGCACCCGGCGGCCCGGGCGTGGCCGCCGCCGCCGAACGCCAGCGCCAGGCGGCTCACGTCGCAGCGGCGGGAACGGAAGCTGACCCGCGTGGCGCCGTCGCCCTCCGGCTTGAACATGATGGCGATCTCCACCCCTTCGATGTTGCGGGGATAGTTGATATAGCCTTCCGTCGTATCGGCGGCGCTGTCGCCGCCGTTTTCGAACTCCACGGTCACGGCGGCGATGCGGCCGCCGGCATGAATCTCCAGGCTGTCCAGCACGCTCCTGAGCGTCATGATGCTGTCCAGCGGCTTGGTTTCGAGCTGCTCGGCGATGATATGAGGCTGGGCGCCGCTGTCCATGAGGTCGGCGGCGTGGCGCAGCGTGGTCGCCGTGGCGTTGGCGTAGCGGAAAAAGCCGCAGTCGGTGGCGATGGCTGTGTAAAGGTTGGTCGCCATGTCGGCGGTGACAGGGATCTTCATGAGGTGGAGCAGTTCCAGGACGATCTCGCCGGTGGCGGCGGCCTGGCTGTCGATATACCAGAAATCGGCGAACTTCGTGTTCGATATGTGGTGGTCGATATTGAGGACCGTGGCCCGCACGGCGGCA
This sequence comes from Selenomonadales bacterium, assembly GCA_029975165.1. Lineage (GTDB taxonomy): Bacteria > Bacillota > Negativicutes > Sporomusales > UBA7701 > Anaeroselena. Next base: position 189,868 of record JARKPR010000012.1, read on the forward strand.
TCCACGCCGGCGATGCGGTCGGCGTCGCTGGCGTCGAGGACGACCAACAGGTCGGCCGCGACCGGGCCGGCCGGCCGGCGGATGAGTTCGGCGCCGGGCAGGAACCGGTACACGGCCGGCAGCTCGTCGTCGAGCAGCAGCGTCACCTGCTTGCCCTGAGCGGCCAGCGGCGCGTACAGGGCGAGCATCGAACCGAGCGAATCGCCGTCAGGATGGATGTGGCCGGTGATGACCAATTTCTCGGCCTCACCCAGCATCTGGGCGACGCGGCGCAGGGAAATCTCCATCGCTATCTCTCCGCTTCCTCCCGTTTGAGCTTGGCCAGCAATTCGTTGATGCGGGCGCTGTGTGCGAACGACTCGTCGATATGCAGCGAAAGCTCGGGGCTGAAGCGCAACTGGATGCGTTTGCCGATTTCGCTCCGCAGGTGGCCGACCGCTTTCTGCAGCGCCTGCCAGGTGGCCGCCTTCTCCTCCTCGCTGCCCATCAGGCTCACGTAAGCCTTGGCGGTGCGCAGGTCGCCGGTCACCTCGACCCTGGTCACGGTCACGAAACCGATCCGCGGGTCCTTAAGTTCGGTAAGGATGATTTTGCTAAGTTCCTGTTTAATGAATTCCTGCACCTTTTCCGTGCGCAGCTGACTCATTGCTATCCCCCGCTCTGTTAGCTGGGTTTCACCAGTTCCATCGTGAACGCCTCGATGATATCGCCTTCCTTGACGTCGCGGAACCGCTCGATGGTGATGCCGCACTCGTAGCCGGCGGCGACCTCCTTGACGTCGTCCTTGAACCGCCGCAACGATTCGACCTTGCCCTCGTGGACGACGACGCCGTTGCGGATGATGCGCACCTGCGACGCGCTGGTTATCTTGCCCTCCAGCACGTACGAGCCGGCGACGATCGCCTTGGGCACGGAAATAAGCTGCCGTACCTCGACGCGTCCGAGCACCACTTCCTTGAACTCGGGGGCGAGCATGCCGGTCATGGCCGCCTCCACATCATTGATGGCCTCGTAAATAACCCGGTAGAGGCGGACATCGATTTTCTCCTTGTCGGCCGCCTGGCGGGCGTTGGCGTCGGGGCGGACGTTGAAGCCGATGATCAGCGCGTTGGCGGTCGACGCCAGCATGACGTCCGACTCGTTGATCGCGCCCACGCCGGCATGGACGATGTTGACCCGCACCTCTTTGTTCTTGAGGTTCTGCAGCGACTGGCGCAAAGCCTCGATCGACCCCTGCACGTCGGCCTTGACGACGATGTTCAGATCCTTGAGCGTGCCCTCCTGGATATGCTTGAACAGGTCGTCGAGCGACACCTTCTGGGTCTGGGCCTGCTCCTCCGTCCGCTTCTTGGCGGCCCGCTTCTCGGCCACCGCGCGGGCGGTGCGCTCGTCGACGGCGTACAGCACGTCGCCGGCCTGGGGAACGTCCGACAGGCCGAGCACCTCCACCGGCGTGGCCGGCAGGGCCTTCTTCACCTTGTCGCCGCGGTCGTTGATCATCGCCCGCACCTTGCCGAAGGCGACGCCGGCGATGATCGAATCGCCGACATGCAGCGTTCCCTTCTGGACGAGGACGGTGGCCACCGGGCCGCGGCCCTTGTCCAGCTGGGCCTCGATGATCGTGCCGAGGGCCGGCCGGTTGGGGTTGGCCTTCAGATCGCCCACCTCGGCCACCAGCAGAATCATCTCCAGCAGGTCGGGGATGCCCTGTTTCGTATACGCCGACACCGGCACCATGATCGTCTCGCCGCCCCAATCCTCGGGCAGCAGGCCGTGATCGGACAACTGCTGCTTGACCCGGTCGGGGTTGGCGCCGGGACGGTCGATCTTGTTGATCGCCACGATGATCGGCACCTTGGCCGCCTTGGCGTGGTTGAGCGCCTCGATCGTCTGCGGCATCACGCCGTCGTCCGCGGCCACCACCAGGATGGCGATGTCGGTGACGTTGGCGCCGCGGGCCCGCATGGCCGTAAAAGCCTCATGGCCGGGAGTGTCGAGGAAGACGATCCGCTTGCCCTGGTGGTTGACCTGATAGGCGCCGATATGCTGCGTGATGCCGCCCGCTTCCTGGGCGGTCACGTTCGTCTGGCGGATGGAATCCAGGAGCGACGTCTTGCCATGGTCGACGTGGCCCATGATGGTTACCACCGGCGGCCGCGTCTGCAGACTGGCCGGATCGTCCTCGATAGCGGCGATCTCGGTCGGGTCGGCCTCGGGCGGCAACTCCTCCACCGTCACGCCGAACTCGCTGCCCACGATGACGGCGGTGTCGTAATCGATCTCCTGGTTTATCGTCGCCATGATGCCGAGCATCATGAGCTTCTTGATGATCTCGCTTACTTCCCGGCCCATCTTCGCGGCCAGGTCCTTGACGGTCAGCGACGGGCCGATCTTGATGTTCTTCGGCCTCACCGGTTCCGGCTTCGGCGCTTGCGGCCGCTGTCCGCCGGAGGCGTGACGCCCGGCCGGGCCGCGGCGGTTGCTGTCGCCCCGATCCCCGAACGGCCGGCCCTGATCGCGGCGGCCTCCCTGGCCCGGGCGCGGCGAAGCAGGACGGCCCGGCGACCCGCCGGCCGGCCTACCGCCGGTTTGCGGACCCTGGCCTGGGCGCGGCGCGGCAGGACGGCCCGGCGGCCCGCCGGCCGGCCGGCCGCCGGCTTGCGGTCCTTGGCCGGGACGCGGCCCCATCGGCGGGCGGCCTTGCTGCTGCCCCTGCGGCGGTCTGCCGCCGTACTGCTGCGGTCCCTGGCCCTGACCCGGCCGCGGCCCCATGGGCGGACGGCCTTGCGGCGGTTGCCCCATCGGCGGCCTGCCGCCGTACTGCTGCGGTCCCGGCCCCTGGCTCTGGCCCGGCCGCGGTCCCATCGGCGGGCGGTTTTGCGGCGGCTGCCCTTGCGGCGGCCTGCCGCCGTACTGCTGCGGTCCCGGCCCCTGGCTCTGGCCGGGACGCGGTCCCATCGGCGGGCGGTTTTGCGGCGGCTGCCCCACCGGCGGCCTGCCGCCAGGCTGCTGCGGTCCCGGCCCCTGGCTCTGGCCGGGACGCGGCCCCATCGGCGGGCGGTTTTGCGGCGGCTGCCCCACCGGCGGCCTGCCGCCGGGCTGCTGCGTCACCGGCGGCCTTGCGGCCGGCGCCGCCGGCTTCGCGCCCTCCTCGGGCGCGCCGGTCTTGCGGGCGAAAGTACGGTCGATAATCGCCTTCTCGGGATCGTCGAGGCTGGCCATGTGGTTCTTGACGACTATGTTGTTGCGAGCCAGGATGTCGATAATCACCTTGCTCGTAGTGTTATAATCCTTGGCAAGTTCATAGACCCGGTATTTGGACATTCATCCACCCCCAAAATTCTTCCGTGGCACGAGTTCAGGCCTTCAGCGCCTCGCCGACCGCCTTGGCGAAACCGGCGTCGGTCACGGCGAGCGCGGCCCGGGCGGGGCGCCCGGTGGCCTGGCCCAACTCGTCCTTGGAAAGTCCTTCATGGCACGCGACCTGAAAATAAGCGGCCAGATCGCGGTAACTTTTCTTCGTGTTGTCGGCGGCATCGGCCGCGATCAGCACCAGCTTTGCCCTGCCGGCGCGGACGGCGTGCTCCACGGCCACCTCGCCCGAGGCAATCCTGCCGGCCTTCTGGGCCAAACCCAGCAGCGACATCAGCCGGGCGCGGTTCATGGCTGCTTCAGCCCGGCCCGTAGCGCGGCGAACACTTCCTCGCTGATCGCGTGCTCCAGCGCCTTCTCCAGGCGTTTCGCCTTCACCGCTTTCGCTAGGCATTCCTCGCTCGGGCACACGTACGCGCCTCGGCCGGCCTTCTTGCCGGTAGCGTCGAGCATAATGGCCCCCTCGGGCGTACGCACCACCCGCAGCAGCTCCTTCTTGGTCTTCATGCTCTGGCAGCCCACGCACATCCTCTGGGGAACCTTCTTCTGCTTCACCGGGCTCCCCCCCTTTACACAAGCTCCTGAACCTGAACCTGGGACTCGCTCTTGATATCGATCTTCCAGCCGGTCAGCTTCGCCGCCAATCTAGCGTTCTGGCCTTCCTTGCCGATGGCCAGCGACAGTTGGTAATCCGGCACGATGACGCGCGACACCTTCTCGGTCTCGTTCACGTCCACCGCCACGACCTTGGCCGGGCTGAGAGCATTGGCGATATACTTGGCAGGGTCGGCGTTCCACTTCACGATATCGATCTTCTCGCCCTTGAGCTCGTTGACGATCGTCTGCACCCGCATACCCTTGTGGCCGACGCAGGCGCCGACCGGGTCGACATTCTCGTCGCGGGAATGGACGGCGATCTTCGACCGCAGGCCGGGCTCGCGGGCCACCGACTTGATCTCGACGATGCCGTCGTGGATCTCGGGGACCTCCAGCTCGAACAGCCGTTTCAGCAGGCCTGGATGGGTGCGGGAAACGAGGATCTGTGGCCCCTTGGTCGTCTTCTTGACCTCGATTATATACGTCTTGATGCGGTCGCCGTGACGGTACAGCTCGCCGGGGATCTGCTCCGACGGCTGGAGGATGGCCTCCGCCTTGCCGAGGTCGACGAAAACATTCTTGGCCTCGATGCGCTGCACGATGCCGGTGACGATATCGCTCTCCCGGCTGGAGTACTCCTCATAGATGATGCCGCGCTCGGCCTCGCGGATGCGCTGCACGACAACCTGCTTGGCCGTCTGGGCGGCGATGCGGCCGAAATTCTTCGGCGTCACCTCCAGCTCCACCACGTCCTCCAGCACATAGCGCGGGTCGATATCCTGCGCCTCCGCCAGGGAAATCTCCAGACGCGGGTCCGCGACCTCCTCCGTCACCGCCTTGCGGGCGTAAACGTGGATCTCGCCCGTATCGCGGTCCAGCGCCACGCGGACATTCTGCGCCGAGCTGAAATTGCGCTTATAGGCCGAAATCAGGGCAGCCTCGATAGCATCGAACAAGATTTCAGGTGCGATACCCTTCTCCTTCCCCAACTGCTCGAAGGCCTGCATGAACTCTGCATTCATTTTGATTCTCTACCCCCTATTCAATTTTCCTATTTGTCAAAACTCCACATGGAGTTTTACCAGCGAAGCCTGATCGCGCGGGATGCTCAGCGGCGCGCCGTCGACCTCCAGGCTGATGCCGCCGTCGTCGGCGGCCAGCAGCGTGCCCACCAGCGTTTTGCGGCCGTTCACCGGCGCGAACGTATGCACCTCCACCTTATCGCCCAAATGGCGGGCGAAATCCTTCGCCTTCTTCAGCGGTCGGTCGAGGCCGGGCGAGGACACCTCGAGGAAATAGCTGTCCCTGATCGGGTCGAGCTCGTCGAGCTTCTTTTCCAGGCGCTCGCTCACCCACTGGCAATCCTCCACGCCGATGCCGCCCTCCTTGGCCAGATACACGCGCAGATACCAGTCCCGCTCCTTCACGTACTCCACGTCCACCAGCTCCAGGGCCGTGCCGTGGATAATCTCGCTCACCAGCTTTTCCACCAGCATCTCGATCTCTTTCGCAGCCATATCGATCAACTCCCGTTATGCGATGTAGCGGCCGCGCCATGCCGGCCCAGTCTTAGTTTAGCCTGGGCCGTTCCCCCTCATACCGTCCGGTGCGGGCGCACCGCGGCCATAAGATGAAAGAGTGGGTTTTTACCCACTCTCCAACGCGCACTGCTGCATATCCAGAAACATTATATCACCGCAGGGTAAAATTTACAATGGGAATCGCAAATAATTCACGCGAACAGCGTGATCTGGTCGTCTTCCGGCAAATCGCCGAGCGCGCCGTGGTCGCGGAGCGTATCGACGACCGGCTTGGCCGCCCGGCTGCGCAGGCGCAGATCCTCCACCGACGTGAACGGCTTGTCGCCACGGGCCTGGACGATGTTGCGGGCCGCGGTATCCCCCACCCCCTGCAGGCCGGCCAGCGGCGGCAGCAGGCCGCCGTCCACGATCAGGAAGCGGGCGGCGTCCGAGCGGTACAGGTCGACCCGTTCGAACGTGAACCCGCGCAGATACATCTCCAGCGCCATCTCCAAGATGGTCGCCAGCCCCTTCTCCTTGGCGGTCGCCGCCTGGCCCTTCTGCTCCAGCTCGGCCAGCTTCTGGCGCAGCACCGGCACGCCCTTCACGATCAGGTCGGCGTCGAACTCCGTGGCCCGCACGCTGAAATACGACGCATAAAAAGCCAGCGGGTAATGGATCTTGCAGTAAGCGATGCGGAAGGCCATCATCACATACGCCACCGCATGGGCCTTGGGGAACATATACTTGATCTTCTGGCACGACTCCACGTACCAGGCCGGCACGCCGTGCCCGGCCAGCGCGGCCACGTCGTCGGGCTTGACCCCCTTGCCCTTGCGGACGTCCTCCATCACCTTGAAAGCCGTCTGCGGCTTGACGCCCTTATGGATAAGGTAAATCATGATGTCGTCGCGGGCCGAAATCGCCTCGCCCAGCTTGGCCGTGCCGCTCCTGATCAAGTCCTGGGCGTTGTTCAGCCACACGTCCGTGCCGTGGGAAAAGCCGCTGATGCGCACCAGCTCGCTGAAATTCTGCGGCTTGGTGTCCTCGAGCATCTGGCGGACGAATTTCGTGCCGAACTCGGGGACGCCGAACGTGCCCACCGTCGAGCCCAGCTCCTCGGGGGTCAGGCCGAGCGCCGCCGTCGACGAGAACAGACTGAGCGTCGCCGGATCGTCGAAGGGGATGGTCTTGGGGTCGCGGCCGGTCAGATCCTCGAGCATCTTGATCACCGTCGGGTCGTCGTGGCCGAGGATGTCCAGCTTGACCAGGCGGCTGGAGATCGAGTGGTAGTCGAAATGAGTGGTGATGGTCGACGAATTCTTGTCGTCCGCCGGGTACTGGATAGGCGTGAAATGATGGACATCCATGTCCCGCGGCACGACCATGATGCCGCCGGGATGCTGGCCGGTCGTCCGCTTCACCCCCGTGCAGCCGCCGATGAGGTGGTTGATGTGGGCGTTGCGGGCCGTCACGCCCTTGTCGGCGAAATAGTTGCGCACGAAGCCGTAGGCCGTCTTATCGGCGATCGTCGCGATCGTGCCCGCGCGGAAAACGTTATCGCGGCCGAACAGCTCCTCGGTATACTTATGGGCCACCGGCTGGTAATCGCCGGAAAAATTCAGATCGATATCAGGCACCTTGTCGCCGTGGAAGCCCATGAAGACGGCGAAGGGGATATCGTGGCCGTCCTTGACGGCCGGGCCGCCGCACTGCGGGCAGGCGCGGTCGGGGATATCGAAGCCGCTGCCGTACGCGCCGTCGGTGACGAACTCGCTCCACTTGCAGGCCGGGCAGCGCCAGTGGGGCGGCAGCGGGTTGACCTCGGTGATGTCGGTCATCGTCGCCACGAACGACGAGCCCACCGAGCCGCGCGAGCCGACGAGGTAGCCGTCGTCGAGCGACTTCTTCACCAGCTTGTGGGCGATGAAATACAGCACGGCGAAGCCGTTGTTGATGATAGAATCGAGCTCCAGCTTCAGGCGGTCGGCCACAAGGGCCGGCAGAGGCTCGCCGTAAAGCTGGCCGGCCTTGGCGTAGGCCATCGCCCTTATCTGCTCCTCGGCGCCGGGGATCTTCGGCGAATACAGCTCGTCGGGGATGGGCTTCACAGAATCGATTTCGTCGGCGACGCGGCGGGAATTGGCGACCACCACCTCATAGGCCTTCGCCTCGCCCAGGTAGGCGAACTCGGCCAGCATCTCCCCGGTCGTGCGGAAATACAGCGGCGGCTGGCGGTCGGCGTCGTCGTAGCCCTGGCCGGCCATGAGGATGCGGCGGTATACCTCGTCCTCCGGATTGAGGAAATGCACGTCGCAGGTGGCGACCACCGGCTTGCCCAGCGCGTCGCCGAGGGCGCACACCTTGCGGTTCAAATCGCGCAGCCCCTCCGCGTCGGCGATCTTCCCCTGGCGCACGAGAAACTCGTTGTTGTCCGTCGGCTGAATCTCCAGGTAATCGTAGAAAGCGGCGATCTCACGGACCTTCTCGTCGCTCTCGGCGTTTATGAGCGCTTGCATGCACTCCCCTGCTTCACAGGCGGAACCCAAAATCAGGCCTTCGCGGTGCTCCGCCAGGACGGTTCGCGGGATGCGGGGCGTGCGGTGCAGATATTTCAGGTGGGACAGCGACACCAGCCGGTAGAGGTTGCGGAGACCGACGCTGTTCTTCGCCAGCAGGATTATATGATACGACTGATTGATATCGTCGTCGAACAGGTAGCCCTCCATGCCGTAGATAACCTTGATGCCGGTCTTGGCCGCCGCCTCCTCCGCCTCCGGGAAGGCCTGCACCACCCCGTGGTCGGTGATCGCCACCGCCGGGTGGCCCCACTTCACGGCCGTCTTCACCAGCGCCTTGGCGGCCACGACGGCGTCGAGAGCGCTCATGCGGGTATGGGCGTGCAGCTCCACCCGTTTTTCGGCCGCGTCATCGCTCCGTTCCGGCTTGGGCAGGCGGACCATGCTGTCGGCGAAAATCACCAGCTCGTTGGCATATTTGTCGAACTGCACCGTGCCCTTCACCTTCGCCAGCATGCCGTCGGTCAAAGCCCCGGCCAGCTTGGCGGCCTGGTCCTTATCGTCGAAAAACGCCTTGCCGCTGATCCCGCCGCCCAGATCGGCGAGATCGAACGTCAGCAGCGTGCGGCCCGACTTCAGCTCCCGCAGCTCGTGCTTGACGAGCTGGCCGGCCACGACGATGTTGCGCCCCTCCTCCTCGATGCTTGCCAGGGGAACGGCGTCGCCTTTGATGGCGCGGCCGAACAGCAGCGGGTTATCGGCCTTCTTTTTCGCGGCCGGCGGCGCGGGCGGCGCTGCCAGGGGCTCGCGGTAATCGCCGTTGTCGTCGTCGCCGCCCGGCTCGGGTTCGGGGGCGGTGCCGGTCAGGAAGGCGACCGCGCAGGCGACGCCGAACTGCTCGGCCGCGAACGCCCTGATAGCCTTGTCGACGCTGCGGGCGGCGAGGATCTGGGCCGACAGGTCGCCCGCCGTCTCCAGCACCAGGGTATGGCCGTCGAACTGCCATCTGGCCCCGGTCAGCAGGTGGCCGATCGTCGGGTTGCCGGCGGCGATGCGGGCGGCGAAATCCGGCCAGTCGGTCGCCAGGTATTCCTCGAAGCCTTTGGACACCGTGGTCGCAAACGTGGCCCTCGCCAGGCCGCAGCGGCTGCAGAGCTGGGCGGCGGCCCGGTCGAGCAGGCCGGCCGGCAGCGGCGCCGGGGCGGCGACATGGACCTCCCACCCCGCGGCGTCGGTATCGACGAGCACCTTGGTCACCGTCGCCGCCGCCAGGCGGTCGCGCTCCGCGTCGGCCGTCGCGAGCTCCGGCAGCAGGTCGAGCAAATTCTGCGCCTTATCCGGAATGATGCAGTAAGTATGCAAGTAGACTCTCTCCCGTTTTACTACTATGGGTTGCGACACATATCTTGGGGATGAATGGCAACTATACTACAATATTTGCGATTTTACCGCCAAATCCTGCTATAGTTGTAAAAACCTCGACTTTTACCACTACCATAATTCGACTTAAATCGTCACGTGCGCGGGGCGGCAAAGCGCCCCGGCATTTTCACCGGGGCGGCGCAAGGATTTATAATTTGGCCAGCAGGTCTTTGACGGCGGCAGTGGCCTCCGCCAGCGGGAAGAAATGCGTCTCGCCGCCGCGGCGGGTTTTCACCTCGACCCGCTGTTCGGCCACCGCCTTGGCGCCGACGGTGACCTTCAGCGGGTAGCCGATCAGGTCGGCATCCTTGAACTTCACCCCCGCCCGCTCGTCGCGGTCGTCGAGCACCGTCTCCAGGCCGGCGGCGGTCAGATCGGCGTACATGCGCTCGGCCAGCTCGCGCTGCCCGGGGTCGGCGTTATTGACCGGGATGACGACCGCCTGGAAAGGGGCGATGGCCGCCGGCCAGATAATGCCGTTGGCGTCGTTGTTCTGTTCGATGGCTGCGGCCATTGTGCGGCTGATGCCGATGCCGTACGTGCCCATGACCATCACCTGCTCCTGGCCGTTTTCGTCCAGGTAAGTGGCGTTCAGCTTCCGGCTGTACTTGGTGTACAGCTTGAACACCTGCCCCACCTCGATGCCGCGGGCCGCCTTGACTGGCGTGCCGCAGCGCGGGCAAGGGTCGCCCTCCTGGATGAGGCGGATGTCGGCGACGATGTCCGGTGTGAAATCGCGGCCGGGATTGACGTTCACGTAGTGGCGGTCGCCCTGGTTGGCGCCGACCACCGTATTGGCCATCTTCATCACCGTATTGTCGGCGACGACGATAGCGTTCTTGATGCCGATCGGCCCCATGAAGCCGGGCGACGTGCCGGCCGCGGCGATCGCCGCCTCGTCGGCCATCTCCAGGGCGATGCAGCCGACGGCGTTTTGGACCTTGATCTCGTTGACCTCGTGGTCGCCGCGCACCAGGGCGATGACCAGCCCCTTGTCGGTGGCGTAGGCCAGCGTCTTGACCGTCCTGTCGGCCGGCAGGCCGAGGAAGTCGGCCACCGCCGCGATCGTCTTCGTGCCGGGCGTGTCCTTGAGCTCGAGGGCCAGAGGCGCCGCGGCGGGCGCCGCGATCGGGTGCAGCTCCGCCTTCTCGACATTGGCGGCGTAGTCGCAGCCGCCGTCGCAGTACACGATGCCCGCCTCGCCCGCTTCGGCGATGACCATGAACTCGTGGCTGCCCTTGCCGCCGATGGCGCCGGGGTCGGCCTCCACCGGCCGGAAGGTCAGCCCGCAGCGGGTGAAAACGTTGCTGTAGGCGTCGTACATCTTCTTATAGCTGATGTCGAGGCCGGCCTCGTCGCGGTCGAAGGAATACAAATCCTTCATGATGAACTCGCGGCCGCGCATCAGCCCGAACCGCGGCCGCCGCTCGTCGCGGAACTTGTTCTGGATCTGGTACAGCAGCAGCGGCAGCTGCCGGTAGGAGCGGACCTCGTCGCGGATGAGGGTGGTGATCATCTCCTCGTGGGTCGGCCCCAGGCAAAAGTCGCGGCCGTGGCGGTCCTTGAGGCGGAACATCTCGTCGCCGTACACATCCCAGCGGCCCGTCTCCTGCCACATCTCCGCCGGCAGGACGATCGGCAGCAGCAGCTCCTGGCCGCCGGCGGCGTCCATCTCCTCGCGGACGATCCTCTCGATCTTCTTCAGCACCCGCCAGGCCAGCGGCAGGTAGTTGTAAATGCCGCCGGCCGCCTTGCGGATGAACCCGGCCCGCAACATGAGCTGGTGGCTTATCACCTCGGCCTCGGCCGGCGTCTCCCGCAGCGTGGGGGCGTAAAGCTTGGATGTGCGCATAATAGTATTACTCCTCCTCGACGAGTTTATCGATTTCGGCGAACAAGGCCGTTATCAGCTGGTCCTCGGGCACCTTGCGCAGAATCTCGCCCTTGCGGAAGATCAGTCCCTGCCCCTTGCCGCCGGCGATGCCGATGTCGGCTTCCCGGGCCTCGCCGGGGCCGTTGACCACGCAACCCATCACCGCCACCTTCAGCGGCTTCTTCACCGTCCTCAGCTTGTCCTCCACCGCCCTGGCGACGGCCTCAAGGTTTATCTCCGTGCGGCCGCACGTCGGGCAGGAAACCAGCGTCGGGCCGTACTCGCGCAGGCCGAGGGCCTTGAGAATCTCGTTCGCCACCCTCACCTCCTCGGCCGGGTCGCCGGTCAGCGACACGCGAACCGTGTCGCCGATGCCTTCGGCCAGCAGGGCGCCGATGCCGACCGCCGACTTGATGATGCCGCTGTTGACCGTGCCGGCCTCGGTGATCCCCAGGTGGAGCGGATAATCGGCCGCCGCCGCCATCAGCCGGTAGGCGGCCAGCGTCAGCGGCACGTCGTGGGCCTTGAGCGATACCTTTATCAAATGGAAGTCCATATTTTCCAGGATGCGGATGTGGCCGAGGGCGCTCTCCGCCATCGCCTCGGCGGTGGCGTGGCCGCCATATTTGGCGAGCAGCGCCTTGTCCAGCGACCCGGCGTTTACGCCGATGCGGATGGGGACGCCGCGCTTCCCGGCCGCCCGGACGACGGCGGCGACATGCCCGGGGTCGCCGATGTTGCCGGGGTTGAGGCGCAGGCCGTCCACCCCCCGCTCCAAAGCCGCCAAGGCCAGCCGGTGGTCGAAATGGATATCGGCGACGAGCGGCACGTCGCCCACCGCCTCCTTGATGGCGGCCAGCGCTTCGGCCGCCGCCATATCGGGCACCGCCAGGCGGACGATATCGCAGCCGGCGGCCGTGAGGCGGCCGATCTGGGCCACGGTCGCGGCCACGTCGCTCGTTTTGGTATTGGTCATCGATTGGACGGACACGGGCGCGTCGCCGCCGACGGTTATTCGGCCGATATTGACCGGCCTCGTGCGTTTGCGTTCCATGCCTGTCACCATATATTGCGCGTGATGTCTTTGAAAGTCGCCAGCAGCAGCAGCGTCAACAGCAACGCTAAGCCGATCGTCTGGATGATCTGCAGGCTGTTGCGGCTTAAAGGCTTGCCGCGCACGGCCTCGACCGCCAGCGTCATCAGGTGGCCGCCGTCCAGCACCGGCACCGGCAGCAGGTTGATGATGCCGAGATTGATGCTCAGGAAAGCGGCGAACTGCAGTAGCGGCAAGAAGCCCAGCTGGGCGACCTGGCCGGTCATCTGGGCCACGCCGATCGGGCCGGCGATATCGGCCGGCGCCTGGCCGATGATCATCTGCACCAAGCCGCTGAAAATGGTGGCCGTGACCGTCGCCGTCTGTTTGACGGCCATCACGAGCGCCTCGCCGGGCCCGGGGCGGTAATTCGTGATCTGCGGCGTGATGCCGATGACGCCGCGGTTGGTCTTCGCGTCGTATTCGGGCACGATGGTCGCCGTCCGCGGCGTGCCGTTGCGCTCGTAGGCGATGGTAAGCTGCTTGTCGGCGTTAACCCTGATGACCTGGACGAAATCCATCCAGGTGCCGATTTGCGCGCCGTCGACGGACAGGATGCGGTCGCCGGCGGCGAAGCCGGCCCTGGCCGCCGGCCGGTCGGCCATGATGCCGCCGATTACCGGCTGGTCGGACGCCGTGTCGATGCCGGCGCCGAGCAGGACGATGAAAAACAGCAATACCGGCAGGACGAAGTTCATCAGCGAGCCGGCGGCGATGACCAGCATCCGCGCCCATATGGGTTTTGCGCCGTATGACTGGGAGGTCTGTTCCTCATCGGGGTCCATGCCGGCGATCTTCACGAACCCGCCCAACGGCACGATGTTGAGGGAATACACCGTCTTGCCGAATTTTTTCTTGATCAGCGACGGCCCGAAGCCGATGCCGAATTCGTGCACCCCCATGCCGGTCAGGCGGGCGGTGACGAAGTGGCCGACCTCATGGACGAGGACGAGCAGGCCGAGGACAAAAACGAAGGCGATAATCGTGGTCGTTAACAAACTTACACCTCTTCCGGGGTTATTTCCGCGCGGGGATCAAGCGGTCGACGAACGACCGCGCCCAGGCGTCGGCGGCGCAAAGGTCGCCCAAAGTCGGCGCGGCGACGTCGGTATGGGCGGCTAGCGCCCGGCCGATGAGCGCCGCGATGTCCGGAAAACCTATCTCTCCCGCCAGGAAAGCGTTCACGGCCGCCTCGTTGGCGGCGTTGAACACGCACGGCGCGGTGCCGCCGCGGCGGCCGGCCTCGTAACCAAGCGCCAGGGCCGGGAAACGGCCGGTGTCGGGTTGTTCGAACGTCAGTCCCGCCAAAGCGGCGAAGTCCAGGCGGGGAAAATCGGCCGGCCAGCGGCCGGGGACGCTCAGCGCGTACTGGATGGGCAGGCGCATGTCGGGACGGCCGAGCTGGGCCTTCACCGAGCCGTCGACGAACTCCACCATGGAGTGGATGATGCTCTGCGGGTGAACGACGACGGCAATGCGGTCATAGTCCACGCCGAACAGCCAGCGGGCCTCGATGACCTCCAGCCCCTTGTTGGCCAGTGTCGCCGAGTCGACGGTTATCTTGCGGCCCATCGCCCAGTTGGGATGGCGCAGGCATTCCGCCACCGTCACCGTCGCCAGCTCTTCGCGCGCGCGGGTGCGGAACGGGCCGCCGGACGCGGTGAGGATGAGGCGGTGGACGGTATCGGGCCGCTCCCCCTGCAGGCACTGGAGGATGGCGCTGTGTTCGCTGTCCACCGGCAGGATGGCGGCCCCCTTCTCCTTGGCCAGCGCGGTGACGAGCTCGCCGGCGGCGACCAGCGTCTCCTTATTGGCCAGGGCGATCGTCTTGCCGGCTTCGATGGCCGCCAGCGTAGGCCGGAGGCCGGCGAAGCCGACCAGCGACGTGAGGACGGTGTCCGCCTCGGCCAGCGTGGCGGCGGCGGTCAGCCCCTCCTCCCCGGTCATAATCCGGGCGGGGCCGTGGTAACGGGCGCGCAGGCGGTCGGCCGCCGCGCCGTCGGCCAGCACGGCCAGCGAAGGCTTGAAACGGTCGAGCTGCTCGGCTAGCAATTTATCGTTGCTGTTGGCCGCCAGGGCCACGACCTTGATACGGTCGGGATGGACGGCCGCCACCTCCAGGGCTTGGGTGCCGATCGAGCCGGTCGAGCCGAGGATGGCGAGACGCGTTGTCATAGTGTACTCCTTGCGGCGGTCAGCGGAGGCTGAATACCTGCAGATAATAGTATACGGCCGGGGCCGCGAACATGATGCTGTCGAAGCGGTCGAGGACGCCGCCGTGCCCCGGCAGCAGGCGGCCGGAATCCTTCACGCCGCAGCAGCGCTTCAGCGACGACTCCACCAGGTCGCCGAGCGGGGCGACCACGCCGACAAGCAGGCCGATGGCGGCGCTGTGGCCTAAAGGGAAATGGCACAGGTAGCCCAGGGCGGTCACGGCGAGAATGCTGCCCGCCAGGCCGCCGGCCGCGCCCTCGGTCGTCTTGCCGGGGCTGACCGCCGGCGCCAGCTTGTGCCGGCCGAACTGCGACCCGACGAAGAAAGCGAACGTATCGGAAGCCCAGGTGCCGACGAACGCCAGCCACAAGTAGGCCGCCCCGGCCGGCATCGTCCCCAGCCAGGCGGCCGTCACCACCGACTGGTCGGCGAACCGCAGCAGGACGAGGTGGGCGAACGCCAGCCCGACATACAGCGTGCCGGCGACGGTGCAGGCCGCGTCCGTCAGCGTGAAGGTGCCGTGCTTGAGCACCATCTTAACGAGGGCGAGAAAGGTGACGAGCAACACGACGGCCACCGTCTCGCGGGGGTTGCCCAACCAGGCCGTGCCCCACAACAGGGCTATGCCGGCTAGCCCCGGCCAATACGCGAGCTTGATCCCGCGGCAGGACATCATGGCCGTCAACTCCTGCCAGGCCAGCAGCCCCAAAGCAAGGGCGGCGGCGGCGAACACCCACTGCCCGTAGTTTACGATGAAAATGGCGGCGATTATGCCGATAACCGCCGTGATTATCCTTTTTGCCAGCATGCTACACCTACCTGGTCAGCCCGCCGAACCGCCGGTCGCGCCGCTGGAAATCGGCCACCGCGGCGATGAGGTGTTCGGGTCGGAAATCGGGCCAGTTGATGTCGGTAAACCAAAACTCGGCGTAGGCCGCCTGCCAGAGGAGAAAATTACTCAACCGCTGGTCGCCGGCCGGCCGGATCAGAAGGTCGGGGTCGGGCAGGCCGGCGGTATACATATGTCGGCTGATCGTCGCCTCGTCGATGTCGCCGGGGGCCAGCGCCCCGCTGGCGACATCGGCGGCGATCAGCCGCACCGCGCGGGTTATCTCCGCCCGCCCGCCGTAGTTGACGGCGATGTTGAGGACCAGGCCGCCGTTGGCGGCCGTCGTCGCCTCCGCCTGGGCGATCTTCGCCCGCAGCCCCGGCGACAGCGCGTCGGTCTGGCCGCTGAAGCGCAGCCTGATACCGTTCGCGCCCAGCTCGTCGATCTCGTTGTCGAGGTAATCGGAAAACAGCTTCATCAGCAGATCGACCTCCTCCGCCGGCCGTTTCCAGTTCTCGGTGGAGAAGGCGTATGTCGTCAGTACGCCGACGCCCAGCTCGGCCGCCGTCCGCACGATGGCCCGCAGGGCCTCGGCGCCGGCCCGGTGGCCGAACGGCCGCGGCAGCCCGCGCTTCTGCGCCCAGCGGCCGTTGCCGTCCATGATGATCGCCACATGCCGCGGTACGCGCACCGGGTCGAGGCCTGCGTACAGCTTGCTCCCATTGTCGGTTTTGCCGAACCATTTTTTCCACACGGTAGTGAGGCACCTCGACATCGTAATGATAAACCCCCTCTGTTACGAGGGGGCCTTCCCCATCTTGGCCGCCGCAGCCAGGTGGCGTTCGCCGTTCGCGCCGCAAAGCTCCCTGACAACGTACAATTCGTCCGTCAGCGGGAAATTGGCCCGCGGCGGCCGGGTGACGGTCACGGTGTAAGCGATATTCGCCGCCGTCAGCGCGGCCGTGGCGGCCGCCAGCGGCAGCCCGACTGTATCAGTCATATTATACTTCCATTATTTCCTTTTCTTTCACGGCCATAACATGGTCAATCTCTTTTATGTACTTATCGGTCAACTTTTGGATATCGTCCTGGCCCTTCTTGGCCTCATCCTCGGAAATAGTGCGGTTCTTCTCCAGCTTCTTGATCTCCTCGTTGCCGTCGCGGCGCAGATTGCGGACCGCCACCCGGCATTCCTCGGCCTTCTTGTGCACGACCTTAACCAACTCGGTCCGCCGCTGCTGGGTCAGCTGGGGTATGCTCAGGCGGATGACCGAACCGTCGTTGTTGGGCGTGAGGCCCAGATCGGACTTGAGGATCGCCTTTTCGATCATACCCAGCATCTGCTTCTCCCACGGCTGGATGGTCAGCATCCGCGGCTCGGGCACCGCGATGTTCGCCACCTGGTTCACAGGCGTAGGCGTGCCGTAGTAATCGACCATGATCTTGTCGAGCAGCGCCGGGGTCGCGCGGCCGGCCCGCAGGCTGGCGTACTCCTTGCGCATCACGTCCAGCGCCTTCTTCATCTTGTCCTCGTGGCTGGCATAAATCTCCTTAACCGTCACATTTCATCCCTCCCACAACAGTGCCGATATTTTCGCCGCAAGCGGCTCTCAGGATATTGCCGGGCTCATCGATGCTGAAAACGACGATGGGAATCTTGTTATCCATGCACAGGCTGGTCGCCGTCGAATCCATAACCCCGAGGCCGCGCTGCAGCACCTCGATATACTCCAGGGCGGAAAACTTCTTCGCCGCGGGGTTGTTGCGGGGATCGGAATCGTAAACGCCGTCCGTGTTGCGCTTCGCCATCAGGATGACGTCGGCCTCGATCTCGGCGGCCCGCAGGGCAGCCGTGGTATCGGTGGAAAAATAGGGGTTGCCGGTGCCGGACGCGAAAATCACCACCCGGCCCTTCTCGAGATGGCGGATAGCGCGGCGGCGGATATACGGTTCGGCCACCTGGCGCATCTCGATCGCCGACTGTACCCGCGTATCCACGTTGCTATGCTCCAGCGCGTCCTGGAGAGCCAACGAATTCATCACCGTCGCCAGCATCCCCATATAATCGGCCGTCGCCCGGTCCATCCCATGCGAGCTGCCGGCCAGGCCGCGCCAAATGTTGCCGCCGCCGACCACCACCGCCACCTCGAGATCGGTGGTCCGCTTGATCTCGCGAATCTCGCGGGCGATCCTGTCCACCGTCTCCGGGTCGATGCCGTAGCCCTTGTCACCGGCGAGCGCCTCGCCGCTCAATTTCAGGACAATACGCTTATACCTTCCGGCCCCCATTACATAACCCCCGTTTTACTTGTCTTTTCTACGGCTTACAGGCCAAATCCTTTATTTACCTAGGCGGCCGCTTAGAAAAAAGAGAACACCGCGTGTTCTCCTTCTCCCGCCAGCGGGCTGCTAGCACTTCTGAACCGTCGCCATAACCTCGGCGGCGAAATCGGCGCTCTTCTTCTCGATACCTTCGCCCAACTGGTAACGGACGAACCGCCGCACGGAAATATTCTCGCCGATCTTGGCGATCTTCGCCGTGATGAGCTGAGTCACGGTCGTATCCGGATCCTTGATGAACGGCTGCTCCAGCAGGCAATTCTCCTTATAAAACTTCTCCAGCCGGCCCTCCACCATCTTCTCGGCGATATTGGCCGGTTTGCCCTCGTTCATCGCCTGGGCCCGCAGCACCTCGCGCTCGTGGGCGACAACATCGGCCGGCACCTCTTCGCGGCGCACATAGCCCGGGTTGGACGCCGCCACCTGCATCGCCAGGTCCCTGGCCAGCGCCCGGAAATCGTCCGTCTTGGCGACGAAATCCGTCTCGCAGTTCAGCTCCATCAGCACGCCGATGCGGCCCCCGCCATGTATGTATGCCTCGACGACGCCTTCGGCCGCCACCCGGCCGGCCCGTTTAGCCGCAGCCGCCAAACCCTTCTCGCGCAGAAAATCGACAGCCTTCTCCATATCGCCGCCGGTCTCGGTCAGCGCCTTCTTGCAGTCCATCATGCCGGCGCCCGTGCGCTCGCGCAGATTTTTAACCATTTCCGCACTAATCATGCCCAATCCTCCTGTCGATATTGAACTTGGCCTCTGCCAAGAAAAACTTCCCAAGGGAAAACAAAGGTAAGGGGCGGTTGCCATCCCTTACCTTCGAACAATTACTCGCTTTCGGCGGCAGCTTCCAGCTGCTCGCCCTGCTTGCCTTCGAGGATCGCGTCGGCGACCTTGCCGGTCAGCAGCTTCACGGCGCGGATGGCGTCATCGTTACCGGGGATGATATAATCGATCTCGTCCGGGTCGCAGTTCGTATCCACGATCGCCACGATCGGGATACCGAGCTTGCGGGCTTCGGCCACGGCGATCCTTTCCTTGCGCGGATCGATGATGAACAGCGCTCCCGGCAGCTTATGCATATTCTTGATCCCGCCGAGGAATTTATGCAGCCGCTCCTGCTCATGGCGCAGGGCGATGACCTCCTTCTTCGGCAGCACCTCGAACATACCCTTCGCTTCCATCGACTCCAGCTCGCGCAGACGGTTGATACGCCGCTGAATGGTCTGGAAATTCGTCAGCATGCCGCCCAGCCAGCGCTCGTTCACGAAAAACATCTCGCAGCGCTGCGCCTCTTCGCGCACCGCCTCCTGGGCCTGCTTCTTCGTCCCCACGAACAACAGCGTCCTATTGTCGGCGGCCAGATCGCGCACGAAATTGTACGCCTCCTCCACCTTCTTGACCGTCTTCTGCAGGTCGATGATATAAATACCGTTGCGCTCCGTGAAAATGTACGGAGCCATCTTGGGGTTCCACCTTCTGGTCTGGTGGCCGAAATGGACGCCAGCCTCCAGAAGCTGCTTCATGGAAATAACCGACATTCTTTGACACCTCCTGTTTTTTTCCGCCGCCGCCGCATCTTCCGCCGCCACCGGACTTTGCCGGCACAGGGCGCGGAATTGGCAAGCGTGTGTGATTATTACACCAAAAGGTAGTATAGCATAATTACCGCGCCATCACAAGCGTAAACTGGCAATTCGCTAAATAGTATCCAAAACTTTTCACTTTTTATTCAACTGCAGCAGCAACATTATTTCCCCTTTGCCGCTCCCGGTAGCCTTGGCGATCTCCGTCACACTGTACCCCTGCTCCGCCATCGCCAAAACCTGCTTGCGCCGTTCGGCGCCGGCCGCATCCCGTGCCGGGGCCTCCTCAGGCGGCACAGCCGAAGCCTTCGGCGCCGGCGGCGGCACCTCGGGAGCCAGCCGCACATCCACCGCCGCTGCCGGCGGCGGTGCGGGCGGCGCGGCCGCCGCGACGGTCGGCAGCTCCGGCAGACGGCCTGCGGCCTGCAGCCTGCTGTCCAGCTCGGCAATCTTCGCGTCCGCCTCATCCAGCAAATACTCCAGATGGGCGATCTGCGTCTCCAGCCGCCGGATAGCCTCGTCGGCCGTCTTCTCCAGCTCCTGCTGGAACTCCCCGGCCGGCGTCGCCGCATTCAGCGTGAACATTCGCACCAGCATATCGCGCTTATAAACGGCAAAAAAAACAAAAAAAAGGACGATAACGACAAAAACAATCATCCCTGTGAGCATAACCCACCTCAAGTCTTAATATCGATCATATGCCCGCGGACCGGATCGGCGCCCTCGATGGCCTCGGCCTCCGCCTGCTCCCGGCGCCGGTCCCTCTTGCCGCCTTCCCGGCGGCCCTGCCCTTCCTTGGCGTCAGGCTCCACCTTCCCTCCGGCGCTCTGCGGCGCATGCTGCACCTGCTGCTGGCGGGCGGCGGCGAGCTGCTGCCACTGGGCGGCGCTCTGCTGCTGCGCCAGCTCGGCCTGATGATTCGAAGCCTGTTGGACCCTGCTCACCTCGGTTGCCCGCGGGATGAGCACCTGGAGGTCGATGGAACGGACACTCACGTCCTCCACCCCCTGCTCTCTGACTACCGGAACGACCCGATCTTAATCTCGCCGTCCTCGGCGTAAAACGACACATACTTCAGCGTCTCGCGAATCGGCTTCACCAGCTGCCCGATAACGACCTTCACCCCGGGATAAACCACATCCGACACCCGGATGCGGCCGTAACGCATCTCCTCGAACAACAGCTCGATCTCCGTTAGCCGCTTGCGCATCGTATCCACCTGGCCGGCCAGATTGAACTGCGCCTTCGTCAGCTTCAGCAGCATCTCGCGTCTCTCCGGCGGCAGGCTGGCCTGATTGACATTACGGAGCACGGTCAGCGCCTTCTGGGCCTGATCGAGGGAAATCTCGTTCTGCTTCATATTCTTGCGCAGCTCGTTATACTCGGCGCGGATCGCCGGATTGACCCCCACCTCAAGATCAGTGGCCACCGCCAGATGCGTACCCACCGTCTTCGCGCGGATCTCCTCCGCCGCAAGCACATGCCCCCCGGCGATGAACCCGCGGCGGCCCTCCACGATCACCCGCTTGCCGGCGCTCACATGGCTGTGGAGAATGACATCGTTCACCATCACATCGCCGCCGGCCGAAACCGTCGCGTTCTCGATGAACTTCGTCGTCACATTCTCCCGGGCGCGCACGCAACCGCGCTGCGCCCCCTGGATGCCCATGCGGATAACGACGCTATTGCCCTCCACCGAGCCGCCGCTCACCGAACCGTTGATCTCCACATTGCCGTCCGCCTTCACCGTAAACCCGCTCTGCACATTGCCGCGGACCACCACATTGCCCACGAACTCCACATTGCCAGTCGACAAATCCACATCGCCCTTGATCTCGATGACCGGCAGCACATGCAGCTTATTATTCTGTAACTGCAGCTGGCCGGCGATCCCGGAGCGAATCTCGTTGCCGGCGGCGTAAACATTCTTCCCCAGCGGCAGCGGCATATCCTTGCCCGGCTTGGGGAAAATTGGTTGGCCGAGCACATCCACCCCCGGGGTCCCCTGGGTCGGCGGAACCTTCTCCGCCAGCAGCGCGTTTTCCGCCACCACCGTAAAAAGATTGAGATCCTTGAAATCCACCCGCCCGTCCTCAAGCTCCACCGGGCGCCCCTTGAGATTCATATCGTAAGCATGCTTGATGAACGCGTCGGCGCCGTTAACGGCCGCATCGCCGCGGGCGCAAGTCACAGGCGTCCCCGGGCGGTCGAACGCCCGCCGCACCGCATCCATATCGATCCCCTGCACAACGCCGGCAGCATGGATCTTCGCCAGCACCTCATCCAGCGTCAACGGGCGGCTCCCCTTGGGCTGCACGATCTCCAGCGCGGCCGCCATCCGGTCGCGGTCCACGCGGACCTGGACCTCGGGCTCCGCCGCCGGGCCCGTAGCCTCGGCGATCTTTACCGGCGCACCCGAAGCCTCTCTGACAATATTCATAATAGCCGCGAAATTCACGCCTTCGATATCGCGGTTTTTAAGCTCGGCCATAACGATCGGCTCGCGCACCGGCGCCCCATCCCCCACGGGCGGGTTGACCGTCAGAAAAACGCCGTCGTCATTTTGCTCTATCTTATAAAAACCATCGGCACCTGGTAACGAATCCGGTGTAATGGCTGGGTTCTTCACATCACTCATCTTTCATCTCCCCTTTATCCAGACTACAACAAACTCGACTTGAAACGGGAGAGAGCGCCGCGCAGACGAAAAATCGCCTTCGTGTGGAGTTGTGAAATGCGGGCCTCCGTCAACTTCATAATCAGGCTGATCTCCTTCAGCGTCAACCCCTCGTAATAATACAGGGTCGCAACCAGCCGCTCCTTCTCCGTCAGCCGCTCGATCGCCTTGGCCAGCGTAGCCTTCACCTCTTCGTCCTCGAGAAACTGCGAAGGATTAGGGGCGAGGCTCGTCGGCATCTCCGTCTTGACGTAATCCTCCAGGGGAACAAGCGTACAACCGTTAACAGTACTAATAAGATTATGGAGCTGGGTCACGGAAATGCCCATCGCCGCCGCTACCTCGTCATCGGCGGCCGAACGGCCCAGCCGGTGCTCCAGGTCGGCCAGCGTCTGCTCGTACTGGCGGGCCTTCTGGCGTATTGTCGCCGGTATCCAGTCCTGGGCGCGGAGCGAGTCGAGCATCGCGCCGCGGATACGGGCCACCGCATACGTCTCGAACTTGACCCCCCGGGACAAATCATAACGTTCGATCGCCTCCAGCAAACCGAAAAAGCCATTGCTGATCAAATCGTCCTTATCGACATGCTGCGGGAGCCCGATAGCGATGCGTCCCGCCACCAGCTTCACCAGCGGGAGATAATTCTCGATCAGCTTTTCGCGGATATCGGCCCGCCGGTTTTCCCGGTATTCGGACCAAAGACCCTGCACAACCGAACCGTCGACTTCCGCCACTGGCGCCACCCCCCATCCCTACCGGCTACTCTTTAGCCGTTACCTGTTCGAAACTCCCAGGGACAAAGGGTCTGAACTCCGGCGCCCGTGGCTGAGGGTTAAGGAGCTCATCGTTCTCGATAATATCCTCCTTACTGATAATATCGATACTTTTCCCCCGGGGCTTAATCCCCCCAAACCTTCGCTCGAGATAAAACTGGAGCAAAGTGGCCGTCAGATAACCGCCGAGGAAAAAACCGCCCAACGACACCGCGGTGCGAAACAGGATAGTCAGCGGTCGCGCACCTTGTACCAGGCCGGCTGCGGCGGTGAAAATAGCCACTAGCAAAGCCAACCCCAGCGCCATGTACAACTTAACCATAACGAACCCCGCCTACAACTCTTTTTCACCTTTATCGATCGTCTTGATACGAAAAATGCCGTTTTCGAGCTTCAGCTCCACCGTCCGGCCGTAATTGCCGCCGCAATCCTCGGCGACAAGCCGCAGCTCGAGCTTCTTCAGCACCATGCGCACCGTCTGGCTGTTGCGTTCCCCAACCCGCATAATATCGGTCGCGTTCGCGAAAACGAACATCTGGGCACCGCCGGCGATCTTGGCCACCAAGCGGCTCCTCGTCGCCCCATTCTTCACCAGCTCCGCGACCATCAACGGCAGGCAGGTATCCGCGAACTTGGCCGGATTCTCCGAAGAACGGGCCTGGGTGCTGTCAGGCAGCATGATATGGGCCAGCCCGCCGACCTTCGCCACCGGATCGTACAGCGCGATACCCACGCAGGAGCCGAGACCGTAACTGATAAGACTGGCCGGATTACGGCCGACCTTGTAATCGGCCATGCCAACCTTGATTAGATCGGCCATCATTCCTTCACCCCTATTGCCGTGAGAATCGTTCCCAACGAACCGGGGTCAGGAATGAGGAAAAAGTGGCCCTTCACGGCGCCGTCGCCGTCAGTGGTAAACTGGGTCTCGATAACCAGGGCATGATCGCCCATCTGGCCTAGCTGGATGAGGATGACGCTGAGGATCGCCCCGGCCATGTCCATCGCCAGCGCCGGGATCGACGGCAGCAGCGTAAACTTGGTGAAAAACGACAAAGCGTTCAGATAAGCCCCGGCAAGGATGTTGCCGATCTCCAAGAGCGCCGACTCGTCCATCGGATCAAGCTGTTCGGTCAAGCCGCGCTCGCGGCCCATAAGCATATCGACTAGGGTGAACGCGCTCTCGCGCGGCATCAGGAAAAGAATACTGCTCGGCGCCGGGCCGTATACGCGCAGAAACACACCGGCCACCCTCACATCCGGACCGCCGACGACATCCGGCACATCGCCCAGCGGCAGGATGGAAACCTGCGGCACCGTCATATCGATCTTGCGATTGATCAGCTGCGACAAAGCCGTGGCCGCGTTGCCGGCGCCGACATTGCCGACCTCCCGCAACGCATCGAGCTGCATATCGGTCAACTTTAAAATATCCTCATCCAAAACAGCCACCCCGTTCGGTAGAAATCCGTACCCTAGACCGCTTTGACGCTATCGGCGCCCACGCCCACGATCGTCGCCAGATTGAGCAGGATAAGGAGCTTGTCGTCCTGCTTGCCCACCCCGCTCAGATACTGGCCGCTGACCCCGCTGGCCACCGTATTGGGCGGCTCGATATTGGCGCTGCTCAGCGTCGTCACCTCGGAAACGCCGTCCACGATCAAGCCGACGGTAATCTCCTCCACCTTCACGATAATGATGCGGGTATCGTCGGTATAATCGGCCGGCGGCAACGCCAGGCGCTTCTTCAGATCAAGGACAGGCAGCACGCTGCCCCGCAGGTTGATGACGCCCTTGATATAATCCGGCGAATTCGGCACGCGGGTGATATCCATAATCCGCTTGATCTCCTGCACCTGCAGGATACCGACGCCGTAATCCTCACGCCCGAGCTTGAAAACGACAAGCTGGGTATCCATATCCGCGTATGTAGTACTCTCGGCCATATTCCGCACCCCCCTAATGCATTAGCGATCCGACATCGAGAATAAGGGCCACCTTGCCGTCGCCGAGAATCGTCGCGCCGGCCAGAACCTTGATCGACGCCAGGAGCTTGCCCAGCGACTTGATAACGATCTCCTGCTGGCCGATCAGCGTATCGACGATCACGCCGGCCTTCTGTTCGCCCATATGGACGATGACCACATACAACTCCTCCTGGCTCTCCTGTGCCGCCTGCGGCACACCGAGGAAATCGCCCAGGCGGACGATCGGGATGATCTGGCCCCGCAGCAGGATGACCTCCTGGTTCTGGATGGTCTTTATATCCCCCGGCGTGATATTGATCGTGCTGTCGATCGAGCCGAGCGGGACGGCGTAAATCTCCTCGCACACCTTGACCAGCAAGGCCTGGATGATCGCCAGCGTCAGCGGCAGGCGGATCTTGAACGTCGCCCCCCCGTTCACCTTCGTCTCCACATCGACCATCCCGCCCAGAGATTCGATCTTCGTCTTCACCGCATCCATACCGACGCCGCGGCCGGAAACATCCGTGACCACCTGCGCGGTCGAAAAACCGGGCAGGAAGAGCAAGCGTACGGCATCGGCCGTATCCATCTTATCCGCCTCGGCCTGAGTGAGCAGTCCCTTCTCCAGCGCCTTCGCCTTCACAATCTCGGGATTCACGCCTGCGCCGTCATCCGTCACCATAATGATGACATTATTGCCCTCGTGACGGGCGATCAGGCGAATCTCGCCCACCGGATTCTTGCCCTTCGCCGTGCGTTCGGCCGGGCTCTCGACGCCGTGGTCGATCGCGTTGCGCAGCAGATGCACCAGCGGATCGCCGATCTCGTCGATAACCGTGCGGTCGAGCTCGGTCTCCTCACCCTGAATAATGAGATTGACCTCCTTATTCAAATCGCGCGACAAATCGCGGACCATACGCGGAAACCGGTTGAAAACCTGGCCCACCGGCACCATGCGAACCTTCATCACCACCGCCTGCAAGTCGGTCGTTACCCGGTCCATCTGCTCGATCGTCTCCGTAAGATCGATAAGATGATGACTGAGGCCGATCTGTTCCAGGCGGGTCTTGTTGATGACCAGCTCGCCCACCAGATTGAGAAGCGTGTCCAGCTTATCAATATCCACCCGCACCGACTGGCCGCCGCGCAGCCGCTTGTCGGCCGCGGCCAGCGCATCGGCGACCGGCGCCGCGCTCTCGGCAGCCAAAGGCTGTCCGGCCTCCTCCACGGCAGCGGCGGCTTGTGCCGCCGCCGCCGGCGGCACAACCTCGGGGCTGGTCAGCGGCAGGACCGTCACCGCCTCCACCTCCGAGATCGACAATAACGCCTGCTCGATCTTCTCCGGCTCGGCGTCGCTAAGAGCCACCACCGTAAAACTATAATCGAAATTCTCCTTCTCCAGATCCTCGGCCGACGGGACGCTCTTGATAACATCGCCCAACTCATCCAAGGCGTTCATGATCATATACGCCCGGGCCGATTTCAACAGGCAGCCGTCGCGCAGCTTCACCTGCACCTCGTAAGCGGCGTACCCCTGGCGGGCCGCCTCCTTAATAACCTTGACATCCGTATCGTTCAAGGCAATCGTGCCCGCGGCGGCCTGAGCCGTCGCCGCCGGCTCGGCAGCCTTGGCTGCGGCCTTCGCCTTCTTGTCCTTCCTGGCGGGAAGCGCCTCCTCCTGGCCCTTGTCGCCGGCCAGCTTGGTCAGCTTGGCCACCAGCGGCTTAATATCCACCGTCGCCTCCGTATTCGCGGCGACGCTCTCCACCGCCTGCTCCAAAGTATCCAGGCACCTGAACAGCGTATCGATTATCGCCGGCGAAGCGGCAAGCTGCTCCTTGCGCAGCAGATCGAGGACATTCTCCATCTCGTGAGTCAGCTCGGCGATCGACGTGAACCCCATCGTCGCCGACATCCCCTTGATGGTATGAGCACTGCGGAAAATCTCGTCGAGTACCGACAAGTTGCGAGGATCGTTCTCCAGAGTCAGGAGGCAACTATTGAGAGTTTGCAAATGTTCCCGCGACTCTTCCAGGAACATGCCCATGTACTGGTTTAACTCCATTTTACACACCTCCGTGTTTGCTTTGCAGGTGCTTGACTATTTCTCCGGCGACATCTGGCAGCGGTACAACCTTGTCGACGACCCCCGATTCGATCGCTGCCTTAGGCATACCGAACACTACGGTGGTTGATTGGTCCTCGGCGATCGTGCGCCCGTTCTCGGCCTTGATGGCCTTAAGCCCGCGGGTGCCGTCGTGGCCCATGCCGGTAAGGATCACGCCTACCGCCCGCGGCCCGTAAATGCGGGCCACAGCCTCGAACATCGGGTCCACGGCAGGCCGGTGGCCTCCCAGGGGCGGCTCCTGATTGAGCTTCACTACCGTCTTGTGGCCCTCGCGCACCAGCCCCAGATGATAGTCGCCGGGCGCAATCACCGCCAATCCCGGCCGCAGCTCGTCGCCGCTGGCGGCCTCCTTAACCGTCAGCGACGAAAGAGTATTGAGACGGTCGGCAAGCGACTTCGTGAACCCGGGCGGCATATGCTGGACGATAACCAGCGGGCAGGGCAAATTGCCTGGCAGCCGGGTCAAAACCTCCTGCAGGGCCCGCGGCCCGCCGGTCGAAGTGCCGATGGCCACGATCCGCTCCTGGGGACTGGGGGCGAAGGCCGGCAGGCGGGCGGTAGGCGGCGGCGGCGCAACTGGCGGTCTCACCAGCTGCCGCACATTGGCGAGGGAAGCGGCCCGGCACTTGGCAAGTATCTCGGTGCGAATCTGCTCGATGCTCGATATGGGGCCGGCCGTCTTGGCGACGAAATCCACCGCCCCCTTTTCCAGCGCGGCAATCGTCGCGTCGGCCCCCTCGCGGGTGAGGCTGCTCACCATCACCACCGGGGTCGGCGACTCCTTCATAATTCTCTCGAGAGCGCCGAGGCCGTCGAGGATGGGCATCTCGACATCCATCGTCACCACATCGGGTTTCAGACGTTTTACCTTCTCAACGGCATCCTGGCCGTTGCGGGCAACATCGACAACAGTAAAGTCGTCTTCCGCGGCGAAAAGGTCGGATAACACCCTGCGCATGAAGGCCGAATCGTCTACGACCAGTACTCTTTTCACGGCTATCCACCTTTCATTGGACTTCCAACCCTTTTTGGCGTCGCGCGAGTTGCCTTCTAAAGATATATTTGATGATTTTGTCCCGCTCCCTTTCAGAAACCTCGACAAATTTCACGGCAACAATATAAAAATCGCGTTTTTCGTCATGTTCGACCCTCACAACCTCGCCGAACGCCTGCAAACTGCCGGTGTCCGGCAGTTCGACCGCAAGCTCCACCCGCGCCCCCGGGTCGAGCGGCTCCTTAACCGCCAGCTTGGCGCCGCCGCCGCTGATATTCTTCGTGATCGCCTTGAGCGGCGGCTGGGACGACCCGGCGACACCGACCGTGGCGGTGAGGGCCGTTTCCAGGCGTACGAAAGAGCGCAACTGAATACGCGCGAAATCGGCCGGCGGAGTAACAACCCACACCGCGACCGGCAGAAAACGCTTATCGAGGAACGTACTCGTGAACAGCCACACCGTCCCGTCGAGTACCACCCGGCCGCAGAAAGCATCGCCGGGGCTCAAAAGGATGGGCACGCCCTTGGAGATCGGCATCGCGAACTCCAGCCGACCTTCGGAGATTGCCTCCACCTTGCTGGGAAAGCGCTCGGCGCCGGGATCATCCGTCAGCATGATGTCGAGCCGCAAATTGACTTTGAAGTCGCTTGCTTTCAAAAGAGTCTCACCTTTACACGAATATTAGCGCAACATATCGAGGAAACGGCCGAAAAAGCCCTTGATGCCGACCGGCGCGTTGACCTCCTTGCTGTAGAGCAGGCGCTGGGCGATATGGTCGACGCAACGGGAAAACACGGTATCGGGATGGGCGATGACCACGGGAACCTGTTTCTTCACCGCCCTGAGGACATTGGGGTCCTCGTAGATGAAGCCCAGGCTGGCGACGCCGACATCGAGGAACCGCAGGGCAACCTTGCCGAGCTTGTCGACCACCGCCTGGCCCTCGTCCTGCGCCAGCACCCGGTTGACGACCAGCCGGAGCGGCGCGCGGCCGTGATGGGACGCATACACCTTGATCATCGCGTACGCATCGGCGATCGCCGTCGGCTCGGGGGTCGTAATGATTATCACCTCGTCGGCGGCAACCACGAAGTTCAGGACATTGCGATGCAGACCGGCGCCGGTGTCGATGAGGATGATGTCGGCCCATTTATCCAACTGCACCACCTGGCTGAGGAGCTTGTGCACCTGACCGTCGCCGAGATTGGCCAATTGATACAAGCCCGAGCCGCCGGAAATGAACTTGATGCCCCGCGGGCCGTCCATCACGACGTCGCTCAGGCGACAGTTGTCTTCCAGTAAATCCATCAGATTATAACTAGGCGTCGCTTCCAGCAGGAACTCCACGTTCGCCAGGCCGAGGTCGGCGTCGATCACCAGCACCCGCTGGCCAAGGTTGGCCAGGGCCAGGGCCAGGTTCACGGTGAGATTGGTCTTGCCCACCCCGCCTTTGCCGCTGGTAACGGTGATAACCCGCGCCTGTGTCTCGGTCTCGGCGGGCTGCCTCTTGAAGATCTGGCCTTTGGCCGGATGCTGGAAGCCCCGCGCTATCTCTCGCAACTTCTCCGCTTGATCGCGCATATCAGTCCCTCAAAATCATATTTGCCAGTTTTACGGGGTTGGCCAACTCGATGTCGTCGGGCACGTTTTGGCCGGTGGTCACATAAGACAGGGTCGTCGGGAACTGATACAACAAATTGAATACCGTGCCGAGGTTGGTAGCCTCGTCGAGCTTGGTGAACAAAAATTTCTGCGGCGAGCAGACCGAAAAACGGTTGACGGCGTCGAGCGCGTCGGCGTACTTCGTCGTCGCGCTCAACACCAGATTAGTCTCGATGTACGGGTCGACGGCCAGCAGCGCCTGCAGCTCGGCCAACTGGTACTGGTTGCGCGGGCTGCGGCCGGCCGTGTCGATGAACACCAGGCGCTTGTCGCGGTGACGGAACAGCGCGGCCTTCATCTCGTCCGGGGTATAGACGATCTCCAGCGGCACATCGATGATATCGGCATAAGTCTTCAATTGCTCGACAGCGGAAATGCGGTACGTATCGGCCGTCACCACCGCCACCTTCATGCCCTGGCTGAACGTGAAATCCGCGGCCAGCTTGGCGATCGTCGTCGTCTTGCCCACACCGGTGGGGCCGATGAACGCCACCACCTTGCAGCCGCTCTCCGGGGGCACGATCCCCTCCACGCGCTGCAGGTAGTTGGTCATCCGCTCGATCAAGAGCTGGCGCACGAACGCCGGATTGTTGCCTGTCAGGGGGCCGTCTTCCGGCAGCCCCTGGACGAGATTCTCGGCGATCGCGGCATCGATGTCGTTCCTGACCAGCAGATCATAAAGCGGCGACTGGTGCTTCTCCTGCCGCGGCAGCTTGGCCAGCACCTGCTCCACCATCTTGCGCATCGTCGCCATCTCCAGCTGCATGGCGGTCACCTTGGCGTCCTCGTCGCCGCGCGGCGCGGCGACGGTATGCGCCGCGGCCTTCCTCTCCGGCGGCGGGACCGGTGGCGGCGTATCGAGCGCCGCCATTACCTCCACCGTCTCCTTGCCGAAAAAGCCCAGGAAACCGCCCTTACGGAACCGGCGGGTGTGGAGAATGACGGCATCCCGGCCGAGGTCGTGCTTGACCTGGGCCATGGCGTCCTGGATGTTGCCGGCGGTAAAAACCTTGACCTTCACTTAAACCTTCACCATCCCCAGGGCTTGTACCTCGATCTTCGGGTCGAGCTCCGCGTAGGAAAGCACGATCAGATTAGGCGCCACCCGCTCCGTCACCTTGCGGAAATACAG
Source organism: Selenomonadales bacterium (assembly GCA_029975165.1). Classification (GTDB taxonomy): domain Bacteria; phylum Bacillota; class Negativicutes; order Sporomusales; family UBA7701; genus Anaeroselena. The sequence continues at coordinate 220,561 of JARKPR010000012.1, forward strand.
CCTGCTGGCCGGACTCGCCAGCACGATCGGCTGGTAGCCCTGGCCGGTCAGCTTGGGCAGCTCGTTCGACAGACTGGTTACCAGCGCCTGCACCGTCGGCGGATCGAGGGCGACGTACGAGCCGTGCTCGGTCCGCTGCACGGCGGCGTTGATCATGTTCTCCAGCTGCGGGTCCACCGTCAGGCAGGCCAGGACATTGTTGAACACATACTGCCGCGAAATCTGGCGGGCCAGGGCGTGGCGGACGTACTCGGCCAGCACCTCGGTGTCCTTCGTGACCGGCGCGTAATCGGCCAGCGTCTCCATGATCGTCACCATATCGCGGATCGAAATGCGTTCGCGCAGCAGATTGGCCAGCACCTTCTGGATATCGCCGTACGACAGCAGATTGGGGACAAGCTCGTCCACCACCGCCGGGTTGGTCTGCTTGGTCGCCTCGACCAGCGTCTGAACCTCCTGGCGGCCGATGATCTCGGCGGCGTGGCCCTTGATGACCTCCGTGAGATGGGTGGCCAGCACCGACACCGGATCGACCACCGTAAACCCCGCCAGCTCGGCCTGCTCGCGCTCGCCCTCTTGAATCCACAGGGCCGGGAGGCCGAACGCCGGCTCGAACGTCTCGATGCCGGCGATATCCTCGGCCGCCGTGCCCGGATTCATCGCCATGAAATGATCGGGCAGCAGCTCGCCCTTGGCCACCTCCACCCCGCGCAGCTTAATGACATAAGCATTTGGCTTGAGCTGGATATTGTCGCGGATGCGGATGGTCGGCACGACCAGCCCGAGCTCCAGGGCGCACTGGCGGCGGATCATCACGATCCTGTCCAGCAGATCGCCGCCCTGACTGGCATCCACCATCGGGATCAGACTGTAGCCGATCTCCAGCTCCATCGGGTCGATCGCCAGCATCGCCACCACGTTCTCCGGCTTGCGGACCTCCTCGATCTCCTTCTCCTCGCGGCGGGAAAGCTCCGACTCCTCCTCGGTCTTGGCCGTGCGCGTAAGCACGAAAGCCACGCCGCCGCTCAAGGCGCTGAGGACGAAAAACGGTATGCCCGGCAGGCCGGGGACCATGCCCAGGCCGGCGAGCACCGCGGCGGCGATCATGAACACCCGCGGATTTGTCAACAACTGGCCGACAATATCGTGGCCGAGATTAACGTCCGACGCCGCCCGCGTGACGACGATGCCGGTCGCCGTCGAAATCAGCAGCGCCGGGATCTGGTTGACCAGGCCCTCGCCCACCGTCAGCAGCGTGTACGTCGACAGCGCCTGGAGGACGTCCATGTTGCGCTGCAGCATGCCGACCCCGAACCCGCCGATGATATTGATGATAATAATGATGATGGCCGCGATCGCGTCGCCCTTCACGAACTTGCTCGCGCCGTCCATCGCCCCGTAAAAATCGGCCTCGCGCTGGATATTGCGGCGGCGCTGGCGGGCCTCGGCGTCGGAAATCAGCCCGGCGTTGAGGTCGGCGTCGATGCTCATCTGCTTGCCCGGCATCGCGTCCAGCGTGAAGCGGGCCGCCACCTCGGCGACGCGCTCGGCGCCGCGGGTGATAACGATGAACTGGATAAGGATCAGGATCACGAACACAATGAACCCCACCAGCGCGTTGCCGCCGACCACGAAATTGCCGAACGCCAGAATGACGTCGCCCGCATAACCGTCAAGCAGGATAAGGCGCGTCGACGACACATTCAGCGACAGGCGGAACAGCGTCGTGATCAGCAGCAGCGACGGGAAGACCGACAACTGCAGCGGCTCGGTATTATAAATAGACACCATCACGATAATGAGCGCGAACGTGATGTTGAATGTCAGTAAAATATCGAGCAGCATCGGCGGCACGGGAATAATCATCATCACCACGATCGTAATGATCGCGATGGCGATGAAAATATCGCTATACCTCAATATCGCCGCAAAAGGAGAATTTTGTGCTGCCAATATTCTCGCCCCTTATACTAAGACAACCGTCTCTTCAGCCTGAAGACATAGGCCAATACCTCGGCCACCGCCTGATAAAGCTCCGGGGGAATGGTCTCCCCCACCTCCACCGTCGCGTACAGCGAGCGGGCCAGCGGCTTGTTCTCCACCACCGCCACCCCGTTCTCCCGCGCCATCTGCTTGATGCGCTCGGCCAGGAAATCCTGCCCCTTGGCCACCACCTCGGGCGCCGTCATGGTCTTGTCGTACCTGATCGCCACCGCGAAATGCGTCGGATTGGTGATGACCGCCGTCGCCTTCGGCACCTCCTGCATCATGCGGCGCATCGCCATCGCTCGCTGCCGCTCCCTGATCTTGCCCTTGATCTGCGGATTGCCCTCCGTCTGCTTGAACTCCTCCTTGATCTCCTGCTTGGACATCCTCAGGCTCTTGTTGTGCTCCCACCACTGGTAGAAATAATCCAGCGCCGCCAGCACCAGGATAACCGCGCCGATCTCCAAGGCCAGGTCGGCCACCAGGCCGGACGAATAACGCAACGAATCCGTCAGATCGGCGCCGATGAGCTGCGGCACCAGCGAAGTCTCCCGCGTAATGAAACGGTACACGAAATAACCGATGATCGAAATCTTGCACAGCGACTTCACCGCCTCCACAAGCGAGCGGAGCGAAAACAGGCGCTTGAAGCCTGCGATGGGATTAATCCTCTCGAGCTTGGGCATCAGCGGTTCGAACGAAAGCATAAAGCCCACCTGGAGGAAATTCACCGTCAGCGAAATCATCAGCACCACCAGCATCAGCGGCAGCATCACCTTCAGGAACACGAGACTGAAGCCCAAAAACAGCGCATACACCTGGGAAATAGTGAAATCCGCCGTCGCCAGATTGGCGAACATCATCCGCATATAAGCGGTGATCTCGTAATAAATGTGCGGCCCCAGCATCTTCAACGCCAAAAAAGCGGCCAGGATAATGAACGCCGAACTGATCTCGGTGCTCTTGGCCACCTGCCCCTTCTTGCGCGCCTCCTCCTTGCGCTTGGGGGTGGCCTCCTCCGTCTTCTCCTGATTGAAAAGCTGCAAATCGAAAGCGGCCAGCTTGAACCTGTACTCCCCGCCGTCAGCGGACGGCGGACAGGAGGCGGTAGACATCGCGGTACATGCCATTGAACCCCACCTCCAACATCGCGATATAGAACGGCAGCGCCATCATCAGCGCGAAAGTGCCGATAATCAGCTTCGCCGGGATACCCACCACAAAAATATTCATCTGAGGCATCGTCCGCGCCAGGATACCGAACGCCACATCCGCCAGCACCAGCGACACCAGCACCGGCAGGCTTATCTTAAACGCGATCGCGAACACCCCGCTCACCATATCGAGAACGAACCCCGCCAGCGACGCCGGGATGGACGCCCCCGTAACCGGCACCAGCTTGAAGCTCGCCACCAGCGCGCCCAGCAGCACATGATGGCCGTTCGTCGCCAGCAGCACCATCAGCGCCAGCAAATACTTGAAATTGCCCAGCAGCGGGATCTGCTGGCCGAACTGCGGATCGAACACATTCACAATCCCGAAGCCGATCTGCACATCGAGGATATGGCCGGCCATCTGCACCCCCTGCATAAACAGCGAACTCACGAACCCGAACACCAGGCCCAGCAGGAACTCGCCCGCCACCAGCGCCACATACGCCGGCAGCCTATCGGGAATCACCGTTTCGGCGGAAAACACCGCCGGGAAAATAATATACGACAACAGCAGCGACAGGCCGGCCTTGGCGTACAAGGGAATATTGCGGCTGCCGAAAAACGGGGCCACCGAAAATATCCCCGTGATCCGCGTGAACACCAGCAGAAAAAAATGCGTCTGATTAACCAGCACCGCCAAAATATCCAAACCTCTGCGCCACCCCGTCTACCTGATCATCGTCGGCAAATGGAGCAAAATCTCCCGGGTATAATCGACCATCAGGCTCAGCATCCACGGGCCGAACAACAGCACCGCCACGAAAACGGCCATAATCTTCGGCACAAAACTCAGCGTCTGCTCCTGAATCTGCGTTATCGCCTGGAAAATACTCACCAGGATGCCCACCAATAAGCCCAGCCCCAGCATCGGCGCCGCCACCAGCATCACCATAATCAGGGCGTCGCGGCCCACCTGGATCGCCAGATCGCTCGACATGTCCCGCCCCCCTAATTGAAGCTCGTCATCAGCGAACGGACCACCAAATGCCAGCCGTCCACAAGGATAAACAGCAAAATCTTAAACGGCAGCGAAATCATCACCGGCGGCACCATCATCATCCCCATCGACATCAGCGTGCTCGCCACCACCATATCGATCACGATGAACGGTATGTAAATCAGGAAACCGATCTGGAAAGCCGTCTTCAGCTCGCTGATCACGAACGCCGGAATCAGCGTCGTCGTCGGCACATCATCAGGCGAATTGGGCCGGGGCGCCTCGGAAATATTCACAAACAGCGCCAGATCGTTCTCCCGCGTCTGCTTGAACATAAACTCCCGCATCGGCTTCAGCGCCGCCGTCAGCGCCGTATCCTGCGTCATCCGCCCGGCCATATAAGGCTGCAGCGCGTTCTGGTTCACCTCGTCCCAATACGGCGACATCGTAAAAAACGTCAGAAAAAGCGCCAGCCCGACCAACACCTGATTGGGCGGCATCTGCTGCGTGGCCAGGGCGCTGCGCAGAAACGACAGCACCACGATAATGCGGGTGAACGAAGTCATCATTATTAAAATTGACGGTGCCAGAGAAAGCACAGTCAATACGAAAAGAACCTGGAGGCTCAAAGCGACATCGCGGGGGTTATTGGCCGCTTCGACGCCGATATTGACATTCGGCACCGGGACAAGGGGAGCGCCCTGGGCCGGCGTCGCAACCAGCAGACAAAAAAACACTATCAGGCCGATTAACGTAACAAGCCTTGTAAACACTGGGCTTACCTCTTCTCGCGGTCGCTCTCGTTACCGACCCGGCCGTAGCGGCCAAACACGCCCGGGAACCGGTGGGACATCTGCTGCAAAGACGACAACTGACGCTCGAAAGCAGCGTCGAACTGGCTGGGCGGCCCTGCCGGCGAAGCGGCCCGCAGGCGTTCGATCATCGCCGGGTCAGTGATCTCCTGGAGAAAATTCACATTATGATCGGTCACGCCCAGCACCAAAACCTTCCCGGCCACATCCGCCACGAACACCCCGCGGCTGGGGCCCAGCGGCAGCGACACAAGCACCCGGTTGTCGCCGGCCTGGCTGAAACGGCCCAACCGCTGCCCCAGGAAGCGGGACGTGAAATAAGCGAGAAAAATAACCACCGCGAACGTCGCCAGCAGCGTCACCGTATAAGCGACCGTCGAAAGCCACGACGACCCGGCCGGCTGCGGCTCCTGATAAGCGAGATACTCCCCGCCCTGTCCGGCCGCCAGCACGGGGCCGCACAGCCACAGGACGGCCAAAGCCGCGGTCAGCGCCCACCGGACGCGCATAGTGCCCATCCCCGTCAACCGATGGCTTTGCGGATCGCTTCCAACACCCGGTCAGGCTGGAACGGCTTGACGATAAAATCGCGGGCCCCCGACTGGATAGCCTCGATAACCATCGACTGCTGGCCCATGGCGCTGCACATGATCACCCTCGCCGCCGGATCGATCTTTTTAATATGCTTCACAGCCGTAATCCCGTCCATCTCCGGCATCGTAATATCCATCGTCGTCAAGTCGGGGTGCAGCTCCTGAAACTTCTCGACGGCCCTGGTGCCGTTCTCCGCCTCCCCGACGACCTCAAAGCCGTTCTTCGTGAGGATATCCTTGATCATCATCCGCATAAAGGCCGCATCGTCAACGATCAAAACCTTGGTTGCCATTGCCCAATCTCTCCCATCACAAATTTTCGTCCGTGAACTATTGCAGGGCTGTCCGGTCGAGCTGACCGATTATTTCGGTGATCCGCACCCCGAAATTCTCGTCGATGACCACGACCTCGCCTTTGGCGATCTGCTTGCCGTTCGCCAGGATATCCACCGGCTCGCCGGCCAGCTTATCAAGCTCCACGACCGAGCCGGGGCCGAGCTCCAGAATCTCGCGGATGAGCTTGCGGGTCCGTCCCAATTCCACCGTCACCTGCAGCGGCACATCCAAGATCAGGCCGATATTCGTATCCGTCACCGGCAGCATCGCCGGCTTAAGCGGCGCGAACTGCACCGGCTGCACCGTCACATTCGGCTGGGGCTGCTGGGGCGGCAGCGGAATCGCCGCCATCGGCTGCGGCACCGGCTGGAGAGCGGGCGCGGGAGCAGGCGCCGCAACGACGGGGACCGGAGCCGCTGCCGCGGGTTGCGTTGCCGCGGCGTTGGCCTCCACCACGCCGATCAGATTGGCCACCATATCCTTGGCCACCTGCAGGGAAACCAACTGCATGATCTCGCTGTCGATAAGATCCTCGACCTCCATGCGGAACGAAACCGCGACAAGCGGATCGTCGGGGGAAGAAACGCTCATGATCTTGGACTCGTCGGTGGCAAAATCGGTCAGATTGCAGACCGGCGGCGCGATATCGATCTTCTTCTTGAAAACCGTCGACATCGACGTCGCCACCGAACCCATCATCTGGTTCATCGCCTCGGTCACCGCGCTCATATACAACTCGTTCAGCTCGCCGGGCGGGTTCGTGCCGTCGCCGCCCATCATCAGATCGGCGATGATCAGCGCGTCCGGCTCGCGGATCGCGAGAATATTGCTGCCCATCAAACCGTTCGTATACCCCACCTCGATCACCAGATACGGCAGCGGGTACTGCTCCTTGAGCGCCTTCAGGCTCGAAATGCGCACCTTGGGGGTGGTGATCGACACGCGGCGGCTAAGCAGGATCGACAGCGTCGTCGCCGCGCTACCCATCGAAATATTGCCGATCTCGCCCATCGCATCCTTCTCGATATCGCTCAAATCCTGGGCGGTGGCGGCGACAGGTTCGCCTCGCAGCAAGGCGTCTATCTCCTCTTGCGACAAAAAGCCGTTATTCATCACCATCTTCTCCTTTGGTCAGAATTTGCGTCACCTGAACAGCCATTTTCTTGCCGGCAATCCCCGGCAGGCAGCGGAACTTTTCGCCGCTGCCGACGAAAATTTTCAGCGCCTCGTCCGCGCGCGTCTCCAGCTGGAGCACATCCCCCGGAGCGAGCCCGAGCATCTCGTGGACGCTTATCTTGATCCTGCCAAGCTCCACCACCATCGGGATGAGCGTCTTCTCCAGCTTGCGCTGCAGCGCGCTCACATTCTCGTCCGTGGACCGCTTGGCCATCGACGAAGCCACCCAGAACGTCGTCGACAGCTTCGACATGATCGGCTCCAGCACCAGATACGGGATGCAAATGTTCAGCAGCCCCTCGGCCTGGCCGATCTTGGCCTGAAGCGTTATGATGACCACCATATCGTTGGGCGGCACAATCTGCGTAAACTGGGGGTTAGTCTCGATCGCCTCCATATGCGGGTCGAGAGAAATCACCTGCTTCCAGGCATCCTGGAAATTCTCCAGCGCCTTCGCCAATAGCCGCTTGACGATGACCTCCTCGATATCGGTCAGGGGGCGGGGTTTGGCCGGCGGCGCGCCGGGACCGCCGAAAAGACGGTCGATGATCGCGAAAACAATATTGGGGTTGATCTCCAGCAGCACGTTGCCCTTCAAGGGGCGCATCTGGAAAATATTGATGACGCTGGGGTTAGGCAGCGAACGGATGAACTCCTCGTAAGTCAACTGATCCACCGACGCCACGTTGATATTCACGAACGAGCGCAGATGGGCGGCCAGGTATGTATTCAGAAGACGGGCGAAATTCTCGTGAAGCATGTACAAGGTGCGGATCTGATCCTTCGAAAACTTGTCGGGGCGTTTGAAATCGTAAACCTTGACCTTGCGCTGGCTCTGCTCGATCTTCATATCCTCCGCCGTCACCACGCCGGTCGACAAAGCGGACAACAACTCGTCTATTTCCGACTGGGACAGCACATCACCTGACACATAACCACCTCCTTCCGCCGCGGGCGGTCTTCCGTCCTACTGGAGCACGAAATTCGTTATATAAACCTCGTAAACGCGGTCCTCGCCGAGAACCTTGTTCACCTCGGCCTTGATCAAATCCTTGAGCCTTTCCTGTCGAAGCGGCTCGAAATCCTCCACCTTCTGGGACCTCAGCACCTGCACGGTGGCATCCAATGCTTTTATTTCCTCGGGCGAGCCGGCTTTTCCTCCTATTGCCATCCCTTTCTTGTCAGGTTTTAGTTCCAAAACGACAGCGATCTTCAAATACCGACCCGACGAAACCCCGCCGATATTGACGATCAGACCGTCCTTCGGGTCGCCGAGCTTCATGAACACCCCGGGCTCGCGCCCGCCCTTGCCGGCATCGCCCCGCGAACTGATCACCTTCGTGGCGATAAAATACGAAATGCCGCCGGCCAGAATCAGGCCAACCACGATCAGACCGACGATCACCATTACCGACAACTTTTTGCCGCCTTCCTCGGCCATACCAAATCCCTCCCTGTCGTGCGTATCTCAGCAGCGTTCCGGCGCTACTCCTCTTCCCCCTGTCCCCGCGCCTGCTTGCGCTTCGTGGGTGCCAGGAAAGCCTCCAGCTTCTCCTCGACAATACGGGGATTGTCGCCGGCCTGAACAGACAGAATACCCTCCAGGGTCACCTCATACACGAGCACCTGGTGGGCGCTGCGGTTCTTAAGCTTGCCGGCGATCGGCAGAAACAGGATGTTGGCCGAAAAAATGCCGTACAGCGTAGCGATAAAGGCTGTGGCGATAGCCGGGCCAAGCGTCTCGGTATCCGACAGATTGCCGAGCACGTGCACCAGCCCCATAACCGTGCCGATGATCCCCATCGTAGGCGCGTAGCCGCCTGCCGCCTCGAAAATGCTCGCCCCTTTGTGGTGGCGCTCCTGAATGAAAGCCAGCTCCGTCTCCATAATGCTGCGGACCAGCTCCGCGTCCGTGCCGTCGATGACCAGCTGCATCCCCTTGCGCAGGAACTTGTCCTCGATCGCGTTCAAGTCCTCCTCCAGAGCCAGCAGCCCCTCGCGGCGGGCCTTCTCGGCGAAACTCACCAGCGTGGCGATCAGGCGCCCCACATCGTGCTTCTCATCCTGCATCGAAATCCTCAGCAGCGTGGGCACCGTCTTCAGTTCCTCCATCGTGAACCCGATGGCCGTCGCCCCGAGCGTGCCGCCGGTGATTATCACCAGGGCCGGCAGACTGTAGAGGCTGGAGATATGCCCGCCCTCCAGGACCACCGAAACCAGCAGCGAGCCAATGCCGATCACCAAACCGGCGATTGTCGTCAAGTCCATGCCAGCACCTCAACTATCGCATATTGCGGAGGATCGCCCGGCGGTAATCCATCACCCGCCGCACAATCTCGTCCATCGTCTCCTCGACGATCAGCTTCTTGCCGTTCGTAAGCGTTATCACCGTATCGGGCGTCGTCTCCACCGTCTCGATCAGATCGGCGTTGAGTACGAACTCGTGGTCGCGGGTCTTGAACTTCGTAAGCTTAATCACGATGTACCTCCTCCAGATTTAGGCCGTATTCCGCCCGCCGGGCAGGGGTCATCCCCCTGCCCTGGCCGGGCGTCCGGTATTAGCGCCTCAGATTCGCCAGCTGCTCCAGCATCTCGTCGGTCGTCGTAATGATCTTCGAATTGGCCTGGAAGCCGCGCTGGGTGATGATCATATTCGAGAACTCGTTCGCCAGGTCGACATTCGCCATCTCCAGCGTCCCGGGGTTGAACTTGCCGCGGCCGCCGGTGCCCGACGTGCCGATCTGGGCCACGCCTGAGTTGTTCGACACCGCGAACAGATTGTCGCCCACCTTGTTCAGGCCGGCCGGGTTGTTGAACGTCGCCAGCGCCACCTGGCCGAGGTTCTGGGTCTGGCCGTTCGTGAACCGGCCGACGATGATCCCCGACGGGTCGATCGACGTCGTATCAAGCGTCCCGGCCGCATAGCCGTTGGCGCCCGTCGCCTGGATGGTCGACCCGCCGCCGAACTGGGTCAGCGCATTCAGGTCGAAGTTGAGCGTCATCGCGTCCGCGCCCGGCTGCGGCGACGGCGTGAAGGCCAGCGGCCCGTTGCCGGCCGCCGCCGTATACGTCGCGTCCGGCGTGAACGTCCACGCGCCGGTCGCGGGGGCCCCGTCAGAGAAATCAAGCGTGAACGTCGTCCCATCAGTGGCCGGATATGTGAAGGTCTTAATCGCGGAGCCGCCGCCGTCGAAGCGGTACTCATTATCGGGAGCACCGGCCCAAGTCAACGTTCCCGAACTGATGGCGCCGCCGGTGGGGTTGCTCACGTCGGTCAGCGAGTAACTCCAGCCGTCACCGGTGCCGTTTGTGGTAATCGTCAAATCCATGAGGTACGGTGTGTTGTCAGCGCCGAACAGCGTTATCCTTTGCGTCGTGGTCGCGTCGGGCGTATTATTTAGACTGACATCCGTCCCGGCGAACGAAAGCGTGCTTTTCGTGGCCGACGGCGTCAGTGTCTCGAAGCTGTCGATCGTGCCGTCGCCTTTGAAGGTTATCCGCCGCACCGTGCCGGTCACGCCCGTGGCGCCGGTGACCGACGCGTTCGTCAGCCACGTGTTGCTCGTCTCGCGGGTGAAATACTGCGACACCTTATGGGTCACGCCCAGCGAGTCGTATACGTCGCGGGACGTCTGCACCCGGGCGCCCACGTCGGCGTCCGCCGACAGGTTGTTGGCGTAGGTGACCAGCGTCGACGGCTGGGCCGGCATCGCCGCCCCGACCGGGATCTTGATGGGGACGACGTTGCCGGCGGTATTGATGTTGCCGGTGGCGTCCGCCTGCCAGCCCATCACCCTGTAGCCGGTGCCGGGCACGCCGTAGTTGCCGGCGGTATCGAAGTCGAAGTTGCCGGCCCGGGTGAATACCTGCGAATTGCCGTCCGACAGGATGAAGAACCCCGAACCCTGGATCGACAGGTCGGTGCCCTTGCCGGTCGGCTGGAAGGAACCGTCGGTGAAGATGGTGTCGATGCTGGCCAGGCCCATGCCGAGGCCGACCTGCATCGGGTTCGTGCCGCCGCGGTCTCCCTGGGCGGAAGCCGCGCCGGTTATCGTCTGGCTCAGCACATCCTGAAACTGCACGCGGCTGGCTTTGAAGCCGACCGTATTGACGTTGGCGATGTTGTTGCCGATTACATCCATGCGGGTCTGGTGGTTCTTCAGGCCCGAGACGCCGGCAAACAAAGCACGCATCATAATAAACGACCTCCCTTTTCTGATGCGATTGCGCCGGCCGCTTCCATCGTTCGGCGGCCGGGGGGCTTCCGCAGAGGTCCAGCCCTACACAATCACTGCGCTGTCTATGTTCGTGAACACATTATCCCTGATATTCGCGCCGTCCATGGCCGTGATGACCGTCCTGTTCTTGACGCTGACGACGAGTGCCAGGTCGTTCATGAGGATGAGGGAATCGCGCGCCCCCTTCTGGGCCGCCTTGTCCACCGCCCCGGAAATCTTGGCCAGGTCGCTGCCGTCGAGCTGGATGTTGCGGCTCGACAGGCGCTGGATGGCGTGCTGGGAAAACTTCACGCCGCTCAGTTCCTGGGAGAGGACCTGCCCGAACGAAGGCTGGTTGCCGGCCGGCTTGGCGGCCGGCGACGCCGACTGTCCCTGGCCGGGCTTCTGGGCCGGCAGGATGGGCTGCTGCGGATAATAGATGCGGTTGTCGGTCATCGTCTTCCCTCCTTACGTCGCGGGTGTCTCCTCGGGCGTCTCCGGCGTTGCGGGTGTTTCGGGCGTCGAGGTCGTCGGGCGCTGCACGTGCGTGACCTGGTCGAGCGACACTTGCGGACCGGCGATTATCACGTATGTCTTGCCGTCCACCGTCTTGGCGCTTTTCACCGTCCCTGACAGCTCGATGCCGCTGGCGGCGTCCTTCCAGCCCACCACGGTGCCGATCAGGTCGGTCGCGGTCGTGTACTTCTCGGACCGCGTCAGCGTGCTGATATCGACCGCCGCATCGTTGATCTGCAGCCTGGGCTGGCCGTTCACGATGCTTACCGACTGGACGATCCCGCCGTACTCCATGCCGTAGTCGTCCGTCCAGTACACCTCGGCGCCGATCAAGCCGGTCGCCTGCATCGTCGCCATCGTCGCCGACAGGCCCATCATCTGCTCCAGGCTGGTAAACTGGGCCATCTGCGCGATGAACTCCTTGTCCTCCATCGGCGACATCGGATCCTGGTTGCGGAGCTGGGCCACCAGCAGGTTGAGGAAATCGTCCTTGCCGAGCGTCGTGTTGTCCTTTTTCGTCGTGCTCGTGCCGGTCGTCGCTGTCGCGCCCGAATTGGCCGGGGTATTCGTCACGATTGCCATCTTGTCACCTCCCTTGCGCTAGATTCGGTAGTCGATGCCGCCGCTCGCCGTCAGCGAGCCGGGGGGCGCCGCCGCAACGGCCGCTATCGCCTCCGTGAAGACCTCCTCGCCTTTAGGCCGGCGCGCCGTCCGCACCATCTGCTGCTGCGGGGCCCGGTGCTGGTCGTTGGCGAAAAACTGGTCGAGCGAGGCGTAAACGCCCACATAATCGACCTTCAGACCCTGGCTGGCCATATCCTGCTTAAGCTGGGGCAGCGAAGCCTCGATCGCGCTGCGGACATCGGCGTTCGGCGTGTGGAACGTGGCCGTCACCGCGCCGTTCTCGACCGCGATCTTCAGCGTCATCTCGCCGAGATGCTCCGGCTTGAGCTTGATGACCATTTCGCTCGTCGCCGCCTTCGTTATCAGGCGGGCGTGGTCGACGATCTGGCCGGCGACGTTATACGGGTCGGCTGCCGGCGGTGCTTGCGGCCCGCTGGCGGTGCCGGCGGTGTCGTGCAAACTGAGCTGCCGGTCGACGAGCGCCGCGAACGCCTGATTGCCGGTAGCCGGAGCGGGCGCGGGGCCGTTGTCGGCAGCCGGTACGGGACGTTCGGCCGTCAGGGTCGCGCCGTGGTCGCCGGCGGACCGGTCGCCGTCCGCGGCCGTCGGGGCCGGTGCCTTGGCCGGCGCTGTCGGAAGCGCGGCGGCTTCGGCCTGGGCCTCGTTGCCGGCTGCTGGTACGGCGTTCGCCGGGCGTTCGCCGGACGGCGCCTGCGGACGAATCAGCGCAGCCATCGCCGGGGCGGCCGGTTGAGTTGCCGTATCCGCCGCCTTCGCGGCCGGCGGCGCCTCGGCTGCCGCGGGGACCGGCGGCGGCGCCATCGCTGCAACTTGCGCAGGGCTGTCGGCCATAGCGGCCGGCTGGGCCGCGGTCGCTGCCGCCTGCGCGGGAAGGCCGGCTTGCGGTGCAGGCGTTGTTGCCGTCACCGGGGGTGCGGGCGCGGCCGGTGCGGCCGGCAGCGGCATCGCCGGTTGCGAACCAACCGCAGGCTTGTCCTGCTGTTGGACAATCGCCGCGGCGAACGCTTCCTGGCCGTTTACCGGCACCGCGGCCGTCCGGCCCGGCTGCACGGCGGCGTCAGGTTGCCGGCCTTGTCCGGCGGCGGGAACCGTTACGGGCGGAGGGAACTGCACACCCGTCATCGTCGGCGGCACGCCTGCGGCCGCGGCCGTCGGCTGGGCGGCGGTAGCTTGCGGCTGAGTCGCCGGCAGCGGCATGATCGCCGCGAAGTTCCACATCGCCGGCATCATCCCGGCCGTCTCGCCCGTCGCCGTCGCGTCGGCATCGGCCGCCGTCGCGTCGCCGCTGTCGGCGTCCGTCATCCCGGCGAACACCGCCGCGAAGCCGCCTGCGTCCGCCTTGCCGGCACTTTTGCCGGCGGCCTTCGCCGGCTGGCCGGCAGGCATCTCGGCCACCATTTGCATAATCGCTACATCCATCAATTCACCTCCTTTCCGTGTCTTATCTATGACTAAAAGGCAGAGCGACTCACATCGTTTTGCCTTTCAGCATGCTCTCCGACAGGCGGGCGGCCCGGCGGGCGTCGAGCTGCGCCAGCAGCTTCGCCACCTGGCCGTCCTCCATCTTGCCGAAAATCGCCAGAACGGTCGGATCGTCGAGCTGATTGAGAATGGGGATCGCCTCGTCCGGCTTCATCTCGCCGTACAGCCTCGCCAGGCGCGAAATGCGCTTCGCTTCCTCCTGCTTGGCCTTGGCCTGCAGCGCCTTCACCTCCTCGGCCGTAGCGGCCGCCGGCACCGGCGCCGGGGCTGCCTGGGCCGTCGCCGCGGCCGCCGGCTGGGCCGGCTTGTCCTTCGCCGCCTCCTCGGGCGGCAGCTCGACCGGCGTGAAATTCACCGCCGGCGGTTTGGGCAAATACCGGCCGACGAGCGGCAGTTCATTGAGCTTATACTGCGCGGCCAGCGCCTCCGGATCGACGAATTTAAAATAAACGGCAGTTGTCAGAGCGCCGCCGGCCAGCATCACCAGCACCAGCAGGGCCAGCATCGCCTTGAGCAGGAAGCCGGACCGCTTCTTCCTGGCCGGTTTCTCGCCGGGCTTGGGATTCGCTGCCGTGTTCCTCTTCTGTTTTTGGTCAGCCGTCTTCTTTTCAGCCATCTAACGAATCAGCCACCTTTCGGGGCCGCATCAGCCGCACATGCTCAGCACCTTGCCGACATAGGCCTGCGTTTCCGGGTAAGGCGGCACGCCGCCGTAACGCTGCACGGCCTCCGGGCCGGCGTTGTAAGCGGCTACCGCCTTGACCACGTCGCCGCCGAAGGTATCGAGCATCTGTTTCAGATAGCGGACCCCGCCGTCGATATTCTCGCGCGGGTCGAACGTATTGCGCACCCCCAGGACGCGGGCCGTATCGGGCATAAGCTGCATCACGCCCATCGCCCCGGCCGGCGAAATCGCCTGCGGGGAGAGGTCCGACTCGGCCGTCGCCACCGCCAGGGCCAGCCCGGCGTCCACGCCGTGCTGCCGGGCGGCCGCCTGGACCATCGCCGCGACCGTCTGGCGCGATGCGCCGGCGCCCGCCGTCCTGGCGGCCTGGGCGTCCGCCTTGGTCAGCGCCTTCGCGAAAGCCCCCTGCTGGGCCGGCTGCATCGTCCGGAAACGCTGTTCGATTGTCGCGATGCGTTGCATCACGCGCTGCACGCCGTCCATCATCGCCATGTCACCTCTAACTGTTGCGGCTGAAAGCCTGCAAGCCCAGCTCATCCAACAGCTTCTGCTCCTCGCGCAGCGCCTCGGCCTGATACTGGGCAAGCCGCTTCTCCCGCAGCTTTTCTACCAGCTTGCGGTCCCGCGCCGCCGCCTCGAGAACCGTCAGACAGCGGCGGCGTTCCTGGTCGGCGGTCGCCACCCGGACCTGCTGGTGGTCGATATCCTCTGTAAGTTTATCGTTGAAAGCGCGAAAAGTCTTAAGCGTAGCCACCGCCACCGGTTCGGCAAGCGTGCGGCGGTAATCCGCGACATGGTCCGCCAGCGCCGTTTCCAGCGCCGCCAAGCGCCCCTGCTCGGCCGCGAGCGCCGCCGTGGCCGCGGCCAGCCTGACCTCCGCCTGCTCTTCCTTCATGCGGCGGACCGTGAGCAACGTCTCAAGGCGGAACCGGAACGGCCCCATAACACCTCACCCCGTCTGCCGGCAAATCACCGCGCCAGCGTCAGCAGCCTGTCGACCGCTTCCTCCAGCCCGGCCCGTTCGCGCACATCCTGGCGGAGATACTCGCGGATTGGCCCGATCAGCCCGATCGCCTGGTCGATACCCGCGTTGCTGCCGGCCGCGTACGCGCCGATATTGATAAGATCCTCGGCGTCGCGGTACGTCGCCAGCAGCGTCCGCACCTCCTGGGCCGCGCGCCAATGCTCCGCATCCACGATCTCCAGCATCAGCCTGCTGATGCTCTGCAGCACATCGATCGCCGGAAAGTGATTCTGGGCCGCGATCGCCCGCGACAGCACTATATGGCCGTCGAGGATGCTGCGCACCGCGTCCGCGATCGGCTCATTCATATCGTCGCCGTCCACCAGGACGGTATATATCCCCGTAATCGACCCCGTCTCCCCCGCCCCGGACCGCTCCAGCAGCTTGGGCAGCAGCGCGAACACCGACGGCGTATAGCCCCTTGTCGCCGGCGGCTCGCCGATCGTCAGCCCCACCTCGCGCTGGGCCACCGCAAAGCGGGTCACCGAATCCATCATCAGCATCACGTCCAGGCCCTGGTCGCGGAAATACTCCGCGATCGCCGTAGCCGTCATCGCGCCCTTCAGGCGGAGCAGCGCCGGCTGGTCGGACGTCGCCACCACCACCACCGACCGCTTCAGCCCCTCCTCGCCCAGATCGCGCTCGATAAACTCGCGCACCTCGCGGCCGCGCTCGCCCACCAGAGCGATAACGCTCACATCCGCCTCCGTATTGCGGGCCACCATCCCCAGCAGCGTACTCTTGCCCACGCCGCTGCCGGCCATGATGCCCACCCGCTGGCCGCGGCCCAGCGTCAGCAGGCCGTCCACCGCCCGCACGCCCACGGAAATCCGCTCCGTGATCCGCCGGCGCGACAGCGGCGGCGGCGGCGCCGCGTGCAGCGGATACTCCCTCGCGGCCGCCAGCGGGCCCTTGCCGTCGATCGGATTGCCCAGCCCGTCGAGAACGCGGCCCAGCAGGCCATCGCCCACCTTCACCTGCAGCGTGCGCCGGGCGGAAACCACCTGGCAGCCGGGCCCGATGCCGTGAAACTCGCCCAACGGCATCAACAGTACCCTGTTCTCGCGGAAGCCGACCACCTCGGCCGGCAGACCAGCGCCGTCGCCCGGCGAATGTAGATAACAGAGATCCCCCAGACTGACCCGCGGGCCCTGCGACTCGATCAGCAAACCGATAATCTTGCTCACCTTGCCGGCCTGGCGGAGCGAATCGACCCCCGCCAGCGCCTCCCGATACCGGGACAGATCCACCGCCGTCATGGCAGCATATCCCGCAGCGCCGCCTTCACAAGCGCCAGCTGCGTATCCACGCGGGCATCCACCGTGCCGTACGGCGTCTCCACGATGCAATCGCCCGCCTGCAGCGTCGCGTCCGCCACCACCGCCAGAGCGGCGGCGCTGGACAACACGGCCTGCAGCTCGGGCCGGGCGGCGAGCACCTGCTCATAACACCCCGGATGGACCCGGACCGTCACCTGCTCTTCCTCCTGCACCCTATTGAGAGCCGCCTTCACAAGCGGCAGAACCTGCGCCGGGTCCCCGGCCGCCTCGCGGGCCATTATCTTGCCGGCCACCGCCAGCGCCAGCTCCACCACCTGCCGCTCGGCCGCCGCCAGGGCCGCCGCCGCCTGCTGCCGGGCCAGAGCCACGATCCGCTCCGCCTCGGCGGCGGCATCCTCCACCGCGCCCCTGGCCCTTGCCAAGCCGGCGGCCTCGCCGCTGGCCTCGCCAGCGGCGAGGCCCTGGCGGAACCCCTCGTCGTACGCCTCCTTGCGCAGCCTCGCCGCCTCCTCGCCCGCCGCCGCCAACACCGCGGCCGCCTTCTCGCGGGCATCGGCCACGATAGCCGCCGCCTCCTCATCGGTCGCCGCCATAACCTCGGCATCGTTAACAGGCACAGCCTCTTCGGCCGGCTCCTCGTCCTCCGCCTCAGGCATATCGGCAACCGGAGCCTTATAGACAATAACCATCGGCGTATCGCGCAAAGTAATGCTCTTAAAAATCCTAGACAATGATCTCGTCTCCTTTGCCGCGGGAAACGATAATCTCGCCCGACTCCTCCAGGCGGCGGATGACATTGACCACCTTCTGCTGCGCCTCCTCCACATCGCGGATGCGCACCGGGCCCATATACTGAATCTCCTCGCGCAACATCTCCGAAGCGCGCTTCGACATATTGCGGTACACCTTTTCCGCCACCTCGCTCGACGAAGCCTTGAGCGCCAGCGCCAAATCCTTCGAATCGATTTCGCGGAGCACCAGCTGCAGCGAGCGGTCGTCAAGCAGCACGATATCCTCGAACACGAACATCCGCTTCTTGATCTCCTCCGCCAGCTCCGGATTCTGGATCTCCAGATTCTCGATAATCGTCCGCTCCGTGGTCCGGTCCACCCGGTTCAGCACCTCCACGATCGCGTCCACCCCGCCGGCGGCCGTAAAATCCTGCGTCACCAGCGACGACAACTTGCGCTCCAGAATGCGCTCCACATCCTTGATCACATCCGGCGACGTCCGGTCCATCAGCGCGATCCGCTTCGCCACATCCACCTGGCGCTCGGGCGGCAGCGCCGACAAAATGGACCCCGCCTGCTCCGGCTGGAGATACGCCATAATCAGCGCAATCGTCTGCGGGTGCTCGTTCTGGATAAAATTCAGCAACTGCGACGGATCGGTCTTGCGCGCGAAATCGAACGGCCTGATCTGCAAACTCGAAGTCAGGCGGTTGATAATCATCATCGCCTTCTCCTGCCCCAGGGCCTTCTCGATAATCTCGCGGGCATAATCGATGCCGCCGCTCGAAATATATTCCTTGGCAAGGGCCATCTGGTGGAACTCCACCAGCACCTTATCCTTATGATCCTGCGTCACCTTCCGCTGATTGGCGATCTCCAGCGTCAGCTTCTCGATCTCCTCCTCCTTCAGATGCTTGAACACCTGGGCCGAAATATCCGGACCGAGCGAGATCAGCAAAATTGCCGCCTTCTGTTTGCCGGTCATCTCCGAGGGTTGATACATCCTTTACCCTCCTACTATAATTAGTTTTGGTTATAAGGCGTATATCGCCGGTCAATTGACCGTGAGATATAATAAGCTCGTATGGGGTGAGGATTCCTATCCCTCCTTGCGGCAAAGACTGCTTTACTAAGAGTGGAACCTCTCC